>OZ260076.1:287500-973750 GCA_965284335.1 Tabrizicola sp. | reverse complement strand
CGGTGAATGTCGGCAAAGCCGCCCGTCGAAAAGGCGCGCAACAGGTTCAGCGAGGCTGCAGCCTGAGTATAGGCTTGCAACATCCGGTTGGGATCGGGAATGCGGGCCTCCTGGGTGGCCTCGAACCCGTTGATGATGTCGCCGCGGTAGGACGGGTATTCGACGCCGCCGATCACCTCGGTCGGCGCAGAGCGCGGCTTGGCAAACTGGCCGGCCATCCGGCCCACCTTGATTACCGGCACCTTGGCGCCATAGGTCAAGACCACCGCCATTTGCAGCATCACACGGAACGTGTCGCGGATGTTATCGGCGCTGAATTCGGCAAAGCTTTCGGCGCAGTCACCGCCTTGCAGCAAGAACGCCTTGCCCTCAGCCGCCTGTGCCAACTGCTTTTTCAGCCGCCGCGCCTCGCCAGCAAACACCAATGGCGGGTATTTGGCCAATTGAGCCTCAACCGCAGCCAGTGCCGCGGCATCAGGATAGTCCGGCATCTGGATACGCGGTTTTGCGCGCCAGTCGGATTTTTTCCAGCCCTTGGTCATGGCCCTGCCCTTTCGTTAGCGATATCGCCGCGCGGTATAAGGAAAATTGCGGCGGATGCAAAGGCGGAAAGGGCGCGTTTTGTGGCGGAATGGCCTTGCGGAGCGGTGAATTTCCTGTTTCCCTCCGCCGAAACCGACATGAATAGGTCGCAAGATGTCCAGCCCCCAGCGCAAGGCAACCTCGGTCACCAAGACGGCCACGCCCAAGCGTTTCGTATTCCTCCTGCTTGAACGCTTTACCATGCTGTCTTTTGCAGGCGCGATCGAGCCTTTGCGCATCGCCAATCGGGTGTCTGGGCAGGATCTGTATCATTGGGTTCTGGCCGGCGAAGGCGATATGGTCAGCTGCTCGAACGGGGCCTCGTTCAAACTGGATATCGGGCTGGAAGAGATTGACCGCGATGATATTTTGTTGGTCTGCGGCGGCATTGACGTGCAACGCGCCTCGACCAAAAGCGTGCTGAACTGGCTGCGCCGCGAGGCCCGGCGTGGGGTCACCGTTGGGGGGTTGTGCACCGGGGCCTATACCGTAGCCAAGGCCGGGCTTCTGGAGGGCAAGAAAGCCACCATCCATTGGGAGAATCAGGACGGCTTTTTGGAAGAATTCGAACAGGTCAAACTGACGAAGTCGGTCTTTGTGATGGATGGCAACCGCTGGTCAACCGCAGGGGGCACCTCGTCGATCGACCTTATGCTCAAGGTTATTGCGGCCGATCAGGGCGAAGATCTGGCCAATACCGTCGCCGATCAGTTGATCTATTCCGCCATCCGCACCGATCAGGACACCCAACGTCTTTCGATCCCGACGCGGATCGGCGTTCGGCATCCGAAACTGAGCCAAGTCATCCAGATGATGGAAGGCAATATCGAAGACCCGATGAGCCCCGCCGATCTGGCCGAAGAGGTGGGCATGTCCACCCGCCAGCTGGAACGGCTGTTCCGCCGCTATCTGAACCGCAGCCCAAAGCGCTATTACATGGAATTGCGACTGCAAAAGGCGCGTAACCTGTTGATGCAAACGGATATGAGCGTGATCAACGTGGCCTTGGCCTGCGGCTTTGCCAGCCCGTCGCATTTTTCAAAATGCTATCGCAGCCATTACAACACCACCCCCTATCGCGAACGCGGCACCCAAGGCATGGCACCCGCAGCGATGGTCGGTCGGCTGTCGATCTAGCCAGAGTTTGCGCGAAGCTGGCTGGTCTAAGCTCACGTTTCCTGCCTGCACCTCGGCTATTTGGGGGTGATGCTGTGTCAACCAAAGCCTGCCCGCTCGGGGTAGGAACAATGGCTTAACCCGCAACGTCTTGCACACATCATGTCGACATTAGGGGGCTTTCCTTTTTCGCGGCCACTCTCTAGTTTGGCGTCAGGATTGCGATCCAACATGGGAGAGACCAATGAAAAAACTGCTTATGGCTTCGGCTGCAACGCTGGCACTAACCGGCGCTGCCGCGGCTGAAGATGTGAAACTTGGCGTGCTTATCGGCTTTACCGGCCCAATCGAATCGCTGACCAGCCATATGGCGGCGGCGGCCGAAACGGCGATGGCCGAAGTGAATGCTTCGGGCAAATCGGCCTATAACTTCGTCTCAGTGCGCGGCGATTCGACCTGCGTCGATTCGGCGGCTGCCACCTCGGCCGCGGAACGTATGGTCACCGCCGAAGGCGTGAAGGGCATCATCGGGGCAGACTGCTCGGGTGTGACCGGTGCTGTGCTGCAAAACGTGGCCCGTCCGAACGGCATCGTGATGGTGTCGCCCTCGGCCACCTCGCCTGCACTGACCACCGCCGAAGATGACGGCCTGTTCTTCCGCACCGCGCCTTCCGACGCGCGCGAAGGCGAAGTTATGGGCGAAATCCTGAAGGAAAAGGGCGTCACCTCGATCGCGATGACCTATTCCAACTCGGACTACGGCAAGGGTCTGGCCGAAGCGATTGCGGCTGGCTTCCAAGCTCAGGGCGGCACCGTGACCATCAATATCCCGCACGAAGACGGCAAGGCTGACTATTCGGCCGAAGTTGCGTCCTTGGCGGCGGCTGGTGGCGACCTTCTGGTCGTTGCAGGCTATCTTGATCAGGGCGGTAAGGGCATTATCCAAGCCTCGCTCGATTCGGGTGCGTTCTCGCAGTTCGGTCTGCCCGGCGGTATGGTGGGCGACAGCCTGCCCGCAGCCATCGGCCCGGCTTTGGACGGCTCTTACGGCCAGGTCGCACAGTCTGACAGCCCCGGCGCTGCCATCCTGACCGAAATGGGCAAGGCAAACGCCACCCCGTTCGACGCCACCTCGCCCTATACCATGGAAAGCTATGACGCCGCGGCGCTCATCATGCTGGCCATGCACGCAGCAGGTTCGACCGACAGCAAGGTCTATGCTGGCAAGATCCTTGAGATTGCCAACGGTCCGGCTGACGGTTCGGGCGTCAAGATCATGCCCGGCGAATTGGCCAAGGCACTTGAGCTGATCGCCGCTGGCACCGCCATCGACTATGATGGTGCCTCGGGTGTGACCTTGATCGGACCCGGCGAATCCGCTGGCCGTTACAAGCAGTTCGAAATCAAGGGCGGCGTCTACGAAACCGTGACCTTCCGTTGATCTGACCTATCTTTGACACATCGCGCGGCCCGGGGTTCATACCTCGGGCCGCTGCCATAAAGAAAAGGCCTCGGGCGCGGGATCGCGTCATAAGAGCGTCGCTTCTAAAGGGGAAAACATGATCGTTGTTGACAACCTTCATCGGCACTTCGGCGGCTTTCACGCCGTGGACGGGGCGTCCTTAAAGATCGAAACCGGGTCAATCACCGGGCTGATCGGGCCAAATGGCGCAGGAAAGACCACACTTTTCAATGTGATCGCCGGGCGTCTGCCGCCCACCAGCGGCAAGGTCACCATGTTGGGCGAGGACATCACTGGCCTGCCCCCCCATGAATTGTTCGCCAAAGGCGTCTTGCGCACCTTCCAGATCGCGCATGAATTTGGCTCGATGACCGTGCGCGAAAACCTGATGATGGTGCCGGCCAACCAGTCGGGCGAAAGCCTGTGGAACGCCTGTTTCCGCCGGGGTGCTGTGGCTGCCGAAGAAAAGCGGCTGCGCGACAAGGCCGATGAGGTGCTGGAATTTCTGACGATCTCGCATCTGGCCGACCAAAAGGCGTCGAACATCTCGGGCGGCCAGAAAAAGCTTTTGGAATTGGGCCGCACCATGATGGTGGATGCCAAGATCGTGTTTCTGGACGAGGTGGGCGCAGGCGTGAACCGCACCCTTCTGAACACCATCGGCGATGCCATTGTGCGGCTGAACCAAGAGCGCGGCTATACCTTCTGTGTCATCGAACATGACATGGATTTCATCGGTCGCATCTGCGGCCCGGTGATCTGCATGGCCGAGGGCAAGGTTTTGGCCCAAGGCACGGTGGATCAGGTGAAGAACGACGAACGGGTGATCGAGGCCTATCTGGGCACGGGGCTCAAGAACAAGGTCAAGGAGGCCACGAATGGCTGATACGCCCTTCCTGATTGGCGAGAATATGACCGGCGGTTATGGCGCGGTCGATATTTTGCACAACTGTACGATTGCTGTGAACAAAGGCGAAATTGCCGTCATCGTCGGCCCGAATGGTGCGGGCAAATCGACCGCCATGAAGGCCACCTTTGGCATGCTGAACCTGCGCGGTGGCCGGGTTTTGCTACAAGGCGAGGATATTACCAAGCTCAGCCCGCAGGCGCGGGTGCGCAAGGGCATGGGCTTTGTCCCCCAAACCCACAACATTTTCACCGGCATGACGGTGGAAGAAAACCTTGAGATGGGTGCCTTCATCCGCGACGACGAAGGCGGCATCAAGGAAACCATGGATCAGGTCTATGGCCTCTTCCCCATTCTGCACCAAAAGCGCAATCAGGCGGCGGGCGAGTTGTCAGGCGGTCAGCGCCAGCAAGTCGCTGTGGGCCGGGCGCTGATGACCAGACCTTCGGTGCTTTTGCTGGACGAACCTACCGCAGGCGTGTCGCCCATCGTGATGGACGAACTTTTCGACCGGATCATCGAGATCGCCCGCACCGGGATTTCCATTCTGATGGTGGAACAAAACGCCCGCCAAGCGCTTGATATTGCGCACAAAGGCTATGTTCTTGTGCAGGGCGCCAACCGCTTCACCGACACCGGACAGGCCCTTTTGGCCGATCCGGAAGTCCGTCGTTCCTTCTTGGGGGGCTGAGCCATGGATTTTCTGAACGCCATCGTGGCCTTCCTGAACTTTGTTTTCATTCCCGGTTTGGCCTATGGCAGCCAACTCGCGCTTGGGGCGCTGGGTGTGACGCTGATTTTCGGCGTCCTGCGCTTTTCCAACTTTGCCCATGGCGACACCATGGCCTTTGGCACGGCGATTGTGATCATGTTCACATGGCTCTTCCAAAGCTGGGGGATCACCTTTGGCCCGCTGCCCACCGCCCTTTTGGCCCTGCCCTTCGGCATTGCGGTGACCTCGGCGCTGGTTCTGGCCACGGACCGCGGCATCTATAAATTCTACCGTACTCAAAAGGCGGCCCCCATCATTCTGGTGATCGTCTCGGCTGGTGTCATGTTTGTGATGAACGGGCTGGTGCGCCTGATCATCGGGGTGCAAGAGCGCAACTTTGTCGATGGCGAGCGGTTCGTCCTTAGCGCGCAAACCTTCAAGGAAATGACCGGCCTTGCCGAACCTTTGGTCATCAAGACCACCGTAGCGGTGACTGTGGTGGTCGCCGTGATCTGCGTGGCCGCGCTCTTTTGGTTCTTGCAAAAGACCCGCACCGGCAAATCCATGCGCGCCTTTTCCGACAACGAGGATCTGGCGCTGTTGTCGGGTATCAACCCCGACCGCGTGGTGCAGGTGACTTGGATCATCGCCGCCGCGCTGGCCGTGATCGCTGGCACGCTTTACGGTTTGGACAAGTCCTTCCGCCCCTTCGTCTATTTCCAACTCTTGCTGCCGGTCTTTGCCGCAGCCGTGGTGGGCGGTCTGGGCAGCCCCTTGGGCGCGATTGCGGGGGGCTATATTGTGGCCCTGTCCGAAGTGGTGATGACCTATGCTTGGAAAAAGGTCGCGACCTACGTCCTGCCCGACAGCATGGCACCCGATGGGCTGATGCAGCTTTTGACCACCGATTACAAATCGGCCGTCAGCTTTGCCATCCTGATCATCGTGCTGATCTTCATGCCCACCGGCATTTTCAAGGGGAAATGACATGACCCAGACACAACGCAATCTTGGTCTTTTCGCCGGTGTGGCGCTGTTGTTCATCCTGACCGGGGTGTTTCAAAGCTGGAACCTTTCCTTGCAGATCCTGAACATCGGGATCCTCTCGGCCATCATGGCCTTGGGGGTGAATATGCAATGGGGCTATGCCGGCCTCTTCTCCACCGGCATCGTCGGCTCTGTCGCCTTGGGCGGGCTTGCCGTGGTTCTGGTCTCGGCCCGCCCGGTGCCCGAGGCCTTTGCCGCAGGCGGCTGGATGACTTTGGGCGGTCTGGCCATCGGTGTGGGCGTGATCGTGGCCGCAACGCTGCTTTACCGTGCCATGAAACCGGGCCGCGCGCGCGGTTTTGCGGTGGCAGCGGTGTTGATCGGCGGCTTTTTCCTCTATCGCTCGGTGTTTGACCGTGGCGTCGCGGCGGTTGAGGCGTTCAACCCGGCCACCTATGGCAATATCGGCGGTTTTGGCCTGCCGTCGCTTGTGGCTTGGCCGGTGGGGGCGTTTTTCGCAGGTGTGGCGGCTTGGGCCATCGGTAAGGTCGCCTTGCGCCTGCGGTCAGACTATCTGGCCATCGCCACGCTGGGGATTGCCGAGATTATCGTCGTCGTCATCAAATCCGAAGACTGGCTGGCGCGCGGGGTCAAGAACATCATCGACCTGCCCCGCCCATGGCCCGTGCCTTACGAGGTGGAGCTACAGGCCAATCCCGCCTATGTGGAATTCGTCACCAGCTGGGGCTGGAGCCCGATCACCTCTTCCACCATTTTGGTGAAACTTCTCTATCTCGCCATGTTCGGCGCGGTGCTTTTGGCGCTGATCTGGCTGTCGGAACGCGCGCTGAACAGCCCTTGGGGCCGCATGATGCGCGCCATTCGTGACAATGAAGTGGCCGCCTCCGCCATGGGCAAGAACGTGACAAAGCGCCATTTGCAGATCTTCATCATCGGCTCGGCTGTGGTGGGATTGGCCGGTGCGATGCTCACCTCGATGGAGGGGCAGTTGGTGCCGGGCGTCTATTCGCCTCTGCGCTTTACCTTCCTGATCTGGGTGATGGTGATCGTCGGCGGGTCGGGCAACAACTGGGGCGCGGTTCTGGGCGGGCTTCTTTTGGGCTGGCTTTGGCTCGCGGTGGAATATCTTGGCCCGAACCTCATGGGCTATGTGACCGCTTGGCTGCCGCCGGGAGATCTGAAAACCCACCTGATCGACAGCGCCCAGCATATGCGACTTGTGACGCTTGGCATTGTGCTTTTGTTGGTCTTGCGCTTTGCGCCCCGCGGTTTGATCCCGGAAAAGTAAGCGCCGGACTGCGCAATACACCAAAGGGCCGGGCTCCTCCCCGGCCCTTTTCCTTTGCAAAGGGCGCCTTGCGATATGCGACATTATTTGTCGCAAAACCACATGAAGCCTTGGCCACTCAGCGCCATTGTGCGGAAAATTCAGATCAACGGAGTTCTCCCACATGAAAACCCATGCCCGCGTGGTGGTGATCGGCGGCGGTGTAGTCGGCTGTTCGGTGCTGTATCACCTGACCAAACTCGGCTGGTCTGATGTCATGCTGATCGAACGGTCAGAGTTGACATCAGGCTCTACCTGGCACGCGGCGGGGGGCTTCCACACGCTGAACGGCGACACCAACATGGCCGCCCTGCAAGGCTATACCATCCGGCTATACAAAGAGCTGGAAGAGATCACCGGCATGTCCTGCGGGCTGCACCATGTGGGCGGCATCACGCTGGCCGACAATCAGGCGCGGTTTGAGCAGTTGAAGGCCGAACGCGCCAAGCACCGCTATATGGGGCTGGATACCGAGATTTTGGGGCCGGAAGAGATCAAGAAATTCACCCATGGCCTTGTGAACCTCGAAGGCATCGTCGGCGCGCTTTACGATCCTTTGGATGGCCACCTTGACCCCTCGGGCACGACCTATGCCTATGCCAAGGCCGCGCGTATGGGCGGGGCCGAGATTGTGCTCCATAACCGGGTTCTTGAAACCAACCAGCGCGCCGATGGCGGCTGGGATGTGGTGACCGAAAAAGGCACCGTCACTTGTGAGCATCTGGTCAACGCAGGCGGCCTCTGGGCGCGCGAAATCGGCGCGATGGCAGGGGTTTACCTGCCGCTTTTGCCCATGGCGCACCAGTATCTGGTGACCGACGACATCCCCGAGATCATGGACATCCTGAAATCGGGCAATGAATTTCCGCATGTGATGGACCCCGGTGGCGAAAGCTATTTGCGCCAAGAGGGCCGTGGCCTGTGCATCGGCTTTTACGAAAAACCTTGTGAGCCATGGTCGGTTGACGGCACCCCGTGGGATTTCGGGCATGAGCTTTTGAACGAGCAATTCGACAAGATCGAAGACTCGGTCAATTTCGCCTATCGCCGCTTCCCGGTGCTGGAACGCTCGGGCGTCAAGCGCGTGATCCACGGGCCTTTCACCTTTGCCCCCGACGGCAACCCGCTGATCGGCCCGGTGCAGGGCCTGCGCAACTACTGGTCGGCCTGCGCCGTTATGGCGGGCTTCAGCCAAGGCGGCGGCATGGGGCTGGCGCTGGCGCAATGGATGATCCACGGCGAGGTGGAACGCGATCCGCGCGGCTTTGACGTCTCGCGCTTTGGCACTTGGACAACGCCCGGCTATACCGTGCCGAAGGTGATCGAAAACTACCAAATGCGCTTTTCGGTCAGCTACCCGAATGAGGAACGCCCCGCCGCCCGCCCCTTCCGCACCACGCCCATGTATGAGGTGTTTGACGGTATGAACGCCGTTTGGGGCCAGCAATACGGGCTTGAGGTGGTGAATTACCACGCCCTGCCCGGCGAGCCGCGCTATGAAGAACCCACCTTCCGCCGCTCCAACGCTTGGGAAGCAACGCGCCAAGAGGTCATGGCGGTGCGCGAAGGTGTCGGCATCAACGAGCTGCAAAACTTCGGCAAATATCTGGTCAAAGGCCCCAATGCTCGCGCTTGGCTTGACCGCATCATGGCCGGCGCCATCCCGAAACCGGGCCGCCTGTCGCTGACCCCGATGCTGGCGCATTCGGGCAAGATCATCGGTGACTTCACCGTCTCTTGCCTCAGCGAAACCGAATTCCAACTGACCGCCAGCTATGGCGCGCAAGGCTGGCACCAGCGCTGGTTCGAGATGAACCCGATGGACGGCGTGCAGGTCGAAAATATCTCTGACGCCCGCTCGGGCTTTACCATCGCCGGGCCGAAAGCGCGCGAGCTTTTGGCACGCTGCACGCGCTCGGATGTCTCACCCGAGGCGTTCAAGTTCATGGACGTCAAGCGCATGACCGTGGGCATGGCCAATTGCATCATTCAGCGTGTCTCCTACACCGCCGATCTGGGCTATGAGATTTTCTGCGATGTCCACTCTGTTCGCCATCTGTGGGATACGCTCAACGCCCATGGCAAAGACCTTGGCCTGCGCCCCTTCGGCATGCGCGCCATGATGTCCTTGCGTCTGGACAAATGGTTCGGCTCCTGGGGCCGCGAGTTCTCGCCCGACTACACGCCCTGTGAAACCGGGCTTGACCGTTTCATCCGCTGGAACAAAGAGGCCGACTGGATCGGCAAAGCCGCCGCCACCGCCGAAAAAGCCGCAGGCCCCAAGCGCAAGCTTGTTTCCTTCGTGGTCGATGCCAAGGACTCGGACGTCTGCGCTTGGGAGCCGATCTGGCTGAATAGCGCGGTCGTCGGCTTCTGCACCTCGGGCGGCTACAGCCATTGGACCGGCAAATCCGTGGCCCAAGGCTTCCTGCCCGCAGATCAGGTCAAAGACGGTCTGGAATGCGAGATCGAAATCTTGGGCGAACGCCGCCGCGCCACTGTTCACTTGGCCCCGCTTTGGGACGACGGCGGTCGCATGCGGGCCTGATCCACGATCTTACCCCCTTTGGCCTTCAATGTGGCCCAAATATCCTCGGGGGTGGCCGTCTTTGCCCCGGCAAAGACGGCCAGGGGGGCAGACAGCCCCCTTTTTCATGGCATCATAGCGGCCATGGCACCAGAAATTCTGATCCTCGCCGCTGGTTCCTCCTCCCGCATGCGGGGGGGTGATAAGCTTTTGGAGCTGGTCGATGGGCTTCCACTGCTCCGGCGCTGCGCACTCAGAGCCCTTGCAACCGGGCTTCGTGTTACCCTCGCCCTTCCCCCGGACCGGCCCGATCGTCTGGCGGCAGTCCAAGGGCTTTCCCTTGCCCGCGTCACCGTCCCGAACCCCGGCGCTGGCATGGCGGCCAGCTTGGTTGCGAGCCTTGCCGATCTGCAACCACAGGCCCCAGTGCTTTTGCTGCTCGCTGATCTGCCCGACTTGACCACCGAAGATCTGCAAAGCTGCCTTGCGGTCTGGGCCGAGGATCCGCAGGCCATCCCGCGTGGTATGGCCCAAGATGGCACGCCGGGCCATCCTGTGGGCTTTCCACCTGATCTGCGCTCTGAACTCTTGGCGCTGTCGGGTGATCAGGGCGCGCGCCACATTCTGGCCAAGCACGCAGCCCGGCTGCGGCCTGTCATGCTGCCCGGCACCCATGCCACCACGGATCTTGATACACCCGAGGATTGGGCGCGTTGGCACGCCGCGCGCCCAGCAACTTAGGCGCGCAACAAAACCCGCGCCTCATGTGATTTCAGCGTCAGGCGCGCGGCGGGGAAATCAAACTCAGCCGTCAGCACTTCGGGAAACAGAGCTGCCACTTCGGCGGCTTGGGCAGGCTCCATCGCGTCCAGCATCCGCATCGCAGGCTGAAAGCTTTCGGTCCAAGACCCATTGGCGCAAATGATCTCGTGGCGGTCAAACATCACATGGATATAGCGCACGCCTGGGGTGAGCTTTGGCGCCACGCCCGGCAGCGCGGTCAGATGGGTTGCCGCGACCAAAACCTCGGCCTCGCCAAACAGCATTTCAGCGCGCGCGCCTTCGAGCAACATGCGGTGCTGGGGCGAGACGGTCATGGCGCGTTCCGGCAGGCCATGACCTAAGGCCCCGGCTGCAATCTCGACCGGGCAGAGCGCCGGGTTCACGATCAAATCTGCAATCGACAAGGTCTTTGACCCCACCCAGCGCAGCGGGTGCATCCCGTGATCGCGCGTCATCACCCGATCACCGGCGCGCAAATCTTCCACCGCCACTTCGCCCCGCTCGGTGGAAATCAGCGTGCCGGGGGTAAAGCACGGCACGACTTGCTCGATCCCGGTAAAGCTCATCGTGCCGATGACCGCGCCAGAGCCATCCAAAAACTCGACCGTGCCGTTTTCGGGGTTCAGCGGGTCATAGATCACATTGGTCAGCGCCCAGCCCCAAGCGGTCAGGTCGAGAACGTCGAAATCCCCGGCATTCTCGCCCCCGGCAACAATATCGCCGAAACCGTCACTCCCCGCACCAATAACGATGGTGTCATTGCCGATGCCGCCATCAATGGTATCCGCCCCGGCCCCGCCAAACAGCAAATCATCGCCCGAGCCGCCATCAATCAGATCGGCCCCGGCCCCGCCATAGATCGTGTCATTGTCAGCGCCACCATAAAGGCTGTCATCGCCCCCGCGGCCATCCAGCAAGTCATTGCCCGCATTGCCATAAAAGATATTGGTGAAAGGGTCCGTCGGGCTGGTTGAAAACCCGTCATAGCCGTAAAGCACATCGTCATAGGCCGAGCCGATAAGCGCATCCACCCCCGACAACACATCCCCGGTCGCAAACCCGCCCGAGGCGGTGCCTGCGGCAAGGTCAATCGTGACCCCGGCGGTCGAGGCCGAATAATCGACCCAGTCCATCCCCTGCCCGGCTGCAATCGTATCATTGCCCAGATCGCCAAGGATGGTGTCGTTGCCACTGCCGCCGTCGATGCTGTCATCACCCGCGCCACCCGACAAAAAGTCATGGCCCGCGTCGCCAAAGAGCGTGTCATTGCCGGTGCCGCCGTAAAGAAAATCGTTGCCGTCGCCCCCCGAAAGGCTGTCGGCATCCGCATCTCCAAACAAGACATCGTTGCCAAGGCCACCAAAAAGCGTGTCAGCACCATCGCCGCCATTCAGCGTGTCATTGCCCTCATCGCCAAATAGGCTGTCGAGGCCCGCGTCACCGAACAGCACATCATCGCCCGTGCCGCCATAGAGCGTATCAAAGCCCAGCCCGCCCGACAGAAGGTCGTTCTCGCCGCCACCAAAAAGCAGGTCATTGCCATCTTCGCCCTGCAAAGTGTCATTGCCAGCATCGCCATACAGCACATCATTGCCGGTGCCGCCAAACAGGTTGTCACGGTCATCGCCGCCATAGATCAGATCATCGCCGCCATAGCCAAAGACCAGATCAATCCCGCTGCCGCCATAAAGGGTGCCGTTGCCAGCATCATCATAGAGCGTGTCGTCGCCCGCATCGCCCCACAGCACATCATTGCCGCCGCCCGACAACAGCGTGTCATTGCCCGCGCCGCCATAGACCCAATCGTTGCCAGACCCACCCGAGACATAGTCATTGCCGCCATCGCCAAAGACCGTATCGTCGCCCGAGCCGCCGTAGACAAAATCATCGCCATCGCCGCCGTAAAGCAGATCATTGCCGCCCGAGGCCGCCGCCACGTTGTTCGGCTGGGTATTGACATAGTATTCATACCACAAGCCGGGGCTTGACGTGGTGCCCGTGCCTGCCAGCGAAATCGAGCTGTAGGGCACGTTGATGGTCAAGCTGCCCACGGTCGTGGTGCTGCCACCCGAACCGATCCGTACGATCTGACCAGATCCATTGATCTGATATGTGCTGGCACCGTTGAACGTCACGGTGCCATTGGCAATCGCGGTGTTCAGATTCAGCGTGACACCATCAATCGAGATGGTCAGCGTCTCGGACCCCGAGACGCCGTTGAACAGAATTTGTCCGCCTGAAATCTGGCCCGAGGCCGTATGTGTGTGGGTTTCAACCGAGTTGCCGTCACCAAGGTAAAACCCGGTCACTGTGCCATTCGATCCAAAGGTCAGGGTCTCATTCGAGATCGAGCGGACCGAGAAATTTGGCCGCCCCGAACTGCCCGTCACCGCCTGTGTGGCTGTGGTGATCTCGGTATAGCTTGGGGTATAGGTAATAGCACTGCTGTCGGCCCCGCCAAAGAGCGTATCATTGCCCGCCCCGCCATAAAGGCTGTCGTTGCCCGACCCACCGTCGATGCTGTCCGCTTCGGTGCCGCCATCGGCCCAGTCATTGCCCTGCCCGGTCTCGATCCGGTCATTGCCTGACCCGCCATAGACAATGTCATTGCCAAGGCCCGAGATGACCGTGTCATTGCCCGCACCGGCCATAACAAAATCGGCATCCCCTGTGGTGCCGGAAAATCCCATGCCATCCAGCCGGTCGATCCGGTCGCCTTCAGGATCGCCGGTGTAGTTGAGATCAATCAGATCACTGCCTGCGGTGCCCTCAACCACCCCATCGCCCAGAAAGGGCTGCCCGCCCTCATAGGACACCGACCAGACACCCGCCGGGTCTTGCGTATCGAAATCATTGCTGGCGTAGCTGGCCAAGAACGTGGCGTCGCCAGACCCTTCCGCAAGGGTCTGGGTGCTAGTTCCGTTGGAAATACCAACCGTAGCATTGCCAAAGCCACCGTTTACAAAGCCAATCGAGCCATAAATGAATTCAACGTTGACATCACCGCCACCAAGGTTGGTCAGCACCACCTGAAAGGAATTGGTGCCCGACCCGCTATAGGGGGCGACGTTCAGCCAAGTGACGATGAAACGGCCGGTCGATGGGTCAAGATCCCAATAGATCTGCCCGCCTTTGTTGATGTCGATATCGGTCCAAAACGGCGCGATCGAGGGCTGGCCCAATGTCGTCAGCGCGGCAGAGCTATAGGCTGGCTCAGCGCTGCCAAAGGTCAAAAGCCCATTCGTGTTGATGAACACCGATGTATAGGCGGTGCCATACATATTGATGCCCGTGGCACCAAAGACCGATGTCAGGTTGACGCTGATCGACCCGTCATCCAAGTTTCCGGTGCGGCCGGTTGCCGTCGAAAACGTGTTTTCGCCGTAACCCGCCGTGCCGCCAAGACCGGAAATCAACGTCGCCATGGCTTAGCCCCCGCCCGAATGCAGGGGCAAAACGACTGCGGCCGCCCAGAGGCTTGCCATAGTCTTGCCACGATATGCCAATGCAAAGGCCACGAAGAGGTATCTCCAGTTTTATTACAACTGGAAATACCCACACTTCGTGCAACAAATGGGGCGCTGCCGGGGTTTGTTTCCGGCAACGAACCAATCAGAGCGATATTCAGCCCCCCGCCGCTTTAGATCGCAAGGGGCGGCACGGCTCAGGCCTCAAGCGGCGATCAGAACGCGGGCCTCCTTTGCCTTCAAGCTCAGCCGTGCAGCGGCAAACTCGGCCCCCTCGGCCAGCTCGGGGAAGAGGGCAAGGATCTCGGCGCGCTGATCTTCGCCGATCCCTTCGAGCGTTTGGGCACCGGGCTGGAAGCTTTCCGACCATGCCCCATCGGCCCGCACGATCTCGTGCTGATCAAAGAGTATGTGGATATAGCTGACCGATTTGGACAGCCGCTGTTCCACCCCCGGCATGCCGACAAGATGCTTGGCCGCGACCAAAACCTCATTCTCGCCAAACAACAGCTCTGCCCTTGGCCCGGTCATCAACATGCGGTGCTGCGGGCTGACCATCATATCGCGCTCGGGCAGATTGTTGCCCAAAGCGCCTTTGGCGATGAACACCGGATTGAACCGCGGTTCGACCAAAAGTTCTGCCTCGGTCAGATCACGGCGCCCCGCCCAACGGATCGGCTGATAGCCGTTGTCGCGTGTCAGCACCCGATCACCGGGTTGCAGATGTTCCACAGCCACTTCGCCAAGGTCGGTCAAGACCATCGAGCCGGGGGTGAAACAGGCCACCACGCTTTCAATGTTCGAGAAGGTCATGGTGCCGACAACGGCGCCCGTGCCATCCAAGAATTCGACCACACCGTTTTCGGGGTTCACCGGGTCATAGATGATATTCGTGCCCGAATGACCAAAGGCGGTCAGGTCCAGCACGTCAAAGTCATCGCCGCCTTCGCCACCGTCAACCACATCGCCGAGGCCCGCAACAAAGGTGTCGCGGCCATCGCCACCCAAAAGCGTGTCCGCTCCCGCGCCACCGATCAGGCTGTCATTGCCGCCACCGGCATCCACCTGCACGCCCGAGGTCGTCGCGCTGGCATCCAGCGTGTCATTCTGTGAGGTCAGCACAAGGGCTTCGATCTCAGAGAAGGTGACAACTTCGCTGGCGCCCACACCATTATCAGCCGTGCCCGCCTCATTGGTAGTGAACACCACATTGACGGCATTGGTAGAGGTGGACAGGTTCAGCGTGTCGTTGTCGGTCCCACCTTCGCCACCAATCACGGTGGTATTGCCGGCATCCACCGCAACGACAAACAGATCGGCATCATCACCGCCGTCCAGCAGATCATTGCCAGAGCTGCCGATCAAAGTGTCATTGCCCGCATCGCCGTAGACTTGATCGTTGTCGGTGCCGCCGTTCAGCCAATCAGCGCCATCGCCGCCATAGATCGTATCGTTGCCAATACCGCCAAGGATTGTGTCATCGCCTGCGTCGCCAGTCAGGCTGTCATCGCCAAAGCCTCCATCGACATAGTCGTTGCCCTCGTCGCCCGCGGCGATGTCATTGCCCGCCCCGCCAAAGAGCATATCGTTGCCAAGACCACCATAAAGATAGTCATCGCCGTCATCGCCGTTCAGGGTGTCATTGCCGACCTCGCCCAGCAGCCAGTCATTTTCAGACCCGCCCGCCAAGCTGTCGTTGCCAAGCCCACCGTAAAGCGTGTCAACGCCTGCATCACCGATCAGCCAGTCATTGCCATCGTCACCCACCAAAAGATCGTTGCCGGTGCCGCCGCTCAGCGTATCGTCGTTGTCGCCACCGGCCAGAATGTCATCGCCCGCGCCGCCATCCAGCCGGTCGTTGCCCTCATCGCCCCACAGCGCGTCATTGCCATCGCCGCCCAGCAGCAGGTCATCGCCGCTGCCGCCGCTCAGGTTGTCATCATCCGCCCCGCCGTTCAGCAGGTCATTGCCAGCGCCGCCATAAAGCGAATCCGCACCCGCATCCCCATAAAGCGCATCATTGCCAACACCGCCTTCGATCTGGTCAATGCCGTCACCACCGTAAACAAGGTCATCCCCCGCCCCGGCCTGAATGGTGTCATCACCGCCGTAGCCATAGATCGTGTCATTGTCGCCATCGGTGCCATCCACCTGATCGCCTTGGCTGTCGGTATAGCCCGATGACATCGAATCCGCACCCGAGGTGCCGTCGACAATCAGGTTCGGCGCCACCGGGATGCCCATGGCAATCAAAATCTCGGGGCTACCAAGCTGCGAAGGCGCAACTCCCGTCAGCGTCAGGCTTTCGCCATTGGGGAAGGTCAGAACCGCATTGCCGAACCCATCATCGCCAACCGTGACATCGTCAACGTTAACCGGATTGCCCAGCGCATCGGTCAGACCCGAGACATCCAGCTGATCCACCCCGGTAAAGGTGCCATCCCCATTATCAAGCGGGATGTCAAAACCAGACAGCGTGTCATTGCCATCGCCATCGGCAAAGACGATCACATCGGCCTCGGCATCATTGCCAAGGTTGATCAGGTCATCGCCCGCGCCGCCTTCAACAATGTCAGTTCCAGTGTCTGCGGTGATCGTATCATCGCCCGACCCGCCAAGGATGCTGTCATTGCCCGCGCCGGTGTTGAGTGCAACGCCCGAGGTTGTGACCGAGGCGTCAACCGTGTCATTGCCCGCGCCGGTGCGAATCTCCTCGATCTCTGAGAAGGTCGCACCGTCCGTGCCAGATGCAATCGTCCCAGCCTCGTTGCCGGTGAAGGTGACGCTTGTGTCGTCCAGCAGAAGTGTGGCGTCGATGACATCTACGTCGGTGCCATCCAAATCTTCGCCGCCGACAAATACGTTCGTGCCATGGCCGGTGCTTAGAATGATCGTATCGCTGCCCATGCCAGCAAATACGGTGTCATTCCCAGGCCCGGTATGAAGCTGGTCGTCACCGTCGCCGCCATACAAATGGTCTTCGCCCGAGCCACCAAACAGGCTGTCATTGCCCGTTCCGCCATAAAGCGTGTCATTCCCGGTCGAACCGCGCAGGTCGTCGTTGCCCTCGTCGCCATGGATTTCGTCATTGTCGGCGCCGCCATAGGCAAGGTCATTGCCAGCGCCAGCATAGATAACGTCGTTGCCAAGATAGTCGGTGATCGTGTCATCACCGTCGCCACCGTAAATGGTGTCAGAGCCGGTGCCTGACCCACCAAACAGCTGGTCATTA
Source organism: Tabrizicola sp. (assembly GCA_965284335.1). Classification (GTDB taxonomy): domain Bacteria; phylum Pseudomonadota; class Alphaproteobacteria; order Rhodobacterales; family Rhodobacteraceae; genus Tabrizicola_A. Next base: position 956,627 of record OZ260076.1, on the reverse strand, counting down.
CCGGCTTCACCGTAGAGCAGATCGCTGCCGCCGCCACCGTTTACGGTGTCGTCTCCCAGACCCGCAAAGACCGTGTCGTTGCCAGTGCCCGCGTTGATCACATCATCATTGGTGCCCGCCGCGTTGTCGGCCGCATCGACCATGTCGCCTTGCGGATCGCCCGTATAGCTGACGTCGATCAGATCGTCGCCTGCCGTGCCCTCGACGATGTAATCCGGCACCGGGATGCCCAGAGCCTCCAGCCAGACCGGGTTGTTGGCCGTGGCGGGGGAAACCCCAACCAAGGTGATCGTCTCGCCGTTCGGGAAGGTCAGCACCGCGTTGCCGGTGCCATCGTCGCTGACGGTGACATCGTCCGTGTTGACCGGCGCGCCGTTGGCATCGGTCAGGCCCGAGAGATCCAGACTGTCGACCCCGGTAAAGGTGCCATCGCCATTATCAATCGGAGCGTCAAAACCAGACAGCGTGTCATTGCCATCGCCATCCGCGAAAACAACCAGATCGGCAACGCCATCGCTGCCCAGATCAAAGCGATCATCGCCCGCGCCGCCATCTACAGTGTCCGCGCCAGCCCCGGTTGAAACATTGTCATTGCCCGCAGAGCCGATGACGCTGTCATTGCCCGAGCCGAGAAGGATATTCTCGATCTGCTGGAAGGTCGCAACATCGCTTGGCTCGTTAAAGCTGCTATAGGCAAAGCTTGCGTTGCCATTGTTGGAACCGCTGACCGTCGCCGTTCCGGTCGGCTCGCCGCCCGCAGCGTCAGACACAATCAGGTAAGTGTTGGCCGGCACACCAGTCGGGCTCGGACCATAGAAGCTTGACAGCCAACCGACTTGGAACACATTGCCAGCCGCATCGGTGTATTCCACCAACCCCGCCGACCCGATGCCATTGCCGGTCGTTGCAAGCCCGTCCAGATCCTCGGCAAATGTTTGCGTTAGATCAATGCTACCGCCGCCACCGCCAACGCCTTGGCTGTCGTCCAAGACGCTGTCATCGTCGGCCACCAGAATATAGTGGAACGTCCCGTCGGTGAAATCGATCGCGCCATTTGGATAGACGCCGAAAGAGGTGATCGCGCTTGGGTCATTCGGTTCAAAGACGCGAACATAGTGATAGCCCGCAGGTGCCGCGGCCGGGGCCGCAGTCAATGTGCCGCTTTCGGGATCCCCGGCATTCACCGCCGACAGGTCCAGAACAGTATCCACCGTCAGGCTGCTTGCATCCAGCGTATCACCGTTGGTCTCACCGGTTTCCGAGCCGGTGATGCTGTCATTGCCAAAGCCGTTTTCCAGCACGAACCTGTCATCGCCACCTTCGCCGATCATACCATCTTTGCCGGTGCCGCCGTGCAGGGTGTCATTGCCCTCGCCCGACCAGAGCGTATCGTCGCCCGTGCCCCCATAAAGCAGGTCATTGCCATCGCCGCCCATCAGGAGGTCGGCATCATCACCGCCATAAAGCTGGTCATTGCCGCTGCCACCGTCCATGGTGTCAGACCCGGCATCTCCGACGATCGTATCGTTGCCGATCCAGCCTTCGAAAGCATCGTTACCTGCATCGCCGTCGAGATAATCATCACCTGCGCCGCCATAGAGGGAGTCGTCGCCCTCACCGCCATGCAAGGAATCATCATCGTTTTCGCCCAAAAGGCGGTCATTGCCATCACCGCCATAGATCAGGTCACTGCCAAGGCCGCCATTGATGCTGTCATCGCCGGTCCCACCATCGACCGTGTCATTGCCATCACCGGCCAGCACGGTGTCATTGCCGCTGCCTGCATAGACAAGATCATCATTGTTGCCGGCAAGATTGTCGGCCGCATCGATCATGTCGCCTTGCGGATCGCCCGTATAGCTGGCGTCGATCAGATCATCGCCTGCGGAGCCTTCCACGATAAAGTTCGGCGGGAAAACTTGGGACCCGTCAACATAGACGTTTTCGATATTGTAAAACTGAAGCGAACCGCCGCCGTTGAAATAAACCACACCGTTTTCGGGGTTCAGAATATCCCAATCGATGTAATCAACATCTGAGACATGCAGCGTGTCATTGTCGCTGCCTGTGGTTACGGCCTCGCACCCATCGACATAGTCGCCAACACCGCCATAGATAACGTCGGCATCTTCTTCGCCCAAAATCGTGTCGGCCCCAAGGCCGCCGTAAAGCGTGTCATTGCCGTCAGAACCTTGCAGATAGTCATTGCCTGCATCGCCATAGACGATGTCATTTCCGCTGGAGCCGGTGACAGAATCGTCGCCCGAACCGCCATAGACCGTGTCATCCCCAAAGCCGCCAAAGACCTGATCATTGTCCTCTGCGCCAAAGACCACGTCATTGCCTTCGCCGCCATAGACGCTGTCATTGCCAACACCGCCTGCAACAATGTCATTGCCCGCATCGCCACGCAGGAAATCATCCCCGATACCACCATAAACCGTATCGTTGCCCGCATCGCCTTGCATGTAGTCATTGCCAACGTCGCCGATCAGCAGGTCATCGCCCGTGCCGCCATAGATCTGGTCGGCATCATTGCCACCATAGACTGTGTCATTGCCGCCATTGGCAAAGATGTCATCGTTGCCATCATGGCCATGGATCACATCATCGCCAGCGCCGCCCAGCACATAGTCATTGCCGCCTTCGGCCCAGATCACTTTGCCCGTGGTCGCATTAGAGGCGTCGATCACGTCATCTCGGGTGGTTCCGGCAACGCCCTCAATCTCCGAGAAGGTCCCCGACGCCGTGCCATCAGCAAAGCTAAAGTTGCCGCCCTCATCCGAGGTGAAGGTCACATTGGCCCCGGCCCCGTCATTGCTGATAACCCACAGCATATCGCTGTCGCCGGTGTTTTCACCACCTTCAATGACTTGAGTGCCCGCCTCTTTGGCAACAACCAGATAATCGTTTCCGGTGCCACCATAGAGGGTGTTATTGCCCTGATAGGCCTGCACCATATCATCGCCGGCATCGCCAAACAGCGTGTTATTGCCTGCGTTGCCATCCAGCACGTCATTGCCGGTGCCGCCATAGACCAGATCATTCCCGTCACCCGCGTAGATCTGGTCATTGCCGCCATTGCCAAAGACGGTGTCATTCAACCCGTCAAGGCCATCCACCTGATCGCCCTGAGCGTCGATGTAGCCTGCAAACATCACATCATCGCCAAACGTGCCATCCACTGGCCCGTTGAAGGCGATATTCTCAATCTCACTAAAGGTCAGCGTGCCACCGCCCGATGCGGCGGTGAAGGTCACCGTGCCCGCCTCGTTATTGCCGCCGCCATAGGTGATCGACTGCACATCGGCATAGTTCAACATCAGCGTGTCGTTGTCCAACCCGCCTTCGCCGCCAAAGACCGTGTCGCCCGCGGTGCCCCAGATGAGGTCGGCATCATCGCCGCCTTCCAGCATGTCAGGGCCGGTGCCGCCAATCAGCGTGTCGTTGCCCTCATCGCCAATCAATTGGTCGAGATCGCCCGACCCCGTGATCAGATCATTGCCGGTGCCACCATAGACCAGAGTGCTGCCGCCTGCGGTGATGGTGTCATCGCCCGCATCTCCAAACAGCGCCTGCGAGCCAGAGCTGTGGCTGCCACCAACAATGCTGTCATTGCCATCACCCCCATAAGCAACGTCATCGCCGTTGCCGGTGAACAAAGTGTCATTGCCTGTGCCGCCATTAAGCTCGTCATCGCCGTCACCGCCATAAAGCAGGTCATCATTGGCCCCGCCATAAAGCGAGTCATTGCCGATGCTGCCATCAAGCGTGTCATTCCCCTCATCGCCGAAGAGACGATCATTGCCCTCTTCGCCGCCCAGCACATCATTGCCGGTGCCGCCATAGGCCAAATCGTCATTCGTGCCCATCCACAGCTCGTCATTCCCGCCGCCGCCGTAGAAGGTGTCATTGCCCTGGCCATTGGGCAGAAAGATTTCATCATCATAGATGTCATCACCCGCGCTGCCGGTGATCAGATCATTGCCACCAAGCGCCTGGATATAGGTATAACCGTTGTCCGCCGTGGCATCGACCACATCGGACTGCGGCGACAGAATCAGCTGTTCAATTTCCGAGAAGGTGATGGTCTGGCCGGTGACCGTATCGGTCACCACACCCGCGCCGGGGCCGGTGAACACAACCGACACGGCGTTGGTCAGGTTGCTCAGATCCAAGGTGTCATAGTTGTTGCCGGTCTGGCCACCAATCACGGTGTCATTGCCAAAGTTCGGCAAAACCACAAAACGGTCGGCATCCGCGCCGCCTGACAGCAGATCGTCGCCCGCGCCCCCAATGACCAGATCATCGCCGATGCCACCATAAACGGCGGTGCCAGCGGAATCTGCGGCCAGATTGAAGGTGTCGTTATAGGAGGTGCCTTCAAAACCTTCGATCTCGGCGTAGCTGCCTGCCGTGCCCGAGGAGGTGCCGTTGAACTGATAGGTGCCGGTTTCGGCCCCCGTCGCCGTCACGGTGACGCCATTGTTGGTCAGGTAATTTGCAAAGATGATCCCATCTTCATCAAGCCCACCTTCGCCGCCAAAAATGGTGTCACCCTGATGGTCATCGGTGACCATAAAGCGATCAGCCCCATCGCCGCCATACATTGTATCGTTGCCGATACCGCCCGACATCGTGTCATTGCCGGTACCGCCATAGATCACATCATCCTGGCCACCCGTGATGATGTAATCATCCCCCGCATCGCCATAGACGGTATCATTGCCCGCGCTGTCGTCACCGAAGGTGCCAAAGCTGTCGTTGCCCTCGCCCAAAGAAACCCAGTCATCGCCCGCACCCCCAAAAACGGTGTCATTGCCGATGCCTGCGTAAATCTGCTCTGAACCTGCGCCGCCAATGATCGAATCGTCGCCCGCGCCGCTTTCCAGAACCAGCCCGCTGTTGCTGAGCGTCGCATTGATCGTGTCATTGCCCGATCCTGTGACGATACGCTCAATCTCAGAGAAGCTGGCCGTGCCACCCCCCGCATAGCTGGCCGTGCCCGCTTCATTTCCGGTCAAGGTGACCGTCGCAGCCGATGCGCCTGAAAAGTTCAGCGTGTCAAAATCGGTCCCGGTTTCACCACCCTGAACCGTGTCATCGCCTTGCGCCAACCCGACGGTCAGCGTGTCGGCATCCGCACCCCCAAAGAGCTGATCATTGCCCGCACCGCCATTCAAGGTGTCTGCGCCGGAATCGCCATAGAGCATATCGACGCCGTCACCACCCGTGATGGAATCCGCACCCGTGCCACCAAAAAGCGTATCGTCGCCAAGATCGCCGATCAGCCGGTCATCACCTGCGCCGCCGTAAAGAATGTCATTGTCGCTGTCGCCGTCCAGCGTGTCATTGCCATCGTCACCATAGAGCGTGTCATTGCCGATATCGCCCGTCAGGGAATCGTCGCCATCCCCACCGTAAGAGACATCAGCGCCGCTGCCTGCGATGATCGTGTCATTTCCCGCCCCACCATAGGACAGGTCATCGCCATTGACCCCTTCGATCAGGTCATTGCCAGCATCACCATAAATCGTGTCGTTGCCATCGCCCCCAACACCGCTGTCGTTGCCGTCACCAAGGTTGACCCAATCATTGCCCGCCCCGCCAAAGACCGTGTCATTGCCAGTGCCGCCATAGATCACGTCATTGCCAAGGCCCGCGACAACACTGTCAGCGCCGCCCCCGGCCAGAATGTAATCGGCATCGCCCGTGGTGCCACCGACGCCCAAGCCATCGTTGTTGTCGACCCGGTCGCCATCGGGATCGCCCAGATAGCCGACCTGAATGACATCCGCACCCGAGGTGCCCTGCACAATCCCGTCAGGCCCGGTCGTCGCGACCGTGCGGATAAAGATATAGCCGACATCGGTATTCCCCTGACCATCGACAATCGTATAGGTCAGGGTGTTTGTGCCGAGATCGCCGTCAGAGAAGACCGTGACGGTGCCATCTGCGTTCAGGCGCACCTGTTCGCCGGTCAACAGCGTGATGGTCTGGCCCGGCACCACATTGATGCCGTTCAATTGGGTGATGGTCAGACCCCCGTCAGTCTGGTCGCGGTCATTGGCCAGAATGTCAAAGGTGCGGTTTGAATTGGCGGTCAGCTGGATGGTGTCATCAATGGCCAGCGCATAGGTCTGGATGCTGTCGCCCATAATCAACAGGTTGGAGTCATAGACCGCATCGCCGCCGTCTGCGATGCCGATTTTGATGGTGTTGACCTGACCATCAATCACCGGGGCCTTGAACGACAGCACATAGGTAAAGCCGTCCATCTCGGTGTTATACTGGTCGGCGGTGTTGTCGCGATAGAGGTTTTGGTTGGCGCCCGCATTGACTGTGTCAATCGAGATATTGCCCGCAATCGAAATGGTGGCCTGAACGAACTGGCCGTTGACCCAAACACCAAAGCTGTCGTTCACACCACCGTTGACAAATTCGGGATATTCTTCCGAGCTGAAGACGAATTGCATCGTCAACATATCGCCGGTCGGAATAAAGCTGGCCTGAAGAATCGTGCCATCAAAGGTGGCCATACCCGACACCGCATTCAACTGCGCGTCGCCGTCGATCCCGTTTACCAGATCGCTGCCAGTGCCTGCGGCGACGTTGGTATCCGTGGTGCCGCTTGAGTTGGTGAAATCCGCCACGTTACCCGTGGACAGGATCACCCCCGTGTCAGTCGGCGAGATGCCGGCAATGGTTGTCAAAGCACCGGAATAAATGCCCGAGGCGAGAGGGTCGCCGGTGAAAGTGGCTGAAAGCACAGTGATTCCATCGCCGAAAATGGCCTGAGCCATATCCATCGCGGTGGCAGTTGTGTTGATCGTCAGCTCATTTGCAATTGGCATTTCTGTAACCTCTTAAACCGAAACAACGCCACGGGCGCAGGCAAGAAACATCCGGCTTTCAAAGCCATGAAGCCGCGGCAGGTCCGCAGGTTTGGCACCCAGAGGGGCAGTTGTTTTGGGGGCAGCGGACATCACGAATCTCTTTTCAAACACACCAAAATCGCACCCCATCCCACGGATGAGGCCCTTGGCTATTCGTCTGTTATCCAAGAAATTTGTGAGGAAACCGTGGAGCGATCTTGTTGAATTCATGCCCAATATGGGCAAACCCAAGGCAAAAGGGCTGGCATTGTTTCCAACACTCAACCAAAACGCGCATCTTTATCGTCTTGATCTGGCATGCCCTGACAGGCTGGGCGGTAAATTAAGGCGAACAGGCGGCAAAAGACTAAGGCGCATGACGAAAAAAGGGGCCTTGTCGGGCCCCTTTTTCCGTATGGCACAGACCTAAGCGGCCTGTGCCACGCTGCATAACCGTTTATTTCACCAAAAGCCGGGCTTCGTGCTTTTTCAGCGTGCGGCGGGCGGCCTGATAGTCATTGATGCCCGCCTCATTCTGCAGCTCGGGGAACAGTTCGAAAATTTCGGAGCGTTGGGCGTTGCCCATCCCTTTCAAGGTCTGATCGCCGGGCTGGAAGCTTTCGGTCCAGGCCCCGTTGCCCAACACCACTTCGTGGCGGTCAAACATAAAGTGGATATAGGTCGTCCCAATGCTGTCAACCCACTGGATCCCTTGACCCGCCACCAGATGCTTGGCCGAAACCAGCACCTCGTGCTCGTCAAAATAAAGCGCCGTGCGATCATTGGCCACCAACATGCGGTGGTTTGGCGACACCATCATATCCCGCTCGGGCAGACCATTGCCAAGGCTGCCCTGACGGATCAGCACCGGTTTCAGGTGCGGATTGGCCGCCAGATCACGCCAGCCCAGTTGCTTTTTGCCAGTCCAGCGGATTTCCTGAATGCCATTGTCACGGGTGATGACCCGGTCGCCAGCCTTCAGATGTTCTACCGGAACCTCGCCCTTCGGCGTCGCAATCAGCGTGCCGGGGGTGAAGCAAGGCACGACGTTTTCGATATTGGTAAAGGTCAGCGTGCCAACCGGGTTGCGCGCAGGATCAAGGAAAGTGACGGTGCCGTTTTCCGGGTTGGTCGGATCAAAGACCACCCGCAGCGGACCCGCCCCGCGCAGATCAAGCGTGTCAAAGTCGTCACCGCCTTCGTTGCCGTCAATGACATCGCCGATCCCATCCTCGGGCCGCGAGACAAGGAACACATCCCGGTCATCGCCCCCCGCCATGGTGTCGGCCCCTTCACCGCCCACCAGGGTGTCATTGCCCGCCCCGCCTTCAAGGCTGTCTTCGTCAATACCGCCAAACAGCAGATCGTTGCCCAGACCACCAAACAAGGTGTCATCGTCATCGCGACCATAGATGGTGTCATCCCCCGCGCCACCAGTCAGCAGATCGCGGTTGTTGTCGGGCCGCAAGTCGATGGCATCGGGCAGGTCAAGCGCCTCGCCCAAAACATCGTTCAAGCCACCAAAGATCAGGTCATTGCCATCACCGCCATCAATGGTATCGGCCCCTTCGCCGCCCACGATGGTGTCATTGCCCAGACCACTTTCGACAAGGTCAGCATCAATGCCCGCATCAATGAGGTCATTGCCCGCGCCGCCAAAGATCGTGTCGGCGTCATCGCCCGTCAGGATCGTGTCGTTGCCAGCGCCGCCAAAGACCAGATCAAGGTCATTGCCCGGATCCGTATCAGCCGGATAAGCGCCGGGGTAATCGATATCGGGCAAAGGTGCGGTGCCAGAGGTGTCGATAAAGTCATCCCCATCGCCCCCATCAACCGTGTCATTGCCTTCATTGCCGATGATGCTGTCATTGCCCGCGCCACCCAGGATCGAGTCATCCCCGATATTGCCCTGAATGGTGTCATCGCCAGCGCCACCCAAAATGGTGTCATTGCCGAAACCACCGACAAAACTGTCATCGCCAAGACCGCCGTCCAAAAGATCATCGCCAGCCCCGCCCAGCAACGTATCGTTGCCCGCGTTACCGATCAGCGTGTCATTGCCCTCGTTGCCCTGCAACGCGTCATTGCCATCACCGCCAAGGATCGAGTCATCCCCCAGACCGCCCACGATCTCATCATCGCCAAGGCCGCCCAGCAGCGTGTCGTTGCCCGTATCGCCAAAGATGCTGTCATTGCCAGCGTCGCCCGAGATCAGGTCATCGCCGACGCCACCATTCAGCGAGTCATCGCCGTCGCCACCGCGCACATCGTCGTTGCCAGCACCGGCCAGCACGGTGTCATTGCCTGCCCCCGCCTCGATGATGTCGTCGTTGCCAACCTCGCCGGGCAAAATGGCGTCGTTGTTGTCCACGCGATCGGCGTCAAAGGGATCAACATAGCCCGCATCAATCAGATCCGCCCCATCGGTGCCCCGCACGATCCCATCACGGATGTCGGTGTCGGGGCGGACGTTGATCGTCCAAGTGGTGCTGTCGGTCAGGCCCGAGGGGTCGGTGATGGTGTAGTTGACCACCGCCTCACCGGTAAAGCCGGTGGTGGGGGTAAAGGTCAGCGTGCCATCGGGGTTCACGACGACCGTGCCATTGGGGCTGGTCGGCGTGCCAAGGATCGACAGGGTATCGCCGTCCACATCGGTGTCATTGCCCAGAACCGCAAAGGTCACCGGGGTATTCAGCGGCGTGGTTGAGACATCGGGGTTCGCCTCGGGCGCGTCGTTCACCGGGGTGACGGTAACGGCCACGGTCGAGGTCGAGGTGTTCCCGTCGGGATCGGTGATCGTGTAGGTGATGGTGTCCGGCCCGTTGAAGTTCGGATCCGGCGCATAGGTCAGCGTGCCATCGGGGTTCACCGTCACCGTGCCATTCGGCGCGGTGGCGGCGGTGACGGTCAACGGTTGGCCGGTCGGATCGCTGTCATTGGCCAGAACCGGGATGGTCACCGGCGTATCCTCGCCCGTGGTCGCGCTGTCGGGGTTGGCCACCGGCGCGCCCGAGGGAGTGCCCACGGTGATCGTCCAAGTGGTGCTGTCGGTCAGGCCCGAGGGGTCGGTGATGGTGTAGTTGACCACCGCCTCACCGGTAAAGCCGGTGGTGGGGGTAAAGGTCAGCGTGCCATCGGGGTTCACGACGACCGTGCCATTGGGGCTGGTCGGCGTGCCAAGGATCGACAGGGTGTCGCCGTCCACATCGGTGTCATTGCCCAGAACCGCAAAGGTCACCGGGGTGTTCAGCGGCGTGGTCGAGACATCGGGGTTCGCCTCGGGCGCGTCGTTCACCGGGGTGACGGTAACGGCCACGGTCGAGGTCGAGGTGTTCCCGTCGGGATCGGTGATCGTATAGGTGATGGTGTCCGGCCCGTTGAAGTTCGGATCGGGGGCATAGGTCAGCGTGCCATCGGGGTTCACCGTGACCGTGCCATTCGGCGCGGTGGCGGCGGTGACGGTCAACGGTTGGCCGGTCGGATCGGTGTCATTGGCCAGAACCGGGATCGTGACCGGCGTATCCTCGCCCGTGGTCGCGCTGTCGGGGTTGGCCACCGGCGCGCCGTCCAGATTGTCCACCGTGTCGGACAGTTGGAACAGCTGCACGGTGCCCTGGAAATGCTGGTCAATATTGTTCAGCAGATCACGATCCGAGCTGGCCTGCCCTGCCCCGATAATCCAAGGCTGGTTCAGGCCAGAGCCACTCATATCCATCGTCAGGGTGTTCGGAACCGTGTCCGAAAAGCTGTCACCCGTGGTTGAATTCGTCACGATCAGGCGGCCACCGGTGCCCCCCTGATCCCAAGAATAGCTCAGGCTCAAGGTGTCGCCCGGATTAGCAAAACCCGGTGCGGTGCCAAAGGTTTCAACGCCGGTTGCCGTCTCATGCGAAATGACCACGGAGCCATCCGCCAAAATTTCAATACGATAGCCGCCATCGGTGGTGCCAACGCTGTCACGCGACAACAGGGTTTGCGTCCCTGTCAGCGGGTCTGTCCCCATGGTCCAGGTGATATCCAGCGTGCCGCGATCCATTTGGAACATGGGGCTTTGGGCGATCTTCAGGAGATCATTCTCGCCATCCAGCACCGCCTGGCCGCCAGCGGCAAAGGCTCCGTTCACATAAAGCCCGTTCTGGGCGCCATTTTCGACAGCGCTGTCGCGCACAGTCGCATCAGCGTCATCGAAGTTATAAAGCGCAAAAACCGGCATTTTGTTATCCTCGCTTGCAACGGGCCAACACTTCGGCCCAACCGACCTCTTGCCCCCGCATCCGTTCGGAATAGGGAGCGCGCAGGCCCCAACAGCGGGGTCTGCGCTTTGATGCCTGCTGCATGCGGGATTGAAGATAAAACGATACCGTTCGGGGAAATCCCCGTTCACATAAGTCTTTTTGATCTATGCGCATCGGATCAGCAGTCGACCCGACGAATTGGCAGCGCTTTCTTCCAAATCCAACGAAGTCTTGCGACCCCGCACCACATAACAGCCGCCCCCACGGCCAGACGTTCCCCGAAAGGAACTCTCTTTGCATAGCCGTTTCGTCCGATCTGGTGAAGCAAAAAAGTCGAAAATGTGTTCCGTTTTGTGCTGATCACGTCAAAGTCCAGCCCCGATCGCCCACCAAAATCGGGCCCGCGCCGAACTGAAAAGTTTTCAATCCGTGAACAGATCACACCACAATATATTGTAAAAAATAGAATTTCTTTGACGCCGCCGAACAGGCCCACAGTAGAGTGTTTCCAAAATCGCGACAGTGCCCAGAACGCGCAAATCCAAAAGATTACGCCTTTTTTTGGTCAAACTTGTTGAAAAGCTGTTTCACGCTTTGCTCTAATGGCACGAAACAAAGCAGATCATTGCCAAAGCGTGCCCGACGGTCGCGCGAATCACACAGCCCCCAACGCGCCACTGGCGCGAGATTCGTCGGTAGACATCGTATTTTTTGGAAAGCTGGTGCCCGAGGCGAGACTCGAACTCGCACGACTTGCGTCGGAGGTTTTTGAAACCTCTGCGTCTACCATTCCGCCACTCGGGCCAGCGGATTGGGGTTTAGCCGCACCCGCAGGCGGCGTCAACGGGCAACAGGTGCACAATCTGAACTATCCGCATCACCGCCATAACTTTGACATGACCAAGCGGCTTGACCCGCCGCCTAGGGCATGATTGGCAGGCGCATGACCCCTCTTGCCTTGTAACCCAAGGGATATGTCTTGTGATCCGAGCTCTTTACAATTGGACCTTGCGCCTTGCGCAACATCCGCGTGCCATCTGGGCCTTGGCCTTTGTTGCCTTTATCGAAAGCTCGGTCTTTCCGATTCCGCCGGATATCTTGATGATTCCCATGATCATCGCTGCGCCCCGGCGGGCCTTCCTGATCGCCGCAGTTGCGACGGTGTCGTCGGTTCTGGGCGGGCTTTTTGGCTATTGGATCGGTGCGGTCGTGTTTGAGAGCGTCGGCCAGCCGGTTTTGGCCTTTTACGGCAAAGAGGCCTATTTCGACGAATTCGCCACAAACTATAACGCTTGGGGCGCATGGGCGGTGCTGATCGCGGGTGTCACGCCCTTTCCTTACAAGGTCATCACGATCTTGTCCGGCAGCACGGGGCTGAACCTTGGGGTGTTCTTGGTCGCATCGTTTTTTGCGCGCGGCCTGCGTTTCTTTCTGGTCGCGGCCTTGTTGTGGAAGTTCGGCGCACCCATTCGTGACTTTATCGAGCGCCGACTGGGGCTTATGTTCACCCTCGCCATGGCGCTGCTGATTGGCGGCTTTTATGCGGTGAAATTCCTGTGACCCTGACACGCAACTTTCTTGCACTCATCGCCATGGCCGGATCGGCAGGGCTTTTGCTGGGCGCGCTGGCGTTTGAGCATCTGGGCGGGCTTTACCCTTGCGTGCTGTGCATCTGGCAGCGCTGGCCGCATGTGGCGGCTTTGGCGTTTGGCTTGGTGGCGCTCAAGGTTCGAGGCCCTGTTTTGCCCATCCTTGCAGGGCTGGCCGCACTCACTTCGGCTGGAATTGGGGTCTATCACACCGGGGTCGAGCAAGATTGGTGGCCGGGCCTGCTGCAATGCGCAGTCAATACGCTGGCAGATGTCTCGGCGGCCGATCTGTTGAACACCGAGGTCACCGTCGGGGCTCCTGCCGCCTGTGACAAGATTGCCTGGTCCTTCCTCGGCCTGTCGATGCCAGCCTGGAATGTCATTGCCTCCAGCGGGATTGCGGCGGTCTGGGCGTTGACCGCCCGGCGGGCATAAGGGCCATGGCGGGCAGCCTGCTTGCCCGGGCGCGCTTCATGGCGGCACTGGCGTTTCGCGTGGCGCGTCGCGCTGTGCCTACGCCCGCCAAAAGCGATTACGACAGCGAAGACCTGATCGAAGCGATCATGACTGGGGATGTCGAACTCCTAGACAGTTACGGCATAGGTCTCTCCTCTGCCCGTCATACCACCGGCACCCCTTGGTTTTTCATCGCGCTGGAATGCGGCAACCTGTCGGCAATCAACTGGTTTTTGTCTCATGGCGCTGACCCCTGCGCGCCAGACCAAAGCGGCCGCCTGCCCCTTGAAACCATTGTGCAACGTGCAAGCCTTGCCGACGAAATGGATGAGCACTTGCCAGACTGCGCAGCCATGGCCCGCGCCCTGATCAGCCATGGTGCCAAGCTAAGTGCCCGCACGATCCAAGGCGAAACCCTGTCCGAGCGCGCCGCCGCTCTTGGTTTGACCTTGCTCTGAGCCGCTGCACCACCCACGATTTTTCGTCGAAAAATCGCACTAGCCCAACAAACGTTGCCCCTCTTGCAAGGCAAAGCGGTCCGTCATCCCCGACACATAATCTGCCACGATGCGGGCCAATTCCACCTCGCCCTGTGCCGCATCGATATCGTGACGCCATTCACTTGGCAAAAGCTCGGGCCGGGCCATAAAGAGCGGGAACAGACCGTTGACCACCTGTGTCACCTCCTTGCGCATGACCACAACCGAAGGCGCGCGATACATGCGGGTGAACAAAAAGGACCGGATCGCCTTGAGCTCTTGGTAAAGCGGCTTTGAAAACCGGATGATCGTCGTGCCCATCGCGCGGATTTCATCCACCGACTTTGGCTGCGACGCCTCCAGCCGCCCTTGGGCCACCGCAATGACATCTTCAACCATCCGACCAAAGACCCGCCGCAGCGCCTCATGCCGTCGCCGCATTTTCTCCAGCCCCGGAAAAAGCCGGTCCACCTCGTCAAAGGCCGGGCCAGTGACGGGAAGCTCCATCAGATCGGCCTCATCAAACAGGCCCGAACGCAGACCATCATGCAAATCGTGATGCGAATAGGCCACGTCATCGGCAATGGCGGCCACCTGCGCCTCGGCACTTGCATGGGTGTGCAATTCCAGATCCCACATCGCGTTCACCTCGGCCAAAGCATAGGGCAAGGGCCCTGCATGTTTGGCATCGGCATTTGGCCCAATCACCGGGCCATTGTGCTTGGCTATCCCCTCAAGGCTTTCCCATGTTAGGTTCAGCCCGTCAAAATCGGCGTAATGCCGCTCCAGCCGGGTGACGATGCGCAAGGCTTGGGCGTTGTGATCAAACCCGCCATAGGGCGCCATCAGCGCAGCCAAAGCATCCTCGCCCGTGTGACCAAAGGGGGTATGGCCCAGATCATGGGCCAGCGCGATACATTCGGCCAGATCCGTGTTCAGCCCCAAAACTCCCGAGATCGTGCGCGCCACCTGCGCCACCTCGATCGAATGAGTCAGGCGGGTGCGATAATAATCGCCCTCATGCTCCACAAAAACCTGCGTCTTGTGTTTCAGCCGCCGAAATGCGCTGGAATGAATGATCCGGTCCCGGTCGCGCTGAAATGGGCTGCGAAACGATGACATGCGTTCATCAAACAACCTTCCACGAGAGGCATCAGGCTGGCAGGCATAAGGAGCAAAGGTCATCGGTCGCCGTTCTTGTTCAAAGCATCGCTTCACCCTATATTCAAATCACTGGCTTTGAACAGGACAAGACCCATGAACATCCCCCCCAAAGTGACCGATCGCGCCTTTTCCCGCCTTGCCGAGATCGCCGAGATGACCGGAGAGGGCAAGGCGCTGCGTGTGGGCGTTCTGGGCGGCGGCTGTTCGGGTTTTTCCTATGATATTCGGCTGGATGATCCGGCCGAGGGGGACCTGATCTTGGAGAAAAATGGCCAGAAAGTGCTGATTGACGAGGTCTCATTGCCGTTTTTGGCCAATGCCGTCGTCGATTTCACCGAAGAGCTGATCGGCGCTCGATTTGTGATTGAAAACCCTAATGCCACGTCGTCTTGCGGCTGCGGCACCAGCTTTTCTGTCTGACCCGCGGCGCCCAAGCCAATCAAATCGCACAAATTTTTGTGACTTTTGGGGTTTGCGCCCTAGTTGCGGTTCAAGAAAAACCGCGCGGGGGCTGCGATGTCGACGATCCTTTTGCTGGGCTCTGCCCCGATGGCACGCCAAGCGCGCGATTGGCCGCGCGCGCCCTTTGATGCGATTGTGGCAATCAACAACGCCCATGCTGTCCGGCCGGATTGGGATTATCTGGTCTATCCTTACGACTTTCCCAATGAACGCCTGCCACAGCACCATGCACATCAGCGCTTGGTGGATGAAACCGCCTTTGTTCCGGCGCAAAACGCCTTTGGGGGCTTTGTCTATGCGGGTGGCACCATGGCCTTTACGGCCGCCTATTGGGCGCTCTATAGCCTTGCGCCGAAAACCATGGCCTTTTTCGGCTGTGACATGCATTACCCCGCCACAGGCCCCACGCATTTTTATGGCACCGGCACCGCCGACCCGCTGCGTCCAGATATCACGCTGCGCTCGATCGAGGCAAAATCCGCCCGATTTTTCGTTCAGGCTGCCATGGCGGGCTGCCAGGTGGTCAACCTCTCAGATGGCCCCTCGCGGCTGATCTTTCCGCGTGCCAATCGCGATAATCTTGGGCCTTGGTCCGCACCAGAGATCGCCCTTGATCTGGCACAGCGCGCGCAGCAGATAGAGGCTGAACTGGGCTATTTTGTGCCCTCGGGTCGTTACTGGGAGGAGGCTGACCGCTTTGATCCTGCGCAGATCGACCGGCTGGATAGACTTTGGCTGGCCGCCGCCAAAGCCATCATCTGAACCTTGCCCTGTCCCATTTCGGCCCCTAGAACGGCGTAACATCAAAACCGCTTGCACCAACGGGGTTGGGCCATGAAACTTGCCACCTTCAACATCAACGGCATCAAGGCCCGCATCGACGCCCTTCCCGCTTGGCTGGCCGCCGCCCAGCCCGATGTGGTCTGCCTGCAAGAGATCAAATCGGTGGACGAAGCCTTCCCCCGCGAAATCTTCGAGGCAA
Source organism: Tabrizicola sp. (assembly GCA_965284335.1). Taxonomy (GTDB): domain Bacteria; phylum Pseudomonadota; class Alphaproteobacteria; order Rhodobacterales; family Rhodobacteraceae; genus Tabrizicola_A. Next base: position 940,385 of record OZ260076.1, on the reverse strand, counting down.
TAGGCTACCAAGTGGAAACCCATGGACAGAAAAGCTTTAACGGCGTGGCGATCTTGTCAAAACTGCCCTTGGAAGACGTGAAGCGCGGCTTGCCGGGCGATGATACCGACGAACAGGCCCGCTGGATCGAAGCCACGGTGATTGGCCAGCGCGCAGTGCGGGTCTGCGGGCTTTACCTGCCCAATGGCAATCCGACGCCGGGGCCGAAATATGACTATAAACTTGCGTGGATGGCGCGGATGGAATCCCGCGCCCGGGCGCTTCTGGCGCTGGAAGAGCCGGTGGTGTTTTGCGGCGATTACAACGTCATCCCGCAAGACATGGATGCAGCCAAGCCCGAACTTTGGCAGACCGACGCCTTGGCTCTGCCCCAATCCCGCGCCGCCTTCCGCCGCCTTCTGGCGCTTGGGCTGACCGACGCCTTCCGCGTCCGAAACCAAACCCCCGGCCAATACACGTTTTGGGACTATCAGGCCGGCGCTTGGGAGCGCAACAACGGCATCCGCATCGACCATCTTTTGCTCAGCCCTCAGGCCGCCGATCTCTTGCAAGATTGCCAGATCGACAAACAGGTGCGGGCGGGCGACAAACCTTCGGACCACGTGCCGATCTGGATCACACTCGACGCCTGATCTGCCTTCAATGTGGCGATAAATATCCCCGCCGGAGGCTCCTTGGCCAGCGTCGAACGCTCCGCGGGGAGTATTTTTGCCAAGAGGAAGTCACAGGCCCAAGGCGCGAAACACCTTTGGCAGTTCTTCAGGCAAATCCTCGGCAATCAGCCCTGGCCCGAAAGACCGCGCGCATTCGACATGCAGCCATGCCCCGGTGCAGGCGGCGTCGAAGGGGGCAAATCCGCGGGCGAGAAGGCCGGTGATGAACCCCGCCAGCACATCGCCTGAACCAGCGGTGGCCAGCCAAGGGGCCGCGCGGTCATAGACGGCAGCGTTAATCGCGGCGCGGCCCGAAGGGTCGGCGATCACAGTGTCGGGGCCTTTGAACAGGACCACACAGCCCGCGCGGGCGGCGGCCTCGCGGGTGGCGTCCACCTTAGAATAGGCCGGGCCTTTGGTGGCAGGGGCGTGCAGCTTTGCCGCGACGTCAGGAAAGAGCCGTGCGAATTCCCCGGCGTGCGGGGTGAGGACACAAGCCTCATGAAGCGCCGCGAAAAGGTCGGGCCGCTGCGACAGGATCGTCAGAGCATCGGCATCCAGCACCGTAGGGTGGGGTTCCACCCCACCATTGGCCAGCGCCGCCTCCAACACCCCCGCCTCGCGGCCTCCCGTCCCAATCCCCGGCCCAAGGCAGAGGGCATTGATCCTCTTGTCGGCCATAACCTTGGCCAAATCCTCGGCCCCCGACACCTCGCGCAGCATGATGGCATCAAGACGGGCAGCGTTTTCGGCCATGGCATCAGGCGGGCTGGCCACCGTCACCACCCCCGCCCCGATCCGCAGCGCCCCGCGGGCAGCAAGGCGGGCCGCACCAGAGCGCCCGTGATCACCAGAGACGATGAGGGCGTGGCCGTGGGAGTATTTGTGAGCACTTCGTTTTGCGAGCATCGCCAAATGCGGGCGTGCATGTGCGACCACGTCCTTAGGCACTGCCTCCAAGCCAATATCTACCACTGCTAGTTTGCTGCAAAGCTGCGGCCCATCACTAAGGTAATGTCCGACTTTCGGACGATGGAAGGTAACCGTGAGATGCGCCCCCATCTCGCCCCCAAACTCTCGAGACGCCTCAAGGACACGACCGGAATCCGCGTCAACCTCAGAGACGACATCAAGTGCGACGATGTAAGGCGGCTGCAGCTTGCCAGTCCACCAATACCCATCGGCCATGAAATGGTGAAACTCTTGATTAAGTGCTGCGGGAACTTCAAAGGCGCGAGATAGACCGATTCCGAAGATAGCGTCGACAACTAGATCGGCTTTGTCAAAATCGGCATTGGGAAGCCCTCTCACCTCCCCCATCGCCACCCACCGCTCATAATTCAACCGCGCGTCCGGCGGCATCTTCTCGGGCGCCCCATAAAGGAACACCTCCACCTCCCAGCCCCAGTCCTTCAAGAGCCGCGCAACCACGAACCCGTCGCCGCCATTGTTGCCCGGCCCGCAGAGAACCACCGCGCGGTGCGAGGTGACGCGCAGCTCCGGCCATTCCTCAAAGATCGCCTCGACCACGCCCTTTCCGGCGCGCTCCATCAGCTCCAGCCCGGTCACTTCACCGCTTGCAATCGCGGCCTCTTCGATGGCACGCATCTGGGCGGCGGTCAGGAGTTCGGTCATTTTACAGGCACCCTTTTCACATTTCGCCTCTTTTTGTGCCTAAATGCCTACTTTTTGTGCACACGGGCGAAAATCAACCCACCAAGCCCGCAACTCACAGCCTAGCCAATTGTTCCCAGCATAGGGAAGTGCTGAACAGAGCGCAGAGTGAAATGAGGGAGAAGGCCATGAAAAAGATCGAAGCGATCATCAAGCCTTTCAAGCTGGACGAAGTCAAAGAGGCCCTGCAAGAAGCCGGAATTCAAGGGCTGTCGGTCACCGAGGTCAAAGGTTTTGGCCGCCAAAAAGGCCACACCGAGCTTTATCGCGGTGCCGAATATGTCGTCGATTTCCTGCCAAAGGTGAAGATCGAGGTCGTCCTGACCGATGACATGGTCGACACCGCAGTCGAGGCGATCATCTCCGCCGCCCGCACCGACAAGATCGGTGACGGAAAGATCTTTGTATCTCCCGTTGAACAAGCCATCCGCATCCGCACCGGCGAAACCGGTGACGACGCTGTGTAACCAAAGACCCGAATTTTCGACGAAAATTCGTGTCGCGCCGCAATTCTAACGAAACCCCAAACCGAAAGGCAGCATGATGAGCGCAGTCGCGAAAGCTCTGAAACTGATCAAGGATGAGGAGATCGAATACGTCGATGTCCGCTTCACCGATCCCAAAGGCAAACTTCAGCACGTCACGCTGATCGTCGACATCATCGACGAGGACTTCTTCGAAGAAGGCTTCATGTTCGATGGCTCGTCGATTGCGGGCTGGAAGTCGATCGACCAGTCGGACATGAAACTGATGCCCGATGCCACCTCGGTCTATATCGACCCCTTCTATGCCGAAAAAACCCTCTGCATCCATTGCGATGTGGTCGAGCCCGACACCGGCGAGGCCTATGACCGCTGCCCTCGTCAGATTGCCAAGAAGGCCGAAGCCTATATGAAATCGTCCGGCATCGGCGATGCCGCCTATTTCGGCCCCGAGGCCGAATTCTTCATCTTCGACGACGTGCGCTATTCGGTATCGCCGCGCAAAGTGTCTTATGAGATCGACGCCGAGGCGGCTTCGTGGAACACCGACACCGTCTTCGAAGGCGGCAACTCGGGCCACCGCGCAGCCCACAAGGGCGGCTATTTCCCGGTCAACCCGATTGACGAAGCCCAAGACCTGCGCGGCGAAATGCTGAGCACCATGAAGCGCATGGGCATCAAGGTGGACAAGCACCACCATGAGGTCGCCACCTGCCAGCATGAACTTGGGATGATCTTTGGGGGTCTGGTCGAACAGGCCGACAACATCCAGAAATACAAGTATGTGATCCACAACGTGGCCCACGCCTATGGCAAGACCGTGACCTTCATGCCCAAGCCCATGAAGGGCGACAACGGCTCGGGGATGCACGTCAATATGTCGATCTGGAAGGGCGGCAAGCCCCTCTTCGCGGGCGACAAATATGCCGACCTTTCCCAAGAGGCCCTGTGGTTCATCGGCGGCATCATCAAGCATGCCAAGGCGCTGAACGCGCTGACGAACCCCGGCACCAACAGCTACAAGCGCCTGATCCCGGGCTTTGAAGCGCCGGTTCTCCTGGCCTATTCGGCCCGCAACCGCTCGGGCGCGGTGCGTATTCCGTGGACCGAAAGCCCGAAAGCCAAGCGCGTTGAGGCCCGTTTCCCCGATCCGTCGGCGAACCCCTATTTGGCCTTCGCAGCCCTTCTGATGGCCGGCCTTGACGGTATCAAGAACAAGATCGACCCGGGCCCGGCTTCGGATAAGGACCTTTACGATCTTCCCCCCGAGGAACTGGCCGAAATCCCGACCGTTTGCGGTTCGCTGCGCGAAGCGCTTGAGTCGCTGGAAAAGGACATGGACTTCCTTCTGGCCGGCGGCGTGTTCTCGCGCGAGCAGCTGGAGGCCTATATGGCGCTGAAGTGGGAAGAGGTTTACGCCTACGAACACACGCCCCACCCGGTGGAATACGCAATGTACTACTCCTGCTGATCGGATATGATCGGCATAACGGGCCGCCCATCAGGGCGGCCCGTTTTCATTTCGACCTTGCTTGAACCATCATTGACGCCTCGGCGCGAGGAGTGCGCGCAGCGCTCGACGAGCCCGCTAGAGCCGCGCTTCCTCAAGCCCTGCCCGTTCTTCGGCACTCAGGCTGGCGATATCGACCACATAGGTATGGATCGCAAAGACCACCGCCCGGGTCTGCGGCAGCCGTATCAGCGTCTGTCGTTCCGCCCGCACATAAGAGCCGCCACGCCGGTCAACGCGCGGATCGTTCTCGCGCCGGGGCTGATGCAGGGTCGGGTCGCGGTAGACCAGCGAATTCATCCGCCAAAGCGGCTGTTCGGGGCGGATCGCATCAAAAAGCCGCTGCACCCGGCGCGCAATCTCGGCCTCGTAATCCGGCACCGGCCGGTGAATGCCGATCAAGGGCCGCCCCAGCTTTTCGGACAAGGACCAGCTGGCCGGAAAGCACAAGACAGCGCCCGTCAAGACATGCTCTGCGGCGGTCGGATCCGGCTTTTCCATCAGGCACAGATCTTCCTGCACCAACCGACCCAGCGTTTTCATCGGTTGCCCCGGGTCCAGCGCGACGCGCACCCCATCAGGCCGACGCACCTCGTCGGGGCCGACGACATAGCCCTCGGTCCGCGCAAGCCGCGCCAGTACGGCGGCATAAAGCTCTTCTGCGGCGGGCCGCGCCGTCTCCAACATCGCATGCACGATCTGAGACTTTTCGTCGAAAAGTCGGTCCCGCTCGGCCATCTGGCCGGCAAAGGCATCATCCACCCGCAGCCAGTCATCGCCCTCCACCGGCAAAACTCCCGGCAGACGGGCCGTGCGCGGGTCCATCCAAGGGGCAAAAGGCAGGCGGGATTGCAGGATTGGTTGGGTCATGGCATCGCTTGCGACAAAGGGCGTCGCCCTTGGACTAGCCGGGCCTCGCGTCCATGGCAAGCATGGCGCAACCTCGGAGATGGCCCATGACCGAATTCCACCGCGACCGCCGCAAGATCGACCCCACCCGCGCCGACCGCCTCGGCGACGGCACGCCGAACGACAACAACCGGGTGGAAATCGGCCCGACCCAACTGGCCTTTCGCGAATGGGAGGCTGCAGGGCTGACACTCCCAAACCTAGAGCGGATGCGGGAGTATCGCTGGAAGCGTCTGACCCAAGGCCTGATCGACCGCGACTATGGCGGACTTTTGATGTTCGATCCGCTGAACATCCGCTACGCCACCGACACCACCAACATGCAACTGTGGAACACCCACAACCCATTCCGCGCCTGCCTTTTGTGCGTCGACGGCCATATGGTGATGTGGGAATACAAGAACTCGCCCTTCCTCGTCACCTTCAACCCGCTGGTGAAAGAACTGCGCTCGGGCGCGACCTTCTTTTACAACTCCACCGGCGACAAGGGGCGCGAGGCCGCCGCCGCCTTTGCCCAGCAGGTCGACGAGGTGATGCGCGCACATGCAGGATCGAACCGCAGGCTCGCGGTGGACAAGATCATGGTCCACGGCTTGCGCGCGCTTGAGGCCATCGGCTTAACGGTGGAAGAAGGTGAAGAGGTCACCGAACGCGTCCGCGCCATCAAGGGGCCGGATGAGATTTTGGCCATGCGCTGCGCCCACCACGCCTGCGAGGCCGGGATCGCCGAGATGGAACGCGCAACGCGCGAGGGCGTGCCAAAAGGCGGCATGAGCGAGGACGACATCTGGTCGGAACTCCATAAGGCCAATATCAAGCGCGGCGGCGAATGGATCGAAACCCGGCTTCTGGCCTCGGGCCCGCGCACCAACCCCTGGTTTCAGGAATGTGGTCCGCGCATCGTGCAGCCGAACGAGATCGTTGCCTTCGATACCGATCTGATCGGCGCCTACGGCTTTTGCATCGACATCTCACGCACTTGGTGGGTGGGCGATCAGCGCCCGACGAATGCCATGGTCTCGGCCTTCCACCACGGGCTTGACCATATCCGCGACCATCAGGCGCGTCTGAAACCCGGCGTTTCGATCAAGGAACTGGTGTTTGGCGGCCACCAGCTGGACGACCTTTACTGGAAGCAGAAATACTCCTGCAAAATGCATGGGGTCGGATTGTGCGATGAATGGCCCTATGTGACCTATCCCGACGGCTGGACCGAAGGCGCCTTTGATGCAATCTTGGAGCCCGGCATGGTGCTCTGTGTCGAGGCGCTGATTTCACCCGAGGGTGGGGATTTTTCAATCAAGCTGGAAGATCAGGTGCTGATCACGGACAGCGGCTGCGAGAACCTGACGAAATATCCCTTTGATGAACGATTGATGGGCCACTGACCCCTCCTCGTCGCGCCTTCGGCGCCTCGTCGGTCATCGGGTGCCGATACCAAATGTCGCAGGGGGCTTTCTGCCCCCTCGGCGCGTGCCGCGCCTCACCCCCGAGGATATTTGCCGCCACATTGAAGGCATTAGCAATTTCTTAACCTCAAGCTGCCATGATCAGACTGCGGTACAGGGAGGGATCCCGATGACCGCCCACGTTGAAGGCGCCGCGCTTCCCCCTCCCCTCTGAGGCCCGAGGCGCGGTTGCCCACGTTCGGATCTCTGGCCTTCAATGTGGCGGCAAATATCCTCAAGGGGGTGAGCCCCAAAGGGGCGAGGGGGGCAGAATGGCCCCCTGACGCGCTTGGTCAAAGGCGCAGGCGCTTGCACCCTGCTGCCATGCGGTCTATGCGACAGCAAGCTTTCCTTGCCCTGCCTGAGGTCCATCATGATCCCCCGCTATTCCCGCCCCGACATGGTTGCCATCTGGGAGCCGCAGACAAAATTCAAGATCTGGTATGAGATCGAGGCCCACGCCTGCGACGCGCAGGCTGCCTTGGGCGTGATCCCAAAGGCCAATGCCGAAGCAGTTTGGAAAGCCCGCGATGTCACCTTTGACGTCGCACGGATTGATGAGATCGAGGCGGTCACAAAGCATGACGTTATCGCTTTTCTCACCCATTTGGCCGAGCATATCGGTAGTGAGGATGCGCGCTTTGTGCATCAAGGCATGACCAGCTCGGACGTTCTAGACACCACCTTGAACATCCAACTGGTCCGCGCCACCGATCTTTTGCTGCAAGGTATGGACCGGGTGCTGACGGCCCTGAAAAGCCGCGCCTATGAACATAAGGACACCGTTCGCATCGGGCGCAGTCATGGCATCCATGCCGAGCCGACCACGATGGGCCTGACCTTTGCCCGCTTTTACGCCGAAATGGCGCGGGGCCGGGCGCGATTGGTCAATGCGCGCGACGAAATCCGCACCGGGGCGATTTCGGGCGCGGTCGGCACATTCGCCAATATTGATCCTGCCGTGGAAGAGCATGTCTGCGCCCAAATGGGCCTGATCCCCGAGCCGATCAGCACCCAAGTCATCCCGCGCGACCGTCATGCGATGTTTTTTGCGACCCTTGGCGTCATCGCCAGTTCGATTGAAAACATCGCCATCGAAATCCGCCACATGCAGCGCACCGAAGTGTTGGAGGCCGAAGAGTTTTTCAGCCCCGGCCAAAAGGGCTCGTCCGCGATGCCGCACAAACGCAATCCGGTGTTGTCGGAAAACCTGACAGGACTTGCGCGTCTGGTGCGCATGTCCGTCATCCCCGCCTTGGAAAATGTGGCACTCTGGCATGAACGCGATATCAGCCATTCCAGCGTGGAGCGTGCGATTGGCCCTGACACCACCATCACGCTGGATTTTGCCCTGCACCGTCTGGCGGGGTTGATCGAAAAGCTGGTGGTCTATCCTGAAAACTGCCTGAAAAACATGAACCAATTCAAAGGATTGGTGATGAGCCAGCGCGTTCTTTTGGCCCTGACACAGGCCGGCGTCAGCCGCGAGGACAGCTATCGGCTTGTGCAGCGCAATGCCATGAAGGTTTGGGAGAACGGTGCCGATTTCAAGACCGAGCTTTTGGGCGATGCCGAGGTGACCGCTGCCCTGTCACCGGCCGAGATCGAAGAGAAGTTCGACCTTGGCTATCACACCAAACATGTCGACACGATCTTTGCCCGGGTGTTTGGCAGCTAAGCAGGTGGCCTTGGGCATCACGGCTTTGTGATGACTTCGCCGCATCTGTGGTGAAAATTGTGCTACCTTTACCCAGTGCCGTCGCGTGGTGCGTCGGCCCTTAGGTAAAGGAGATTGCATGAAACCCTTGACGATCCTTGCCGTTCTTTCGCTTGCACAAGTTGCCGTAGCTGGTGCCGCTTTTGCCCAAGGCTGTAGCGGAGAGAAAATTAAAATGAGTTGTGCCGAGGGCATGACCTGGGATGATAAAAACCATACCTGCACGCCGAAACCTTCCGCGTGACATAACATCTGGCAAGGCCTTGTTAATCATGGCCTGCCAATCTGCTCCCTGATCCGGCAGCGACCGGAGATTCGCACAGGGGGTTGTCATGGCGGCGGAACAGATGATGCCTGTCGGGCGTGAGGCGCGGTCGATTGGTCAGTCTGGCATGCCAGCGCCGCGTCCACGGGCTTTGGCACCTCGGGAAAAAGCGGCCGTGATTGTGCGCTTCCTCTTGGCCGAGGGGGCGGCATTGCCCTTGGCCAAACTGCCAGATCATATGCAGGCCGCCTTGACTGAGCAGATTGGCCAGATGCGCTTGGTTGATCGCACCACCTTGGCGCAGGTGGTGGATGAGTTTTTGTCCGAATTGGAACAGGTTGGTCTTGCCTTTCCCGGCGGGATCGAAGGCGCGCTTCAGGTGATGGATGGCCATATTTCCACCAATGCTGCCAGCCGCTTGCGCCGTTTGGCTGGGGCCAGCGCCAAGGCCGATCCGTGGGATCGCCTGACGGCGCTGCCGATTGAGCGATTGATTCCAGTGCTGGAAGAGGAAAGCATCGAGGTGGCCGCTGTCATGCTGTCAAAGCTGCCTGTGGCGCGATCGGCGGAGCTTTTGGGCAAGCTGCCCGGCGAAAAGGCGCGGCGGGTGGCTTATGCGGTTTCACTCACCGGCAATGTTGACCCCGAAACCGTGCGCCGGATTGGCGCGGCCTTGGTCACGCAACTTGATGCACAGCCGCCCCGCGCCTTTGACAATGGACCGGTGGAGCGGGTGGGCGCGATTTTGAACGTCTCGGGTGCCCAGACCCGCGATGAGGTGCTTGCCGGGCTTGAGGCGGAAGATGCCAGCTTTGCCGCCCAGGTGCGCAAGGCGATTTTCACCTTTGTCCATCTGCCCACCCGTCTGGCCGCCCGCGATGTGCCCAAGGTGATCCGTCTGGTCGATCAACCCGTTCTGGTCACCGCCCTGACTGCCGCCCAATCCAACAGCGCCGAGGCGGAAGCCGCCGAATTCATTTTGGCCAATATATCGCAACGCATGGCAACGGGCCTGCGCGAAGAAATGGCCAGCCGTGGCAAGGTCAAGGAAAAGGACGGCGAGGTGGCAATGTCAGCCATCATCACCGCCGTGCGTCAGCTTGAGGCTGCGGGCGAAGTGGTGCTGATCACCGAGGAAGACTGACGTGCTACCGCACCCCCTGCGGCACACCCGGCAGAACGCAAAGCATCTCATAAAGCAGATTGGCCCCGATCAGCGCGGTATTTCCCGACGGGTCATAGGGCGGCGACACCTCCACCAGATCGCCGCCGACCAAATTCAACCCCGCCGCACCGCGCACTATCTCAAGCCCTTGCCATATGGTCAGCCCGCCCGGCTCGACCGTGCCCGTGCCGGGGGCAAAAGCCGGATCTAGACTGTCGACATCATAGCTCAAATAGCAGGGCGTATCGCCAATCTTGGCGCGGATTTCAGCCATCAAGGGCTTTAACGACTTGTGCCAGCACTCTTCGGCCTGAACCACCGTCCAGCCATTGCGACGCCCCCAGTCGAAATCATCCGGGGAATAGCCCGTGCCGCGCAGCCCGATCTGGAAGACCTTGTCATTTTGCAGACAGCCGTCTTCCCAAGCGCGGCGGAAAGGACAGCCATGGGCAACCTTTTCCCCGAACATCGTGTCATTGATATCGGCATGGGCATCGACATGGATCAAGGCCACAGGGCCATGCCGCTTCTTGATCGCGCGCAAAATGGGCCAAGTCAGCGTGTGGTCGCCCCCCAGCGTCAAAGGAATGACCCCCTCGGCCAGCACCGCGTCATAATATTCGGTGATGATATCGACGGTCTTTTTCAGATCAAAGGTGTTGATCGGCACATCGCCAATATCGGCCACCTGAAGATGGTCAAACGGGGCCGCACCGGTGGCCATGTTATAGGGCCGCAGCATCCGCGATTCGTCGCGAATCTGGCGAGGCCCGAGCCGCGTGCCCGACCGGTTCGAAGTGCCATGATCCATCGGAATGCCGATAAAGACGACGTCCAACCCCTTGGCCCCCACCTGCGCAGGCAGCCGCATCATGGTGGCAGGCCCACCAAAGCGCGCCATGTCATTGCCCCCCAAGGGTTGATTGAACCCGCTCATTGCGCTGCCTCCTGCCGTGCCAGAATTCCAATGGTGCCCGCCAAAAGCTGGGCTGCAACCAAGGCACCTTGGCCATCAATGTCGCGCTCGGGCATGAACTCGACCATGTCAAAGGCCACGATGCGCGCCTTGGCCGCCACCCCGGCGATCAGGTCAAACACCTGCCAATAGCTTAACCCACCCGCCGTGCGTCCAATGACGGCAGGCATGATGGCCGGGTCCAAGGCGTCGACATCCAGACAGATCACCACCCGACTGCCCTCGGCAATCTCGGCCAAGACGGGCTCTATCCCGTGCCGGGCCACCGCGCCTGCGGGAACAAACCGCACCCCCCAATCCAGTGCTGCCTGATGATCGCCCGGCCGCGCCGATCCAATGCCGCGCTGACCCACTTGAATGATCTGCGCCACATGCGCCATTTCCGAGGCCCGGCGCATGGTAGAGGAAAGACCCCAACGCTCGCCCCCGACCTCGTCGCGCCAATCAATATGCGCATCGATCTGCAAAATCGTCAGCGGCCCCTGCCCGGCCAGCGCCTCAAGCATGGGAATCGGCAGGGAATCATCGCCGCCGATCAAAACAGGCACGGCACCCGCCTCAAGCACCCGTCCGACGGCCGCGCGCAATCTGGCGCGGTTGGCCGCCCCATCCTGCGCATCCACCTCTAGATCGCCCGCATCCACCGCCCGAATGCCTTGGGGCAAGACCGGCCCGCCCAGATCAAAATTCATATGCGCAAGATTGGCAGCATAGGCAGCACCACCTGCCCGAATGGCCGCCGGCCCCCCGGCGCAATAATGCCCGACGCTGGGATAAGGCGTGCAGCCCGAGGCGCCCAAGATCACAATCCGCGCGCGGCCCAGATCCTCAAGCGTGGCCTGCGGTAGGCCCATAAAACCCGCCACCTCGCCCGCCCCGAACATCGCTCCCAAACTTGCCCCGGTTTGTGTCATCGTCAAAGCCCCCCGTTTGTGCCGATCATGCCCGCCCCTGTCGGCATGACAACCCCCCGGAAACGAAAAAGGCACCCCGAAGGGTGCCAGATTCGTAAGCTTGATCTGAAAAGATCAGGCAGCCGAGGAGATGAATTTCACCGCATCGCCAAAGGTCTGGATGGTTTCAGCCGCATCATCGGGAATCTCGATGCCGAACTCTTCTTCAAAGGCCATGACCAGCTCGACATTGTCGAGGCTGTCTGCGCCCAGATCATCGATGAACGATGCGGTTTCGGTCACCTTCTCGGCGTCCACGCCAAGATGTTCCACCACGATCTTCTTCACGCGATCGGCGATGTCGCTCATGTTACGTCCTCTTTCACATTGCGGGAAAATCCCGGCTGACAATTGATCCCGCCGGATTTCGGTCGGGGCGGTCCCGCGCGCCTATAGCAAGGGCCAAGGCGCATGGCAATGATTTCCTGCGAGACGATTTCCCGCGCTGTGACACACGGGATTCGACATTAGGCTTACAGCATATCGCCGCCGCCGTTGATGTCCAGCGTGGCCCCCGTCACATAGCCCGCCTCAACCGAGGCAAGGAACAAGACGCCCGCCGCGATCTCTTCAGGCTTGCCGATGCGGCCCATGGGCACGCCGGCCAAAATCTTGGCCCGCTGCTCATCATTCAACTTGTCGGTCATGGCGGTTTCCACCAGCCCCGGTGCCACACAGTTCACAGTGATGCCACGGCTGCCGACCTCTTGCGCCAAAGACCGGCTTAGCCCCGCAACCCCGGCCTTTGCAGCGGAGTAGTTCACCTGTCCCGGATTGCCCGCCTGTGCCACCACCGAGGTGATGTTGATGATCCGGCCCCAGCGCGCCTTCATCATGCCGCGAATGGCGGCCCGGCACAGCCGGAAGGTCGAATTCAGATTGACCTCAATCACCGACAGCCAATCTTCATCCGACATCCGCATGGCCAGCCCGTCGCGGGTGATCCCGGCATTGTTGACCAAGATATCAACCGAACCCATCGCCTCGACCGCCTGCTTGACCAACTCATCCACCGCAGCCGCATTGCCCAGATCACAGGGCAAGACATGGGCGCGGCTGCCCAATTCGGCGGCCAGCGCCTGCAAAGGCTCAACCCGCGTGCCCGACAGGCCCACGGTCGCGCCCGCCCCATGCAAGGCCCGCGCCACCGCAGCTCCAATGCCGCCCGAGGCCCCCGTCACCAGCGCCGTCTTTTCGGTCAAGTCAAACATGGCAAAACTCCTGTTCGTTTCGCGCTGCCCGCAGGTCTTGCGCCTTTTGCAATCGTGTTCGGGATTTGGCGGAGAGGCGCAGCCCCCTAGAGCAGAAGTCCCCAATCACCGCCCCCCCTTGCCTTTTCAGCCCTTGGCGGCGGCCACGTCCTCGGGGCTGCCAATCGCGCGGGTGACAACATCGCCCGTGCAAATCCGCTTGACCATGCCCGACAGGGCCTTGCCCGCACCGATTTCCCAAAACTCGGTGACGCCAGCGCCTTCCATCCACATGACGCTCTCACGCCAGCGAACCGACCCGGTCACCTGCGCCACCAACAGCGCGCGAATGCGGTCTGGCTCGGTCACCGCCTCGGCGCGCACGTTCACCACAACTGGCACTTTGGGGGCATGGATGGCCACCGCCGCCAACGCCTCTGACATCACAGCGGCGGCAGGTTGCATCAAAGCACAATGGAAAGGTGCTGACACCGGCAGCAGCATGGCGCGCTTGGCACCGCGCGCCTTAGCAATCTCGACCGCGCGTTCCACGGCGGCCTTGTGGCCCGACACCACCACCTGTGCGGGGTCATTGTCATTGGCGGCTTGGCACACCTCGCCTTGGGCGGCCTCGGCGGCCACCTCCATCGCGGCCTCAAAGCCCAATCCCAGCAGAACCGCCATTGCGCCAAGACCCACAGGCACCGCCTCTTGCATCGCGCGCCCACGCGCACGCAAGAGCCGCGCCGTGTCGGAAAGATCCAAAGCTCCCGCCGCACAAAGCGCGGAATATTCGCCCAAGGAATGCCCCGCGACAAAGGCCGCCTGATCCAGACCCAGCCCTTCAGCCTCCAGCGCCCGCAGCGCGGCAATCGAAGTGGCCATCAGCGCGGGCTGGGCGTTTTGCGTCAAGGTCAGCTCGGCAATATCGCCCTCCCAGATCAGCGATGACAGCTTTTCGCCCAATGCGGCGTCAACCTCGTCAAACACGGCCCGAGCGGCCGGATAGGCCTCGGCCAAAGAACGCCCCATGCCAATGGTTTGGGCGCCCTGCCCCGGAAACACAAATGCGCGGCTCATCGCCATCCTCCCTTGAACATGGTTCCCGATTACCCCGCCCGGCGGCTGTGTGCAATCATTCGCACGACCCCGGCCCTTTGGCAGCGCACAAGCCCTGTGCAAAGCGATCGACTGTTGCAGCGCGAGCCGCCTGCTATCTATGGGCCAAACCCAATCGTTGCCCGAGAACGGAGCCTGCGCATGTCTCTTACCAATACCCCCACCCGCTTTGGCAGCCTTGCGCGGGCCTTTCACTGGCTGACCGCGCTGGTGATCCTGACTGCGATCCCATTGGGGCTGATTGCAAATGGCCTGTCCACAGGGCCAGACAGCATTGCCCTGAAGGCGCAGCTTTTTTCGTATCACAAGACGTTGGGCGTGGCGGCCTTTGTGCTTGGCGCGCTTCGTATCCTCTGGGCGCTCCTGCAACCGCGCCCGGTGCCCCTGCACCCCGAGCGGCGCTTGGAAACCACGCTGGCCGAGATGGTGCATTGGCTTTTGTATCTGTCATTGGTGATCGTGCCGCTGTCAGGTTGGGTGCATCACGCCGCAGTTGATGGCTTTGCCCCCATCTTGTGGCCTTTTGGCCAAGGTCTGCCCTTCGTGCCAAAATCCGAATCTTTGGCCGCACTGGCCGCCGCGACCCATTGGCTTTTCACCAAGGTGATGGCGGCGGCAATCTTGCTGCACATTCTTGGGACGATAAAGCATCACGTCATAGACAAGGACGCCACGTTGCGGCGCATGGCGCGTGGTGTGGTGGCTCCAGCGATGGCCCCGTCGATGGCCAAACCGCATCGTGGCGGGATTGTCCCGCTAGCCTTGGCGCTTGTGATCTACGCCGCAGGTGCGGCCATGGCGGTGAACATGACGCCAGCCCTAGACACGGCCCCCGCCACGGCCAGCGCCGAAGCGGCCCAAACTGCGGCACCCATCGGAAATTGGCAGGTGGAAAGCGGCGCGCTTGGCTTTTCGGTCATTCAAATGGGCGCACCCGTTTCGGGCAGTTTTGCCAATTGGAGCGCAGACATCACCTTTGACGACACCATCACCGAAGGTGTGGCCGGGCGCGTCGTGGTCGATGTGGATCTGACCTCGGTTTCGCTGGGATCGGTCACCGATCAGGTCAAGGGGCCAGAGTTTTTCGATGTGGCCACCCACCCGACCGCCCGCTTTGCCGCTGATCTGCTGGCCGGACCAGAGGGGTATCGCGCCCAAGGCGAGTTGCAGCTGCGTGGCAGCGCGCGCGCCGTGACCCTGCCCTTCACGCTGCAAATCACCGATGACACCGCAATGATGACGGGCCAACTCACGCTCGACCGGCGCGATTTCGGCATTGGCGCAGGCTATGGCGATGAGGCAACGGTGGGCTATGCAGTTGAGGTTTCGGTCAACCTTAGCGCCGCGCGCAAATAGCGCGCCGCCCCCTCGACCGATCAGCGCCCAAGAAAAAGGCCGCAAGGAGCAACCCTTGCGGCCTTTCCTTTTTACAACCCCTAAGGGCCGCGAAGGATTATTCCGCCGCCTTCTGTGCTTCGATCGAGATCTGCACAGCGACCTCATCCGACACATAGGGGGCAAACTGGCCCAGATTGTAATCCGAACGGATCAGCGTGGTGGTGGCCGAGAAACCAGCCCACGGCGTCTTGGCCATCGGGTGTTCGCCCACTTGGTTCATCACGGCATCCAAGACCACCGATTTGGTCACGCCGTTCAACGACAGATCGCCGGTGATCTTGGCGGTGTTGTCGCCCGTGACTTCGATGGCGGTCGAGGTAAAGGTGACCATCTCATCATCAGCCGCATCAAAGAAATCTGCGGTCATGAAATGGTCAAACCGCTCTTGCCAGCCGGTCAGCATGGATTTCACCGGGAACGACACCGACACCGACGAGGCCGCCGGATTGGCCTGATCGAACATGATCTCGCCATCAAAGCCCGAGAACATGCCATAGGTCGTCGAGAACCCAAGGTGGTTATAGCTGAACACGATCTGGCTGTGGCTGGCATCCAGCGTGTATTTTTCGGCTTCGGCAAAGACGGGGGTGGCTGCAAGGGCGGCAACCAGCGCAAAGGGGGCGAAACGGGTCATGTGAACTCCTGAAAAGGGATCGCCGGAACCTCCCGACACCATGCCGGGCCCAGCTTGGCCCTGAAATGACCTGTGCAGCCCCGCCACTCAATTCACAGGTTTCAAACAAGACCTGCGCGCCTGCGCACAGTGAAACCCCGATTTGGACGTCACGCCAGCCCCGAGATCCCCAAGTAAGCGGATGCTTACGCCGAATCTGAGACTTCGCATTGCCCCGCAGCAACAATGGGTAGAGATCGGCAGGGCGAAACAATCCAAGGCCCGCACTCCCCCGATGCCCTCTGATCTTTCCCAATCCGCGCCATGGACGCGGGCGAAAAGCGTTTTGGCCATTCGTCCGGAACTGCCCCAAATCATGCTGGTGACGGGTGTTTCAGGATTTTTGCTGGCCACCGCCAATGCCACCTTCTTTACCCGCGTCTACGACCATTTAGACGGCGCCCCCCTGCTTGTCGCCTCGGTGGCGGTGATGGCCTTTGCGGCGATCTTGTTTTGTATCTCGGTCTTTACGCTGCCTTGGCTGGTGCGGCCCGTTCTGGCGCTTGCGCTGATCCTCGGCGCGGTGGCCGCCCATTTTCAAGACCGTCTGGGCGTGGTGATAGACCGCGACATGCTGCAAAACGCCCTGAACACCACGGGCAACGAATCGCGCCATTTGTTCACGACGGATTTTGTGCTGCATCTGGTGATCTTCGGCCTTTTGCCCGCGGCACTGGTGCTGTGGGTGAAAATCCGCCCCATGCGTTGGTGGATGCACCTCTTGCATTATCCCCTGACGCTCGCGCTGGCGCTGGTGCTGTTTCTCACCGCCCTGATGGTGGACAACCGCAGCTTCACCTCGATGTTTCGTGAACGGCGCGAGATTTCGTCCTCGGTGATCCCGGCCACACCGATCGTGGGCGCGGTTCGGCTGGCCAAACTGATCTTTGTGACCAACACGCTCGTGGCCGCCCCCATCGGTGAGGATGCGGTGAAAGGCCCCCTCATCACAGCCGCAGAAAAACCAACGCTGACGCTGATCGTGGTGGGCGAAACGTCGCGTGCTGCGAATTGGAGCCTTGGTGGCTATGACCGGCCCACCAACCCCGAACTGGCCAAGCGTGACATCGTGTATTTTGACCGCGTGCGGTCCTGCGGCACCTCAACGGCGGTGTCCTTGCCATGCATGTTTGCCCATTACGGCATGGACAATCATTCCCAAACCGCCGCGCGGTCGCACCAGAACCTCTTGGATGTGCTGGCAAAGACCGGCTTTGACACCCGCTGGTATGACAACAACACCGGCAGTCTGGGCAGTGCCGCGCGGATTTCTGAGACGCGCTTTGGCGCAGCCGATGACCCGCTGGCCTGCGCCCGTGGCGAATGCGTGGATGCAGTGTTTTTGCCCAAGCTTGACAAGGCCCTGGCCGAGATCACGACAGACACCGTGATCGTCTATCACCAGATCGGCAGCCATGGCCCGGCCTATTATCTGCGCTATCCGACTGAATTTCGCCCCTTTGCCGATGATTGCCGCAGCGCCGATTTTGGCGCCTGCACCCCGCAGCAGATTGTCAACGCCTATGACAACACCATCGCCTATACCGATCAGTTTCTGGCCAGCCTGATCGACAAGCTGGGCGCGCAAGACCGGGTGCTGACCTCGATGCTTTACGTCTCAGACCATGGCGAATCCTTGGGCGAAGGAGGGATCTATCTGCACGCAGCCCCCTATTTCATGGCCCCCGATGTTCAGACCGAGGTTCCCATGGTCTTGTGGACATCCCCGGCCTATCGCCAAGCCTTTGGGCTGAATCAGGGCTGCATCACCGCCAAGGCCAAGGCGGGCGGCCTAACCCATGACGCGGTGTTTCACACCGTCTTGGGGCTTGCAGATGTGCAAACCGACCTGCACAGTCCAGTACTCGATCTGACCGAGGGCTGTCATGCCAACCCAAGCTAAACCGCCGCGCAAGACCGGCCTTGCGCATCTTGTCGCCGCTGCCGGCTATTCGGCGGGGGGATTGCGCCGCTTGTGGCAAGAGGCCGCCTTTCGCCACGAAATGCTCGGCCTTTTGGCGATGCCTGTGGTCTTGGCGATCTTTGGCGCCAGCCTAACCCATTATGTGGTCTTTGCAGGACTTGCGCTTTTGGTCATAGCACTTGAGGCGCTGAATACCGCCATTGAATGCCTTGTCGATCATCTGATAAAAGACTGGGCCGAATTTGCGCGAGACGCCAAGGATCTGGGATCGCTGGCGGTGATGTGTGGGCTCTTGTGCCACGCGCTGTTGCTGATCCATGTGATTGCAAGCTGAACCCCACGCCTGCCCTTGCAACGCAGCCCGGTTTCTGTATAAGGCCCCATCTTTCCGCAATTCCACCGAACCGGCGCAGCCTCTCGTGGACGGGCGGCGGAAAGAGATGCCCGACCTATGAAATGCGCCATATCATGAACTGGAGTGCACATGCCGCTTTATGAGCATGTTTTCATCTCGCGTCAGGACCTGTCCAGCGCGCAAGCTGAAGGCCTTGTGGAACACTTCTCGACCGTTATGGCAGACAATGGCGGCAAAGTCGTTGAAAGCGAGTATTGGGGCGTGAAGACCATGGCCTACAAGATCAACAAGAACCGCAAAGGCCACTATGCCCTGCTGAAGTCGGACGCTCCGTCCTCGGCCGTGCAGGAAATGGAACGCCTGATGCGCCTGCATGACGACGTGATGCGCGTCTTGACCATCAAGGTCGACACCCACGCCGACGGCCCGTCCGTGCAGATGCAAAAGCGCGATGAGCGCGAGCGTGGCGATCGTGCCGAGGGTGGCTTTGGCGGTGAACGCCGTGAGCGTCCGTCCTTCGGCGGCGACCGTGGTGACCGTGGCGGCGACCGTGGTGGTGACCGCGGCGGCTTTCGTCGTTGATCTGAGAAAAGGACCATAACCCATGGCGAACAAACCATTTTTCCGCCGCCGCAAGGTTTGCCCCTTCTCGGGCGACAATGCTCCGGCGATTGACTACAAAGACACGCGTCTTTTGCAGCGCTATATCTCTGAGCGTGGCAAGATCGTGCCGTCCCGTATCACCGCAGTTTCGGCGAAAAAGCAGCGTGAACTGGCGCAAGCCATCAAGCGCGCCCGCTTCCTCGCCCTGCTGCCCTATGCTGTGAAATAAGGAGCACATGACATGCAAGTGATCCTTCTTCAGCGCGTGGCCAAGCTTGGCCAGATGGGCGACGTGGTCAACGTCAAGGACGGCTACGGCCGCAACTACCTTTTGCCCCAGGGCAAAGCGTTGCGCGCCAATGCAGCCAACATCAAGTCGTTCGAAGCCAAAAAAGCCCAGCTTGAAGCCTCGAACCTTGAAACCAAAAAAGAAGCAGAAGCCGTTGGCGCCAAGCTGGACGGTCAGGTGTTTGTCGTGATTCGCTCGGCATCGGATGCCGGCGCGCTTTACGGCTCGGTCACCGCACGCGATGCCGCCGATGCGGCAACCGCGGGTGGTTTCACCGTTCACCGTGGTCAGGTCGTGCTGGACAAGCCGATCAAAGACCTTGGTCTGCACTCGGTCACCGTGACGCTGCACCCCGAAGTGGTGGTGAAGATAAAGATGAACGTTGCCCGTTCGGTCGAAGAGGCCGAGCTGCAAGCCTCGGGCAAATCGATCCAGGAACTGGCTGCCGAAGCCGAAGCTGCCGCCGATTTCGAAATCGCGGAACTCTTCGACGAAATGGGCGCTGCGGCTGGCGACGAAGACCTGTCGCGCTAAGCTTTGCGCTTTTGACCAGATCAGGCCGCAGGGGAAACCTTGCGGCCTTTTTCTTTTGCCGGGCAATGGCAGACAATGTCGCAGATGGGCCAGAAGGCGGGCGCAATGCCCCTAAGCTCGCGACCAACATGACCCAATCCTCCGCCCTGAAGGGCATCCTCGCCCTTGTCGCCGGCATCGCCATTTTCTCGGTGCAAGACCTGATCCTGAAACTGATCTCGGGCGACTACCCGCTGCATCAGGCGATGCTCTTGCGCAGTCTAACGGCGATCCCCTTTCTTTTGGCGATCACCCGCTATTTTGACGGCACCTTGCGCACGCTGATCAGCCCAACATGGCCTGCCATGCTGGCGCGGGGGTTGCTGAATTTCTGCGCCTATACGCTCTATTACCTCGCCCTTGCAGCACTACCGATGGCGACGACAGTGGCGCTCTATTTCACGGCGCCTTTGATGATCGTCGTGATGTCGGTCTTTATCTTGGGCGAAAAGGTTTCTGCCCCGCGCTGGATTGCGGTGGCGATGGGGTTTGCCGGCGTGATCTTGATGGTGCGTCCGGGGGGAGATTTGTTTGACTGGGCCGCGCTCCTGCCGATCCTGTGCTCTGTTGCCTATGCCGGGTCGATGATCATGGCGCGGGTGATGGGCACCCGCGACAGTGCCGCCGCCATGGCCTTTTGGGGCAATCTGGCCTTTCTGGCCTGCGCCGCCGCCTTGGCCTTGGTCTTTGGCTGGGGCGGCAGCGGCGAAGGCGTGCATCCTTCGCTGGCCTTTCTGACGCGCGGCTGGGTCTGGCCCACGCCTTGGGATATGTTCCTGATGATGTCTTGCGGCTTCATCGCCGCCGTGGGGCTGACGCTCTTGACCCAAGCTTACCGCGTGGCGCAATCCTCGGTCGTGGCACCTTTTGAATTCACCTTTGCCTTTTGGGGCATCTTGTGGGGATGGCTCTTCTGGGGTGACTTGCCGGACGCTTTGGGCTGGGCGGGTATCGGCGTCATCATCGCCGCCGGGGTCTATGTCTTGCGCAGTGAAGGCGTGAAGGAAACGACCTAACCCAGCGGGCCAAAACGGTCGGTCAAGGCGGCGGCATGGGCGGCGATGGCCGGGGTCTTGGCCCATTGCGCCACCAGATCGGCCCATGTCACGGGCGCAAAAGCCACCTGATCGCCACGCACCAGCCCGGCAAACTGCGCCACCTCGCGCCGATGCAGCGCGATGCGCGCCGCATCAACCGGTTTGCCCGATCCTGCCCAATGCTTGGGCTCGGCATAAAGATAGACCAGCACCGCCCCCAAAGCGCGCTTTTCCGCCCGCGTGCGCAGCCCCAGCGCATGTTTGACCAGCTGCACGGCATCCAAAGATTGGAACACCACCCTGCCCGCCACCAGATCATGCATCAGGCGGGTATAACGGCCCATGTTCGGCCCCCAAACGGGGCGATCATAAACCTCGGAAAATCCCGTCGCCTTGGCAGGACGAAACGGCTCATAGCGTTTCGACTCCACTCCGATCAGCGTGGTCGGCGTGCTGATCGACACATCCAGCCACGGATGCCGCCCGCCCGACCATGGAAAGCGCATTTCCGCCTCCAATTCCACCGCATCCGCCCGCCCCATCGGCACGCCGGGCAAGGGCGGCAGATCGCCGGGGCGATCCAAAAACAGCCCAAACCCATTGGCCACCAAAGCGGATGAGCTTTCAGGGCTGTCGAACTTGCCCGATTTCACCTCATTGCCGGGGCTGCGGGACAGCTGGGCCAGGATCAGATCGGCGGGCAGATGGGGCATCAGGTTGGACATCGGGCTTCCTTTGCAAAGGGGGAACGGGGCTTAACCCGCTGCGTCCAGCTTTTCCTGCGCGGTCAGCCACATGGCCTCAGCACGATCCAAACCTTCCATTACCTCACCGTATTTCTTGTTCCAGGTCTCCAACTCACCCTTGCGGCCATCTTCGTAAAGTGCCGGGTCAGCCAGCTTGGTGGCCAGCCTGTCGCGCATTTCATTCAGCTTGGTCAGCCGATCCTCGCATTTGCGAACCTCAGCTTTCAGCGCCAAGATCTCGTCACGGCTGGCTTTTTTCGGTTTTGCCACCGGCTTCGCCGCAGGCTTTTCCACCTCATCGCCCGCCAAAAGCTGACGGCGATAGGCCTCCAGATCTTCGGTATAGGGCGTCACCGCCCCGCCCTTGACCAGCCACAACCGATCCGCCACCAGCGACAACAGATGCATGTCATGGCTGACAAGGATCACCGCGCCGGAATATTCGGTCAATGCCTCAACCAAAGCCTCGCGCGATTCGATGTCCAGATGGTTGGTCGGTTCGTCCAAGATCAACAGATGCGGCGCATCGAGCGTGGCCAACAACAGCGACAACCGCGCCTTTTGCCCACCCGAGAGCCGCCCAACAGCGGTTTCAGCCTGATCCGCCATCAGCCCGAAACTGGCCAGCCGCGCGCGCAACTTGGGCTGCCCCTCGCCCGGACGCATTCGCATGACATGCTGCAAGGGCGTTTCTTCGATATGCAGCTCATCCACCTGGTGCTGCGCGAAATAGCCGATCCGCAGCTTGGAGGATTTGGTCATCTTGCCTTCGCAAGGCTCCAACTTGCCCGCCAAAAGCTTGGACAGCGTTGATTTGCCCTCGCCATTGCGGCCCAAAAGCGCGATGCGGTCATCTTGGTCAATCCTGAGCGACAGTTTGCGCAGGATCGGCGGGCCACCATAGCCCACAGCGCCGCCTTCGATGTTGATGATTGGCGGCGACAATTCCTCGGGTGCGGGGAAAGTGAACACCACCTTCTTGGCATCCTCGGGCGCGGTGATGGTTTCCATCTTTTCCAGCATCTTCACGCGCGATTGCGCCTGAACAGCCTTTGACGCCTTGGCCTTGAACCGATCCACGAAAGATTGCAAATGCGCCCGCCGCGCCTCTTGCTTTTTCGCCTCGGCCTGCAAGACCAGACGGCGTTCGGCCACCTGACGCGCGAATTGGTCATAGCCGCCCTGCCAATAGGTCAGTTTGCGGTTATCAAGGTGCAAAATCCCCTGCACCGCGCGGTTCAAAAGCCCCCGGTCATGGCTGATGATCAGCACGGTATGGGGGTATTTCTGCAAATAGCTTTCCAGCCACAGCGCGCCTTCCAGATCCAGATAGTTGGTTGGTTCGTCCAACAACAGATAATCGGGCTGGGCAAAGAGCACCCCCGCCAAGGCAACCCGCATCCGCCACCCGCCCGAGAAATCCGAACAAGGGCGCAATTGCGCCTCGGCATCAAAGCCAAGCCCTTTGAGAATCGCTGAAGCCCGCCCTTCAGCCGACCAGGCATCAATATCGGCGAGCCGCGCCTGTATCTCGGCAATGCGGTGGGGTTCGGTGGCGGTCTCGGCCTCAGCCATCAGCGCCGAGCGTTCGGTATCGGCGGCCAGCACCGTGTCCAACAGCGAGGTGGACGAGGACGGCACCTCTTGCGCCACCCCGCCAATGCGCGCGCGCGACGGGATCGAGATAGCCCCGCCCTCCAGCGCCAACTCGCCGCGGATCAGGCGAAAGAGCGTGGTTTTTCCCGCGCCATTGCGCCCGACAAGGCCAACCTTATGGCCGGTGGGAATGGTGGCCGATGCGCCCTCGAACAAGGGGCGGCCTTCGACGTTATAGGTGATGTCTTCGATTTTCAGCATAGGCAGGCCATGCCGCAGCGGCGTCAGAAGGTCAACCGATGCCTTCAATGTGGCTCAAATATCCCGGGGGAGTCGCGGCAAGGCCGCGACGGGGGCGGCGCCCCCTTCTTTCTTCGGCACCGCTTCGGGCTTCTTTTCATTTTCATCTTCCCATGCTAGTGCCCGCGCCATCACATCGGGCCAATTCCGGCCCCCTATTTCTGGAGAGCCTCATGGCCATCGAACGCACCCTGTCGATCATCAAACCCGACGCCACCAAGCGCAACCTGACCGGCAAGATCGTTGCCAAATTCGAAGATGCTGGCCTGCGCGTCGTGGCATCCAAGCGCATCCATCTGTCGAACGCCCAAGCTGGCGCGTTTTATGCCGAACATGCCGCCCGCCCCTTCTATGGCGAACTTTGCGCGTTCATGGCATCCGAGCCGGTGGTGGTGCAGGTGCTGGAAGGTGAAAGCGCCATTGCCAAGAACCGCGAAGTGATGGGCGCGACCGATCCGGCTCAGGCTGATGCTGGCACCATCCGCAAGGAATTCGCACTGTCCAAGGGCGAAAACTCGGTCCACGGCTCGGACAGCGCCGAGTCGGCCGCGCGTGAAATTGCCTTCTTCTTCTCGGGCCTTGAATTGGTCGGCTGATTTGGCCGTTTCAGGCTAAAAGCATGATATACAAGGCAAAGCCGCCCCAAATCGGGGCGGCTTTCTTTGTTTGCGGCAGGTCAATAGATCCAGAAATCGGCAGCCGTCACATCGGCCGCATTGGCCTGCAAACTGGCCAGCAAGACCGCCTCTTCGCCGCCCCGACCGTCCACGTCAAACCACAGGCTGTTCGTCACGCTGTTAAAGATGAACCGATCATCCGCATCCACAGCGTTGGACCTGTTGATCGCATGCACCCGCAGCGCGCCCGGCGCCAATGCGCCCGGTGTCAGCCCGCCGCCAAAACCCTGCGCCGAGATATAAAAGCGGTCATCATCCCCCGCACGCGCACCAAAATCGACAATGATATCGCCACCTTGCTCTGGTGAATAATAACGGAAAATGTCGTTCCCCATCCCGCCCGACAGCCGATCCGCACCGCGCCCGCCGCCCAAGACATCATTGCCCGCGCCCCCAAAAAGCTGATCGTTTCCTGTGCTGCCAATCAGCCGATCTGCCCCTACCCCACCATAAAGGCGATCCGCACCAGCAAGCCCGTTCAGCTGATCATCGCCGCGCCCTCCGTAAATCGCATTCGCCGCGGCCGTGCCGCGTATCACATCCGCGCCTGCCGAGGCGATGATGTTTTCGACATTGGTCACCCACAGACCATGCGCATTTTCGCCGCTGTCCAAAAACAGCCGGATGCCGTTCAGCGCCCGCAAATCCAAGGTATCAACGCCGCTGCCGCCGTCGATACGATCGGCACCAGATGCGTAAATGATCCGGTCTCGCCCCGCGCCGCCATAAATGCTGTCATTGCCAGCCCCGGCTTGGATCAGATCATCCCCGCCTTGCGACCGGATCACATTGGCCTGCGCTGTGCCGACAATCTGATCGCGGCCAAGCCCGGTGGTGATGTTTTCAACCAAGGAAATTCGCATATGGCCCACGCCAGTATCTTGCAGCGTGCGCAGACCAAGATCGACATTCACATTGCGATTGTCCGTGAAGATCAGCGTGTCAACGCCCGTGCCCCCCGAAATCAGCTTGTTGCCCTGTCCGGCATAAATCCAATCATCGCCCGCGCCGCCCCGGATCGTGTCATCGCCCCCTTCTGCGATCAACACATCGCGGCCCGCTTCCCCAAGCAAGATGTCATGGCCGCCGCCGCCGCGGAGTGTCTCATTTGCCGCTGTTCCGCGCCGTGTCAGCGCCTGTTCTGCCCTGATCACGATCTGCGCCACCTCATAGGCCGCCAGATCAATCGACAAATCCGAGGCAGGACCAATATTGCCAAGCTCTGTCACGATCCCAATCGCATCAGGATTGACCAGACAACTGCTGGTGACAACGTTGATCCCGACCCTGCGCACCATCAGATCGGCATTCGAGGTTACGATCTGCGACAGGTCCAGATCGATCGTTTGCGCCTCTTCACGGCGCGAGGCGATGAAAAACACATATTTTTGGCGCGATGCAAAGGCCACAAGCTCATAGCCATAGCCATTCGCGGTGGTCAGGTCGCTTTCCAACAGCCGCGTGCCGGGCAAGGACTCTGCCATCAGGCGGAACACTTCACCGCGCGGAGTGACCAAAGGTTCCTCGGGCAAACCCATGACCAGATTGGTATTGTTGTGTTGAAATGGCCAGAAATTGGCCGCATCCACCCCAAGCCGGGCCATGTTTTCAAACTGCTCAACAATCACGCCCGCACCTTTCAGGCCAAACTGCTGAAAGTTGCACTGTTTGTTGTTCCATTCGGTGAAATACAGCTCTTTGTCGCCAAAGCCCGCGCGTGCCCAATGGGAGCATTCAACATCGATAAAGCGCAAATCGCGGGAGCTGTTGGTGAACACATCGCTGGGGTTGACGTGGTAGTAATGCTCAACCAGCCCATCAATCGCCTCAGAGGCCTGCGCCGAGATCTGCTTGATGACATCCAGGTTTGACTTTTCGACCTTCTGCAACCAGGTCAAATCAGCAAATGGTCCTTCAGATCGCGCATTTTCGCCGGTGGTGGCCTGACCGAACTCCCGTGCATAAGCGCCGCCCATCTGCACAAGGATCTTGGGCTGCGACGCCAGCGGGATACCCAGCTCGTCCATCGCCTCTTGCGCGGCAATGGCCACCGCATTGACCAAGCGGCCATATTCCACCGAGGTCAGCCCTGCGTTCCAATATTCGTTGCCGATTTCAATCGCGTCAATCGGCGCATCGGCCAAGGCCCCCGGCCCAGAATCCCCCTTGGTCAGCAAGGTTTTGATAAAGGCCTTAACCTCGGCAATCTTGGCCAAATCCAAAGAGCGCGGTGTAAACACATTGGGGTCCATCGCGGTCTTGAACAGATTGACCGTTGGAATGGTCATGATCACCGGCATGTTATTTTCTGCCGCCCAAGCCAAAGACTCTGGAATGGTGACAATCGCCCCCAGTCGCTCAGGCGCATTCGGCACCAAGGTAGAGGTCACCGCAATATCCGGGCGCGACACGTCAAAATGCAATTCATCCCCGATGCGAACGCTTTGGACGTTCAAATACTCCATCGCCCGCGTGTATCGGTCGGGATCGTCGGGCCCATGCAGCATCCCTATTTTTGCCCCGAACATCCGGGCCTCGATCACATCGCTGCTTGGCAAGACAAAGGACAAAGTGGCCATGGCAAGACCCCCTCATAAAATTGTCAGATCAATGAATGAAAAACTCACTAAGCGGCAACGCTTGAACATAGGCGTGGGCGTTCGGCACGAAACGCGACATCACCAATATTCATATATTAAATTATGTAAGACTTTGGTAGTAGAAGCCAGTTGACCTTTTGGATAGGTTAGCGAAAACATTGGACAAATGACGCAGCGTCACAAAAGTTAAGACGGCTTCTTTTCGGCTTTCATCGCCCAACGGCCCTGATCTTCCGACCAATACTGCGCGGCCATGCCCTGCCCGATCAGATGCGTCCACAGCCCCCGTGCGGCCTGCACGGCTGCCGTGTCATTGCCATCAAACAAGACCCAAAGCCGCTCCAGCCCCTCGTCGCCCGGCAGCGGCACAGCGCCATCCAGCAAGACCACGCCCTGCGCGCCATTCACAGCCGCGCCCGACCCCAGCAGAACCGGTTGTTCGCTGTCCCAATCACCGCCTTGCAGGCCATGCGGCACGAAGCCATCCTCCGGCTCCGTCCACAGCTGTGCATCCAACCGCTCCAGCCGCGCCGGATCGGGGCTGCGCAGCATCACGCGCCAACCTGCGGCCAAGGCGCGTGGCAAGATCAGAGACAGCACCTCCTCTGTGCCCGACCGGGTCAGATGGTAAAACATCGCCGTGCCCATCACACCACCGTCGCGCGGCTGAGAGCGCGCAATTGAGTATTTGGGCCAAGGGGAAAGGGCACCGATCAGCCTTTATGTTCAAACCGGTCGCGGATCAGCCGGTTCAGCGCCATGACCCCCCAACCCGTGGCCCCTTTGGGCGCCAACGTGCTGTCGGTTTTCAAAAGCGCGGTGCCTGCGATGTCCAGATGGATCCACGGCATATCATCTTTGACAAAGCGGCGCAGGAAATGCGCGGCGGTGATAGAGCCGCCATCACGGCCACAGGAATTGACGATATCGGCCACGCGCGATTTCAGCTTGGCGTCATAGCCCTCGCCCATGGGCATCCGCCATGCGCCTTCGCCCTCGGCCTGTGCCGCCGCCAAAAAGGCATTGCACAGTGCATCATCATTGGAAAACACGCCGGTGTTTTCATGGCCCAAGGCGACAATGATCGCCCCGGTCAAGGTGGCCAGATCAATCATGCCGCTGGGCTTGAACCGCTCTTGCGTATACCACAGCACATCGGCCAGCACGAGGCGGCCTTCGGCATCGGTGTTGATCACCTCGATCGTGTCGCCCTTCATCGAGCGCACCACATCGCCGGGACGTTGCGCGCGCCCGTCAGGCATGTTTTCCACCAGCCCAACCAAGCCCACCACATTGGCCTTGGCCTTGCGCAAGGCCAGCGTGCGCATCACGCCCGCAACCACCGCAGCCCCGCCCATGTCCATGGTCATCTCTTCCATCCCACCCGCCGGCTTTATGGAAATGCCCCCGGTGTCAAAGCACACCCCCTTGCCAACCAAGGCAAAGGGGGCCGTGTCAGACGGCCCGCCCTTCCACTGCATCACCACCACTTTCGACGGGCTTTCCGACCCCTGCCCCACGCCCAAAAGCGCGCGCATTCCCAAAGCCTTGAGATCGTCCTCTTCCAGAATCTCCACCTCAAGACCCAATTCCTGCATCGCGGCCAGACGGGCGGCGAAATCATCGGTGGTCAGAATATTGGCCGGTTCATTCACCAAATCGCGGGTGAAAAACACACCTTCGGCCAAGGCGGCGGATGGGGCGGCACAGGCGGCCACCGCCTCGGGCGAGGAACAGGCCAAGGCTACTGGGCCGCGGCTGGGCGGCTGCGAGGATTTATGCGCGCTGAAATCATAGGCGCGGAGCGCAAGGCCGAAAGACAGTTCAGCCGCCTGCGGATGCGTCTCGCATTGCACCAAAGCGCCTTGTGGGCCAAGTGCCCGGCCAATCGCCGCGCCTGCCTTTCGCGCCTCAAGCGCCGTTGCCTTGCGCGGCAGTTTTACCAGCATCAGTGCTTCGGCCATCAGCCCGGCTGGATAGGCCAAAGTCAAACTGTCACCCGCTTTGGCCTTGGCCCAATCAGCGCCCGCCATGGCACGGCTGACCATGCCCTTTGTCAGCCGGTCAAGACGGCGCGCGGCAGGGGTTTTCGGTGCCTCGCCCTCGGCCAAAAGCGCGACAAGCCCTTGGGCTTTGGCGATTGCATCAAGGTCGGTGGCGGTAAAGGTCAGGGCAACGGGCTGGTTTGCGGCAGCTTCAGTCATTTGGGCTTCCTATTGGTGCGGCGTGTTGGTGCCGCTTTGGTTCGGCACGCAGCTTTTTGCGCAAAGCTAACGAAGCCGCGCGCCAATGGCCAGATAGCAGTTTTCCCGGGGCAGGAATGTTGATAGCGTCCCCCGCATAAAACACTTGGATAAGGCACAAGGAATAGCGTCTCTTGCCCAGATTCGACCGATATCTGCTAGGCCAGCTTCTTGCTGTCTTTGGCTTTTTCGCGCTGGTGCTGGTGCTGGTCTATTGGGTCAACCGGGCTGTGGGGTTGTTTGATCAGCTGATTGGAGATGGTCAGACAGCGATGGTTTTTCTAGAGTTTTCAGTGCTGACCTTGCCAAATGTCATTCGAGTTGTCTTGCCCATCGCAGCCTTTGCAGCGGCCGTTTATGTGGCCAACCGCCTGATGCAAGACAGCGAATTGGTCGTGATGCAGGCCACTGGGTTTTCATCCTTCCGCCTTGCGCGTCCCGTTCTTGTGTTTGGCCTGTTGGTGACACTGGCCCTGATGGTCTTGTCGCATGTCTTGGTGCCAGCCAGCCGCGAGGCGCTGACGCTGCGCTATGCCGAAATTCGCCAAAACGTCACGGCGCGGTTTTTGACCGATGGACAATTCACCCACCCCGCCCCCGGCATCACGCTTTATGTGCGCGAACTGGCGCCTTCGGGCGAATTGCTCGATCTGTTTTTGACCGACCGTCGCAAGGCTGGGCAAACCACGACCTATACCGCGCAAAAGGCGCTCTTTGCCCGGACCGACAGCGGGCCAAAACTTCTGATGGTCAATGGCTTGGTCCAGCAGGTAAGCGGGCAGGATCGCCGCCTGTCGGTGACGAAGTTTACTGATTTCACCTATGACCTTGGCGGGTTGATCCCCGAGAGGGTGGCCACAAATCGCAGCATTGACGCGCTGTCAACAGCGGCACTTTTGGCTGCGCGCCCTGCCGATCTGGCCGAAACCGGCGCGACGCGGGCGGCGTTTCTATATGATGGGCACAACCGCTTTGCCCAACCCTTTCTTGCTGTTGGCGCGGCCTTGATCGGCTTTGGCGCGCTGTTGATGGGATCGTTCAGCCGCTTTGGCCTTTGGCGTCAGGTGGCGCTGGCCATCGTGCTTTTGGTGCTGGTGCAGGGCGTGTCATCGGTTGCCACAGGGCTCGGCCTGCGCTCCGATGGGGGCTGGATCTGGGCCTATGCCGCGCCATCATGTGCCGTGGTTTTGGGTTTGGGCTTGCTGTGGTGGTCACAACGTCCCCGCCGCGTGGCGCGCAGCGCCTTGGCCTTGGGTGGCACAACATGACGCTGGATCTTTACATCGCCCGACGGTTTTTGGGCAGTTTCTTGCGGGTGTTTGGGGTCTTTGTGGGCGTTTTGACCCTGATCGACCTGATCGAACAGATCCGCCGATATTCGGATCCCGGCATCGGCTTTGGCGAGGCGATGGTGCTGGCCGTGCTGAATGTGCCGCAAACGCTGTATCTGATTCTGCCACTTGTGATGGTCCTTGCCGGGATCATGCTGTTTCTTGGGCTGGCCAAATCATCCGAGCTGGTGGTGGTGCGCGCGGCCGGGCGGTCGGGCTTGCGGTTTTTGGTCTCGCCCGTTGTGACGGCTTTGGCCATCGGCATCTTTGCGGTGACCGTTCTCAACCCGCTCGTGGCGGCCATGTCAAAGGCCTATGACCAACGCAGTGCTGCGACAGGCCAACCGGGCACGGCGGTCTTGTCCCTCTCCGGCGAAGGTCTTTGGCTGCGACAAGGCGACAACACGGGGCAAACCGTGATCCATGCCAGCAGCGTGTCCGCCGCCGGATCAGAGCTTGGCGATGTCAGCTTTCACCTCTTTTCCCCTCAGGGCCAGATCATCGGCCGGATCGAGGCGACCCGCGCGCGCCTGACACCGGGGGCTTGGCAGTTAGAGGACGCCAAGCGCTGGGATCTGTCCGAAGCCAATCCCGAAGCCGCAGCCGAGCGCGTTGCAGGCCCCCTCAGCCTGCCCACCGACCTGACCCCATCGGAACTGGTAGAGCGGCTGGGCTCTCCTGCGGCGGTGGCGTTTTGGGATCTGTCCCAAGAGGCCGCAGCACTGGAACGGGCCGGTTTTTCGGCCACCGCCTATCGGCTGAGCTATCAGATGGAACTGGCCCTGCCCCTGCTTTTGGCCGCGATGGTTTTGGTGGCGGCGGGCTTTACCATGCGCCATGCCCGCTTTGGCAAGACCGGGCAGATGGTGCTTTACGCCTTGATGGGGGGCTTTTTGATCTTCTTTCTGCGCAACTTTGCGCAGGTTTTGGGTGAAAACGGCCAAATTCCCTTGGTGATTGCCGCATGGAGCCCGCCCTTGGCCGCAGCCCTTTTGGCCTTAAGCCTGCTTTTGCATCTGGAGGATGGCTGACATGCCCCGCCACCTTCTTCGCCTGATGGCCCTTTTGCTTTGTGCCGTGCTGGCGATGGCCCCTGCACCGGTGGCGGCCCAAGATCAGGCGACCTTGATCGCCAATGCCCTGCGCATTGAAAGCGACCGCCGCCTTGTGGCCGAGGGCTCTGTCGAGATTTTCTACCAAGGCCGCAAATTGACCGCCTCCCGGCTGATCTATGATCGCATTTCGGACAGTTTGACCATTGAGGGGCCGATTTCGCTTTCTGACGGCAGCGGGGTAGTGGTGCTGGCGGATCAGGCCGACTTAAAGGCCGATATGACCGAAGGCATCCTGCGTTCGGCCCGCGTTGTGATGAATGACCAGCTGCAACTGGCCGCCGCCGAGGTGATGCGCCTTGGCCCGCGCTACACCCAGATGACGCGGGTCGTGGCCTCGTCTTGCAAGGTCTGCGCGGCCAATCCCACGCCTTTGTGGGAAATCCGGGCCAGCCGGGTGCTGCATGACCAAACCGAACGGCAAATCTATTTCGACAACGCCTCGCTGCGTTTGGGGGGGCTGCCGGTGTTCTATGTGCCGCGCCTGCGCATGCCCGATCCCACGCTGAAACGCAGCACAGGATTTTTGATCCCCAGCCTGCAATCGTCCTCAACCTTGGGAACGGGGTTGCGTTGGCCCTATTTCGTCACCATCGGCCCCAGCCGCGATCTGACCATCACGCCATTTGTGGCCACCAAAGGGGCCAGAACGGTTGAGTTGCGCTATCGCCAAGCCTTCCGCACGGGTGACATCACCCTGACGGGCATGGTGTCGCGCGATGATCTGCAACCGGGCCGCACCCGTGGTCATGCCCGTGCCGAGGGGCGTTTTGATCTGCCCTTGGGCTTTGAATTGACCTTTGACGGCCAAGCCGTGTCGGACCGCGCCTATCTGTTGGACTATGGCCTGTCAGACGCCGATCGGCTGAACAGCCGCATCGAAATCACCCGCACAAGGCGCAACGAACATATCTCGGCCCGGTTGATTGCCATTCAAACCCTGCGCGCGGGCGAGCCTTCTGACACGCTCGCCTCTGGGATCAGCGACCTGACATGGCAACGCCGCTTCAGCCTTGGGCCTTTGGGCGGCCAAGGCGGGTTGCAGTTTCAAACCCATGGCCACCGGCGCAGTTCGAACGATGCCACCGACCTTGACGGCGACGGCATAACCGGCGGCCGCGATGTGGCCCGCGCCCGGATCAAGGCCGATTGGCGGCGCGACTGGATCGCCTCCAATGGCATGGTCTTTGCTCTGCTGGGCGAGGTGACGGCGGACATTTACAGGGTCGGAAACGTGGCGTCCTCCTATGGCGGCACGCACAGCCGCACCCATGGGGCGGTGGCCGCCGAATTGCGCTGGCCTTTGCTGAAGGCGGGCAATGCCGGGGTCAGCCACCTTTTGGAGCCGGTAATCCAGATCGTCGCCGCGCCGCGCCGTGCCGCGACTTTGGCCAATGAAGATTCGGTTCTGGTCGAATTTGGTCAGGGCAACCTTTTTGCCCTGAACCGCTTTCCGGGGGCGGATGCGGTGGAACGGGGCGCGCGAGTTAATCTGGGGGTGAATTACCTGCGCCGCGCCCCATCGGGTTGGAGCTTGGGGGCCACTTTGGGCCGGGTGATCCATGCGGATGATCTGGCGCAGTTCACCGCAGGCTCGGGTCTTGATGGCCGCAAATCGGATTGGTTGGCCGCTTGGCAGATCACATCAGCCGATGGCACCCGCCTGACCAGCCGTCTTTTGGTGGATGACCGTATTTCCTTGACCAAGGCCGAGATGCTTTTGTCACACGACCGCCCCCGCTATGGGCTGGAGGCTGGGCTTTTGTATCACAAGGCCGATTTGGCCGAGGGCCGCCCCATCGACACCCGCGAGGTGGTGATAGATGGCCGCCTCGCGCTGGGTCAGTCAGGCTGGCAGGCGCGGCTCAACAACCGCTATGACCTTGAGGCCGACCGCGCCTCGACCGCGGGTCTCGGTCTTGGCTTTCGCAACGAATGCCTCTTGGTCGATCTTTCTCTCTCGCGTCGGTTTACATCCTCGACTAGTGTAAGGCCGACCACAGATTTTTCTGTCTCGGTCGAACTTTTGGGCTTTGGCGGATCAGCGGCCGCAGGTCCGACCCGCCGTTGTGCCAGATAGGCCATGGTAGGCATAAGCGGTTGGGCATGGGCTGGTGGGCAGGGTGCCGGTTGTCGGGACCAAAAGCAAAGGTTGACGGTTTGAGATGACAGTCGGATTTGGTGGATTGGAACGACGGGTTAAGACGACGGATCAGGACGGTGAGCGAATGCAAAGCATGATCGGCAAACAGCGCAAAACCGCCACAAGGGCGCTGCGGCGGTTCGTTTTCGCAACTGCGGTGATGCTGGCAGCCGCGACAGGCCCCAGCGGTGTCGCACAGGCCAACCCGTTTGAAGCCGTGATTTCGGTCAATGACCGCGTCGTCACGCAATACGAACTCGACCAACGCGCCTTGTTCATGGAGATTCTGGGCCAGCAAGGCGATCTGCAACAGATGGCGCGCACCAGCCTGATCGAAGACCGGCTGCGTCTTTCGGCTGCCAAGGAATTGGGCCTCAAGGTCACGCCCGATCAGCTGATGGGCGGCATGAGCGAATTTGCCAGCCGGGCCAATCTCAGCGCGGAAGAATTTGTCAAACTCACTGGTAAGATGGGGTTGGATGCCCAAGCCTTCCGCGATTTTGTCGAAGCGGGCATGCTGTGGCGCGAAGTTGTGCGCGCCAAATACGCAAGCACAGTCAGCATCACCGAGGCCGAGATCGACCGGGCCATTGCCAATTTCCAACCCACCAGCGCCACACGTCTGCAACTGCTGGAAATCGTGCTGCCGGGCAATGCGGATGGATTGTCAGGCGCGCAGGCTTTGGCCAGACGCCTGCAAGCCCAGATCGAGACCGAGGCTGATTTCGCATCCCTTGCGCGCGCCAACTCCAAAGGCCCCAGCGCCGCCTCAGGCGGTCGTCTGGGATGGCAGCGCCTGTCGGACCTGCCCGAAGCCTCGCGCGCGGCCCTTGCCCGCCTTGCCCCCGGCGCAATGTCGCGCCCGGTTTTGCTGGACGACAAGGTTGTGATCTATTGGCTGGTCGAGCGCGGCGAAGATCCCTTGGGCAAGTCCGAAGGCACTTGGGTGGATTACATGCAATTGCTTGTCCCCGAAGATGGCAATGCCGAGGCGACAATTGCCGCAGCACGCGCCCGGGTCGATACCTGTGATGATCTTTACACCGTTGCCAAGGACCTTCCCGCCGATCGGCTGATCCGCGAGAGCCAGCCTCAATCAGCGGTGGGGGGCGAAATAGCCGCCGTTCTGGCCACATTAGACCCCGGCGAGGTCTCAGGCCGGCTTAGCCGCAATGGCTGGCGCGTCATGGTCATGCTCTGCACGCGCGGCCCCGCCCCCGACGTGCAGCCCGACCGCAACGTGGTGCGCGAACAGATCTTGAACCAGCGGCTGTCCACCTTGGCCGATGTCTATCTTGAAGAGCTGCGCTCGGAATCCATTATCGTCGAGAAATGACCACAAGCTTGACCACCCCCATCGCCCTGACCTGTGGCGAACCGGGTGGCATTGGCCCGGAACTGGCAGTCGCCGCCCGGGCAGCCTTGCCGGATCTGCCGATGCTTTGGATCGGCGATCCGCGCCATCTGCCGAAAGGCAGCGCGATCAAGCTGATTGAAGACCCCAATCAGGCGGGCTTGGTGCCTGCAGCTATCTTACCCGTTTTGCCACATGGTTTCGCGTCAGAGAATCCGCCCGGCGTGCTTGTGCCTGAAAACGCCCGTGGCGTGATCGAGGTGATTGAACGCGCGGTTGATCTGGCCATGTCCGGACGTGTCAGCGCGATCTGCACCGCGCCCCTGCACAAAAAGGCGCTGAAAGACGGCGCGGGGTTCCAATTTCCCGGTCATACCGAATTTCTTGCCGACTTAGCCGGGGTCAAGCGGGTGGTGATGATGCTGGCAAGCCCCCTCTTGCGCGTGGTGCCTGTGACCATCCACATGCCGC
Source organism: Tabrizicola sp. (assembly GCA_965284335.1). GTDB lineage: Bacteria > Pseudomonadota > Alphaproteobacteria > Rhodobacterales > Rhodobacteraceae > Tabrizicola_A. The sequence continues at coordinate 904,899 of OZ260076.1, read as the reverse complement.
TGCGCGAGGTGCCTGCAGCGCTGACGCCCGAAGTGCTGGAAGAGACGATCCGCATCACCCATGCGGGCTTGATCCGCGATTGCGGCGTATCACAGCCCCGCATCGCCGTGGCGGGACTAAACCCGCATGCTGGCGAAGGTGGCGCGATGGGGGATGAAGAGCTGCGCATCCTGATCCCGGTTCTGTCGCGGCTGCGTGCCGAAGGCATGGCCGTTTTGGGACCACTCTCAGCCGACACCCTGTTTCACGCCCGGGCGCGCGCAGGCTATGACGTGGCCATCTGCATGTATCACGATCAAGCCCTCATCCCGATCAAGACATTGGATTTTGACGGCGGCGTGAATGTGACACTGGGACTGCCGTTTATCCGCACCTCGCCCGATCACGGCACCGCCTGTGACATCGCTGGCCAAGGGATTGCCCGCCCCGACAGCCTGATCGCAGCGCTACGCCTTGCGCGTGATATGGCCTTTGCCCGACAGGCGGGGTAATGAATTTTCGACGAAAATTCATCTGTCACGATTTTTCGACGAAAAATCGCGTCCGAAAGGCTGACCATGGCAACGATTGACGGCCTTCCCCCTTTGCGTGAGGTGATCGCAACGCATGACTTGGTGGCGAAAAAGCAGCTGGGTCAGAACTTTCTTCTCGATCTCAACCTGACCGCCAAGATCGCCCGTATGGCAGGGGACCTTTCTGGCTGTGATGTGCTTGAGGTTGGTCCCGGCCCCGGCGGATTGACGCGGGGGCTTTTGGTTGAAGGTGCCCGCCGGGTTTTGGCGGTCGAGAAAGATCCCCGTTGTCTGCCCGCCCTGGCCGAAATTGCGGCGGCCTATCCGGGCCGGCTGGAGGTGGTGAATGGCGATGCGATGGAGGTGGATGTGCTGCGCCATCTGACCCCACCTATCAAGATCGTCGCCAACTTGCCCTATAACGTGGGCACGGAACTTTTGATCCGTTGGTTGACCCCAAAGGCTTGGCCGCCGGTCTGGCAGTCTTTGACGCTGATGTTCCAAAAGGAAGTGGCCGAGCGGATCGTGGCCAAACCGCGCAGCGACCATTACGGGCGGCTGGCGCTTTTGGCGCAGTGGCGCACCGATGCCAAGATCGTCATGCACCTGCCCCCCGAGGCCTTTACCCCGGCCCCCAAGGTGCATTCGGCGGTGGTGCATCTGACGCGGTTGGACCAGCCGCGTTTTCCTGCAGATGAGGCGATTTTGCAGCGCGTGACGGCGATGGCCTTTAACCAGCGGCGTAAGATGCTGCGCTCAAGCCTCAAGGGCTGGGGACCGGATATTGAAGAGCGGCTTTTGGCGGCTGGCATTCAACCAACCCAGCGCGCGGAAGAAATCTCGCTTGAGGGATTTTGCGCCTTGGCGCGCGCCTTGGCGACATAACCTGCCCCTTGCAGAACAAAGCCCGCCATAAGGCGGGCTTTCAACTTTACGGTGGCACCTTTGCAGGCCTTACTCGGCGGCTTCAGGCTTTGCCGTCTCGGCCTTGGCTGCGGCGGGCTTGCGCGCGCGGGGGGCGCGGGCGGGTTTTGCCACCTCGACTGCTGCGACCGGGCTTTCGGAGAGCACCTCCTCGACAGGGGCCGAAGCATGCGCAGGCGCTGCGGCACCCGTGATAAATGCTGGCAACTCCGCCTGCCCGTCATCGGTGCGCAGCTTTTCGTCGCGAGGACGAGCGTCGCGCGGCCGGTCGTCCCGAGCCGGACGGTCACCCCGAGCCCGATCTTCGCGCACCCGCTCTTCGCGGGGGCGATCATCACGGGGCCGCTCATCACGCGGGCGATCATCGCGGGGACGCTCAATGCGATTGCGATCTTCCCGTGGGCGGTCGTCTCTGGGACGATCATCACGACGATAGTCACGGTTGCGGTCGTCGCGGCGCGGCTGGGCGGGGCTGTGCGCTTGTGGCTGGCCACCATGCAGACGCGCCTCGGGCAGATCCACAAGCTGTGCCTCATCCTCACCGCCCAGAACGCCAAAGCCCTCGGCGGCGGGGGCATAGCTGCCCGCCTCGCCCGGCTGATCGGCCCGATACTCTGCACGATAATCGGGGCGATAATCGCCACGCTCATTGCGCTCGCGCTGACCTTGGCCATTGCCATTGCCATTGCCGCCTTGCTGTTGCTGGCGCGCCTCTTGCTCGGCTGCTTGCTCGCGCATGGCTTCGGCCAACAGGCGCGTGTAATGCTCGGCATGTTGCAAGAAATTCTCAGCCGCCACACGGTCATTGGACAGCTGCGCGTCTCGGGCCAGAAGCTGATACTTCTCGATGATCTGCTGCGGCGTGCCACGCACCTTGCCTTCGGGGCCGGAGCTGTCGAAGACACGGTTGATGATATTGCCGAGCGTGCGCGGGCGGTTCTGCTTGGAACGCGAGCGAGACTTGGAAGAGCGCATCTTGTCCTTTGATGGCGGTGACCCTGCGCCTGTCGCCCATCGGGGCGCGAATGAATTGGCGGGGTGGCTGGCGTTAAGCACCAAAGCGGCCTAGGCGGCCAAGCGATGTGCTAAGTTCGGCATTATCACATGGGCTGAGGCAGGCAAGCGGATTCTGCCGAGTTTGCCTAAAAATTAACTGGATTTGTGGCCTTTGGCATTGCGGTCACACAGGTTCATGCAGGCCGCCCCCTACGGGCTTAGCCGCGCCAACCACGCGATCACGACCATCCATATCGGGCAGGATGCGGATATCGACCAAGCCTGCTGCGGCAAACAAGGCCGCAACTGCCTGCCCTTGTGTCGGGCCAATCTCGACCAACAGACGACCATTTTCGCTCAGGTGATGGCCCGCCTTGGCGGCGATGATGCGATAAGGCGCCAATCCATCCCCGCCAGGCGTCAGCGCCAGATGCGGTTCCCAATCGCGCACCTCGGGGGCAAGCCCGGCCATTTCATCCTGCGCAATATAGGGCGGGTTGGAAACGATCAGATCAAATTGGCCCGAGACGGCCGAGAACCAATCCGACACAAGAAACCGCGCCCGCGCGGCAAGGCCCAAGGTGGACGCATTTTCTTGGGCCACGGCAAGTGCTGCAGGCGAAAGATCAACGCCCAAACCTTCGGCTTCTGGACGGTCAGCCAAACAAGACAAGAGAATACAGCCTGTGCCCGTGCCCAAATCCAACACGGTCTGAAAGGGCGCGCGCAGAGCCTCTGCCACCAAAGCCTCGGTCTCGGGGCGTGGGTCCAGCGTGTCGGGGGTGACGCGAAAGCTTAAGCCCCAAAAGAGCCGCTGGCCGGTGATCTGTGCCACGGGCTGACGCGCAAGCCGGGCAACCAATGCCTCCTCGTATGCCCGCGCCGCCGCCGCGGTCATCTCGTCGGGCAAATGCAGCGTCAGTCGATCAGAGGCAATGCCCAAGGCATGGGCCAAAAGACGCCGTGCATCCAAAGACGCATCTTCGATCCCGCCGGCGCGCAAGCGCGCGATGGCACCGCGCAAAGCCTCGGATCCCGTCATCCTTCCATCTCGGCCAGTTTTGCCGCCTGATCGTGAGAAATCAGCGCATCAATCACCTCGCCCAGATCACCCTGCATGATCTGACCCAACGAATAGAGCGTCAGGTTGATGCGGTGATCGGTCATCCGGCCTTGGGGGAAGTTATAGGTGCGGATGCGCTCGGACCGGTCGCCCGAGCCCACCTGCGCCTTGCGATCGGCGGCGCGTTCGTTGTGCAGCCGATCACGCTCCGCCTCATAAAGCCGCGCGCGCAACACCTGCATGGCAATCTCGCGGTTGCGGTGCTGGGATTTTTCCGAACTCGTCACCACGATGCCGGTCGGCAAATGGGTGATCCGCACCGCCGAATCCGTGGTGTTCACATGCTGCCCCCCCGCGCCCGAGGACCGCATCGTGTCGATGCGGATATCGGATGCCGGAATGTCGATGTCGACCTCTTCCGCCTCGGGCAAGACCGCCACGGTGGCGGCAGAGGTATGCACCCGCCCCTGTGCTTCCGTCTCCGGCACCCGCTGCACGCGGTGCACACCGCTTTCGTATTTCAGCCGGGCATAAACCCCCTCGCCCGAAACCAGCGCGGTGAACTCCTTTATCCCGCCAAGGTCTGAGGCCTGATGCTCCAAGACCTCCCATGTCCAGCCCATGCGTTCCGCGTGCCGCTGATACATGCGCACGAGATCACCAGCAAAAAGTGCCGCCTCATCGCCGCCGGTGCCGGGGCGGATTTCCAAAATAGCCGGTCGGGCGTCGGCAGCATCTTTCGGCAAAAGCGCCAGCCGCAGCCGGTCTTCCATTTCGGGGATGCGCGCCTTTAGCGCGGGGATCTCTTCCTCGGCCAAGGCCCGCATGTCGGGGTCGGCCAGCATCGCCTCGGCCTCGGCCAGATCGGCCAGCGCCCGATTATAGGCAGCGATTTCCTCGGCCACCGGTTTCAGCTCGGAATATTCCCGCGCCACCTGGGCAATCTCGGCTGGGGCCGCGCCCGCGTTCAGGCGCGCCTCGAGAAACTCGAAACGCTGGGTGATCTGGGCGAGTTTGTCTTGCGGAACCATGGGCCGGGTTTGGCCTGTTGCGCGGGGCCGGTCAAGGGGGCTCGGGCCCCCTCAGGCCGCCGCCTGATCCTCTTCCTCGGCCGATTGGCGCGCCCACATGGCGGCATATTTGCCCTCAAGCGCCAAAAGCTGCTCATGGGTGCCCTCTTCGGTGACGCGGCCATCTTCCAGCACCAAAATGCAATCGGCATCGGCAATCGTCGACAGGCGGTGCGCGATGGTGATGACCGACCGGCCCTGCCCCATCTCAGCCAGACTTTCCTGGATCGAGCGTTCGGTCTGGGTGTCCAAGGCACTGGTCGCCTCGTCCAAAATCAGGATCGGCGGGTTCTTCAAAAGCGTGCGCGCAATGCCGACCCGCTGCTTTTCACCGCCCGACAGTTTCAACCCCCGCTCGCCCACCGTGGTGTCATAGCCCTCGGGCAAGGACATGATGAAATCATGGATACGCGCGGCCTTGGCTGCGGTCACAACCTCGGCCTCGGTCGCACCATCGCGGCCATAGGCAATATTGTAATAAACCGTATCGTTGAACAAAACCGTATCCTGCGGCACGACGCCAATCGCCGCATGCAGACTGGTTTGCTGCACATCGCGAATGTCCTGCCCATCAATGCGCACGGCCCCCGCCGTGACATCGTAAAACCGAAACAACAGCCGCCCAATGGTGGATTTGCCCGACCCCGAAGGCCCAACCAGCGCCACCTTATGTCCGGGCCGCACGGTAAGCGAAATGCCCTTCAGAATGGGCCGCGCCGGATCATAGGCAAAATGCACATCCTCAAACACGATCTCGCCGCCCTTGACGGCCAGAGCTTGGGCGCCGGGCTTGTCGGTCACCTCGGCGGGCTGGCCCAAAAGGCCAAACATCGCCCCCATATCGACCAAAGCCTGCCGGATCTCGCGGTAGACCGTGCCAAGGAAGTTCAAGGGCATGGTGATTTGGATCATATAGGCGTTGACCATCACGAAATCGCCCACCGTCAGAACCCCCGCCTGCACGCCGCGCGCCGCCATGATCATCACGATCACAAGGCCGGTGGTGATGATGAAAGACTGCCCCGCGTTCAGAAACGACAACGACTGCCCGGTCTTGACGGCGGCCACCTCATAGCGCTGCATGGCGACATCATAGCGCGCCGCCTCGCGCGCCTCGGCGTTGAAATACTTGACGGTTTCAAAGTTCAACAGGCTGTCCACCGCCTTTTGATTGGCATCGGTGTCCTGATCGTTCATCTCGCGCCGGATGCGCACCCGCAGCTCGGTCACCTTGAAGGTGAAGGCGACATAGATCGCAATGGTGATGACCACGACGACCATGTATTCCAGCCCGAACAACAGCGCAAAAAGTGCTGACACCATGGTCAGTTCCAAGATCAACGGGCCGACCGAAAACAGCATAAAGCGCAACAGGAAATCGACGCCCTTCACCCCCCGCTCGATGATGCGCGAAAGGCCCCCGGTCTTGCGCGTGATGTGATAGCGCAAGGACAGCGCATGGATGTGGCGAAAGGTCTCCAGCGCCAGTTGGCGAATGGCGCGCTGACCAACGCGGGCAAAGACCGCATCGCGCGCCTCGCCAAAGGCCACCGCCCCGAGCCGCGCCAGACCATAGGCCACCGTCAAGCCGACCGCGCCCAAGGTCATCATCCAGACCGGATCATTGGCCACCTCGCCACTCAGCATATCCACAGCCAGTTTGTAAAAATACGGCGTGGTCACCGAAATCAGCTTGGCCATCACCAAAAGCATCAAAGCCCCGATCACCCGGCGCTTGACCCAAGCCTGCCCCGCCGGCCAGAGATAGGGCAATACCCGCGCGATTGTGGCCCAGCCCGAGGCAGAGGCCGGGTGCTGATCGGCAGAAGTGGCGGTCTGGCGGCGCATGATGGTCGAATCCAATACGTTTGCTAAGGCCCGGCATAGCCCTCTGACAGGGTGGGTTCAATCCTGCATCCGCAATCCAAGCCCAAGGCGCAAGTCGGCGCGCGCGCCTTAGAACCCTGTGCCATGCCGCAAGCGCCAAGGCCGCAGAGCATCTCATGCCGCGCGCACCTCTTACCTTTGCAACCGAAGATCAAAATCGCAGCCCTGCGCCTTCAATGTGGCCCAAATATCCCCGCCGGAGGCATCCTACCGCAGCCCCATGCGCGGCCTTAGACCGCCTTCGCCCCGTCATTCGCGCCTTCATTCCCCCCGTCAGGGCTGCGGCACGGTAAAGACCTGTCCCGGATAAATCAGGTCCGGATCCTTGATCTTGTCGCGGTTGGCTTCAAAGACCTGAACATACATCACCCCATCGCCGTAATTCTCGCGCGCAATGGCCCAAAGGGTAAAGCCCGGCTGCACCGTGATGGTCACCGGCGCAGGTGCAGGTGCGGGTGCCGCCGCGACGGGTTCGGCCTCTGCCGCTGCCTCAGGGGCCGCGTCTGCTGCCACCTCTGGCGCGGGTTCGCCAGTGCCATCGGCCTCGGGCTCTGTCGAGGTTGCGCCAAGCGCGGCGCTGGCCCCGGCCTCAGTTTCGCTCTCGGCTTGAGCAGGCAGGTCACGTTGGAACGGGGTTTCAAACCGCGACAGCACAGCACCTGTCGCGTCAATCTCGTCAACGCGCAGCAGATGCAGACCGGCCGCCACCTCGGCAATCTCAGCCGTCCAAGCCCCTTGGCCATCGGCCATAGGCTCGGCCACCAAAGCCTCATCCAGATAAACCCGCAACTGCGCACCCAGGCTTGCACGGCCCGACAACATCACCTCGCCCGCGGCCCCATAGGCAATGGTATCGATCGAGATCGGCAAGGCCGGGCTGGCGGGGGTTGTCTCATCGGGCAGCACACTCACCCCTTCTGGCGAGACCAAAAGCCCTGCGGCCTGCGCCCCCGGCTCTTCGGCCATAGCTTCCGTCGCAGCCGCCGCCTCAGGCCCCGCAACCGGCGCAAGCGCAAGGCTATCAGGCCCCACAACCTCACCCCCATCGGCCAGAATCTCGACCAGTTGCATCAGGCGCGGTGCGTCCGAGGGGGGCAAGGTCACAAGCGTGGCGAACTGGCCCGTCGCATCGGCCGTGATCCGGGCAAGCTCTGTGCCGTCCAACCGCAGGGCAACCACAGCCCCCGGCTGTGCCGTGCCCGCAATGGTGGCAAGCCCGCCCGCATCCACCCGCACCACATCCACCCGCGGCGGCTCTGGGCTGGCCGCCGTCGCTGCTGCCACATCGGCAGGCGCCTCTGCCACAGCGCCCTCGGGCTTGGCGGCAACATCGCCCGCCGCTGCGGGCGCGGTCTCGCTCGTCGCGGCCCGTTCAGCGCTGGGTGTCTCGCGACCAATCCCCCAAATCAGCGCCAAAATCGCAACCACCGCCCCCCCGACGGCCACGACCCAACCGGTCGATCCCTTCGCCTTCATGATTGCCTGCCTCCCTGCCGAGCGCCTTTCTTTTGCATGGGAACCCCGATACACCGATGAAAGCAACCTTTTTTCAGGATCGTGATGATGCAAAGCCCCGGCTTTTCGATTTGTGTCTTTTGTGGTGCCCGTCCCGGCCTGAACCCCGCCCATCTTGAGGCAGGCCGCCAAACCGGCCAGATGATCGCGGCCAATGGCTGGCGGCTGGTGTACGGCGCAGGCGATGTGGGCATCATGGGCGAAGTTGCCCGCAGCGCCCAAAGTGCCGGTGCCGTCACGATGGGGGTGATCCCCACGCATCTGATGGGGGCAGAACGCGGCAAACGCGATCTGACGCAATTCGTCATCACCGAAGACATGCACGAGCGCAAAAAGGTGATGTTCATGAACTCGGATGCCATTGTCGTCCTGCCCGGCGGCGCAGGTTCACTCGACGAGTTTTTCGAAGTTCTGACCTGGGCCCAGATCGGGCTGCACAGAAAACCGATCTTTCTTTTGAACAACGACGGCTATTGGCAACCGCTTGAGGCGCTTTTGACCCATCTCGTCGCCCAAGGCTTTGCCGATGCCTCGATGCTGGCGCTTTACACCAGCGTGCCGGATGTCGCCTCGCTCGAGGCGGCATTGCGCGCCGCCCTTTGCTGACGCCTGTCCTGACGCCAGACTTCAAAGGAATAAACCGCCAGCGCCGCCCAGATCAGGCCAAAGGCCAACCCGTGCCAAGGGGTAAAGGGCTCACCCATCACGACTACGGCCGAAAAGGCCTGAAGCGTGGGATTCAAATATTGCACCAGCCCCAAGGTTGACAGCCGCACCCGCTGCGCGCCCCATGAAAACAGCACCAAAGGCAGGCCGGTGATGATGCCCGTGACGGGCAACATCAAGGTTGAATAAAGATCCGCCCCGAACCAGCCGCCATCCCGGCCAAAGATGGGGCCGCCTGCCCCCGCCCAGATCAACAGCGCCAAGGCAAAGGGGGCGATCAAAGCCACCTCGGCCGTGACCGAAACCGCCGCGGGCGCGGCGAGCTTTTTCTTCAACAGCATGTAAGGCGCAAAGGAAAAGGCCAAGGCCAGCGCCATCCATGGCGCCACCCCCAGCCCCCAGGTCAAGAACGCCACCGCAAGCGCCGCAAGCCCCACCGCCGCCCCTTGCGCCCGGCTCAGCCGCTCGCCCAAGATCACAACGCCCATCATCACCGTCACCAGCGGGAAGATGTAATAGCCAAGGCTGGCCTCCACCGCATAGCCCGCCTGAATGGCAAAGATGAAAAGGCCCCAGTTCACCGCAACAATCGCGCCCGCCAAGGCCACACGCGCCCCCATCGGCCCCGCAATCAGCCCCCAGACTTGCCCAAGCCGCCCCCGCAAGGCAAGCACCGCGCCAAAGAGGACCAGCGTCCACAGGGACCGATGCGCCAGCACCTCCAAAGGCGGCACATGCGCCATCGCCTTGTAATACAAGGTGGCAAAGCCCCAGATCATGCAGGCCCCGACAATCGCCAGAACCCCCTTTGCCGCCTCAGTCATAAGCGCCCCAAACGAAAACCGCCGCCCCGGATGGGACGGCGGTTGATCCGTGACATAAGGCCGTGATGCCCGCAAGCCTCAGAGCTTGGCGGCAACCGCCTCCCAATTCACCAGCTTGTCGAGGAAGTTGGTCAGATAGGCCGGGCGCTTGTTGCGGAAGTCGATGTAATAGGAATGTTCCCACACATCGCAGCCCAGCAATGCGGTCTGGCCAAAGCACAAGGGGTTCACGCCGTTCTCGGTCTTGGTGACCTTCAGGCTGCCATCCTTATCCTTGACAAGCCAGCACCAGCCCGAGCCGAACTGGCCCGCACCCGCAGCGGCAAAATCTTCCTTGAACTTGGCAACCGAGCCAAAAGCCTCAACCAGCGCCTTTTCCAAAGCGCCCGGCATCTTCTTGTCTTCGCCAGGCCCCATCACTTCCCAAAACAGGTTGTGGTTCCAATGCTGCGAGGCATTGTTGAAGATGCCGTTTTGCGCCACGGCGCCCGCGTTATAGGTGCCGCGCACGATATCTTCCAGCGACTTGCCTTCCCACTCGGTGCCCGCAATCAGCTTGTTGCCATTGTCGACATAGGCCTTGTGGTGAATGTCGTGGTGATACTCGAAGGTCTCTTTCGACATGCCAAGCGAGGCAAGTGCATCGTGGGCATAAGGAAGATCGGGAAGGGTGAAAGCCATCTGACTTCTCCTGTTCAAGGTTTACGCGGTCTGGTGGAATAAGAGGGCTAGACCGGCGAAGGTCAAGGGCTGAACCGGATCAGATCAGCAATTTCCGCCCCCAAGCGCATCATTGATCGCCTGCCACAGAACCTCAACCGGTTCCACGCCGATCGACAGACGAATGAAGCCGGGGGCCACAGCATCCCCCCAACGCGCGCGCCGCTCGGCCGCACTATGCACGCCGCCAAAACTGGTTGCCTGCTCGATCAAGGGGCAACGGGCCAAAAATGCCTCGGCACTGTCCTCATCGGCCAGCTCAAACCCAATCAGGAACCCACCATTCACCATTTGGCGCTGGGCCACAGCATAGGACCGGTCACTTGCAAGCCCCGGATAGCGCAGCCCCGTCACCGTCGGGTGTTCAGCCAGCCGCGCGGCAATGACCGCCGCACTTTCGCACATGCGTGCAAGACGCACTTCCAAGGTTTCAATTCCACGATGCACCAAATAGGCCTCAAACGGCCCCGGCACCGCGCCTGATTGCCGCCGCCCCTCGCGGATGCGCGCCATCAGATTGGCATCACGCCCCGCCACATGGCCGAACAAAGCATCCGAATGCCCCGCAGGCGCCTTGGTATCGGCCGCCACCACCAGATCCGCCCCCAGATCCAAGGGGCGCTGCAACAGGGGTGTCATCGTGGTGTTGTCGGCAATCACAAGCGCCCCCGCCGCATGGGCACGCGCAGAGATCGCTGCAATATCAAGAACATCCAGACCCGGGTTCGAAGGCGTCTCGATATAGATCACATCAAAGCCGGTGAAATCCGCCGCCGGCATCTCCAGCGTCGGCACCTCCACCACCTCAACCCCATAGACCGCCAAAAGATCGCGCCCCAAAAGCCGGGTCACATAATACCCATCCGACGGGATCATCACCCGAGCCCCGGCCTTCAGCGTCGCAATCAGGGCCGCCGAAATCGCCGCCATGCCCGAGGGGAATGTCACCACCTCGGCATCTTCCAAAATCGAAAGCTGCGCCTCAACAGCATCCCATGTGGGCTGGCCCGAGCGGCCGTAATAATAAGCCGCCCCCTGCGCCTGTGGCAGATGGAAGGTGGTGGCGACTGAAATCGGCGGCACCACCGGCTCGCCCAAGGACAACCCCGCTTTGCGATGGTGCAACACCCGCGCCATCCGCGCCTTGGCCACCTCGTCCATGCCCCACCCCTTCATCTGTTCCCAAATATCCTGCAGGGGGGTCCGGGGGGACGCAAAGTCCCCCCGGGGTCAGCCCCAAGCCCTCACTCCAACCTTGCCGGGAACCCCGGCGCGCGCAAGTCGGTTCCCAGCAGATCCTCCAGAAGTTTCGCAATCATCGGCGATTGCGCCTCGCCGCCATAAGCTGCTTTGGCCGCGATATAGGTCTGGTTTGTCATCGACGCCAAATCCAAAGGCACCCCGAATTCCTTGCCAAAGCCCAAGGCAAAGCCCAGATCCTTCAGCGCCAGATCGATGTTGAAGGCGATGTCATAGCTGCCGTTCAAGATCAGCGCGCCTTCGGTTTCATGCACAAAGGAATTGCCCGACGAGGCCGCAATCGCATGCCACGCTTGGCCCAGATCAAGCCCCCCGCGCTTGGCCAGCATCAGGGCCTCAGACGTGGCTTTCAGATGGATAAAGGCCAGCATATTGGTGATGACCTTGATGATCGACGAAGATCCCAAAGGCCCCATGTGGAAAATCTTGTCGCCCATCGCCTCCATCGCGCCGTGGTGCAGATCAAACAGATCCTTGTCACCCCCCGCCAGCATGGTGATCTTGCCCTGATAGGCCAGATGCACCCCACCCGTCACCGGCAGCTCCAGCATCCGCACCCCCGCCTCGGCGGCGACAGCGGCGAGGCTCAGCACCTCATCGCGCCCCAAGGTCGACATCTCAACCCAAGACGCCCCCGGCTTCATGCGCGGCAGGATATTGCGCAACACCCGCTCCGACACCGCCGGAGACGGCAGGCAGGTGATCACATGATCCACCGCACCCGCCAACTCTTCGGCACTCGTCGCCAGCTTTGCCCCCATCGCCACCAAAGGCTCGGCCAGCTTCGCGTTCAGGTCATAAACCGTCACCTGAAAGCCCGCTTTAAGCAGACAGCCCGCACAGGCCGCCCCCAGATTGCCCAGGCCGATATATCCGTAATGCATCATGTCTCCCTGCCCGTCCAAGCGGGCCTTTTATGGTTTCTTATGGTTTCAAAAGGCTCAAACGCCCCAGCCGACGACACCCTTGACCTCGCAAAAGTCATGGATGCCCCAATCGGCATATTCGCGCCCGTTGCCCGATTGTTTGTAACCGCCAAAGGGGGCGAAGGTGTCCCAATCAGGGTAATTGAGGTTGACCGTCCCCGCCCGCATCCGCCGCGCCACGGGTTTTGCCTCTTCGAGATCCCCCGCGATATAGGCCGCCAGCCCGTAAGGCGTGTCATTGGCCATGCACACCGCCTCATCAACACTGTCATAAGGCAGAATCGACAAAACCGGGCCAAAGATCTCCTCGCGTGAGATGGTCATCCCCGGCGTCACATGGCCAAAGATCGTGGGCTTTACAAACCAGCCACAGTTCATACCCGCAGGTCGGCCCAAACCGCCACAGACGAGCGTCGCGCCCTCATCAATCCCGGCTTGGATCAGCCCTTGCACCTTGTCAAACTGCGCCTTTGAGATCAGCGGCCCCATCGTGGTGGCCTCATCACTCGGATCGCCAATCACGACCTCATCCGCCGCCGCACGGGCGAATTCCAAGGCCTGATCATGCTGGCTGCGGTGGATGAACATCCGCGTCGGCGCGTCGCAAGATTGCCCGGTATTGCCAAAACACCCCGCCACCCCCGCCTTGACCGCCGCCTCCAGATCGGCCGAGGGCAGGATGATATTGGCCGATTTCCCGCCCAATTCCTGCGCCACGCGCTTCACCGTGGGTGCCGCCGCAGCCGCCACCGCCGTGCCCGCCCGGGTCGATCCGGTGAACGACACCATATCCACCTCAGGGTGCGATGACATGCGCGCGCCGACCTCAGGGCCGGTGCCGTTCACCATGTTGAACACCCCCGCAGGCACGCCCGCATCATGGCAAACTTGGGCAAAGAACACCCCCGACATTGGCGCAATCTCAGAAGGTTTCAGCACCATGGTGCAGCCCGCCACCAAAGCCGGGGCAACCTTGCAGGCGATCTGGTTCATCGGCCAGTTCCACGGCGTGATCAGCGCGCAGACCCCGATCCCTTCGCGGATGATACGGGTCGAACCGCGCATGTCTTCCCAATGAAATCCCTCGGCGGCCTTGATCGTCGCTTCGATATGCACCTGCCCAGCATAGGCCTGCGCCTCACGCGCCCAAGTGATCGGCGCGCCCATCTCGGTGGACATCACCTGCGCAAAGGCCTCATAGCGGTCGTTGTAGATCTCCAGCACCCGGCGCAAAATGGCAATCCGCTCGGCCACCGGGCGCAGGGTCCAGCCTTCAAACGCCGCCCGCGCCGCCGCAATGGCCGCATCGATATCGGCCTGATTGCCCAAGGCCACCTCGGCCACGATCTCCTCGGTCGCGGGGTTCTCAACCCCCATCCTTGCGGCGGACAGCGGGGCAACCCACCGCCCGCCAATATAGAATTTATCCATATTTGACGGGATCATAGCCGCCTCACTTAAAGTAGATGTTGAACTTGGCACGGATCTGGCGATCAATCTCGGGATCGACCACACAGCCCGCCTTGGACAAGATCTCGTTCTTGCGTGCAATCGCGGTGTCCAAGAGCAAAGGCTTGCCCGCCTCGTTCCATTCTTTCGGGCTCATCCGGTTGCCGCATTTGGGATAGATATACTCGGTCTGCATCAGCTTCAGCGTCTGATCCGATCCCAGATAATGCCCCGGCCCGCCAAGGCAGACCTCCTTCATCGCATCAAGGCTGGTGCTGTCGGGCGTCACATCAATGCCGCGCACCAAGCGCATGGTCTGGCCCAAAAGATCATCGCCCAAGACCAGGCTTTCCAGACAAAAGCCCAAAAGGCTGGCATGCATCCCCACCGCCTCATAGCACATGTTCAGCCCCGCAAGGCCCGCCAGCGAATTGGTGATCCCCTGCTCCCAGCCCGCCTGCATATCGGGCAATTTACTGTCGGAAATGCCGCTCGCCGCCCCGCCCGGCAGATCATAAAACCGGTGCATCTGCGCACAGCCGGCGGTCAACAGCGCCTGCTCGGCACTGCCCCCCGACATCGCGCCCGTGCGCAGGTCCGACACGAAAGGCCAAGTGCCGAAAATCGCCGGAGCGCCCTTCTTGATCGCATTGACATAGACCACACCCGCCAGACATTCGGCCACCGCCTGCACAATGGTCAGCGCAATCGGCGCCGGCGCCGTTGCCCCCGCTTGGCCCGCCGACAGCAAAAGCATCGGCATCCCGCGACGGATGCAATCCTCCATCGTGATGCAGCTTTCCTCGGCAAACTTCATCGGCGGCACGACAAAACAGTTGGAGTTCGACACGAAAGGCCGCTCCAGCCACTTCTCCTCACCACCCGCCACCATATAAAGCATGTCAAAGCAATCGGCGACGTGGGAGGGATCACTGAACGAGGTGCCCACATGCTTTTTGGTGCCCGCAAGGCAGCCATAAAGCGTGTTCAGGTCCATCTCCTTGTTGTCCATCACATCGCGGCACACCATGGTGCGTTGATAAAAATGAATATTGTCAAGGTTATCCACCAGCCGCGCGGCATCATAAAGATCCTGCGCCGTGCTTTCGCGGTATTCCAGCGTGATCGGATCCACGATATGCACCGCAGCCCCCGCCGTGCCGTAATGCACGTTCGACCCGCTCAGATGCAAATCATGCTTTGGATCGCGCGCATGCAGCGTGATACCCCGCGCCGCGACCGCCAGCATATCCTCGACCAAAGCGCGCGGAAACCGCAGACGCCCATCATCGCCTTGAATGGCGCCCGCCGCCGTCATGATCTCCACGCCCGAGGGCGGGGCCTGACTAAGGCCGATCTCCTCCAGCGCATCCAGCGCCGCCTCATGGATCTGGCGCACACCCTCCTCGCTCAGGGGCTTGTATTGGCCCCCGGGCATCCCGCCCCGCACAGGGCGCACATCATCGGCCAAGGGGGCTGCGCGCATGGCAACGCGCGCCTGCCGTCCCCCAGAACGCCCGGCACGCGCGCGGGCAGGTTCGCAAATCTCACCAATCTCGGTCATGTCTTCTGCCCTTCCTCTTGGCAAAAATACTCCGGGGGGTCCGGGGGGCTGGCCCCCCGGTCTGCCGGCAGGTTACGCGCGCACGCGCACGGATTTCGCATCATACATCGGGGTCAGGCTGGCGACGGCCTCGTGCCGCACGCCCGCCACTTCGATCTCATAGCGGCTGGACAGGATTTCCTCGTCCGACTGGCCCTTGCAGGGCACATAGCCCATGCCAATCGCCCCGCCGAGGAAATGGCCGTAGTTGCCGCTCGTCACCGGCCCCACGATCTTGCCATCGCGCACCAACGCCTCGTTGTGGAACAACAGCGGCTCGGGGTCTTTCAGGCGGAACTGCACCATTTTGCGGACAAGCCCCGCCTCTTCTTTCCGCATGACCGCCTCACGGCCAATAAACGCAGCCTTCTTGCGGCTGACGGTAAAGCCAAGCCCGGCCTCCAGCACATGATCCTCCTCGGTGATGTCATGGCCCCAGTGGCGATAAGCCTTCTCGATCCGGCAGCTGTCCAGCGTGTGCAGACCACACAGCTTCAGCCCCAAATCGGCCCCCGCCTCATCCAGCGCCTCGAACACATGGGCGGTCTGGTCGCTGCTCACATACAATTCCCAGCCAAGTTCACCCACATAGGTCACCCGGTGCGCACGAGCGAGCCCCATGCCCACCTCGATTTCCTTCGCCATGCCAAAGGGATGGGCGGCATTGCTGAAATCGGCAGGTGAGACGCGGCTCATCAAATCGCGCGCTTTGGGACCCATCACGCATAGAACCGACTCCGCCGCCGTCATATCGGTAATCACGGCAAACTCACCTTGCAGGTTTTGGCGCAGCCAGGCCAAGTTGCGCTGCAAGGTCGCCCCCGGCACCACCAGAAGATAGGCGGTTTCCGACAGGCGGGTGACGGTCAAATCCGCCTCGATCCCACCCTTTTCGTTGAGAAGCATAGTATAAACGATCCGCCCCTCGGCCACATCCATCTCAGCCGAGCACAGCCGGTTGAGGAAGGCACAGGCATCGCGCCCCTCGACCCGGATTTTCCCAAACGAGGTCATGTCAAAAAAGCCAACCCCGGTGCGCACGGCCATATGTTCGGCCTTTTGGTTGTCAAACCAGTTCTGCCGCTTCCATGAGTATTCGTATTCCGCCTTCTGACCGGGGTTGGCGAACCAGTTCGCCCGCTCCCAGCCCGCCACCTCACCGAACACCGCGCCACGGGCTTTCAGATGGTCATGCAGGGGCGTCCGGCGCACCCCACGCGAGGTGACAACCTGCCGATAGGGGAAATGGTCGGCGTACAAGAGGCCCAAAGTCTCGGACACCCGCTCTTTCAGATAGGCCTTGTTGCGCTGGAAGGGCTGCGCGCGGCGAATATCCACCTCCCACAGATCAAAGGGCGCCTCGCCCTCGACGATCCAATGCGCCAGCGCCATCCCTGCCCCGCCCGATCCGGCAATGCCAACCGAGTTATAGCCCGCCGCCACCCAATAGCCCTTCACCTCGGGCGCTTCGCCCAAGTAATAGCGATCATCGGGTGTAAAGCTTTCGGGCCCGTTAAAGAAGGTATGGATCCCGGCAGTCTGGAACAGCGGCATGCGGTTCATGGCATGTTCCATGATCGGCATGAAATGCTCCCAATCCTCGGGCAGCGTATCAAATTCGAAATCCTCGCGGATGCCGTTCATACCCCAAGGCTTGGCCTTCGGCTCAAAAGCCCCGATCATCATCTTGCCCGCGTCGGATTTGTAATAGGCGCATTCATCGGGCACCCGCAGCACGGGCAAATGGCCAAGCCCCTCGACGGGTTCGGTGATCAGGTAGAAATGCTCGCAGGCATGCAAGGGCAGCGTGACGCCTGATTGCTCGGCCAAATCGCGGCCCCACATGCCGCCGCAGTTGACCACCACATCGGTGGCGATATGGCCCGGCTCGCCGTCTTTGCCGACATAATCCACGCCCGTGACGCGCCCGTTGGCGCGGGTCACGCCCGTGACCTTGGTATGTTCGAAAATCTGTGCGCCCTGCATCCGCGCGCCCTTGGCCAGCGCCATCGCGATATTGGCCGGGTCGCATTGCCCGTCCAAGGGCAGATGCACCGCGCCCACCACATCACCCACATTCAGATGCGGATACATGGCCTTGGCTTCCGAGGGCGAGATTTCCTGCACATCCACATCGAAAATCCGCGCCACGGTGGCCTGACGCAGCAACTCCTCATGCCGATGCTGGGTCAGCGCGACCGAGATACTGCCCACCTGCCGCATGCCGGTTTCAACCCCGGTTTCTGCGGCCAGTTTGACGTAAAGATCGGCGGAATATTTGGCCAGACGAGTCATATTCGCGCTGCCCCGAAGCTGCCCGATCAACCCCGCCGCGTGCCATGTGGTGCCGCTCGTCAGCTGTTTGCGCTCCAACAGCACAATATCTTTCCAGCCCATCTTGGCCAGATGATAGGCCACCGAGCAGCCAGAGACGCCGCCGCCGATGACAACAGCGCGGGCTTTTGAAGGGATCGTCATGGGGATGTCTCCGGGGGGATAAGCACAAGTTTGCCGGGATAGCGCCCGGCGGCCAGATCGTCTTGGGCGCGGGCAATGTCGCGCAAAGGATAGGTGTTGGACACCACGGGCCGAATGCGGCCGGTGTTGATGATGGTGACAAGGCCCGCAAAGACCTCGCGCGGCTGATGGGTGGCGCCGTAGATCGTCAGATCGTTCAGGTAAACGCGGCGCAGATCGCCCTTGACCATCGGCCCCGCGACCGCGCCAGATGTGGCATAGCGCCCGCCGGGGCGCAGGGCGTCCAGCCGATCTTGCCAGCCCTCGCCGCCCACCACGTCAATCACCACGTCAAAGGATTGGAACGCGGGCGTGCTGTCGCGCGACAGGATCGCCGCGCCAAAGCCGCGCAGCGGGGCGGATTTCGAGAGTGAGCATTGCCCCGTCACCTCGGCCCCCATCAAAAGTGCCAGTTGCACCGCCGCCAGACCCACCCCGCCCGAGGCGCCGGTGACCAGAACCCGCTCACCCACCGCCACTTGCGCGCGCGTAAGCAGGTTATGCGCCGTGCCATAGGCGCACGGCATCGCGCCGATCTCGATATCGGTCAGCGGCGAGGCCGAGACATCATGCAGATGCCGGGCCTTCACCACGCAATATTGCGCGAAAGCCCCGTCAAACTCTGACCCGATCGAGACAAAGTTGATCGGGTTGCCCCTGGTCGGCTCGTGCTGATTGGTCGGGCAGATCACCCGCGCGCCAAGGGGGAAACCCGTCACCCCCTCGCCCAGCGCCACCACCCGACCACAAAGGTCAGAGCCTTGGATGCGCGGGAAGGCCATTTCCCCTGCCCAACCGGCTGCGCGGCCCTCGCCGCCATACCATCCCTTACGAGTGTTCAGGTCGGTCATATTGACCCCAGCCGCCAGCACGCGCACCAAAACCTCGCCCGGCCCGGGGCGCGGCACAGGAATATCCTCGCGCCAGACAAGCCTTTCCGGCCCGCCATGTCCTGTCAGCTGGACACCACACATCTGGGCCGGAACCTCGCTCATGCCCGGATGCGCTCGTTCTTGGCATCCCAGAGCGGCGCATCTTCTTGCACCACGGCGGGGTAAAGCGTGCCGAAGATTTCGACCTCAACCTTGGTGCCGGGGACGTTCACCTCGGCCTTCAGCATGCCAAGACCAATGCAAGCGCCCACGCGGTGGCCATAATAGCCAGAGGTCAATTCGCCGACGATGGCGCCGTCTTTCCAGATGGTTGCCATATAGGGCGGGTCTTGCTCACCCGCCTCGATCACCAAAGTGCAGAAGCGCTTGGTCACGCCGCGCTGCTTTTCAGCCTCCAACGCGGCCTTGCCCCGGAAGTCAGGCTTGGCCCAATCGACAAACCGCTCCAACCCGCCTTGCAGCACGGTGTAATCGGTCGAAAGATCGCCTTTCCACGCTCGATAGCCCTTTTCGACACGCAGCGAATTCAGCGCGAACATGCCAAAGGGGCGCAACCCATGGCCCTTGCCCGCCCGCATCACGGCATTCCAGACCGCCTCGGTATCGGCCACCTTGGTATGAAGTTCCCAACCAAGTTCCCCCGCAAAGGACACCCGGGCCAGCCAAACCTCGGCCCCCGCGATGCGGGCGGTCTGGTGGGTGAGCCAACCCTTGGCCAGATCAGCATCCGACACCTCGGCCAGAATGGCGCGGCTCTTCGGCCCGGTCAGGATCTGGGTCGACCACAGCTCGGTTTCCTCGCGCAGATGCACGCCCGGTTCCAGATGGCGGGTCAGCCATTCGCGGTCATGCGATTGCGCGGTGGCCGCCGTAATCAGCACCGCCTCATCCTCGCCCGTGCGGGCCACCGACATTTCCGTCACGATCCGGCCCTTGTCATCGGCGAAATAGGCCAGACCCAGACGGCCCACCGAAGGCACCTTGCCGGTGATCTGGCGCGAGAGCCAATCCATCGCCTTGGGCCCCGTCAGCACAAAGCGCGAGAAACCGGGCAGATCAAGGATGCCGGCGGCATCGCGCACGGCCTCACATTCCTCCCGAACCGCGCCAAACCACGGGCCTTCCCGGTCCCATGTGCGCTGCGCCTCCTCAGATGTGTCATCGCCGGGCCGGGCATACCAGACCGCGCGCTCCCAGCCGTTATAGGGCGCATAGACCGCGCCCAGCGCTTTGGTGTGGGCATGCACCGCCGACAGCTTCTTGTCGCGCCCCTCGGGCCAGGCATGATGCGGGAAGTGGATGGCATATTCGTGGCCATAAACCTCCATCCCCTTTTTCACGCAGTATTCAGGGTCTTCAAACCCGGTGAACCGGCGCGGGTCGCAAGACCACATGTCCCATTCCGTCGCGCCCTCGGTCACCCATTCAGCCAGAACCTTACCCGCGCCGCCTGCTTGGCAAATGCCAAAGGTGAACACGCAAGCCTCAAAGGCATTGGGCACCCCCGGCATCGGGCCGATCAAGGGGTTGCCGTCCGGCGTATAGGGGATCGGGCCATTGATGACCTTGGAAAGCCCCGCCTTGGCCAGCAAGGGCACGCGCTCCATCGCGTCATTGATGTGCCATTCCAGCCGCTCCAGATCATCGGGGAAAAGCTGGAAGCTGAAATCTTCCGGGAAAGGATCGTCCTTGGTGACCCAATGCGCTTTGCAATTGCCCTCATAGGGGCCAAGGTTGAAACCGTGCTTTTCTTGGCGCAGGTAATAGCTTGAGTCTACATCCCGCAAAAGCGGCAGCTTGTGGCCCACATCGGCGGTCCATTTTTCCAATTCGGGGATGGTGTCAAACAGCATATACTGATGGCTCATCACCATCATCGGCAGATCGCGGCCAAACCACTTGCCAACTTCGCGGGCATAATAGCCCGCCGCGTTGACGACAATCTCGCAACGGATCTCGCCCTTGGGAGTCGAGATCACCCATTCATCCCCCTCGCGCCGCGCGCCGGTGGCGGGGCAGAAGCGTTCAATCCGCGCGCCCATCTGCCGCGCGCCCTTGGCAAGGGCCTGGGTCAGCTGTGCGGGGTCAATGTCGCCATCATAGGGGTCATGCAAGGCGCCGGTCAGATCATGCGTTTCGACAAACGGGTAAACCGCCTTGATCTCATCTGGCGTCAGGATCTTCAGATCCATCCCCTGATAGCGGCCCATGCCGACAACTTTTTGAAACTCTTGCAACCGCTCCTTGGTGTGACCCAACCGCACTGACCCGGTGACGTTGTAATTCATCGGGTAATCCACCTCATCGCCCAGACGGCGATAAAGCTCGGCGGAATAGCGCTGCATGTTCATGATCGACCATGAGGACGAGAAGGTCGGCACATTGCCCGCCGCATGCCAGGTAGAGCCCGCGGTTAGCTCATTTTTCTCCAGCAAGATGCAGTCCGTCCACCCCGCCTTGCACAGGTGGTAAAGCGCCGAGGCCCCCACCGCACCGCCCCCAATGATAACCACACGGGCCGAGGTTGGAAAATCCGACATGACGCGCCTCCAAAGCATTCCGGCGCCACTATCACTTGCGCCGAAAAACCTTTCAATCTAGGCAATCCCAGTCTATTGATCGACACATCCGATCAGGCCAACAAGATGGGCAGCGCCAATGCAGATCGAACTCCTCGACACGTTTCTTGACCTTGTGGACACGCGCAGCTTTCACCGCACGGCCGAGCGGCTGGACATCACCCAATCCACCGTTTCGGCGCGGCTGTTGGTGCTGGAACAGGCCATCGGCGCGCGGCTTTTTTCCCGCTCGCGCGCGGGCACCCAGCTGACAACCGAGGGGCTGAAATTCCTGCCCCATGCCCGTGGGTTGCGCCACGCCTGGACCGAGGCGCAACGCTCTGTCGCGCCCGCAGGCGATGCGGCGGTCAGCTTGCGCATCGGCATCCAGCATGATCTGGCCGCCGGGCGCATTGGCGGCTGGATGGGCGCCTTTCGCAAGGCCCTGCCCGATTGCGCCTTTTATATCGAGCCGGATTATTCGATTCAGATGTGCCAAGACGTGGCCAAAGGCGCCTTGGATTTCGCCATTCTCTACTCGCCTCAGCCCCAGCCTGATCTGCATTTCGCCTCAGTGGGTGAAATGGGCTACCGGCTGATCTCTTCCACCGGCCCGCGCCGCGCCGATCTGCGCCCCGACCGCTATATCCGCGCCAGCTACTCGCCCGCCTTTGATGCCGCTCACGCCCAATCGCTTCCCGAAATGTCCGCCACCCCCTTTGCCTCTGGCCAAGAGGCGGCGGTGGCGGGGCTTTTGCAATCGCTGGGCGGGGCGGGCTTTGTGCTTGAGCGCACCGCCGCTGCCATGATCGAAACCGGCAAATTCGTCGCCGTCACCGATGTTGATCCCATCAGCCAACCCGCCTATGTGGTGATGCACCAACGCCACCGCCCCCAGCGCATGCACAAACGGCTGACCAAAACCGTGCTGAAGGTCTTTGGCACCCGATAACCGCGCTTGCGCTTTGATCTTGGCCCAAAGATCCCGCCAGAGACTCCTTTGCCGCCCCGCGCGCCGCGTTCAGACCAGCGTTTGCACCCGGTAGCCCGGAGCATGGGCCAGCCGCACAAAGGTGATGGGGCTGTCTGCCGTCCATGTCATCCGCTCGGTCACCAAAAGCGCCGTGCCGGGGGCCACGCCCAAAACCGCCGCCTCACGCGGGCCAGCCCCTTCGGCGGTAAAGGCGATATCGCCCGTCACATAGGCCACATGCGCCACCAGCCATTCATTGGCGCTTAAACTTTGAAAATCCGGCATCGGGCGGGGCAGAATTTCCGAATTCAGCCAGCGGGTTTCAAAGGCAAAGGGTTTGCCATCGGCCAGATGCAGCGTTTCAAGATACAAAAGCTTGAACCCCGGCGGCAGCCCCAGCCGCGAGGCGATGGGAACAGGCGGCTCCATAAAGGTCTGTTTCAGCACCTGAAAGCCGTGGGTTTGGCCGCGCGCCTCGATCTCTTGGCGAATGACCGGAATATCCAGCGTCGCCTTGCGGATCGGCAGGGCCGCCACCCGCGTGCCCGCCTTGCGCCGCCGCTCCAGCACCCCAGCATTGGCCAATTCGCGCAAGGCCCGGTTAACGGTGGCCCGCGCCACGCCAAATTCGACGGCCAGATCCTCTTCGGTGGGGATCAGCGCGCCCGGTTGCCAATCACGCGCCCGAATGCGGCGCAAAACCTCGGCACGGATGTTTTCCCAGCCCTTCATTCTGCCCCCCCTACAGCGCATCGCGCAGCCCTGCGATGGCCCTGCGATAGCGCGAAATGATCGCCTCCCGCCCCGCATGACGTCCCCCCGTCACAATGTGACGGCCCGCCGACCAGACCTCGGCCACCATGCGATCATCGCCCGCAAAAAGGAATGTGTCCAAGATCATATCGCCCGCACTTGCCCCAAGATCGGGGCCAGAACAATCCAGCGCCATCAGATCGGCCCATTGGCCTACCGCAATCTGCCCCGCCTGCCGCCCGGCAGCCAGCGCGCCGCCTTGGCAGGCGGTCTCATACAAAACCCGCCCCGTAGAGCGCGCGCCATCCGCCAGCATCGCCCGGCCTTTGCCCGCCAGCCGCTGTGAGTATTCCAAAAGGCGCAACTCTTCAGACAGCGAAATCCGCACATTGCTGTCGGACCCCACGCCATAATCCCCACCCGCCGCCTGAAAACGCACCCCATCAAAGATGCCATCGCCCAGATTGGCCTCGGTGATCGGGCAAAGCCCGGCAACGGCACCCGATTTTGCCATGGCTTCGGTTTCATGCGGCTCCATCTGGGTGGCGTGGATCAGGCACCACCGCGAGGAAAGCTCGGTATTGGCCAAAAGCCACTCCACCGGCCGCGCACCGGTGGCGGCCTGCACCTCGGTCACCTCGGCAAGTTGCTCGGCCACATGAATGTGGATCGGGGCCTTGGGGTTCAGTGCCGCAGCCGCGCGGATACCTGCCGGACTTGCCGCCCGCAAGGAATGCGGTGCCACACCCAAAACCGTATCCGGCGGCAAAGCGGCCAGCGCCCTGCCCGCCGCCTCCCACAACCGCGCAAAGCGGTCAGGATCATTGCCAAAGCGCAACTGCCCGGCACTGAGCGCCCGCCCATCGCAGCCGCCCCGCTCATAAAGCACCGGCAGATGCGTCAGCCCAAGGCCGGTTTCCGCCGCCGCCGCCGCAATGCGCGCCGACATCTCGGCCAAATCCCCATAGGGCACGCCCCCCGGCGCATGGTGCAGATAATGAAACTCAGCCACCGCGGCATAGCCCGCTTCGGCCATCTCCAGCATCACCATCGCCGCAATCGCCTGCACATCTTCGGGCGTCAGCCGGTCCAAAAAGCGATACATCAGCGTGCGCCACGTCCAAAAACTGTCTTGGCCCGCGCCGCGCGCCTCCGTCATACCCGCCATGGCGCGCTGAAAGGCGTGGGAATGCAGGTTGACCATGGCGGGCAACAGACAATCCACCCGCTGAGTTTGCGACGCCTCCGCCGAAGCGACCCCCGTCAACACCGAGGCAATGCGCCCCTGTGACAGGGTGATCTGCACATCCCTGGCCCAGCCATCAGGCAACAGCGCGGTTTTGGCATGAAGAACAGTCATCGGCGGCCTCGGCTTGACATGGGCTATTATGTGCAGACATATTAGCGTCAAGCGCAGACATAAGGCAAGCCCGATGGCGATTCTTCTCTCCCATGCCACCGCAGCCACCATGACCAAGGGTTATGGGCTGATCGACGATGCCGCCGTGGTCTGTGACGGCGCGCAGATCCTGTGGGTTGGACAGATGTACGAACTGCCCCAGACCTATCGCAGCCTGCCCGAACAAGATTGCCAAGGCCGTCTTGTGACCCCCGGCCTGATTGATTGCCACAGCCACATCGTCTTTGGCGGCCACCGGGCGGCGGAATTCGAAATGCGGCTTAACGGGGCCAGCTATGAAGAGGTGGCGCGCGCCGGTGGCGGGATCTTGTCCACCGTCACCGCCACCCGTGCCGCGTCTGAGGCTGATCTTCTGGCCTCTGCCCTTGCCCGCGCGGATCTGATGATCGCCGCAGGGGCCACCACGATCGAGGTGAAATCGGGCTATGGGCTGACCGTGTTGGATGAGTTGAAAATGCTGCGCGTGGCACGGCAAATTGGCGAACACCGCCCCGTTCAGGTGCAGACCACCCATCTTGCCGCCCATGCCATACCCCCCGAATATAAAGAAAATCCCGACGCCTATATCGATCAGGTGGCGATCCCTTCGCTCCATGCCGCCTATGCCGAAGAGCTGATCGACACGGTCGATGCCTTTTGCGAAGGCATCGCCTTTTCGCCCGCGCAGGTGCAGCGGTTGTTCGACGTTGCCCGCGCCATGGGCCTGCAGATTAAACTGCACGCCGAACAGCTTTCCGACCTGAAAGGCGCAGTTCTGGCGGCAAACATGGGCGCGCTTTCCTGCGACCATGTCGAATATATCGGCCCCGACGGGGTCGAGGCGATGGCGCGCGCAGGCAGCGTGGCCGTGATCCTGCCCGGCGCCTTTTACACCTTGCGCGAAACACAAATGCCGCCCATCGCCGCCTTTCGCGCCGCAGGCGTGCCGATGGCGGTGGCCACCGATTTCAATCCCGGGTCCTCGCCCGTTGCCAGCCTGCCCTTGGCCATGAACATGGCCTGCACGCTTTTCCGCATGACCCCGCTCGAGGCGTTGCAAGGCACCACCACCCACGCCGCCCGCGCGCTGGGTCTCACCGACCGTGGCCAGATTGCCCCCGGCCTGCGTGCCGATCTGTGCATCTGGGACGCCACGCACCCGGCGGAACTGTCCTATCGCATCGGGGCCACGCCCCTTCACGCCCGCATCTTCGGAGGCCAAATTGACGCCTGAAATCTTGATCCCCGGCCAAACCACGCTGGCGCAGCTGGAACGCATCTACCGCGAGGGCGCCCCGGCACGGCTGGACGCCTCGGCCCGCGCAGGTGTTGATCGCGCCGCAGCCATGATCGCGGCAGCCGCCGCTGGCAGCGTTGCGGTTTACGGGGTGAACACCGGCTTTGGCAAACTCGCCAGCCTGAAAATCGCACCCGAAGACACCGCCACCTTGCAGCGCAACCTGATCCTCAGCCATTGCTGCGGCGTGGGCGCGCCGATGCCGCGAAATGTCGCGCGCCTGATGATGGCGCTGAAACTCTTGTCGCTGGGCCGGGGCGCATCCGGCGTGCGCTGGGAGATCATCGCGCTACTGGAGGCGATGCTGGCCAAGGGCATCACCCCAGTCATCCCGGCGCAAGGGTCGGTCGGTGCCTCGGGCGATCTGGCCCCCTTGGCCCATATGGCCGCCGCCATGATGGGCCATGGGCAGGTAGAGCTTGACGGCAGCATCATCTTGGCCACAGAGGCCTTTGATAAAACGCAACTTTCTCCCATCGTGCTTGGCGCGAAAGAGGGCCTTGCGCTGATCAACGGCACGCAGTTTTCCACCGCCTATGCGCTGGCGGGCCTGTTTGACGGCTGGCGCGCCGCCGAGGCCGCCCTTGTCACCAGCGCGCTGACCACCGATGCGATCATGGGCTCCACCGCGCCCTTGCAGCCCGAAATCCACAGCCTTCGCGGCCAACCCGGCCAGATCGACGCCGCCACCACCTTGCGCGCGCTGCTCGACGGCTCAGTGATCCGCGAAAGCCACCGCGAGGGCGACACCCGCGTGCAAGACCCCTATTGCATCCGCTGCCAGCCGCAGGTGACCGGGGCCGCGATGGACGTGATCCGCCAAGCCGCCCGCACGCTGGAGATCGAGGCGAATGCCGCCACCGACAACCCCCTCGTGCTGACCGATGCGGGCATGATCGTGTCGGGCGGCAATTTCCACGCCGAACCCGTCGGCTTTGCCGCCGACATGATCGCCATGGCCCTGTCGGAAATCGGTGCCATTGCACAGCGCCGTGTGGCGCTGATGGTCGATCCGGTCCTGTCTTTTGACCTGCCCGCCTTCCTCACCCCAAAACCCGGCCTGAATTCCGGCTTTATGATCGCCGAGGTGACCACTGCCGCCTTGATGAGTGAAAACAAACACATGGCGCATCCAACCGTGATCGATTCGACGCCCACATCTGCCAACCAAGAAGATCATGTGTCGATGGCCGCCCATGGCGCGCGCCGTCTGGGCCAGATGGTGGAAAACCTGAATGTGATCTTGGGCGTCGAGGCGCTGTGTGCCGCCCAAGGCATCGAATTCCGCGCGCCCCTTCCCACATCGGCCCCCTTGCAGCGCGTCATCACCGCCCTGCGCCACCACGTCGCTGCCTTGGGCGATGACCGCTACATGGCCGACGATCTGACCAAGGCCGCCAGCCTTATCGCCTCTGGCGCCTTGGTCCGCGCCGCCCAAACCCCGATGCCCGCCCTTTCGGCCTGCCCCCCCCCTTCATCTGCCCGAGGTTGCCCATGAACACCCGTCACAACACCCGCGACATCTACCCCGCCACCGGCACCGAGATCACCGCCAAATCCTGGCTGACCGAAGCGCCGATGCGCATGCTGATGAACAACCTGCACCCCGATGTGGCCGAAAACCCGCATGAGCTGGTGGTTTATGGCGGCATCGGCCGCGCCGCCCGCACATGGGAGGATTTTGACCAGATCGTCGCCACGCTGAAAACGCTGAACGAGGATGAGACGCTTTTGGTCCAATCGGGCAAGCCTGTGGGCGTGTTTCGCACCCACAAAGACGCCCCGCGCGTGCTGATCGCCAACTCAAACCTCGTGCCGCATTGGGCAACTTGGGACCATTTCAACGAGCTCGATAAAAAGGGTCTGGCGATGTATGGCCAGATGACCGCAGGCTCGTGGATCTACATCGGCACCCAAGGCATCGTGCAGGGCACCTATGAAACCTTTGCCGAGGCGGGCCGCCAGCATTACGGCGGCGATCTCAAAGGCCGCTGGATTTTGACGGGCGGCCTTGGCGGCATGGGCGGCGCGCAGCCCTTGGCCGCCGTCATGGCCGGGGCCTGCTGCCTGGCCGTCGAATGCGACGAAACACGGATCGATTTCCGCATTCGCACCAGATACTTGGATGCCAAAGCTAAAACTCTGGATGAAGCGCTGGCGCTCATCGACGACTGGACCGCCAAGGGCGAGGCCAAATCGGTCGGCCTTCTCGGCAATGCCGCCGATATCTTCCCCGAACTTGTCGCCCGCATGAAATCCGGTGGGCACCGCCCCGACATCGTCACCGACCAAACCTCGGCCCATGATCCCCTCCACGGCTATCTGCCCCAAGGCTGGAGCGTGGCCGAATGGCGCGCGAAACAGGAAACCGATCCCAAATCGGTGGAGAAAGCCGCCCGCGCCTCGATGCGCACCCATGTCGCCGCGATGGTCGATTTCTGGAACGCCGGCGTGCCAACCTTGGATTACGGCAACAACATCCGTCAGGTGGCCCAAGACGAGGGCCTTGAAAATGCCTTCGCCTTCCCCGGCTTCGTCCCTGCCTATATCCGGCCCCTATTCTGCAAAGGCATCGGCCCCTTCCGCTGGTGCGCGCTGTCTGGCGATCCCGAGGATATCTACAAAACCGACGCGGCGATGAAAAAGCTCCTCCCCGAAAACGCTCATCTACACCGTTGGCTCGACATGGCGGCCGAGCGGATCGCCTTCCAAGGTCTGCCCGCGCGCATCTGCTGGATCGGCCTCGGCGACCGCCACCGCGCGGGGCTGATGTTCAACGAGATGGTGGCCTCGGGCGAACTCAAGGCCCCCATCGTCATCGGCCGCGACCATCTCGATTCAGGCTCCGTCGCCTCGCCCAACCGCGAGACCGAAGCGATGAAGGACGGCTCGGATGCCGTCTCCGACTGGCCGCTTCTGAACGCGCTTCTCAACACCGCCTCGGGGGCGACTTGGGTCTCGCTGCATCACGGCGGCGGTGTCGGCATGGGCTTTTCACAGCATTCGGGCATGGTCATCGTCGCCGATGGCACCGAAGATGCCGCCCGTCGCCTGCACAATGTGCTGTGGAACGATCCGGCCACCGGCGTCATGCGCCACGCCGATGCGGGCTATGACATTGCCCGCGACCACGCCCGCGCGATGAACCTGCGCCTGCCCGGCATCTTGGGCAACTAGCCCCTTGGCCTTCAATGTGGCCCAAATATCCCACGGGGGTCCGGGGGTGTGAAACCCCCGGTTCCCCGGCCCCGCAAAGGACAAACCGCCATGCATTACGCGCCCGGGCAAGAGCCTTGCCCCCTGCCTTACAGCCCCTTCAAGGCCTGCACCGTGCCGCGCCCCATTGGCTGGATCTCCACCTTGTCCAAAGAGGGTGTTGCCAATCTTGCCCCCTATAGCCAATGGCAAAACCTGACCTTTGATCCACCGATGGTGATGTTTGCCGCCAATCAATATTCCGACGGTCGGCGCAAACACACCGTCATCAATGCCGAAGAAACCGGTTGGTTCGTCTGGAACATGTGCAGCTTTGCCTTGAAAGACGCCATGAACATCACGGCGATGGAATGGCCGTGTGGCACAGATGAATTCGAAAAAGCGGGCCTTGAAAAAGCCGCCGCCATCGATTGCGCCGTGCCGCGCGTCGCGGCAAGCCCGGCCCATTTCGAATGCCGATACCTGTCCACCCACCGTCTGCGCGGAAATTCCAATCACGGCTGGGTCGATGTGGTCTACGGCGAGGTTACCCGCATCCATCTGCGCGACGAGCTCGTCACCCCCGAGGGAAAGCTCGACTATGCCCGCATCCAGCCCCTCGCCCGCATGGGCTATCACGATTACACCGTGGTCACAGAGACCTTCACCATGCCCATCCCCGGTGCCTCAGGTGCGGCTGCGGCGGGCCTTGAGGGCAAGGCCTAACGCCCCACCCCCGATTTTTCGTACGAAAAATCGCGCCCTAAACCGCCACGCGCGGATTGCGTCCATGCGCGCCCAGCCAGATGGGGTTCGACCATGCCCGCTTGCCCGCCGCATCAATCACCGCCGCACGCACCCATGGGCTATTGTTCACCCGGTCCAGCGGCACTTCGGTGCGCGTCATTGACGCCCCATGCACCGCCTTTGCCCCCGTGCCATGGCCCAAGGCCACCACCGACACCACGGCCGAGGACTCTACAATCAACTTGCCATCCTCAACCCGCACATCACGCAGTTCCGGCCCTTGGCTGGAATAGAAATGCCCCGCCTTCAATGCGGCCAACAGCGCCTCAGGCTCGTTGTCTTCGGCCTTCACCATAACCCAGCCGCCAAAATGGTCGGGTTCGGAAAAATGCGCATCATCGGTCGCAATCAGGGTCAGACGCCGCCCCTCGGTCAGCAAAAGATCGGCAATCGCCGCCCCATCAGGCCGATCACAGCCCATCGCACAGCCGTGGTTGTAAATCTCCACCGCATGGGCTGCCGTGATCGATCTGGCATCTGCCAAAGTCAGCCCCGACCATTGTGGATGGGCGATCGCCACAAAGGCCCCCGCCGCCACGGCGCGGGCCGCGATTTCTGCCCCTGTCTCCTGCCCTTCAACCGGCACAAACCATGGCGAGTTCGACGGCGCGAAATCCGCAGGCAAACCGACCGCCAGAATATGCCACAACTCGCCATTCGACATGGCGCCAGAGTGCAACTCGGCCCCCAAGAGGGTGGTGAACCCTGCACCCCGCATCGGCACGGTGTCCACAATGGGATAATTGTAGGCGCCAATGAAATGATCGGTCAGCGCGATGAAATCATAGCCCTCGGCCTTATAGCGCCGACACACCTCTTCCGGGCTCAAGACCCCATCCGACCGGGTCGAATGGGTATGCAGATTGCCGCGCCAAAAGCGGCCCTTGGCAGTAAAGGCGGGGTCTTGATGGATCATCGCAGTCTCCTTGGCGGGTTTCCCCTTGGTCTCAACACGCACTATCGCAACGGCGCGCAAGCTGTGCTATCCCAAAGCCGACAACTGGAGACGGCGAAGATGGCGGCGCTTGATTCCCAAAGGGATGCGGCAGAGGAAGCGGCGGGTTGTGTCTCGCTGCCGGCCGAGGAAATGGCCAGCCGGGCGGCGGAAGCCGCCTCGTTTCTCAAGGCGCTGAGCCATGAGGGGCGGCTGATGATCCTGTGTCACCTGTCGTCGGGCGAGAAATCGGTGACAGAGCTTGAGGACCGCCTTGGCGCGCGTCAGGCCGCGGTTAGCCAGCAACTGGCGCGGCTGCGCAGCGAGGGGCTGGTGACCACCCGGCGCGATGGCAAGGCGATCTATTATTCGATCAAGGACCCCAAGGCAGGCGCGATCATGGAACTTGTCTACGACATGTTCTGCAACCCCGAGCGCTGAGGCTCATTGAGCCCGTGCCGGGCACTCTTCGCGGGCAATGCGGCAGATGTGGCGGACTTGGCGGGCGGCGGAGCCTCCGGCGGGAGTATTTTTGCCAAGAGGAAGCCGCAAGGCGCGGGCAGCCACGGGATCAGTTAGCCGCGCCCGATGAAGGGCATGTCGCGCGCCATGATCGTCAAGAATGGGATATTGGTGGTCAAGGGCAGATTGGCCATATGCAAAACCGCCGCCGCAACCTCTGCAGCGGGCATCGTCGGTTCGACCTTGACCGATCCATCCGCCTGCCGCACCCCTTGTGTGAAGCCTTGGGTCATTTCGGTCAGCGCATTGCCGATATCAATCTGTCCGCAGGCAATATTGAACGCACGCCCATCCAGCGCCAGGGTCTTGGTCAAGCCGGTTACGGCATGTTTTGACACCGTATAGGGCACTGACCCCGGTCGCGGCGCATGGGCCGAGATCGAGCCATTGTTGATGATGCGGCCACCTTGCGGGGTCTGCTCGCGCATCAGGTGAAAGGCCGCGCGGGCACACAGCACCATGCCCGAGATATTGGTGTGCATCACCGCGAGCCAATCGGCGACCGGCATTTCGTCAATGGGTGCAGGCTTGGCCGCGATGCCGGCATTGTTGAACAAGACATCGAGCCGCCCCCAAGTGGCGTGCAGCTGGGCAAAGGCCGTATCAACCTGATCGGGATCGCCCACATCGGCGGGCAGGATCAGCACGTCATCGCCCCTGGCGGTGTCACGCAGGGTTTCGGCGCGCCGTCCCATCAGCGCAACCCGCCACCCGGCCGCCAAAAAGGCCCGCGCCGTGTCGCGGCCGATCCCGGCCCCTGCCCCGGTGATGAGGATGGTCTTTGTCATGCTCTGCGCCCTTTGGATGGGGCAATCCTGCCCGTCTTATGCATGGCGCAACAGATAAGGTCGAACATGGGGCAAGACCTGATCTGTTGCCTCGATGAAGATCGCATGTTTCAGATGCGGCAGGATCACCAGCTCTGACCCCTTCAGCGCCTGATGGATCAGCTGGTTGAGGCGCGGGTTGCAGCCGCCATCATGTTCGCCGGTGATGATCTGCGCGGGCACCTTCACCTCATGCAGCCAAGGGGCCATTTCGGTTTCAGCATAGATATCAAAGACGTTGAGAAAGACGTCAGCGGGCGTGTCCATCACCTGTTTTTTTCGCCAGTCGATCACATCGGGGCGCGCGGCGCAGAACGCGTCGGTGAACCAGCGCGCGGTCAGCGTATCAAGCACCGGACCGATGCCCTTGTCGCGCATGGCCGCCACGACGCCCCGGACCTTGGCGCTGTCATCTTCGGTGCGAAAGGCCGCGGTTGACCAGATGCCCAGCGATTTCACCCGATCTGGATAGCGCTGCGCGTAGCGTGGGCCGATCATGCCCCCCAGCGAGTGGCCCGCAATATGCGCCGACGCAAGCCCCAAGCGCGCGCGCAGATCCTCAAGATCATCCACCAGATCATCCAGATCAAACCGCCCGCCCGTCCACGGCGTCAGCCCATGGCCGCGCAGGTCATAGGTGATGCAGGTGAAGCGGTCTTTCAGCCCTGCGACCATGCCGTCAAAGGTTGCCCGCCGCGCGCCGATGCCATGGATCATGATCAGGGGCGGGCCGTCTCCGGCGACAGAATAGGCGGTCGGCAGGCTCACTTCAGCACATCCGACATCAGCCGCCCACCAGTGGCCCAATCGCTTTTCGCCACATCGACAAAGATGATGTGCACCGATTCAGGCTTGCCCGAACAGGTTTCCACCCAAGCCTTTGTCACCGCCTCGGCGCAGGCGCGCTTTTGCTCTTCGCTGCGGCCTTCAAACATTTCAATGCGGATCATCGGCATTGCTTAAACCTTTCGCTGTGTGGTCCTCAGATGCGGCATGACCTCGGTCGAGAGGGCCGACATCATGTCCAAAGTGGCCTCTTGGTCTTGTCCGAAGATCGAGGTCACGATGACCTCATCAATTCCCAACTCGGCATAATGTGACAGCCTGTCGATCATCTCCTGCCGCTCGCAGATCAGGATGTTCTGGCCCAGTTCTTCGGCGGTCTGGGCGCGGGGCAGCGGGCGGATGATGCCCTTGTCCACGATGCCGGGGCCGCCAAAGACATTGTCGAAACTGGCATAATAGCGATGCGCGGTTTCCACCATGCGTTGGCGTTCGGCCTTTGAATGCACAAGGAACACGCCGCGTTGCAGGTAAAGCCGGTTGGTGGCCGCCGGGTTTTGCGCGCGGCCCCGGTGAAAGGCCGAGACCTGACTTTCCAAGACGCCATGGGTCGCCGACAGGGGCGTGGTTTGCACATGATAGCCCTTGGCCGCCGCTGCCTCGATTGCGGGGGGTGCCATGACACCCAGCATAAGGGGGATCGGGTCTTCGGGGCGTGGCATGATGGTTAGGGGTTCGAAATTATAGTATTTGCCCTGCCAGCTGACCTCGTCTTTCGTCAAAAGCGCCTCAAGCACCTGCAAAGCCTCGTCAAAATGCTCTTTCGTCGCTTCGATCGGCACATCAAGCCGGCCGGTCTCAAAGCCGAAGGCCCCCTTGCCCACGCCCAGCATCAGTCGCCCATCGCACAGGGCCTGCGCCTGCACCACTTCGCCCGCGAACACCCGCATGTCACGGATCGGCAATTGACAGATCGAGGTCACCAGCTTGACCCGCTTGGTATGGGCCGCGATCTTGACCGCCATTTGCAAGGGCGATGGGATCAACAGGATATTGACCAGATGGTGTTCGGGAATGCCAACCCCGTCATAGCCGCAAGCCTCGGCATGAAGCGCCTGTTCGACGACCGTCTGATAGAGACGTTTGCCGCCGACGCGAGGGTCAAGCATGTGGCTGGACAGGAAATGGGTGAAATCCATATGCGCCCCTTGTTTCGGACAAACTGACCAGCGCTCTCCTTTCCGTCAAGCGGGTTTTTTGACCCTTCGGATGGGATCGCTGAGGAGCCGCAACCCGTTCAGAACCACCAAAAGCGTGCCGCCCTCATGCCCGATCACCGCCAAAGGCAAAGGCAGTTCAAAGGCCAGCGCGCCGATCACCAAAAGGACCATTGCGCCGATGGCGAAGGTCAGGTTTTGCCGAATGATGCGCGCCGTTCGGCGCGAAAGGCGATGCGCCTCGGCCAGACGGCCCATGTCTTCGGCCAGAAAGGCCACATCGGCGGCCTGCAGCGCCACTTCGCTGCCCGCCACCCCCATGGCAATGCCGACATCGGCCCGTGCAAGGGCGGCGGCATCGTTCACCCCATCGCCCACAAAGGCCACCTTGCCGCGCGCGGTCATGGCACCCACCAAGGCCACCTTGTCGGCGGGCAAAAGATCGGCATGCACCTCGTCTTTGGTCAGGCCCAACTCTGCGCCGATCCGTTCGGCCACGGGGCGGCGGTCGCCGGTCATCATGGCGATTGTCGCAACCCCGCCCCGGCGCAGCGCCACCAGTGCTGCGGCTGATGTCGGGCGCGGCTGATCGGCAACCGACACCGCCCCCAAGACCTTGGCACCTTGGCCCAGATAGACCACCGTCTTATCCTCGGCACGGATCACGTCCAGCCATGGCAGATCAAGATCGGCCCCCATCCTATTGGCCAAACGCGGATTTCCGGCCCAAAGCGAATCGCCCCCCTGCCCGCTGACAATGCCCTCCGAGGCCAAGGCCCGCAGCCCCTCGCGTTCGCGCACATCCAGCCCCCGGCGGGCCGCCTCGCGCAAGATCGCGGCGGCAATCGGATGTTCCGATTGCGCCTCCAGCCCGGCCAAAAGCTGCACCAGATCATCCTCAGGCAGATCAGCCGAGACGATCCGCGCCACCTCGGCGCGGCCGGTGGTCAGGGTGCCGGTCTTGTCAAAGGCAAAGGATTTCACCTCGGCCAAGGTTTCCAAGGCCGCCCCGCCCTTGAACAAAACACCCCCCCGCGCCGCTGCCGACAGGGCCGAAAGGATGGCCGCCGGCACCGAAATCACAACGGCACAGGGGCTGGCGGCCACCATCAGCGTGGCGGCACGGTAAAGCGCATCTTGGTGCGGCAGGCCCCACCACAAAAGCCCAAGATAGGCGGTGATCGAGCCAACCAGCACGGCGACGGTGTAGCGCTGGCCAAACCATTCCGAAAACCGCTCGGATGGGGCGCGGGCGGCTTGTGCCTCGGTCACCAACCGGATCATGCGGGCCACGGTGCTGTCAGCCAACCCCCGCGTCACCTGCATATCAAGCACCCCATTGAGGTTCACCGTCGCCTCATGCAGAGCGGCCCCCGGCCCCTTGTGCTGCGGCTCGGATTCGCCGGTGAGCGTCGCCTCGTCCAAAAGCCCCTCGCCCGTGACCACCACCCCATCCACCGGCACCCGCGCGCCGGGACGTAAAACGACGATATCCCCCGCAATCAGGCTTTCGGCGGGCACTTCCTGCACCTCTGCCCCGCGACGCAGAAAGGCCGTATCAGGGCGCAGCGCCATCAGCGCCTCGACCGCGCGGCGGGCGCGGCCCATGGCGCGATGCTCCAGCGTTTGCGAGATGGCAAACAGAGTTAACAGAATCGCCCCTTCCATCGGCGCCCCGACAAGGGCTGCGGCCAGCGCGGCCAACACCATGAGAAGGTCAATATCCAGAACATGATCACGCCAGAGGCTCTGCAGCGCCTGCCAACCCGCCGGAAGGCCACCAAGAAGATAGACCAGCCCATAGGCCCAATTGGCCACGGGATGACGCAGGACAAATTCCGCCAGCACCCCAACCATCAGCCCAACCACCACCAAAGCGGGCAGAATCAGGCTGTTGCGGACTTGCTCCATCGGGCTGGCGTCGTGCGACATGGCTGGCCTCCTGCCCCCAACCTGCCGCATCGCCCGCCATGCGCAAGGCCAAAACGAAACCGGCGCCCGCAAAGGGGCGCCGGTTCAAGAGTTTCGATGGAGCAACTTGATAGCACCAAAAGGAGTTCACTCAGCAGCCATAGCGGCAGCAAGTCTAAGAGAGAACCTAACCCGCAGGTGTTCAGCCCCCCTGACGAACCCAGAAAAAGCGATTTTGGATCCCATCGCTAAACCACTTATCTCAAGGTCGAAGCGTTCCACAGAGCCAAAAAGCGAAATAGCGTTCGGATCAACTCGGATAACCGCGACCCGTCCACGGTAAACCCCGCCAAATCCCGTGACAAAGCCCCGATACAAGTAGCCGCCGTCACCACCGGTCAGCCTGGGCCCGTTGACCACAAGCGTTCCTATTCCTTTAGTGTTGAGGTTACTTTGAAATTCGAGCCAGTAAGCTCCAGATCGAAGAATACTCATCCATTTCTCCATAATTATCCACAGCGCCCAACACAAAGCTCAGGGTAAATGTGTGGATTGTTGGAGACACCATTGAAGCTTGGACCAAGCTCACCGTTATTGTTTTGGAGGCCGATTTTTTTCTTGGTCGAGAAGCCAGTCCGGCTGTGTCAACAAAGCCGGACGATCGGGTCGAGCATCCGCCCAGATGCTCGACCCAACCCCAATCTGAGATTAGCTGCAACCGCTCGTGCCGCCGCAGGTGTTGCACTTCATGCAGGTGCCGTTGCGCACCAGCGTGTAGTTGCCGCACTCACCGCAAGGATCACCCTCATAGCCCTGCATCTTGGCCTTGGTGCGGGCGTCCATCGACACGGTGCCAGTTGAGATCGCCGTCGCTGCCACCATGCTGACCGTGCCTTGTGCGGTTTCCGGCACCAGCATGTTCAGCGCCGTCACCGCGTCACTGGCCAAAGCTGTGGCGCCAGCGGTGTTGATGCCGCCTTGGAACACCATCAGCTCTTGCGGCAGACGCTTGCGCAGATAGCCGGTCGAAGAGATCGACTTCAGAAGCTCGACCGATTTCGACGCCGCCCCTTCGCTCACCTCGTCAAAGTTGCGCTTGCCCTCGCTGTCACCGCGGCCAAGGTCGTCAAAGGCCGCGCCCGTGGGTTTGACATGGGCAAGGTCCGTGCGATCCAGATAGGAAATCGCCAGTTCGCGGAAGATATAGTCAAGGATCGAAGTGGCATTCTTGATCGAGTCATTGCCCTGCACCATGCCCGCCGGTTCAAAGCGGGTGAAGGTGAAGGCCTCGACAAACTCTTCCAACGGCACGCCGTATTGCAGACCAACCGACACCGCGATGGCGAAGTTGTTCATCATGGCGCGGAAGCCCGCACCTTCCTTGTGCATGTCGATGAAGATCTCGCCCAGACGCCCGTCGCCATATTCGCCGGTGCGCAGGTACACCTTGTGCCCGCCGACGATGGCCTTCTGGGTATAGCCCTTGCGACGTTCCGGCAGTTTCTCGCGGTTGGTGCGGATGATCTCCTTGATGATCACCTTTTCCACGATCTTTTCGGCCAGAACGGCGGCCTTTTCCTGCATCGAGCCTGTGGCGAGGATTTCCTCGGCCTCCTCGTCATCCTCGATCAGCGCCGCCGCAAGCGGCTGGCTGAGCTTGGAGCCGTCGCGATACAGCGCATTGGCCTTGATGCCCAAGGAGTGGGACAGCTCATAAGCCGCCAGCGTTTCCTCGATCGTGGCCGAGTTCGGCATGTTGATCGTCTTGGAAATCGCGCCCGAGATAAAGCTTTGCGCCGCTGCCATCATGTAGATATGCGCATTGACTGACAGATAGCGCGTGCCCTTTTTGCCGCAGGGATTGGCGCAGTCGAACACATTGTAATGTTCGGGCTTCAGGAACGGTGCGCCTTCCAGCGTCATCGTGCCGCAAACATGGTCATTGGCGGCGTCGATCTGGGCCTTGGTAAAGCCAAGGTGGCGCAGCAGGTCAAAGGTCGGATCGTTCAGCTTTTCCGCCGGGATGCCCAGCGTCTGGGTGCAGAACTCTTCGCCCAGCGTCCACTGGTTGAACACAAAGCGAATGTCAAAGGCCGAAGGAAGTGCGGCCTCGATCTTTTCCATCTCGCGCGGGCCGAACCCGTGACCGATCAGCGCCGTCGGATTGATGCCGGCGCAATTGCCGATAGAGCCATGGCCCACCGCGTAGGCCACGATTTCGGCGGCCTGAGAGGTGGAATAGCCCAGCTTTTCCAAAGCCGCCGGAACCGACTGGTTGATGATCTTGAAATAACCACCGCCGGCCAGCTTCTTGAACTTCACCAGCGCGAAGTCGGGTTCAATCCCGGTAGTGTCACAATCCATCACCAGACCGATGGTGCCGGTCGGCGCAATCACCGTGGTCTGGGCGTTGCGATAGCCGTGCTTTTCGCCCAAGGCCAGCGCCTCGTCCCAAGCCGAACGGGCCAGCGTGACAAGGGTCTGATCAGGGCAATTGGCGGCGTCCAAAGCCACCGGGTTGACGTTGACATCCTCATAAACCGCCTTGCTCCAAGCGGCAGCGCGGTGGTTGCGAATGACGCGCAGCATGTGGTGCTTGTTGCGCTCATAACCCGAAAACGCGCCCAGTTCGGCGGCCATTTCGGCCGAGGTCGCATAGGCCACGCCTGTCATGATCGCGGTCAGCGCACCGCAAAGCGCACGGCCCTCGTCGCTGTCATAGCCAAGGCCCATGTTCATCAAAAGCCCGCCGATATTGGCATAGCCAAGGCCCAGCGTGCGGAAGTCGTAGGACAGTTGTGCAATTTCCTTCGACGGGAACTGCGCCATCATCACCGAGATTTCCAAGGTCACGGTCCACAGACGCGAGGCATGGACATAGGCCTCGGCGTCGAACTTGCCATTCGCATAGAAGGTCAGAAGGTTCATCGACGCGAGGTTACAGGCCGTGTCGTCAAGGAACATGTATTCCGAGCAAGGGTTCGAGCCGCGGATCGGCCCATCCTCCGGGCAGGTGTGCCAGGCGTTAACCGAATCGTGGAACTGGATGCCAGGGTCGGCACAGGCCCAAGCGGCATGGCCGACCTGATCCCACAGATCGCGCGCCTTGAGGGTCTTGGCAACCTTGCCATCGGTGCGGCGAATAAGCGCCCAGTCGGCATCATCCTTGACCGCCTTCAGGAAGGCGTCGGTCACGCGCACCGAGTTGTTCGAGTTCTGGCCCGAGACGGTGATATA
The DNA here is from genome assembly GCA_965284335.1 of Tabrizicola sp. Lineage (GTDB taxonomy): Bacteria > Pseudomonadota > Alphaproteobacteria > Rhodobacterales > Rhodobacteraceae > Tabrizicola_A. The sequence goes on along the minus strand of OZ260076.1, from coordinate 865,661 downwards.
GGCCTCGGAATCCCAGTCCACGTCATAGGTGGGGAATTCGATCGAAGTATAGCCCTGCTTGGCGTATTGCAGGATGCGGTTGGTGTAAGTGTCGGGGATCATGGCCTTTTTGGCCGCCTTGATCGCCGCTTTCAGGGCCGGGTTCTTTGCCGGATCCACCGAATCCTCGGCCGAGCCGTCCCACTGGCGGATCGCCGTGAAGATCTCGTTCAGACGCAGCTCATGCGCCTTGGAACCGGCCACCAGCGAGGCCACCTTTTGCTCTTCGATGACCTTCCAGTTGATGAAATCCTCGATATCGGGGTGGTCCATGTCGGCGATGACCATCTTGGCCGCGCGCCGCGTGGTGCCGCCCGACTTGATCGCGCCCGCCGCACGGTCACCGATCTTGAGGAACCCCATCAGGCCCGACGACTTGCCGCCACCCGACAGCTTTTCGCCCTCACCCCGCAGCGAGGAGAAGTTGGTGCCAGTGCCCGAGCCGTATTTGAACAGCCGCGCCTCACGCACCCACAGGTCCATGATGCCGCCATCGCCCACCAGATCATCCTTGACCGACTGGATAAAGCAGGCATGCGGCTGGGGATGTTCATAGGCGCTGGAGGATTTGGTCAACACGCCGGTCTCATGGTCGACGTAGTAATGGCCTTGGCTCGGGCCGTCGATGCCGTAAGCCCAGTGCAGGCCGGTGTTGAACCACTGGGGGCTGTTGGGTGCTGCCATCTGGCGCGCCAGCATAAAGCGCATCTCGTCATAATAGGCCTTGGCATCAGCTTCCGAGCTGAAATAGCCGCCCTTCCAACCCCAATAGGCCCAAGCCCCCGCCAGACGGTCAAACACCTGCTTGGCGCTGGTTTCGCCAACCAGACGCTCTTCGGCCGGAAGCTTCGCCAGCGCCGCCTCATCGGCGACCGAGCGCCACAGGAATTCGGGCACGCCCTTTTCCTTGACGCGCTTTAAAACGGCCGGGATGCCAGCCTTGCGGAAATACTTCTGCGCCAGAACGTCGCTTGCGACCTGGCTCCAGCCCTCGGGCACCTCGACCGCCTCATTGCGGAAGACGATCTTGCCATCGGGATTGCGAATCTCCGATGTGGTCAGCTGAAACGCCATCTGCCCGTATGCCCCGGCCTCAGCCGTGGTGAATTTCCGCTCGATCTTCATGCCCCGTCTCCGTCCCTGTGTGGCGGGGATTTTCCCCCTGCCAGTTGTGATCTCTAAACGCCCAGCCCCCCCAATCTTCACGCCCTGTGCAACCTTTGCTGCGGGGGCAACTGCGCCAGAGGCGCGAGTGAACTTTGGTGACAGAAGCTTTGGACCACTATGGGTGGTGGTCCTTTCGGCGACTTTGTCAAAATGTCGTAAATGCTGTGGCGGATCAAACGGAAAATTTGGCTCAACCACAAGATTTTGTGCTTGACGGAAGGATCATCGTCTAGGGGTGGCGTGCAGACCAACGCAGCCCATGCCCTGCCTGCCATGATCTGGCACTTCACACGCCATGTGAAGAGACGCAAAAAACGCTGATTTCCGGCGGCTTTGCCCTGTGTTGCAGAGACTTTTCCGCCCGCGCCCTAGCCGCGTCGATTGATCAGGATGATTCCCGAAGCCACCAGCAAAAATGCCACAGCCAATGGCAGCGTCAGCGGCTCGGCATACAAGATATAGCCCAACAGAATCGCGAAAAGCGGTGTCAGAAAGGAAAAGCTGGCCACCGTTGCCGTGGGATAGACCGACAAGAGCCACAACCACGCGACAAATCCGCCCGCCACCACGATGGACGACTGAAACAAAAGCCAACCCCAATGCGCTGGCTCAATCTCGCGGATCAGCGGGCCAAAAAAGGGCGCGGCCAGCAAAAGAATCGGGGCCGAGACCGCCACCATCCAGAAAAGCTGCGCCTCAGGTCCGGCCTCGCGCAGACGGGTCTTGCGGGCCAAAAAGGCCGTGCCCGCCCAGCCCCAAGCCGCGCCAAGCGCCAGAATATCCCCCAGAAGGCTGGCCTCTCCCGCTCCCGCAGGCCGCGACACAATCGCCCAGGCCGTGCCCAGAAAGGCCAACAACAGCCCCAGCGCGCGCACCGCGTTCAACCGTTCGCCGGGCAGAAAGAAATGGCCCAAAAGCCCCATCCACACCGGCATGGAATAGAAAATCACCGATGCCCGGCTGACAAGAGTAAGATCCAATGCAATGAAAAGACACAGAAATTCGGCCGCAAAGATCGCACCAATCAAAAGCCCCGGCCCCAGGTCAGACATGCGAACCCGCGCCGTCAGCCCGCGCCATTTCAAAAAAACCCAGACAAAGGCAATCGCAAGGGCCGAACGCAGGCCAGCAAAGAACACCGGCTGCAAACCCTGATTGACCTCTTTGACGATGATCTGATTGACCGCCAGCAACAGCGTCACCGCCAAAACGGTCGCAAAGCCCACCCCGTCCAGACTGTCCTTGCGCATGATGCCCTCACCCCGGCCCCCTTGGCAGGGCTGCCATGAAAAAGGGCCGCACCCACCCGGCGCGGCCCCGATTTTTCGACGAAAAATCGCGCTTACATGTCGTCCAGCGCTTCGACCAGCTTTTGCAGATCGTCTTTCGAGATCTCCTTATCGGTCACCTTGGCGCCCGAAACGATGTGGTCAACGACCTTGTCTTCGAAGACCGGCGCGCGCAGCTGCTGTTGCATCTGAGCGTTTTTCTGAACGAATTCAAAGAAGGCGCGCTCTTGGCCCGGGTATTGACGGGCCGCGGCCAGCACGGCTTGGGTCATTTCAGCATCGGTCACGGTGACCTCGGCCTTGCGGCCCACCTCGGCCAGAACCAGCCCCAAACGCACGCGACGCTCGGCCAGCTTCTTGTGCTCATCGGTGGGTTCCACGTTGCCATGGTTGTGGTCGTGCACCTCGGGGTGCTCTTCGTGCCACAGCTGATGGGCGATCTGGGCAGCCTCGGCATCCACCAAGGCGGCGGGCAGGTCAAACTTCACCTGCGCATCCAGCTGATCCAAGAGGCTACGCTTCATCACGGCGCGGGCGGCACCCTTGTATTCAGCCTCCAGACGCTCGGCAATTTGGCCTTTCAGCGCGGCCAGATCTTCGGCACCGAATTTCTTGGCCAGCTCGTCGTCAATCTCGGCCTCTTTCGGCTCGCGCACTTCCTTGACGGTGCATTCGAACACGGCAGCCTTACCTGCCAGATGTGCCGCACCATAGTTTTCCGGGAAGGACACGTTCACCTTCACCTCGTCGCCGGTCTTGGCGCCGATCAGTTGGTCTTCAAAGCCCGGAATGAACGAGTTCGAGCCCAAAACCAGCGGGTAATCCTCGCCCGAACCGCCCTCGAAATAGTCACCGTCCACCGAACCTTTAAAGTCGATCACAACCTGATCGCCTTTCTTGGCCTTTTGGGCTTTCTTCTTCGGCTCGAAGGACTGGGCCGAACCGGCCAGATTCTTCAGCGCCTCATCGATGGCCGCATCATCGGCCTTCACCGACAGACGCTCCAGCTTGATCTTGGCGGCATCCACCTCAGGGATCGGCGGCAGGCATTCGTAGGTCATTTCGACCACGACATCCTGACCTTCTTTCCAGGTCTCGCCGCCCACCATCTTGACCTCGGGCTGCAAAGCCGGGCGGTCGCCGGTCTTGTCGAAATGGTCCTTCATCGCGCCGTCGATGGCATCTTGCATCGCGTCGCCGATCATGCGCTGACCGAACTGCTTTTTCAGGATCGCCAGCGGCACCTTGCCCTTGCGGAAGCCTTTGATTTCAACTTCGGGCTGGGCTTCCAGCAGTTTCTTCTGCACTTCGGCATCCAGCTCGGCTGCCGTCACCGTGATGGTGTAGCCGCGCTTCAGGCCGTCGTTCAGGGTCTCGGTGACTTGCATTTCATGTCCTCGCACAAGCTGGAAGGCCGCCCCAAGGGCGGCCAAATACGTTGGCGCCTGTCTAGTGCTGCCTTTGGTGGGGATCAACCCTGAATCGCGCGCTTATCCCAGAACAGATGCGGCAAATCGGCGGCAAAAAGGCAGGGATGGTGCGGGTGGAGGGACTTGAACCCCCACGCCTTGCGGCGCTGGAACCTAAATCCAGTGCGTCTGCCAATTTCGCCACACCCGCATTTCCCGGTGACAGGCCACCTGCCGCAAAGGGCAAGAGGCCCGACTGGCCCGGCGTATCAGAACCATGGCCCATGACACGGGCACCTGACACGGGCGCCTTTTAGCAACCCTTTCTCGCCGAGGCGAGGGCAAAAACGCGGAAAATCCACTCTGCCCGCAGCGGCCTTAGAATTGACCGCACAAGTTGCGCGCAAAACCCGCCGCATTTGCGCAGGTTCAGCCGCGAAATCATCGTGAAATGGGCATAAGCTTAACTCAATCTTGCCACATTTGACCGCGAAACAAGACGACATGCGGGGGCATGGATCGGCACTTAGGATTTGAACAATGGCACATCTGGCACAAGCTGATTTCGCAACCGACGCTCAGGCACAGGCCCTTGCCGAGCAGGAAATCTTTGCCGATGCCGGCATTGCCCTTGGCACCCCGATCTTGACGCTGGATGGCGAGTTGCCGGTGGAATTCATCATGCCGGGCGACCGGGTGATCACCCGCAACGGCATGCGCAAAGTGGTTCAGGTTGAAGTGACGCGCGTGGAAAACGCCCGTGTTGTGGCCGTGGCCCGCGACAGCCTTGGCGTCGGTCGCCCGACCGAGGAAATGTTTTTGGCCCCGAACCAGCCCGTGATGCTGCGCGATTGGCGTGCCAAGGCGCTTTATGGCAAGGCCGAAGCCTTGGTTCCGGCCGAGCGTCTGTGCGACGGCGAATTCATTCGCGGCGATATTCTGGCCGAAGTGCGCTTTGTCACCCTGCGCTTTGAACGCGCCGAGGTGATCTATGCGGGCGGCATGGAACTGGCCTGCATGCCGATGACGGTGAATGCCTGATCTGGCCTGACAGCGCGACGGATAGCCCGCCCTTGGCGGGCTTTTTCATGCCCCCCCCAAAGCTTCACCGCTTTTACCCTTGGCGGGTGACATCATGGCCATAAAGCCAATCAAAGCGCGACAGTGCAAAGCCGGGCTGCACCATCGCCCCCAGCTTCAACCCCATATGGGCCAAACCGCGCATCGGCCCCGACAGATGATAGGCCCGCGCATTGCCATTGGCCGCCGCCACGATCTTGGCGCAGCGTGGGCGGCGCAGGGCCTGCCAGCGCGGCAGCGCCTGATCCAAAGGCAGCCGCGTCAGATGATCGGCCAGCGTCCAGCCGTCCTCGATGCCCATCGCCGCACCCTGCGCCAGAAATGGCAAAGTGGGATGCGCCGCGTCACCCAAAATCACCGCCGCCCCTTGGGGCAGAACACGCGCCCATGTCTCGGTAACCGGATGGCGGAACAGCCCCCACAGATAGACGTCCTGCACCTGCTCTAACCAGCCCCGCACCCGCGGTGAAAACCGCTCAAAGGCCAGCCGCATCTCAATCGGATCATCACGCAAGGACCAGCCCTCTTCGACCCAAGCCCTGCGCTCTTCCACCGCCACGATGTTGCGCAGAAGCCCGCCGCGCAAAGGATAGCTGACCAAATGGCGTCCGGGGCCCATATGCACCTCGGCCACCGGGTCGGCACCCGGCGTTTCGGGGATCAGCGCGCGCCACGCCACCTGATGGGTGAAAAAGGGCTGCGCCGCGCCATTCAGCGCCGCGCGGGTTTTCGAATGCAAACCATCCGCGCCGACCAGAATATCGGCGTCGATCTCGGCACCTTGGGCGGTTATCAATCGGGGCCGTGCGCCGGTTAAATCCACGCTGGCAATCTGCTGAAGAAGCCGGATTTGCACCCCCGCCGCCCGCACCGCTTGGGCCAGCATGTCAATCAGATCGGCGCGGTGGACAAAGTGATAGGTCTGATCGGGGCGCAGGCGCAACAGATCCATGCGCAGCACCCGCTCGCCCGTCAGCCCATCGCACAGCTGCACCGCATGGGCGCGGCCCTGCACCGCCTCAAGTGCCGGACCAAGACCCAGCGCGCGCAAAACGACGGCGGCATTGGGGCTGATCTGCAAACCCGCCCCCACCTCGCGGATGGCATCGGCCTGCTCAAGCACCGTCACGGAATGGCCAGCTTGGGCAAGGGCCAAGGCGGCGGTCAACCCCGCCACCCCTGCCCCGAGAACTGTCACCTCACGCCGCTGCATCCAGCCACCTCCAACACAAAAGCCGGGCCCAACAGACCCTGCTTCAGCATCCTGTGACATCCAGCCGGGCGCAAGCCCTGCGTTGGGCGATCAATCGTCGCGGTGCACCTTTTCGCGCCGCTCGTGCTTTTCTTGGGCTTCCAGCGTCATGGTGGCAATCGGGCGGGCATCCAGCCGTTTCAGGCTGATCGGCTCGCCGGTCATTTCGCAATACCCATATTCCCCTTCGTCAATCCGGCGCAGGGCGGCGTCGATCTTGGACACCAGTTTGCGCTGACGGTCCCGCGTACGCAGTTCCAATGCGCGGTCGGTTTCTTCCGACGCGCGGTCAGCGATGTCGGGCACCGAACGGCCGCTGTCTTGCAGATTGCCGATCGTCTCGTTCGACTGTTCCAACAGCTCTTGCTTCCAGACCAACAGCTTGCGCCGGAAATATTCCAGCTGCCGATCATTCATGAAAGGCTCATCTTCGGCCGGCCGATAATCATCGGGCAAAAACACTTCGGCTTTCATGGCAGCGCTCTCCAATCTTGCGATCCTCACGGCAGGTCAGACACAGAAGCGGCATCTGGCCATGCCGAGGGCGGTTTGGGCGGTGCAATAGCCCAAAGCCCGAGCATTGTCACTAGCGGTTGCGACAAAAACCCTGCAAGGGTAGCATATCTTGCAGCCCCCATGCAGAGTCTTGATCCGCTTATGAAATTCTCAACCACCTCAACCTATGTCGCCGCCGATGACCTTGCGGTGGCCGTGAATGCCGCCGTCACCTTGCAGCGCCCGCTCCTCGTCAAGGGCGAGCCGGGCACCGGGAAAACCGAATTGGCCCGTCAAGTTGCCGCCGCCTTGAACATGCCCCTGATTGAATGGCACATCAAATCCACAACCAAGGCGCAACAGGGGCTTTATGAATATGACGCCGTCAGCCGCTTGCGCGACAGCCAGCTTGGCGAGGCGCGGGTGCATGAGGTCAGGAATTACATCAAGCGTGGCAAGCTTTGGCAGGCGTTTGACGCCCCTTCTCGCGTGGTCTTGCTGATCGACGAAATCGACAAGGCCGATATCGAATTTCCAAATGACCTTTTGCAAGAACTCGACCGGATGGAGTTTCACGTCTACGAGACGGGCGAGACGGTGCGTGCGGTCAACCGGCCCGTGGTCATCATCACCTCGAACAACGAAAAGGAACTGCCCGACGCCTTTTTGCGCCGCTGTTTCTTTCACTACATCCGTTTTCCCGAACCGCAGGTTCTGGCTCAGATCGTGCGGGTGCATTTCCCAGATATCAAAGAAACGCTCCTGACCACGGCCCTGACGCAGTTTTTTGAGCTGCGCGAAACCCCGGGGCTCAAGAAAAAACCCTCGACCTCCGAGGTGCTGGATTGGCTGAAACTGATTTTGGCCGAGGATCTCAGCCCCGAAGATTTGCGCCGCGAGGGCAAGCACAGCCTGCCACGCCTGCATGGTGCGCTTTTGAAAAACGAACAGGATGTGCAGCTTTTTGAACGGCTGGCCTTCATGTCACGCTCGGGGCGAAGCTAGGCGCGAAACCTGCGGGAAAGCGCGCAGATTGTTTCGATTTTCGACACAATCATAGGGTGAGCCGCAGCAGCGTTTCCGCGCTGCCTTTGTGGCGATTTCGCATGCCTTGCCGCAAAGTGACCACAGGGCGAAACACATCCAATTCCAGTGTCAGAGCGGGTCTGTTGCGGCGATTTCGTCGAATCGGGCGATTCTGCCAGTATTTAGCCACGGTCTTGACACAATTTAATCACGAAACCGATTTATCTGAAACAAACTGAAATATTTCGCGATCGCTTCCGCGTAAATCTGGCGTTTCGCAGCCTTCACCTATCCATGGGTAGATACAGCCATTGGATGAAAAATCCGCAAGATTGACATGAACCTGCCCCTTTAACGACACTGGCTGCATGTTGTCTTGTCTTGTGTGACGGTGTTGTTTTTTGTGACGGTTTTCCAGTCTTGCTGGGCTTGCCCTTTGGGTGGGCCACTTTGGTCCCGGTCGCTGCGATCGGTTGATCTTTCGGGCAAGACCCCTTGCGCGGCACTGCTCGACGCGCGGGGGAAACCGGCCAGCAAACAGCATCGGCATATCACAAGGCAGGTCGCGGTGGGGATTGCGTCCGGCCTTTGGTCCCTCAGGCGTGTCGGTGTCATTTTGCACCGGGCCGCCGGGGCGTGGTGACGGAACGGGCCTTGCCCGGATCAGACTGGCCCTTGGGGCGGATGCGGGGGCATCCAACCCAAGGGCGCTGAACCGGACGGGTGCGGGCTTACGCCATGCCTTGCCTGTTCATCCGGGGAGAACCCCCGCCCTATTAGTGGTGCAGCTGCCAAGCCATGCGTCGTATTTCAGCCCTTGCTCTCTGCCTTATTTCGGCATGCACACCCGCGCCCCGCGCCGAAGTCACCAAAGGCGTCGCTCTGGATGGTCAATCCATCGCAGGACCATCGCAACTGGCACCCTTTGCCCAGCCTTCGGCCATTCGCGCCCAGCGCGGCAATTCTGAAATGGCGCGGGATTTTCTTGATCTTGCCTTTCGCATGGAAAGCGGGCGCGCCATCCCGGTGCTCAGCCGCTTTGAAGGCCCGATCACCGTGGCCATGACCGGCGATGTGCCGCCCACCGCACGGTCGGAGCTGTCGCATCTGATGTCACGGCTGCGCCATGAGGCCGGGCTTGATGTGCGCCCGGCCCCAGGTGACGGGGCGGCCTCAATCACCGTTGATTTCGTCCCACGCGCCCAGATGCGCCGCGCGGTGCCTTCGGCGGCCTGTTTCGTGGTGCCGGGGGTTCGCTCGTTTGACGAATATAAGGGCGCGCGCGGCACGCCTGTGGTGGATTGGACGCAATTGGTGCAACGCAACCGCGTGGTGATCGTGATCCCATCCGACACCTCGGCCCAAGAGGTGCGCGACTGCCTGCATGAGGAAATGGCCCAAGCGATTGGACCCTTGAACGATCTGTATCACCTGCCCGATTCGGTCTTTAACGACGACAATTTCCACACCGTGCTGACCGGCTTTGATATGCTGATCCTGCGGGCCTATTACGCGCCTGATCTGCAATCGGGCATGAACGAGGCCGAGGTGGCCCGCCGTCTGCCGGCCATTCTGGCGCGGCTGAACCCCGGCGGCGAAGGCCGGGGCGGCCAGCCCAAAACCATTGCGCCACGGCCTTGGGTGGCAGCGGTCGAACAGGCCTTTGGCACAAGGGGCGGCAGCGCCCGCGCGGGGGCCGAGCGGATGATCTCGATTGCCGCAGCGCAGGGCTGGTCTGACGGGCGCTTGGCCTTTTCCTACTATGCCTTGGGCCGCGCCCAAGTCACCTCGGACCCCGAGGCCGCGGTGCGCGCCTTTACCAAGGCCGCCCAGATCTATCGCACCCTGCCCGGCGGCGCAGTGCATGGCGCGCATGTCGATATGCAACTGGCAGCGGTGGCGCTGTCCAGTGGCCAACCGGCCCAAGCCGTGCAATTTGCCGACCGCGCCATTCCCGTGGTCAAACAATCGCAAAACGCGGCCCTTCTGGCGACGCTGATGCTGATCAAGGCCGAGGCGTTTGAGGCCCAAGGTCAGGTCGCCGAGGCGCGGGCCTTGCGTCTCGACAGTCTGGGATGGGCGCGCTATGGCTTTGGGTCGGAAGCGCAGGTGCGCGCGCGAATGGCCGAGGTTGCGACCTTGGGCGCGCGCGGTCGGCGCGGGGGCTAAAGGGCATAAACCGCCCAGCCCCGCAGAATAAGGGGGCAAAGCGGTGTATATTCCCGTCTTGGTGTTGGTGGCTTTGGTGGTGGGCGCGGCGCTTGGCGCATGGCGCGCCAAACGGCGCGGCGGCAAGGGTCTCGACATGGCGCAATACGGTGCCGCCCATGCTATTCCGCTGATGCTGGTGGCGCTGTTTATCACCATCTACCTCGACCGCGCCGGGCAATAGGCCCATGTTCCTGCCCTTCTTCCTTGCCTTGCGCGATGAAGGGGTGCCCGTGTCCTTGCGCGAATATCTGGCCTTTCTCGAAGGGTTGCAGGCGGGTCTGGTCACCTATGATCCCGAAGGCTTCTACGTTCTGGGCCGCACCGCGATGGTCAAGGATGAGCGCCACCTTGACCGCTATGACCGCGCCTTTGCCAAGGCGTTCAAGGGCTTGGACAGCATTTCCGATACGGAAGTGCTAGAGGCGATGGACCTGCCCGGCGACTGGCTGGCCAAACTTGCCGAAAAGCACCTGACAGCCGAGGAAAAGGCCCAGATCGCGGCCTTGGGTGGCTTTGACAAGCTGATGGAGACGCTGAAACAGCGGCTGGCCGAACAGCAGGGCCGCCATCAGGGCGGCAACAAATGGATCGGCACCGCCGGCACCTCGCCCTTTGGCGCCTATGGCTACAACCCCGAAGGCGTGCGCATCGGCCAAGACCAAAGCCGCCACCAGCGCGCGGTCAAGGTCTGGGACAAGCGCGAGTTCCGCAATCTGGATGACACGGTCGAACTTGGCACCCGCAACATCAAGGTGGCGCTGCGGCGCCTGCGCAAATGGGCGCGCGACGGGGCGGCGGAGGAGTTCGACCTTGACGGCACCATCCGCGCCACCGCCGAACATGGCTGGCTTGATGTGCAAACCCGGCCCGAGCGGCGCAATGCGGTGAAGGTGCTTTTGTTTCTGGATGTGGGCGGGTCGATGGACCCTTACGTCAAGGTGATGGAAGAGCTGTTTTCAGCCGCCCGCGCCGAGTTCAAGCATCTGGTCCCTTTTTACTTTCACAACTGCCTTTACGAAGGCGTCTGGCGCGACAATGCCCGGCGCTGGAACGCCCAGACCCCCACAGCCGAGGTGCTGCGCACCTATGGCTCTGATTACAAATGCATCTTTGTGGGCGATGCCAGCATGAGCCCCTATGAGATTCTGCATCCCGGCGGCGCGAATGAGCATTGGAACCCCGAGGCAGGCCAAGTCTGGCTGAACCGGGCCTGCGCGCAATGGCCGAACCATCTGTGGATCAACCCGGTGCCCGAGGCGCATTGGGGCTATACCCAGTCGATCCGGCTGATCCGCGACATCTTTCAAGGCCGCATGGTGCCGATGACACTCGAAGGCATCGCCCGCGGCATCAAGGAGTTGCGATGAAGCAGGCGCTGATTGAGCTTTGGCGGCGCCATCCCGTGGTGCTGGCCGCCTTTTTCTTGGCCGTTCTGGTCGCTTTGGGCTTTGCCGGGCGCTTTGTGGTGAAGGTGGTCTATTGGTCCAGCCCCGCCCATCAGAACCAAACGGTCGAGGGTTGGATGACCCCGCGCTATATTGCGCGAAGCTGGCAGGTGCCGCTGGAAGACCTTGCCGAACGTGCCGCCCTGCCCCATCCGGCAAGCTCAGGGCCGCGCACCTTGGCAGAGCTGGCCCGTGCAGAAGGCCAGCCTCTCACCGCGATCCTAGAGCGCGTGAATGCCGCCTTGGCCAGCCTTACGCCCGGCGATGGGCCAGATGCGCCCCTTCCGAAAGCCGACGGCGATGATTGACGCGCTTTTGGCCGCCGTGCCCAGCCATGGGGTCTGGCTGATTGCCTTGACCACCTTTTTGTCCTGCATCGCCCTGCCGGTCCCTGCCTCGCTTGCGATGCTGACGGCGGGCGGCTTTGCGGCAACGGGTGATCTGGTTTTGTGGCAGGTCATGGCGGGGGCGCTGGCAGGGGCGGTTGCGGGGGATCAGGCCGGCTATTGGCTGGCCCGCCGGGGCGGCGCACCGATGCTGGCGCGGCTGGCACAGCCGGCGCCCCATTCGGGCGGGTCGGGCAAGGCCCAAGGCCGCAACAAGCGCGCCGCCTTGATGGCGCGCACCCGCGCACTTGTCACCCGGCGTGGGGCCTTGGCGGTCTTTCTGACGCGCTGGCTGTTCAGCCCGCTTGGACCTTATGCCAATCTCTTCACCGGGGCCACGGGCTTTGGCTGGCTGCGCTTTTCGCTGGCGGCGGTGCTGGGCGAAACGGTCTGGGTCGGCCTTTACACCGGGGTCGGCTATGGTTTTGCGGGCAACCTAGCCGCCGCCAGCGATTTTGCAGGCTCGATCCTTGGCTTTTCGGCCGCAGCGGCCGTGGCGGCGGGTCTGGGCTGGTGGCTGATCACAGCCCTGCGACACCCGCATGACACCCCCTTTCCCTAACGCTGTAACGGCCCCATATACCGAATATGCTGTTGAAACTCGCCCCTCTCCTTTTGGCCGTTGGCTATGCGCTCTTGATGCTGCGCTTTTCGGTCTGGCAGACCAAGCGGATGCTGGATGCCCAGTCCAAACCGCTGGTTGATGCCGAGATCAACGCATTGGCGGCAAAACTCGCACGCGCCTTGGACCTTGAGGCGATCAAGCTGCATGTGTTCGAGATTGACGCGGTCAACGGGCTGGCGGCGCCGGATGGGCGCATCTTTCTGACCCGTGGTTTTCTGGCCGCACGCGCGCGCGGCGAGGTGACCAGCGAGGAATTGGCCAGCGTCATCGCCCATGAGCTTGGGCATGTCGCCTTGGGCCATATCCGGCGTCGGATGATCGATTTCACCGGACAAAACGCTGTCTTTGTGGTGCTTTCGGCGTTCTTGAACCGCTTTTTGCCCTTCATTGGCATTTGGATTGCGAATTTCATTTCCGCCGCCCTGATGGCGCGCCTTTCGCGCCGCGACGAGTTCGAGGCAGACGCCTATGCCAGCGCGCTGTTGCTGAAGGCGGGCATTGGCACCGCGCCGCAAAAATCGCTGTTTCGCAAGCTTGAGGCCCTGACCGGCGGGCGCGGCGCCGAGATTCCGGTCTGGCTGCGCAGCCATCCCAAAACCCCCGAACGCATTGCCGCGATTGAGGCGAATGAAACGCGCTGGGGCGCGGTGTCAGGCTGAGGGCAGCAACAGCTTGCCCAAACGCCGCAACTGCGCGCGCTTCATCAAAGTCTTCAACGGAATGACCTCGCCCAGCATCCGCTCGGCTGTGGCATGAACCGTGCTGACCACCTGCGCCACCTCGCCGGGGTGGCGGGCGTGCAGCTGACACAACAGCTGATCAGGATCGAGACGCAAGACACCTTCTTCCGCCAGAACGTGCCGCGGAAAATCGGCCGCGTTAAAGGTGATGATGGCATCGGCATGGGACGAAATCGCCACAGCCAGCACATGGATATCATTGGGATCGGGCAAACAAAGCCGGGCCTCGATATTGGGCTGTTCCCGTTGCATGGCGGCGGGAAAGGCGAGGCGGGCTAGTGTCGCCTGCGCCTCAGCCTCAACCCCAGCCTCCGGGCCAAGCTTGGCCGTGGCGCGCACCCATTCGCGCAAGATGCGCTCAGACCAGACGGGCTGATATAGGCCACGCGCCGCCACGCCCAGCAGGATTTCCCGCAAGACGGTGGGAAACAGCACGCAGGCGTCAAGCACCGCCTTCACGCCACCCTCCTCCTGCGCAGCGCTTCTCGTCGGGGGCTGCCGACGAGCCGATGCAATCGGACGAGGAGGCGCGCCTTAGCCATCCAGATGGAACACCAGCGACTTCAGATAGCCGCTTTCGGCCAGTTGCGGCAGGATCGGATGATCGGGCCCGGCAAAGCCCGTATGGATGATCTGCCCCCGCCGTCCGCCGCGCCCGATGCCCCGGGCCGAGGCATTGCGGAAGGCGGCCAGATCAGCGGCATGGCTGCACGAGCACAGCACCAGATAGCCCCCCGGCGCGACGAGGGGCGCGGCAAGCCGCGCAATCCGCTCATAGGCGCGTAACCCCGCCTCCAGCGCCGGTTTGGCAGGCGCAAAGGCGGGCGGATCGCAGATCACCAGATCAAAGCGCGCACCTTCCGCGCCCAAGGCCTCCAAGACCTCAAAGGCATCGCCCTGCCGGGTGGCAAAGCGGTCAGCAAAGCCCGAGGCCTTGGCCCCCTGCCCGGCCAGCGCCAAGGCCGCCGCCGAGGCATCCACCGCCAGCGCCTGCGCCGCGCCACCGGCCAGCGCCGCGAGCGCAAAGCCGCCCACATGGGAAAACACATCCAGCACCGAAGCCCCCCGCGCCAGACGCGCGGCAAAGGCATGGTTCGGACGCTGGTCAAAGAAAAGCCCGGTCTTCTGGCCGCCCATCACATCGGCCATATAGGTCGCGCCATTCATCGGCACCGGGATGGGCGCATCAATCTGGCCCTGCAACAGCACGGTTTCCTCGGCCAAACCCTCCAGCCCCCGCGCCCGGCCCGTGCCGTTCTTGACCACATGGGTAACGCCCGTCACCGATTGCACCGCCGCCACCAGCGCATCAAGATGCGCCTCGGCCCAAGCGGCATTGGGCTGGATCACCGCCGCATCGCCAAAACGGTCGATCACCACGCCCGGCAAGCCATCGGCTTCGGCATGGATCAGCCGGTAAAAGGGGGCATCAAACAGCCGCTCGCGCATTGACAGCGCACGGCGCAAACGCGCCGCAAACCAAGCCTGATCAATCACCGCCTCGGGATCACGGTCCAGCATCCGGGCAATGATCTTGGATTTGGTGTTCACCGTCACCAGCCCCAAAGGCCGCCGCTCACCATCCTCCAAAACCGCCAGTGCACCGGGGGTCAGGCTTTGCGTGCGCCGGTCGGTCACCAGCTCATCGGCATAGACCCAAGGAAAGCCATGGCGAATGGCGCGGGCCTCGGCCTTGGGTTTCAGCCGCACCACAGGGCGGCCCTTCGGGGCGGGTTCTTCAACGGAAAGGGGGGCGTGTGTCATACGCCCCCCTTAACCTGTTTCGAACCCTGCGAAAAGCCGCTTAGTCGGTCAGTTGCGCCGGGCTGCTGGCCTGACGCGCCACCACTTGCGGCACGGCCGCCGGAGCCGCCAACTCGCGCCCGATCACCTGCGCCAAACGCGCCACGGTCACCACGCGTTGGGTCAAACCGGCTTGCTCTTCGGCAATCGCCGCCGACCCGCCCGAGGCTTTGATATCAGCCACAATTTCACGCGGACCATCCAAAACCTGCCTCGTGGCGCTGTCTCGCAGCGTCAAGACAAAGCGCATCTCATGCATACCGCCAAAGGTGTAACGGGTCTTTTCGGTCAGCGCATGAAAGCGGGTGACCTCAATATCCAGATCGACCTTCTGACCATGCTGGGCATCCGCGGTGCCTGCCGTCATGGCCTCTTGAAAAATGGCGCTGACTTGGGCGTGACGATCGCCCAGCGCCTCGCCGCGCCAAACAATATCGGCGCGCGGTTTGAAAGTATTGGCCTCAGACACCGTCAGGCTGCGCGGCACTGCAATGCGAATCGCCTCGATGTCGTAAGAGGCCGGTGCCGGACCAGAGGATTGCGAAGTGCCCGCGGCCAAGCCCCGCGCCACGGGGTTTTCGCCAAGCCCGGTGGCCGCCGTCAACTCCCCCGCCGCAGGGATAACCCCACGCGATGCAGGCGCTGTTGTCGGCACACAGGCCGACAGGCAAACCGCAACCAGTGCCAAGCTGAAATGACGCAAGGTGACCATGTTCAATTCCTTCTCGCAAAACTCCGCGTCGCTTGCATTGCGGCAGGCTCGCGGGCGCCTGAAAGATGTGATGCAGGGGGAATGTGGCCGGTTTGCGCCCGTTCGCGCGCATTTTCAGGGAATTTTCTCGATTTCAGCCATCGCAGCACGCCCGGGCCTGCCCCAATCCCCGGATCACCGCGCCCCCGAGCCCCTTGCCGATGGCGTGCGATCCGACCATGATCGACGGCGAGGCCAATTACAGCAATCTAACGCGCGTCTTGAAGATGACGGCGTAGCAACTCCGCTTGTTAGCGCTAACATTATGTGATACCACCCGATGTGATACCACCCGCCAAACATCCTGCCCGCGCGGCAGGCCGCACCATGTCAGCGCCAATCAGCGAGGGGCCATGTCGCTTCATCCCACCATCGCACGCGTCACCGACCGCATCCGTGCCCGGTCCGAGGCCAGCCGCAGCACCTATCTTGCCCGGATCGCCGCTGCGGGGCGCGCAGGGCCTGCGCGCGGGCATCTGGCTTGTGGCAATCAGGCCCATGCCTATGCCGCCATGGGGGCGCAAAAGACGACCCTCGCCGAGGGCCGCGCCCCGAACATCGGCATCGTCACCGCCTATAACGACATGCTCTCGGCCCATCAGCCGTTCGAGGATTACCCCAAACTGATCCGCGCCGCCGCGCGCGAGGCCGGGGCAACCGCCCAAGTGGCGGGCGGGGTTCCCGCCATGTGCGACGGGGTGACCCAAGGCCAGCCGGGGATGGAGCTTTCGCTTTTCTCGCGCGACGTGATTGCCCTCGCCGCCGGGGTGGCGATGAGCCACAACACCTTTGACGCAAGCCTTTATCTCGGCGTCTGCGACAAGATCGTGCCCGGCCTCATCATGGCGGCGGCCACCTTTGGCCATGTCCCGGCAATCTTTGTGCCCGCCGGCCCCATGACCTCGGGCCTGCCCAATGACGAAAAGGCCCGGGTGCGCAACCTTTACGCCGAGGGCAAGGCCACGCGGGCCGAGCTGATGGCGGCCGAGATGGCCAGCTATCACGGCCCTGGCACCTGCACCTTCTACGGCACGGCCAATACCAACCAGATGCTGATGGAGTTCATGGGCCTGCACCTGCCCGGCGCCTCTTTCGTCAACCCCGGCACCCCCTTGCGCGAAGCGCTGACGCTGCAAGCGGTGCGCCGGGCTGCCGAAATCACCGCATTGGGCAATGACTACCGCCCGGCAGGCGAGATCCTCGACGAGCGCGCCTTCGTCAATGGCATCGTCGGGCTGATGGCGACGGGGGGGTCCACCAACCTCGTGCTGCATCTGCCCGCCATGGCGCGGGCGGCGGGGGTGATCCTTGATCTTGCCGATTTCGACGATCTCTCGGCCGCCGTGCCCTTGATGGCCAAGGTCTATCCGAACGGTCTGGCAGATGTGAACCATTTCCACGCCGCAGGCGGGCTGCAATTCCTGATCGGGCAACTCCTTGATGCAGGGCTCCTGCACCCCGATGCCAAGACCGTGGCCGGCGACGGGCTCGCCGCCTATCGCCAAGAGCCCAAGCTTGACGCAGGCCGCCTGATCTGGACCGAAGGGCCGAAGGCCAGCCTGAACGACAAGATCCTGCGCCCCGCCTCTGACCCGTTCCAGCCCACCGGCGGCCTGCGCCAGCTTACGGGCAATCTGGGGCGCGGGGTGATCAAGGTCTCGGCTGTGGCCCCCGAACGCCATGTGATCGAAGCGCCGGCACGCATTTTCCATGATCAAGAGGCGGTAAAGGCCGCCTTCAAGGCGGGGGAATTCACCCAAGATACCGTGGTCGTCGTGCGCTTTCAGGGCCCGCAGGCCAATGGAATGCCCGAACTCCACTCGCTCACCCCGATGCTGACAGTGCTGCAAGATCGCGGGCTGAAGGTGGCGCTCGTGACCGACGGGCGGATGTCGGGGGCCTCGGGCAAGGTCCCGGCGGCGATCCATGTTTCGCCCGAGGCGGCCTGCGGCGGCCCGCTCGCCCTGATCCGCGACGGCGATGTGATCCGGCTCGACGCGGTCACCGGCACGCTCGAGGTCAAGGCCGATCTTGCCGCCCGCAGCCCGGTTCGCCCGGACTTGTCGGCCAATGCCCATGGCATCGGGCGGGAGTTGTTTGAAACCTTCCGCCGCAGCGTCGGCCCAGCCGAGACCGGCGCGGCGGTGGTGCTCTGACCCTTGGCCGCGCGCCCTGCCCCGGCCTTCGCCTCCGGCGGGAGTATTTCAAGAAGGGCAAATCACAAGGCCGCGCGCCCGGGTCTTGCCCTTCGCCAAATACTCCCGCCGGAGCCATCCAACGCCTGACACAGATCCATCGTCACAAGGACAAAGCCCATGACCCCCGCCGAGCAATCCCTTAAAGCCGCCGAATATTGCCGCCTTGCCCCGGTGGTGCCGGTGATCGTGGTCGATGATCTGGCCCATGCCGCCCCCCTTGCGCGGGCTTTGGTGGCAGGCGGCTTACCCGTGCTTGAAGTCACGCTGCGCACCCCGGCCGCGCTGGAGGCGATCCGCGCCATGGCAGATGTGGCCGGCGGCGTGGTTGGGGCGGGCACGCTGCTGACGCCCGCCGATGTCAAGGCAGCCAAGGCGGCGGGGGCGATGTTTGGCGTCTCACCCGGCGCGACGGATCGGCTGTTGGACGCCTGCGCCGAGCATGATCTGCCGCTGTTGCCCGGCGCGGCAACTGCCAGCGAAATCATGGCGCTTTTGGAGCGCGGGTATACGGTGCAAAAGTTTTTCCCGGCAGAGCAGGCCGGTGGAGCCAGCTATCTGAAATCCATCGGCGCGCCCATCCCGCAGGTCAGTTTTTGCCCCACTGGCGGCATCAGCCTGAAGAATGCCCGCGATTATCTCGTGCTATCGAACATCCTGTGCGTCGGCGGCTCATGGGTCTGCCCAAGAGACAAGATGGCGGCAGGCGACTGGGCCGGGATCACGGCGCTCGCCCGCGAAGCAGCTGCGTTGCGAGGCTGACGTATGGTGGGGTTCCACCCCACCTCCGGCGGCCCGGGCGCACCTGACAGGTGACCAAACCCGCAAGGAGGGGGCAATCTGCCCCCCTCCCGATCAAGCCCCCAGCCGCCCCATACGGCCGCCCTTACGCCGTGGCGCGGCGGGGGCAACCAGCGCCTCGGTCAGGACGCCTGTCATCGGGTGGGTTTCATTGCCGGGAATGTAATGCGCCAAAAGGCTGCGCAGGGCCTCGGCGGTGTCGACATCGACCGGCACCGACAGCGCCCAATCGATAAAGATTGACCGACACTCTTCCAAGGTGATGCCGTCGATCCGATAGCTTTCGCGCACCAGACCCTTTGGATCGGCTTTTGACAGCTCCATCACGCGTCTCCCCATGGCCTTATCCCCGCAAGTGGGCGTTCAAGACCCTTTCGGCAAGGGCCGTTGCCGTTGTCACACGATCTGTCAGCGCCGCCGCCGTCTCTGCCCCGCATTCCCGCAACAAGAACGCCTGCCCGCCTTCGCCCAAAGCATCGGGTGAAAGCGGACGGTCGGTCAAAAGCCGGGCCGCGCAATGCAGCCGCCAGCACAGCCTATAGGCATCCAAGAGCGCATCCTGATCGGATTGCGACATATTGTGCCGCTTTGCGCCAAGGCTGATCTGGCGCTCGACCTGACGGGCAGGCAGCGCCGCTTGCAAGGCCAAGGTTTGCGCCAAAAGCTCAATATCCATCAGCCGACCGGGGCCGAATTTGGCATCCCACCCCCCTGCACCCGGCTTGGCCTCGGCCAGACGGCGGCGCATGTCGGCGACATCGGCCAGCACGCTGGCCCCCTGCCCCTTGGCCGCCAGCACCTCGCGGCGGAACGCCTCAACCTCGGCGGCAAGACCGGGATCACCGGCCAAAACCCGCGCGCGGGTCAGGGCAAGATGTTCCCATGTCCAGGCCTCAGAATGCTGATAGGTGCGAAAGGAGTCGATGGCCGTCGCCACAGGCCCTTGACGCCCCGAAGGGCGCAGGCGCACATCCACCTCATAAAGCCGCCCTTCAGCGGTTTGGGCCGAAAGTGCGGTGACCATCGCTTGGGTTAGGCGGGCATAATAGGGCCGCGCGGCCAAGGGGCGCGGGCCATCGGATGTTTCCACCCCAGCCGCATCATAGATGAGGATCAGATCAAGGTCTGAACCGGAGTTCAACCGCCCCGCGCCAAGGCTGCCCATGCCCAGCACCACCGCGCCCCGCCCCGGCATCGGCCCATGTTTGCGACCAAATTCCTCCGTCACCACCGGCCATAGCGCGGCAATCACCGCCTCGGCCAGATCGGCATAGCTTTTGCCCGCCTCAAACCCGTCGATCACAGCGCGCAAATGATGCACGCCCACACGGAAATGCCACTCCTTCATCCAAGCCCGCGCCGCATCAAGCTTGCGCTCGTAATCGGGGATATCGGCCAATTTAGCGCCCAAATCGGCGGCAAGACTGGCCATGCCGGGCCAAGGGGCAAAGAATGACCCGCCGATCACCCCATCCAGCACCCGGGCATTGCGCGCCAGATAGCGCGCCAGCGCAGGTGCTGTGGCGGCAATGTCGATGATCAGATCGACAAGCGAAGGATTGGCCTCGAACAGCGAAAAGATCTGCACCCCCGAGGGCAGGCCCGAAAGGAACCCATCCAAAGCCACCAGCGCCTCATCAGGGTTGGCAGCACGGGTCAGGCGTTTGAGCAAGACCGGGCGCAGACGGCGAAAGATGGCTTGCGCCCGATCCGAGCGCAGGCAGGGATAACTTGACCAGCCCTCGACAATCGCGCGGGCGTGGTCGGACAGTTCGGGGCCATCTTCCACCTCGGTCGGGGCAAAAAAGCCCTCGGTCAGCCGGTCTGTGGCTTGCAGCCGGTCCAGAAGGCCCGCGCGGAATGCGGGTTCGGATTGGCCACAAAAGGCCGCAATGCGCGCCACGCCTTCGGGGGTCGTGGGCATGGTATGGGTCTGCTCATCACGCACCATTTGCAGCCGGTGCTCCACCTCGCGATGGGCAAGGTAAAGATCTGTCAACTCATCCGCCACCGCCTGCGGCAGCCAGTCTTTCGCGGCCAGCGCCTGAAGCCCGCCCAGCGTGCTGCGGTCGCGCAGCTCGGGGTCGCGGCCCCCGGCGATCAACTGCCGGGTCTGGGTGAAAAACTCAATCTCGCGAATGCCGCCTTGGCCAAGCTTCATGTTATGCCCCTCGACCGTGAGGCGTCCGTTCAAACCGCGATGCTCGCGGATGCGCAGGCGCATGTCATGGGCGTCTTGGATGGCGGCAAAATCCAGATGCTTGCGCCAGACAAACGGGGTCAGCGATTTAAGAAACCGCGCGCCCGCCGCCAGATCGCCACCACAGGGCCGCGCCTTGATATAGGCGGCGCGTTCCCATGTGCGACCCTCGGCCTCGTAATAACTATAGGCGGCGGCCATCGACAGGCACACCGGCGTGACCGAGGCATCAGGCCGCAGCCGCAAATCGGTGCGAAACACATAGCCGCCCGCCATGGTGTCACTGAGCAGCGCCGTCATCTTGCGGGTGACGCGGATAAAGGCGGCGCGGGCCTCTTGCCAGTCGTCCGGATAACGGTCTTGATCGAAAAGGCAAATCAGATCGATGTCCGAGGAATAGTTCAGCTCTCCCGCCCCCATCTTGCCCATGGCAAGCGCAAACATGCCCCCTGCGGTCATCGCATCATCGGGGTTGGCGCCGGGCAATTTGCCCCGGCGGATTTCCTCGGCCACCAGCCGTTTCAGGCACAGATCCACCGCGTGATCGGCCAGATCGGTCAGGGCCTGCGTCACCCGCATGGTGGGCCAGACGCCGCCAAGATCAGCGAGAGCGGTCAAAACTGCGGCGCGGCGCTTGGCCTCGCGCAGGGCGCGGCCCAGATCATCCACCGGGATCTCGCCCAGCCCCGCCATCAAACCGGCAAAGACCGTTTCTGGGGCCTCATGCAGCGCGGCGCGCAGCCAATGGGCCTCGGATCGCATGAGATCTTGCAAATAGGGGCTGCAACCGGCTGTGGCCGACAAAAGCCCCCGCAGATCGGGCGTGAGATCAGAGAACTCGGCCGCAATCTCGGCGGCGGGACCGGGATCATAGGGGATCGGCTGGCGGATCAGGCGGGCGGCGAAGGGCTGTGTCATGGCAGTATCTTGCCCGGGCTGCGCGCGGGGTCAACTGCAAGGAGCGCCGAAGGCGACGACGCGCGCGCACAAGGGGGGCCTCCTCGTCCGCCTACGGCGGCTCGTCGGCTGGAGCGGCGTGCATCGGCCAAAGGCGGGGCTTGCCCCGCAACATCTGGCGCGGCAGGATTGCGCGAAACGGAGGTGCCGATGTCCAAATCCCTTGCCCGCGTGATCGCAGCCCTGCGCGCGGGCGGCCATGCCGTTGATCCGATTGAGATGCCCGAAGAGACCCGCACCGCGCAGCAGGCCGCAGAAGCGGCTGGCTGCCGCCTCGACCAAATCGTCAAGTCGATCTTGTTTCAGGGGACAAGCGGCCAGTTGTATCTTTTCTTGACGCGCGGCGGCCAACAGGTGGATGGGCCGCGCGCCAGCGCTCTTGCGGGCGAGGCTTTGGGCCGCGCCGATATCGCCACGGTGCGCCGCGTCACCGGCTTTGCCATCGGCGGCGTGGCACCCTTGGGCCATCTGTCTGCCCTGCCCGTCTGGATGGACCGCGGTTTTCAAAGCTTTGATCTGGTCTGGGCCGCCGCGGGCACACCGCGCCACATCTTTGCCAGCGCCCCAAGTGATCTGTGCCGCCTGTCTGGGGCGGTCTGGGCCGACTTCACCACTGAATGAACACATATCACCATCAAATCAAAGGGCTGTGCGGCACTCGGCAGGACATGTAAATTTATTTAACATCAGCCCTTGATTGCAGGGGCAGGCAGGACCATCTTGCAAATGTGAAGGATATTTACATTCCACTTTAACCCGTAAAGGTAACGCCATGACCACCACCTATCCCCCCGCCACCGCCCCATCCGCCGCCTTTGGCGGCCGCCCCAATATCCTGCGCCGCACCGAGGCTTGGCTTGACCGCAAAGGTCGCAAAGCCTGGATTGCCGCCATGATCGTGGGATTTATCGCCTTTTGGCCCATCGGCTTGGCTTTGGTCGCCTATATCACCTATACCAACCGCTGGAGCGCCGACCCCATGACCGGCCACGAGCCCCGGCGCGCCCGCTGCCATGCCCGCCAAGGCAATGGGTTTGCCGCCTTTCGCGTGGCCCAGCCTTCCGGCAACGCGGCCTTTGACAGCTATAAATCCGAAATGCTGAAGCGGCTGGAAGATGAGCAAACCGCCTTTGAAGCCTTCTTGCAGCGCCTGCGCGATGCCAAGGACAAGTCCGAGTTTGACGCCTTCATGGCCGACCGCGCCAAAGAGGCCCGCCTTCGCGACACAGAGACGCGCGATGACGACAAGCCCGGCATGGACAGCGCCGCGCGGCTGACAGACCCGGCTCCGCGCAGCGGCGAATACTGATCTCGCCTCACGCGCAACCCCTTTCACCGCTGCAAAATTCCCCCCCGCCTTTTCAGCGCGGGGGGGCTTTTGACAAAACTTTTCCTTGGCGGCTCGGGCGGGTCTTGGTAACGTCAGGTTGCAACAGGTTTGTTCTTCCCATGCGTCACACCCTTCCGATCGCGCCGCAGTTTTATGTGACGGCCCCACAGCCCTGCCCTTATCTTGAGGGCCGGATGGAACGGAAGTTGTTCACAGCCCTGCAAGGCGATCAGGCCCAGCGGTTGAATGACGCGCTGTCAAAGCAGGGCTTTCGTCGCAGCCAAAATGTGCTGTATCGCCCGTCCTGCGCGGAATGTTCGGGCTGCATGTCGGCGCGCATAAGGGTGGCCGATTTCACGCCCAGCCGCAGCCAGCGGCGGGTCTTGAAGGCCACCCAAGATCTGCGCCGCAATGCCACGAGCCCCTGGGCAACCGAGGCGCAGTTTGCGCTTTTTCGGCGCTATCTTGATGCCCGCCACGCCGATGGCGGCATGGCCGATATGGATGTTTTCGAATTCGCCGCCATGATCGAGGAAACCCCGATCAAGACCCGCGTCATCGAATACACCCGCCCACCCACCTCGGGCGAGCGGGGCCGCCAACTGACCGCGGTGTGCCTGACCGATGTGTTCGATGACGGCCTGAGCATGGTCTATAGCTTTTTCGATCCTGATCTGGCCGATCTCAGCCTTGGCACCTTTGCCATTCTAGACCATATCGCCATCGCCCGCGAGGCGGGATTGCCCTATGTTTACCTGGGCTACTGGGTGCCGGGCAGCCGTAAGATGGGCTATAAGGCCGGGTTTGACGCCTTGGAAATCTACAAGGGCGGCCAATGGCAGCCCATGGGCGACCCGACATCGCACCGCGCCGAACTGCACCCCCTCTCTGTTGATCCGATTGCCGAACAGGTTGCCCGCATCGCCCTGCCCGAGGCGCGGATCACCCGTGACTGACCGGGGCCTGCACCCCCAGGGCGCAGTGTCGCGCTGCCTGCCCGATTATGACGAAGCGATTGCGTTTTTCTGTGGGGGCTTTCCCAAAAGCCGGCCCGGCTGACCGCCAGCGGCGCGACTTTCTGCAAGCCCCCGCGCCACGAGCCTTTTGGGACTGTCACAGTCCGGCGCGCCCCTTGGCGCAACCGATGGGATGTGATCCGGCCCGCACAGGCGGGCTTGGCCGCACAACAGAATTATTGACGGGTGGCGAAGAAATGTCATAATTGGACAAATTTTTTTACCAGTTTGAAAGCGACCTCAGATCCCACAAAGGGACGCAGCACAGGGAGGACGACCGCATGCAAGCAGCCCTCGGGCTATCGCGTGTCATTGACGTCATCACGACCGTCATTGGCAAATCGGTGATCTGGCTCATCTTTGCAGCCATCATCATCAGCGCCGCGAACGCCGTGTCGCGCAAACTGTTCTCGCTGTCGTCCAACGCTTGGCTTGAGGCGCAATGGTATCTTTATGGCGCGGCTTTCATGCTGGGCGCGGCCTATACGCTGAAAGAGAACGAGCATATCCGGATCGACATTTTTTACGGCAGCCGATCCCGCCAGACCCAGCACCGGATCGACCTCTTTGGCCATGTGGTGTTTTTGTTGCCCTTTGTGGTCTTCAGCGCCTACACGCTTTGGGACTATTGGATCTCGGCCTATGTGTCGGGTCAGGTGTCAACCAATGCGGGGGGGCTGATCATCTGGCCCGCGCGTTTGATCCTGTTTGCGGGCTTTTCGCTGCTGACCGCGCAGGCGATTTCAGAAATCATCAAGAAAATCGCCATCATGCGCGGGATCATCCCTGATCCCTTCCCCGCCCATAACCCAGCAGACCATGTGCTGCAGGAGATGACACAAGCCCATGCGGATGGGGTGCAGAAATGATCGAGCTTATCGCACTCAACATGGCCCCGATCATGTTCACCAGCTTGGTGATCTTTTTGCTCTTGGGCTATCCGGTGGCCTTTTCGCTGGCCGCCAACGGGTTGATCTTTTTCGCCATCGGCGTGTGGCTGGCCCCCTATTCGGAAAACTCGATCACGCTGGATTGGCCACTTCTCTTTACCATGCCCCAGCGATTGTGGGGGGTGATCTCGAATGAGACGCTTCTGGCCATTCCCTTCTTCACCTTTATGGGGATTGTGCTGGAACGCTCGGGGATGGCCGAGGATCTTTTGGACACCATTGGCCAGCTTTTTGGCCCCATTCGCGGCGGTCTGGCCTTTGCGGTCATTTTGGTGGGCGCGCTTTTGGCCGCGACAACGGGCGTGGTTGCGGCCAGCGTGATTGCGATGGGCCTGATCTCGCTGCCCATCATGCTGCGCTATGGCTATGATCGGCGGATCGCGACCGGGGTGATTACCGCATCCGGAACCTTGGCGCAGATCATCCCCCCGTCTTTGGTGCTGATTGTCTTGGCCGACCAGCTTGGCCGGTCGGTGGGCGATATGTATCGCGGCGCGCTCTATCCGGCGTTGATTTTGGCCGGGATTTACATGGGCTATGTGGCGATGATCGCCATTTTCCGCCCGCAGCTGGTGCCTGCCCTGCCGCTTGAGGCGCGCACGCTCGGCGGGGGGGTGACCTCGCTTTTGGTCGCACTCGCGGTGGCAACGGGCATTGGCTATCTGTCGCATTACTATTTCTACGAGGCTTGGGGCCCCAATGCAGATGTGCTGGGCGCCACCTTGGGGATTGCCGCGATTTACAGCTTTGCGCTGGCCGATCGGTTTTTGGGCCTGAACCTTCTGTCACGGCTGGCCAGTCAGGTCATCATGGTGCTGATCCCGCCTTTGGCTTTGGTGTTTTTGGTGCTGGGAACCATCTTTATCGGCCTTGCCACCCCCACCGAGGGCGGGGCGATGGGGGCGGTTGGCGCGATGGCCATGGCTGCGGCCAAGCGGCGCTTTACGATGCCGCTGCTCAATCAGGCCTTGGTCTCGACCCTGCGGCTGTCGTCTTTCGTGATGTTCGTTCTGATTGGCGCGCGGGTGTTTTCGCTTACCTTCTACGGCGTCAACGGCCATATCTGGGTTGAACATCTGCTGACCTCGGTGCCAGGCGGGCAATACGGCTTCTTGTTTGTCGTGAACCTTGTGATCTTCATCCTGGGCTTCTTCATCGACTTCTTCGAGATCGCCTTCATCCTGATCCCCTTGATTGCCCCTGTGGCCGATAAGATGGGGATCGATCTGATCTGGCTGGGCGTCATCATCGGGATGAACCTGCAAACCTCGTTCCTGACGCCGCCTTTCGGCTTTGCGCTCTTCTATCTGCGCTCGGTCGCGGCCAAGGTGCCCTATCTTGACCGCATCACCGGCAAGAACATCGCCGAGATCAAAACATCCGAGATCTATAAAGGGGCCATCCCCTTTATCGGGTTGCAGGTGATCATGATCCTGATGGTGATCGCCTTCCCGCAGATTGTGATGCATTACAAAGGGCCGGTGGTTGACCCCTCGACCGTTGAAATCAAGGTGCCGATGCTGAACACGCTTAATCCCGGTGGCTCACCAAGCCTCGGGGCGCCCAGCCTTGGCGTGCCGCAACTCGGGGCGCCAGTGATCAATCCCTAGGGTGATCAATCCCTAAGGTGATCAATCCCTGACGGGCACTCCTCGTCGCCTTCGGCGCTCGTCGTTCGCCCCACGACGAGCGCCGAAGGCCACGAGGAGTTGCACCAAAGCCCGCGCAAACAAAAAGGCCCCAAGGTTTCCCTTGGGGCCTTTTGCCTTTGCGAAAAAGTCTTACAGCTTGCCGGCCTGCTGCTGCACCATCATGAAGGTGTCATAGTTGTATTCGGCAATCTGCGCCCAAAGATAGGCATCGCGCTTGAACGCGTTCTGGCTGTCCAAGATCTTTTTGAACATTTCATTCGTGGCCGAGATTTCAGCATAGGTGGCATTGGCCGCATCAAAGGCCGCCGACAGCACATCCTGCGGGAAGGGCTTAAGCTGCGCGCCATTGGCCACCAGCGATTTCAGCGCGGTGGGGTTCTTATGGTCATAAGAGGCCAGCATATTGGCATTTGCAGCCTCACAGGCGGTCTTGATCACGGCCTGATAATTCGCCGGCAACTCATTCCACTTGGCCAGGTTGAACATCGTGGTCAGCGTCGGACCACCTTCCCAATAGCCGGGGTAATGATAGACCGGAGCAACCTTGAAGAAGCCCGCCTTTTCATCGTCATAGGGGCCAACCCACTCGGCCGCGTCGATCGTGCCCTTTTCCAGCGCCTGATAAATCTCGCCGCCCGGAATCTGCTGCGGCACGACGCCAAGCTTTTCCAAAACCTTGCCGGCAAAGCCACCAACCCGCATCTTCAGGCCCTGCATATCGGCCAGCGAGGCGATTTCCTTGCGATACCAACCGCCCATCTGCGCCCCGGTATTGCCCGCGGCAAAGCCGATCAACCCTTGGGTTGCATAGAATTCATTCAGCAAATCCTGACCGCCGCCATAGTAAAGCCAAGCGTTCATCTGACGGGCATTCATGCCAAACGGTGTGGCGCAGCCCAGCGCAAAGGTCGGGTCCTTGCCCCAGAAATAGTAAGGCGCGGTATGGGTTGCCTCAACAGTGCCCGCCGCCACCGCATCAGCGGTTTCAAAGGCCGGCACCAGTTCGCCCGCCGGGAAGACCTGCAAGGTCAAGCCGCCGCTGGTCATTTCGCTGACGTATTTCGACATGGTCTCGGCCGCACCATAGATGGTGTCAAAGGCCTTGGGGAAGGACGAGGCCACGCGCCAAGTGATTTTCGGGTTCTCTTGGGCAATGGCGGGGGCGGCCAGTGTTGCAGCCCCGGCTGCGGCCACGCCGCCCACGGTGGCTTTGGTCAGAAAGGAACGACGATCCATAGGTATTCTTCCTCCACTGTTGGCCCTCGGCTCCTCCTCGGGCACTGCTATACGGTGACAAAGCCTAACCACGGGTTTTGCGTTTGAGAACAAAAATCTTTCATGATGAGCGATATTTGGTAAACAATCTTTACCACTCAATCAAAGGAGTGCCTATTCCAAAGGCAGACGGGGCCATGTTGCGTGCCTGCAAAGACGCAATTGGCAAGAGAGTTTGCTTTGGCCCCCTTCTTTTCCCGCCCGCCCTGCCTATCTAGGCTCCAGCCTTGCGCGCATCGGGCTTGGCTGCTGATACCAACGCCACAAACAGGCAGGGTTTTACTTTGACATATCTCCTTTTCGTTCTGGGCCTTTTGGGGCTCTTCTTTGGCGGCGAATATCTGGTGCGTGGCGCCTCGTCGATTGCCCGGCGCTTTGGCATTTCGCCTTTGGTCATCGGTCTGACCATCGTCGGCTTTGGCACCTCGGCGCCCGAGCTTTTGGTGTCAGTCAATGCCGCCCTTGCCGGGCAGCCTGCGATTGCGATTGGCAATGTGCTGGGCTCTAACGTTGCGAATATCCTGCTGATCCTTGGGGCCTCTGCCGTGATTGCCCCCCTGATCATCCCAGCCCGCCGCTTGGCGCGGGATCTGGCCTTTATGCTCTTGGCCACCGGGGCGATCTGGGTCATGCTGCTTGATGGCATGGTGACGCGGCTGGAAGGGTCGTTCTTGCTCGCCGCACTTGGGGTGTTTTTGTTCATGGCCTTCCGCTCGGGCGCCATCGAACAAGAGGATGACCCGCTGGAAACCAGCCTTGCCAAAGCCAGCCTGATGACGCTGGGCGGCTTGGTGTTTTTGGCGATTGGCGCGCATCTGCTGGTGGACAGCGCCAGCACAATTGCCCGCACCTACGGCATCTCCGAAGCGGTGATCGGTTTGACCATTGTCGCAATCGGCACCTCTTTGCCCGAATTGGCCACCAGCGTGATCGCCGCCTTCCGCCGCCAAACCGACATTGCGGTGGGCAATGTGGTGGGATCGAACATCTTCAACATCTTCTCGATCCTTGGCATCACCTCGCTCATCACCCCCATTCCATCCGAGCCACGCTTTGCTGCGGTTGATATGCCTTGGGTTGCGGGCACTGCGGTGGGATTGACCGTGCTGGCGGTGGTCTTGGGCGGCTTGCCACGCGTGGCGGGGGCGCTTTTGCTGGCAGCCTATGGCGGCTATCTTGTGCTGATGGGCTGAAAGGCCCGACGAATCTGCAATCTTGCGCCAGTTGATTTGCGTTTCTTTCGACGGGGCGGGCAATCTTGTAATAAAACTACAAGATTTGCCCGCCCTGCGACATTTTAGGTGTCGATTTGCGGTTGACGCCCCCTGCCCCTGCGCCTAAGTTCCGGCTCGATGACAAAGGAGTGCGCAATGCGCCTGCTAATCGTAGATGTAGGAACCAAGCGCATGGGTCGGTAACGACAGCCCATCTTGGCTCCCATGCGCCCCCGGATCTGACCGCCGGGGGCTTTTTGTTGAGATAGGGCCGCAAAACGCGCGGCCAGAATGAGGAAAGACCGATGACAAAGGCGATGACCGGCGCAAGGATGGTGGTTCAGGCCCTGAAGGAACAGGGCGTGGAGGTCGTCTTTGGCTATCCCGGCGGCGCGGTGCTGCCGATCTATGACGAGATCTTCCAGCAAAACGACATCCGCCATGTTCTGGTGCGCCATGAACAGGGCGCGATCCATATGGCCGAGGGCTATGCCCGCTCGACCGGCAAGGTCGGCGTGGCGTTGGTCACCTCTGGCCCCGGTGCAACCAATGCGGTGACGGGTCTGGTGGATGCGCTGATGGACAGCATCCCAATCGTCGTGCTGTCAGGTCAGGTGCCGACCTTCATGATCGGCACGGATGGGTTCCAAGAGGCTGACACCGTGGGCATCACCCGACCTTGCACCAAGCATAACTGGCTGGTGAAAGACACGGTCAAGCTGTCCGAGGTGATCCATCAGGCCTTCCACGTTGCCCGCTCGGGCCGCCCCGGCCCGGTGCTGATCGACATCCCAAAAGATGTGCAATTCGCCACCGCTGAATATACGCCCATGCCCAAGGCCAAGGTGGACCATTACCAGCCGCGGGTGAAAGGCGATATCGAGGCCATCACCCGCATGGTGGAGATGCTGGAAACCGCCGAGCGGCCGCTCTTTTACACCGGCGGCGGCGTCATCAACTCTGGCACGGCCGCAAGCCAGCTCTTGCGCGAATTTGTCGAGGCGACGGGCTTTCCCATCACCTCTACCCTGATGGGCCTTGGCGCCTATCCGGCCAGCGGGCCGCATTGGATTGGCATGTTGGGGATGCACGGGCTTTACGAGGCCAATCTTGCGATGCATGGCTGCGATCTGATGCTGAACATCGGCGCGCGCTTTGATGACCGCATCACCGGCCGGATTGCCGATTTCAGCCCGAAATCGAAAAAGGTCCATGTCGATATCGACCCCTCCTCGATCAACAAGGTGATCCGCGTCGATCTGGGCATCGTGGGCGATGTGGCCCATGTGCTGGAGGATGCGCTGCGCATCTGGAAGGCGCGGGGCCGCAAGGTCAACAAAGAGGGTCTGGCCAAGTGGTGGAAGCAGATCAAGGAATGGCGCGCCGTCGATTGCCTCGCCTTCACCAATTCCGACAAGGTCATCAAGCCGCAATATGCGCTGCAACGGCTTGAGGCGCTGACCAAGGGGATGGACCGCTATATCACCACCGAAGTGGGCCAGCACCAGATGTGGGCCGCGCAGTTCCTGGGCTTTGAAGGCCCGAACCGTTGGATGACGAGCGGAGGCCTTGGCACCATGGGCTATGGCCTGCCGGCAAGTATCGGCGTGCAGATTGCGCACCCCGAGGCGCTGGTCATCAACGTGGCGGGCGAAGCCTCGTGGCTGATGAACATGCAGGAAATGGGCACCGCCATGCAGTTCCGCGCGCCCGTGAAGCAGTTCATCCTGAACAACGAACGCCTTGGCATGGTGCGCCAGTGGCAGGAACTCTTGCACGGCGAGCGCTATTCGTCCTCGTGGTCGGAATCCCTGCCCGATTTCGTGAAACTGGCCGAGGCCTTTGGCTGCAAGGGCATCAAATGCCAAGACCCCAAGGATCTGGATGACGCGATCATGGAGATGATCCGTTATGACGGGCCGGTGATCTTTGATTGCCTGGTGGAAAAGCACGAAAACTGCTTCCCGATGATCCCGTCAGGCAAGCCGCATAACGAGATGCTTTTGGGCAATGCCGAGACGCAAGGCGTGATCAAGGCCGCAGGCGCGGTGCTGGTGTAAGCCGTTGCAGCGGGGGCCAGCCCCCGCACCCCCGGGATATTTATGAACAGATGAAAGAGGACCAAAGATGTCCGCACTGAACATCAAGAAGGGCTCGAGCAGCCATTCCGCCTATGACCTGCGCGATTCCCATGCGCAGGGTGTGGTGAGCCATACGCTGGCCGTGATCGTCGAAAATGAGCCGGGGGTTTTGGCCCGCGTGATTGGTCTCTTTTCGGCGCGCGGCTATAACATCGACAGCCTGACCGTGGCCGAGGTGGACCATACCGGGCACCGCTCGCGCATCACCATCGTCACCAGCGGTACGCCGCATGTGATTGATCAGGTGGAAAAGCAGCTGAGCCGTCTGGTCTCGGTCTATGCCGTGCATGACCTGACCGCCGAGGGGCCTTGCGTGCAGCGCGAGCTGGCGCTGTTCAAGGTCGCTGGCAAGGGCGAGCACCGCATCGAGGCGCTGCGTCTGGCCGAGATTTTCCGCGCCCATGTGGTGGACAGCACGCTGGAAAGCTTCATCTTCGAGATGACCGGCACGCCCGAAAAGATCGACAGCTTTGCCGATCTGATGCGCCCCTTGGGCCTGCGCGAGTTGGCACGCACCGGGGTTGCGGCCCTGTCGCGCGGCGTTTGACGGACAACAGCCTGTGACATTTCGTGCAAAGGGCGCGGTGGGCATTCCCGCCGCGCCCTTTTCGCATTATCTTGGCGCGGACACAGGAGGTTGCCGATGATTGTCGAACTGGGCCATTTTGCGCTGATCCTTGCCTTTGCGGTCGCGATTGTGCAATCGACCTTGCCGCTTTATGGCGCGGCACGGCGCGACAGCCGCTTGATGGCCTTGGCCGATCCAGCGGCGATTGCGCAGCTGATCCTTGTGGGCGCCGCCTTTGCCGCACTGACCTATGCCTTTGTGGTATCAGATTTTTCGCTGCGGCTGGTGACCTTGAATTCGCATACCGACAAGCCGATGCTTTATAAAGTGTCGGGGGTTTGGGGCAACCATGAGGGCAGTTTGCTGTTGTGGTCGCTGACCTTGGCGCTTTTCGGGGCTTGTGCTGTGTGGTTTGGTGACAACCTGCCCGCCACCTTGAAGGCGCGGGTTTTGGCCGTGCAAGGCATGGTCGGCGTGGCCTTTTTGGCCTTTATGCTGTTCACCTCGAACCCGTTTCTGCGTTTGGCCAATCCGCCCTTGAACGGCGACGATCTGAACCCCTTGTTGCAAGACCCCGGCTTGGCCTTTCATCCGCCGTTTTTGTATCTGGGCTATGTCGGGCTTTCGATGGCCTTTTCCTTTGCCGTCGCCGCACTGATCGAGGGGCGGGTGGACGCCGCTTGGGCGCGCTGGGTGCGGCCTTGGACGTTGGCGGCTTGGGTGTTTTTGACCATCGGCATCGCGCTGGGGTCTTGGTGGGCCTATTACGAACTTGGCTGGGGCGGCTTTTGGTTCTGGGACCCGGTGGAAAACGCCAGCTTCATGCCTTGGCTTATTGCCGCCGCCTTGTTGCACAGTGCCATTGTGGTGGAAAAACGCGAAAGCCTGAAAGCCTGGACCATTCTTCTGGCCATCATGGCCTTTGGCTTTTCGCTGATCGGCACCTTTATCGTGCGCTCGGGCGTCATCACCTCGGTGCATTCCTTTGCCAATGATCCCGAGCGGGGCGTCTTTATCCTGATGATCCTGGGTCTGTTCATGGGCGGATCGCTGGCGCTCTTTGCCTTCCGCGCCAGCGTGCTAGAGGCCAAGGGGCTTTTTTCCAGTGTCAGCCGCGAATCCGCGCTTTTGGCCAATAACGTGCTGTTGGCGGTGTCTTGTTTTGTGGTGTTCATCGGCACGATCTGGCCTTTGGTGGCCGAAATGCTGTGGGATCGCAAACTGTCGGTGGGTGAGCCGTTTTTCAACGCCGCCTTCACGCCCTTTATGGTGGTCTTGGCCATCATCTTGCCAGTGGGCGCGATGATGCCGTGGAAGCGGGCCGAGATCGGGCGCAGCTTGCGCCCCTTGCGCGGGGCTTTGGCGCTGGCGGTGGCCTTGGGGCTGTTGATCTATGCGATGCAGACCGGGCGCTCGGCCTTGGGGCCGATTGGGGCGGCCTTGGGGGCTTGGGTGATCTTTGGCGCCGGCGTGGATCTGTGGTCGCGCACGGGGCGCGGCGGTCTGGGCGCACGTCTTGGTCGTTTGACGCGCCTTAGCCGGGCCGATTGGGGCAAAGCCACCGCGCATTCGGGCCTTGGCATCACCATCTTTGCCGTGGCCGCCATGCATGCTTGGGCGACGGAAGACATTCGTGTGGTGCGCATGGGCGAGACCTTCCCTGTTGGCGCCTATCAGGTGACGTTGAAAGACGTGCGCGAGGTGCAGGGGCCGAATTACCTGTCCACCATGGCGGAAATGGTGGTGATGCGGAACGGCACCGAAGTGGCGAGGCTCTTCCCCGAAAAGCGCGTCTACCCCGTTCAGGCGATGCCGACGACCGAGGCGGCCATTGATTATGGCCTGACCCGTGACATCTATCTGGTGATTGGTGATCCGCAAGATGGCGGCGGCTATGCGGTGCGCGCCTATGTCAAGCCCTTTGCCAATTGGCTTTGGATCGGATCTGGGCTGATGGCTTTGGGCGGGCTCTTTAGCCTGACCGACCGGCGCTATCGGCTGGCCGCAGGCGCGCGGCGCCCATCGGCAGCCCCCCAACCGGCGGAGTGACTCATGCGCAAGACCCTTGCCTTTTGCCTGATGCTCGCTGCCGCGCCTGCCCTTGCGGTGCAGCCTGATGAAATCTTGCCCGACCCTGCGCTGGAAGCGCGGGCGCGCGAGATCAGCCGCGATCTGCGCTGCCCGGTCTGTCAGGGCGAGGCGATTGACGACAGCAACGCCCAGATCAGCCGCGATCTGCGCCTGCTGGTGCGCGAACGTTTGGTGGCTGGCGACAGCAACGAGGAAGTGGTGGATTTCATCGTCGCCCGCTATGGCGAATTTGTGCTGTTCAACCCGCGCGCCACGGGTTCGGGGCTGATCTTGTGGCTGGCTGGCCCTGCGATGCTTTTGGCTGGCGGGGCCATGGCCTTTGCCATGACGCGGCGACGGGCCAAAGCCGAACCTGCGCTCAGCGCAGAAGAACAGGCACGTCTGGCTGAATTGCTGAAGGACTGACGCGAGGTTGCGCTGGTCTGGCGCGGTGGCAGAGCTAAACTGCGATCGCACAGCACGGGAGATCGCATGTCCTTTCAGTCGTTAAGCTATGATCTGACCGATGGCATCGCCACGATCACCCTGAACCGACCCGAGGTGATGAATGCCCTGTCGCAAACCCTGCGTGCCGAGCTGTTGGCCGCCTTGGCTCAGACGCAATCTGAGGCGCGGGTCTTGGTTCTGACGGGGGCAGGACGGGCCTTTTGTTCCGGGCAAGATCTGCAAGATGCGGGGCAAATCGGATCTTTCGACCTCGAGCGGATCCTGAACGACGAATATGTGCCGATGATCAAGGCGATCACCGACAGCCCGATCCCGCCCATTGCCGCCGTGAACGGGGCGGCGGCGGGTGCCGGGGCCAATCTGGCGCTGGCCGCCGATATCGTGATTGCCGCCGAAAGCGCCAGCTTCATTCAGGCCTTTACCCGCATCGGCCTTGTGCCGGATGCCGGTGGCTCCTACTGGCTGCCGCGCCAGATCGGGATGGCGCGGGCCATGGGGGCGATGCTGTTTGGCGACAAGATCAGCGCGCGGCAGGCGGCTGACTGGGGCATGATCTATGAGGCCGTGCCCGATCAGGGCTTTGCCGACCATATCCGCGCCCGTGCGGGCCAACTCGCAGCCGGGCCTGGCCTGGCCTATCGCGGGGTGAAAGCGATGCTGCGGGCGAGTTTCGGCAATGACCTTGACGCTCAGCTGGCGCTTGAGGCGCGGCTGCAAGGCGCTTGCGGCCAGACACAGGATTTCCGCAAAGGGGTTGCGGCGTTCTTGGAAAAGCGCGCCGCACGGTTCACCGGCAGCTAAGGCTGCCGCAAATTTCTTGCAAGAAATTTGGCCGATTTCTGCGCAGAAATCGGTCCGGAGTTTTGCAAAACTCCGGCTACTTCCGCCCCGCCTTGCGCGTGGACAACAAAAGGTTGGTCTCGCTCGTCACCACGCCTTCGATCGAGCGGATGCGGTAGATCACCTCGTCCAATTCCAACAACGTCTGGGTCGCCAGTTCCGCAATCAAATCCCATTTGCCATTGGTCGAATGCACCGCCAGCACCGCCGGAATGCCCGCCAGCCGCGCCATCACCTTCTCGCCACCCTTGCCCTCAATCCCGATCATGATCAGCCCGCGCACCGGGGCGGCGGTCACATCTGAACGGGTCAGCACGGTAAACCCGGCGATTTCCCCCCGCTCGGTCAGCCGCTCCATCCGGCTGCGCACCGTGGCGCGCGAAAGCCCCAAGCGATCGGCCAATTCGGACAAGGCCGCGCGCCCATCGCGGCGCAGCTCTGCAATCAACCTTTGATCCGTATCGTCCATGATGCGCAATCCTGTCACCGTTTCGGACAAAGCCTTTAACAAAGTGGTTCAAATGGCGCTAGGATTCGTCACCACTTGGCGCAAGAATTTCCCCATCATCAAGGAGACCACTCATGCCCAACTGCATCCTGATCGGCGCACCGATTGACGAAGGCCAGCGCCGCGCGGGCTGTGTGATGGGGCCTGCGGCCTATCGCGTGGCGGGGCTGGCGGGTGCGATTGCCGAATTGGGCCATGGGGTGGAAGATTGGGGCGATCTGACCCCGGCTGCGGTGACAGCCGCCCCCTGCCCCAACCCTGCCGTGCATGATCTGGACCGGGTCCTTGGCTGGACGCAGGCGCTGGCCGACCGGGTGGATGACGCGCTCAGCCAGGGCGGCATGCCGATTATTCTCGGCGGCGATCACAGCCTTGCCTTGGGATCGGTGGCGGGGGCGGCCAGCTTTGCCAAACGGCAGGACCGGCCCCTCTTCCTTCTGTGGCTGGATGCCCATTCCGATTTCCACACGCCGCTTACCACCACCAGCGGCAATCTGCACGGCACGCCCGTGGCCTATATCGCCGGGCGCGACGGGTTTGACGCCTTCCCCACCTTCCCCGAACCCATTGCCCCGGAACGGATTTGCCTCTTCGGCATCCGCTCGGTCGATCCGGCGGAACATGCCGCTTTGCTCAAGGCCGATATCGCGATCAATGACATGCGCGTGTTGGACGAGCGCGGCATTGTCGCCCCCTTGCGCGAGTTTCTGGCCCTTGTGCATGCGGCGGGTGGGATGCTGCATGTGTCCTTGGATGTCGATTTCCTTGACCCCTCCATCGCGCCCGCCGTTGGCACCACGGTGCCCGGTGGCGCGACCTTCCGTGAGGCGCATCTGGTGATGGAGCTTTTGCACGAAAGCGGGCTTGTCACCTCGCTCGACCTTGTCGAACTCAACCCTTTCCTAGATGAGCGCGGCCGCACGGCCAAGCTGATGGTGGAACTTGTCGGTTCGATGATGGGCCGCAAGGTCTTTGACCGCCCGACCCGGAGTTTCTGAGATGATGTCCCCCTCAAAACAAGCCTATGTGCCCTTCGTTTCGGTCGCCAACATGATGAAACTCGTCCATGCCATCGGCGTCGAGCAGGTGATGATCGACCTTGCCGCCGAGATCGAGGCCGATTTCCGCCGCTGGCCCTTGTTTGACAAAACCCCGCGCGTGGCGAGCCACTCGGATGTGGGGGTGATCGAACTCATGCCCACGTCCGACGGTGAAACCTATGGGTTCAAATACGTCAACGGTCATCCGTCGAACATGAAGCGGGGCTTGCAAACGGTCACGGCCTTTGGACTTTTGGCCGATGTCGCCACGGGCTATCCGCTTCTTCTCAGCGAAATGACCATCCTGACCGCATTGCGCACCGCCGCGACCAGCGCGATGGCGGCCAAATGGCTGGCCCCAAAAGGGGCCAAGACCATGGCGCTGATTGGCAATGGCGCGCAGGCGGAATTTCAGGCGCTGGCCTTCAAGGCGGTCTGCGGGATTTCAGAGATCCGGCTTTACGACATTGACCCCGCAGCCAGCGCCAAATGCGCGGCCAATCTGGCGGGCTGTGGGTTAAAGGTGGTCAGCTGTGACAGTGCCGAGCAGGCGATTTTGGGGGCCGAGATCATCACCACGGTGACCGCCGACAAGCAATATGCCACGATCCTGACCGACAACATGGTCGGCGCAGGCGTGCATATCAACGCAGTGGGCGGCGATTGCCCCGGCAAGACGGAACTCCACAAGGATATTCTGACCCGCGCCTCGGTTTTTGTCGAATACCCGCCCCAGACCCGGATTGAGGGCGAAATTCAGCAGATGGACCCCAATTTTCCAGTGACCGAACTTTGGCAGGTCATCGCTGGCACGGCGGCAGGCCGCAGGGCGGCGCGTGACGTCACCTTGTTTGACTCCGTCGGCTTTGCCATCGAAGATTTTTCAGCGCTGCGCTATGTGCTTGGCAAGCTCGCGTCCCTTGGTCTGGCCGATCAGCTGGACATGATCGCCGATCCAGATGACCCGCGTGATTTGTTTGGCATGCTGATGCGCGCGGCCTGACCGGCCCTCCTCGGGCGACTGCGTCTTCTCGTCGGATCCCCGCGACGAGCGACGAAGTCGACGAGGAGCGACCCCGATCCTTGCATACCATGGCTTGATTGGTGTAGAAAACCACTACCAATATCTAGACCCCACAGGCAAGGCGGCGTGACGTGAGCGATACCCCGGAAGACATTGAAACCGCAGGCGAAATGCCCGAACGTCCCGCCTATGACGGCCCCCAGATCGACATCGTCGATGAAATGAAGACGGCCTATCTCGATTACGCGATGAGCGTGATCGTCAGCCGCGCCATTCCTGACCTGCGCGACGGGCTGAAACCCGTCCACCGCCGCATCCTTTTTGCCATGCAGGAATCAGGCAACACGCATGACAAGCCCTATCGCAAATCGGCCCGTCCGGTGGGCGATACGATGGGGAAATACCACCCGCATGGCGACAGCGCGATCTATGATGCCCTCGTGCGGATGGCGCAGCCGTTCAGCATGTCGCTCAAACTCCTTGATGGTCAGGGCAACTTTGGCTCGATGGATGGCGATACGGCCGCGGCCATGCGCTATACCGAAGTCAGGATGGACAAGCCCGCCGCCTTCCTTCTGGCCGATATCGACAAGGAAACGGTTGAGTTTCAAGACAATTACGACGGCAAAGACCGCGAGCCCACGGTTCTTCCGGCGCGCTTTCCGAACATGCTGGTCAATGGCGCCGAAGGCATCGCCGTCGGCATGGCCACCCGCATCCCGCCGCATAACTTGGGCGAGGTGATCGACGGCACGCTGGCGATGATCGACAATCCCGATATCAGCATGGAACAGCTGATGGAGATCATCCCTGCCCCCGATTTCCCGACCGGCGCCACCATTCTGGGCCGGTCCGGCGCGCGCAAAGCCTATCTTGAGGGGCGCGGCAGCGTCATCATCCGCGCCAAAACCCATGTGGAAGAAATCCGCAAAGACCGCTGGGCCATCATCGTCGATGAGATCCCCTATCAGGTGAACAAGGCGCGGATGATCGAAATCATCGCCGAAATGGTGCGCGACAAGAAGATTGAGGGCATTTCCAACGTCGCCGATGAATCCGACCGGATCGGTGTTCGCGTGGTGATCGAGCTCAAGCGCGATGCAACGCCTGATGTGGTCTTGAACCAGCTTTACCGCTTTAGCCCGATGCAAACCTCGTTCGGCTGCAACATGCTGGCCTTGAACGGCGGACGCCCCGAACAGCTGACCTTGCGCGATTTCCTTAGCTATTTCATCACCTTCCGCGAGGAAGTGGTGGCCCGCCGCACCGCCTTTGAACTGCGCAAAGCGCGCGAGCGCAGCCATGTGCTCTGCGGTCTGGCGGTCGCCGTGTCGAACGTCGATGAGGTGGTGAAAACCATCCGCTCCTCAGCCGATGCCGCCGAGGCGCGCGAGAAACTCATGACGCGGCGCTGGCCCGCCCATGAGATTGCCCCCTTCATCCGGCTGATCGACGATCCCAGCCATACGATCAACGAGGACGGCACCTATAACCTCTCGGAGATCCAAGCCCGCGCCATTTTGGACCTGCGTCTGCAACGCCTGACCCAGCTTGGCGTCAAGGAAGTCACGGACGAGCTGGAAGAACTGGCCGCCAAGATCAAGGATTACCTTGATATCCTCGGCTCGCGTGATCGGATCATGGCGATCATCTCGGACGAGTTGCGCGAGGTGAAGTCGATGTTCGCCGTGCCGCGCCGCACCGAGATTGTCGATTGGGCCGGCGATATGGACGACGAAGACCTGATCGAGCGCGAGGATATGGTCGTCACCATCACGAGCGGCGGCTATATCAAACGCACCAATCTGGCCGAATTCCGCGCCCAGAACCGTGGCGGCAAGGGTCTGGCCAGCATGGCCACCAAAGAAGACGATGTGGTGACCACGCTGTTTGTGGCCAATACCCACACGCCTTTGCTGTTCTTCACCACCAATGGCATGGTCTACAAGCTGAAAACCTGGCGTCTGCCGTTGGCAGGGCGCACCGCCAAGGGCAAGGCCATGGTCAATATCCTGCCGATCGAGCAAGGGGTGAGCATCGCAGCCCTGATGCCGGTGGACGCGCCCGAGGCGGATTGGGAAAAGCTGCAAATCGTCTTTGCCACCTCTGATGGCGATGTGCGCCAAAACGATCTTAGCGATTTCACCAATGTCATGCGCAACGGCAAAATCGCCATGAAACTGCCCGAGGGTGTCACGCTGGTGAATGCCGCCATTGCGGGTGAGACGGATGATGTGATGCTGGTCACCGAACTTGGCCGCGCCATTCGCTTCTCGACCCAAGAAATCCGCGTCTTCAAATCGCGCGGCTCGACAGGGGTGCGCGGCATCCGGCTGGCCGAAGGCGATAGCGTGGTCTCGATGGCGATCATCCGCCACTTTGATGCCGAGGCGGACGAACGCGCGGCCTATCTCAAGCAGCGCCGCCTGATGGCGGGCGTGACCGAGGATGAGGCCGATGACGAAGACGACGGCGTGGCCGCAGGCCAGCTTTCCCCTGAACGCTATGCCGAAATGTCGGCGGCCGAAGATCTGATCCTGACCATCACCAAGGGTGGATCGGGCAAACTGTCGTCGAGCCATGACTATCCGGTGCGCGGACGTGGCGGCATGGGGGTGAAAGCCATTTCGCCGGGCCCGCGTGGCGGGCGGATCATCGCGTCGTTCCCCGTGACGGCCAGCGATCAGATCATGCTGGCCACCAGCACGGGCCAGTCGATCCGGGTGCCGGTGGACCAAATCTCGTTCCGCTCACGCTCGGCCGGTGGGGTCAGGGTGTTCAATGTGGGCGCCGAGGAAGAGGTGGTGTCGGTCGCCCGCGTGGCCGAACAGGGCGAGGATGAGTGATCTGGCCAGTCGGCTGGCCGATCTAGCCAGCCGGGGGCAAACGGTGACCTACGGTGCCTTGGCGCGCGAGATGGGTTGCCGGGTGCAAGACCTGACCGCCGCGCTTGAGGCGATGATGGAAGAGGACGCGCAGGCAGGCCGCCCCTTGCGCGCCGCCCTTTGCGAAGGGCGGCTGTCCGATGGCCTACCCGCGCAAGGCTTCTTTCTGAAAGCCGCCAGCTTGGGCTTTGATCTGTCGGACCCGGTGGCATTTGTGGCCGATCACCGCGCGGGGCTTTTCAGGCGACAGTCCTAACGCTATGTGCCTTTTGGGCAATCGCGCCTCGGGGGTTTCACAGCCCCGGCCCCCTCTGGGGTATTTGGGCCAAGATGAAAGACAAGAAGATGACCGAAGCGCTTCATATCATTGGTGGCGGCATGGCGGGGTCCGAGGCCGCCTGGCAGGCCGCAGAGATGGGCGTGCCGGTGGTCTTGCACGAAATGCGCCCAGATGTGGGCACCTTTGCCCATCGCACCGGCTATTTTGCCGAAATGGTCTGTTCGAATTCGTTTCGGTCAGATGACGATGAACGCAATGCGGTGGGGCTGTTGCATTGGGAAATGCGCGCCGCCCAAGGTCTGGTGATGGAGGCCGCAACACGCCACCGCCTGCCTGCGGGCGGGGCCTTGGCGGTGGATCGTGATCCGTTTGCCGAATATGTGACCGAACGGCTGCGGGCACATCCCTTGATCTCGGTCAGCTATGGCGAGGTGGCCGAACTTCCCCGCGAGGGGCGTTGGATTGTGGCGACGGGGCCTTTGACCTCGGGCGCTTTGGCCGAAAGCATCCGCGCGGAAACCGGAGCCGAGGCCTTGGCGTTTTTCGACGCCATCGCGCCCATCGTCTATGCCGAAAGCGTGGACAT
The DNA here is from genome assembly GCA_965284335.1 of Tabrizicola sp. Classification (GTDB taxonomy): domain Bacteria; phylum Pseudomonadota; class Alphaproteobacteria; order Rhodobacterales; family Rhodobacteraceae; genus Tabrizicola_A. The sequence continues at coordinate 823,943 of OZ260076.1, read as the reverse complement.
GTCCGTGGCTTGGATGCAATCGCGCTATGACAAGGGCGAAACGGCAGAAGAGCAGACCGCCTATATGAACTGCCCGATGGACCGCGCCCAATATGAAGCCTTTATCGATGCCCTGCTGGCGGCCGAGAAAACCGAGTTTCACGAGGGCGAGACGGCGGGCTATTTCGACGGCTGTCTGCCGATTGAGGTGATGGCCGAGCGGGGCCGCGAGACCTTGCGCTTTGGCCCGATGAAGCCGGTGGGGCTGACCAATCCGCATCGGCCGGAAAAACCTTATGCCGTTGTGCAGCTGCGCCGCGACAACAAGCTGGGCACGCTTTACAACATCGTCGGCTTTCAAACCAAGATGAAGTATGGCGCGCAAACATCTGTTTTCAAAATGATTCCCGGGTTAGAGAACGCCAGTTTTGCGCGGCTTGGCGGCATCCATCGCAACACATTCCTGAACTCACCCACGCTGCTGGATGACCAGATGCGCCTGCGCTCGCGCCCCAATATCCGCTTTGCCGGACAGGTGACGGGGGTGGAGGGTTATGTGGAATCCGCCGCCATGGGCTTGTTGGCCGGTCGGATGGCGGCAGCCGAGATCCTTGGCCGCACCCTGCCGCCACCGCCCCCCGACACCGCCATGGGCGCGCTTGTCACCCATATCACCGGCGGGGCCGAGGCGAAAACCTTTCAGCCGATGAATGTGAACTTCGGCCTTTTCCCCCCGATTGACGCCAAAGGCGGGCGGCGAGGCCGCAAGGACCGCTACAAAGCCTATACAGACCGCGCCAAGAGCTCGTTTCAGGCATGGCTGAGCGCGTAACCCGCTTTGCGCCCTCGCCCACCGGGCCTTTGCATCTTGGCCATGCCTATGCCGCCTTGATCGCGGCAGCGCGCGGCGACAGGTTCTTGTTGCGGATCGAAGACATCGATCAGCCACGCTGCAAACCCGGCTATGAGGCCGCGATTTTTGAAGATTTGGAATGGCTTGGCCTGCACTGGGAAAACCCGGTGATGCGCCAATCCACCCGGCTTTGGGCCTATGATGCAGCGCTTGTTCATTTGTGCAACATGGGTGTGACCTATCACTGCACCTGCACACGCGGCGATATCAAGGCCGCCCTCTCAGCCCCGCAAGAAGGCGCTGCGCTGATTGGCCCCGATGGCCCGATCTATCCCGGAACCTGCCGGAGAAAGCAGCGCGCAAGCGGCGCATTACGCCTTGATATGGCGGCGGCCATAGCGGCTTTGGGTGAGGTGCAGTTCACCGAAACCGGGGAACAGGCCGGAACCCATCAGTATTCCACAGCACAAATGGTGGAAACCATAGGCGACATCGTTTTGGCACGCCGCGATATAGGCACGTCTTATCACATCGCTGTAGTGGTGGATGATGCCGCGCAAGGCATTACCGAGGTGACGCGTGGGCAAGATCTGTTTGACGCCACAGCGATCCATGTGGTGTTGCAGCGGCTTTTGGCCCTGCCCACCCCCCGCTATCATCACCACCGCCTGATCCGCGACGATCAGGGGAAAAGGCTGGCCAAGCGCGACGATGCCCGCGCCTTGGCGAAATATCGGGCCGAGGGGGCGACGCCGCAGGATATTCGTCGGATGCTGGGGCTCTAGCCGATTTCTGGCACAGAAATCGGGCCGGAATTTGCGCAAATTCCGCTCACGCCATGGGCGTGAGGATCTCCACTTCCTGCCCATCGCGCAGTGCCGTGTAGAAACACGACCGACGATTGGTGTGGCAGGCTGGCCCCTCTTGCGAGACCAGCGCCAAAAGGCAATCGCGGTCGCAATCCACCCGCAATTCCACCAAGCGTTGGACATGGCCAGACGTCTCGCCCTTGGCCCAGAACGCCGCGCGCGAGCGGCTCCAATAGGTGACATTGCCGGTGTCAAGCGTGCGGGCAAGGCTGGCCGCGTTCATCCAGGCCATCATCAGAACCTCGCCTGTGACGTGATCCTGCGCGATGCAGGGGATCAGGCCGCTTTGGTCATACTTTAGGCTTGTGGGATCAAAAGACATGGCATTCATCCTTGGCGAGGGCGCAATTGCGGCTTAACTGATGAGGGCGGCAAGGGGAAGACCATGGCGGACAGCGATCTTATCAAGCTTTATTCGGGGCGGATCCTCGAGCTTGCGGCCTCGATCCCGCATCAGGGGCGGCTTGACGCGCCCATGGGCAGCGCCCGCAAACGCTCGCCGCTTTGCGGGTCGACGGTGACGGTGGATGTGACGCTGACCGATGGGCGGATCAGCGGCTTTGCGCAGGATGTGAAGGCTTGCGCTTTGGGTCAGGCGGCGGCGTCGGTCTTGGGGCGGGTGGCGATTGGGCGGACGGGGGCCGAATTGAACGCCGCGCGGGCCGCACTTCAGGCCATGCTGAAAGAGGCAGGCCCCATCCCTGCCGCCCCCTTTGAGGGCTATGAGGTGCTGATCCCCGCGCGCGACTATAAAAACCGCCACGCCTCGATTCTTTTGGCCTTGGAGGCGGCTTGCGAGGCGGTCGACGCAGCCGAGGCTGGCTGAGGTCGGCGCGACGCCGCAGGGCACACTTGCAGCCAACCAAGCGCGGCACAAGAAAAAACCGCCGCCCCCAAGCGGGTGACGGCGGCAAGGAGCGTCTCAAGCATCGGCGGGGACAGAGCAAACCCGTGTGGTGCGCCCCTTGGGGACAGGCGAACCGAAACCGATGCGCAAAGATCGCGGGCAGAACATTCAGATCGTGACAGAGGTCACATGACGCCAGACATCGTCAGCCCGGCAAACAGCATCACAAACAGCGACACCACGCCGACAGCATCTTCGATCAAGGTCGCGCGCGAACGGTTCACGATTTCGGCAATCTCGGTCAGCATGGGTCTCTCCTGTGCTATGTTGCCTTAATGTTCTCATTCACTTTACGATTCGTCAAGAACTTTATGTGAACATTTGAGAACATAGCGGAACATCACAACGGGGTGGCCTTGGCCGCGCCACAGATGACGGGATCACATCACATGCAAAGCTGACCCATCCAAACCCTAGCCGACCGACAAAAGCCGGATCGCCCTATCCTGATCCAGCAACCACAAAAGGTTGCGCACAGCGCGGCCCCGGGGGCTGTTAAGCGTGGGGTCATCGGCCAAAAGCCGACGCGCATCGGTCTGCGCAATGGCCATCAGGCTGGCCTGCCGTTCCAGATCGGCCACGCGAAAACGCGGCAGGCCCGATTGCGCGGTGCCAATCAGATCGCCCGCGCCGCGCATGGCCAGATCTTCCTCGGAGATCCGAAACCCGTCCTCGGTGTCGCGGATCACTGTCAGCCGCCGCTCGCCCGTTTCAGACAGAGGCGCTTGATACATCAGCAGGCAGGTTGAGGCCGCCGTTCCGCGCCCCACGCGCCCGCGCAACTGGTGCAATTGCGCCAGCCCGAAAATCTCGGCGCGTTCGATCACCATGATCGAGGCATTGGGCACATTCACCCCGACCTCAATCACCGTGGTGGCCACCAGAACCTTGGTCTCACCAGCCACAAATCGGGCCATGGCGGCATCTTTTTCGGCGGCGGGCATCTGGCCATGCACCAGCCCAACACAATCGCCCAAGGCCGCGCGCAGGCTGGCAAAGCGCGCCTCGGCGCTGGCATAATCTAGCACCTCGCTGTCCTCGACCAAGGGGCAGACCCAATAGGCCTGCCGCCCCTCGGCCACGGCGCGGGCCAGATGGCCAACCACCTCATCCATCCGGGTCGAGGAGACCAGAACCGTCTTGATCGGCAAGCGCCCCGCCGGTTTTTCATCCAAAATCGACACATCCATGTCGCCGTAACTGGCCAAAGCAAGGCTGCGCGGAATGGGGGTGGCCGTCATCACCAGCACATCGGCCATCGCGCCTTTGGCACCCAACTCCATGCGCTGCGCCACACCAAAACGGTGCTGCTCGTCCACAATGGCAAGGCGAAGATCCTGAAACACAACGTCTTTTTGAAAAACGGCATGGGTGCCGACCAAGATGCCAATCTCACCTTTGGCCAATGCCACAAGCTTTGCCGCCCGCTCGGCCCCCTTGTCGCGGCCGGTCAAGATGTCCAACCGCACACCGGCGGCTTCGGCCAAGGGGGCCAGCCCCTCATGGTGCTGGCGGGCCAAAATCTCGGTCGGGGCCATCATCACGCCCTGCCCGCCCGCCTCAACGGCGATCAGCAGCGCCAAAAAGGCCACCAGCGTCTTGCCCGCCCCCACATCACCTTGCAAAAGCCGGTTCATCCGCAGCGGGCTTTCCATATCCAGCGCAATGTCCGCGACGGCCCGGATTTGGGCGTCGGTGGGGGTGTAGGGCAAAGTTTTCAACACCTTATCCCGTAACACGCCCGATCCGCGCGTCACTTGCCCCTTGGCGCGGCGCAATTGGCTGCGCGCCAAGGCCAGCGTCAGCTGATGGGCAAAAAGCTCATCATAGGCCAGACGTTGGCGCGCAGGCGCGGTCAAGGTCAGATCGCCGGGATCGCCCGGCGCATGGGCCGCCCGCAAGGCCGCCTGCCAGCCCGGCCAGCCCTCACGCGACAACAAAGGCCCATCAATCCATTCGGGCAACTCAGGCGTCCGGGCCAAGGCCCCCGCGGCGGCACGCGCAACCACGCGTTGGTTGACACCCGCCGTCAGCGGATAAACCGGCTCCCATTCGGGCAGATCCTTGGCCTCATCCAGACGCAAAACATGGTCGGGATGAACGATTTGCGCAATATTATCAAAAAGTTCCAGCTTGCCCGAAATCAGACGGCGCTGACCTGTGGGCAAAAGTTTCTGCAAGTAATCCCCGCGGGCGTGAAAGAACACCAGCTGAAATTCGGTGGCCGCGTCCTGCACCAAAACCCGGTAAGGACGGCCCTTCTGGCGCGGCGGCAGATGCACGCCCACCTCCACCTCGACCGTCACAATGCAGGGGGCAATCACATCGCGGATGCTGGCCTTGCGGGCGCGGTCGGTGGCGCTGTGGGGCAAAAGATACAGCAAATCCTTGGGCTTCGTGACCCCCAAGGCGGCAAAGGCCTGCGCAGTTTTCGGGCCAACACCGTCAAGCGTTTCCAGATCGGCAAAGAGCGGGAACAGCGCCTCGGGTCGGGTCATCCGAGGCCCGCCATCTGCAACCAGGCCTCTTCGGTCAAGATCGTGATGCCCAGGCGTTCGGCCTCTTTGGCCTTTGATCCCGCGCCGGGGCCTGCGACCAGAAAATCGGTTTTCGCGCTGACAGATCCGGCCACTTTGGCGCCCAAAGACTCGGCCCGCGCCTTGGCCTCGGCGCGGGTCATGCGTTCAAGCGTGCCGGTGAAGACCACGGTCTTTCCGGCTATGGCACTGTCAACCTTGGGTTTTTCCACCGGCTGCGGATCAAGCTCGGCCACCAGCGCATCCATCGCCGCGCGTTCGGCGGGGTTTTGAAACGCCTCGGCAAGCGAGCTGGCAAGCACCGCCCCCACCCCATCAATCGCCGTCAACTCGGCCCATTCGGGCGTGCCAGGACGGGCGGCGCTGACCGCGGCCTCAAACGCGCCCCAAGTGCCGTAATGGCGCGCCAAAAGCCCCGCCGCCGCCTCGCCCGCGTGGCGGATGCCAAGGGCAAAGATCAGCCGGTCCAAGGGGATGCGGCGCTTGGCCTCAATCGCGGCAAAAAGCTTGGCGACCGAGGTTTTGCCATAGCCATCGCGGTTTTCCAGCCGGGCAAGGCTGGCACTGTTGCGCGCGACAAGGGTGAAGATATCGGCCGGAGTTTTGATCGGCAGCTGCCGGTCGTTGAAAAACATCTCAATCTGCTTGGCGCCGAGACCTTCAATATCAAAAGCGCCGCGCGAGACGAAATGTTTCAACCTTTCAATAGCTTGCGCGGGGCAAATCAGGCCACCCGTGCAGCGGCGCACAGCGTCGCCCTCAGCCCGATGCGCCTCAGAATCGCATTCCGGGCAGCGGGTGGGAAAGACAAAGGGCGCAGCCCCGGCCGGGCGTTGGGCCAGATCGACATCGTTGATCTTTGGGATGACATCGCCCGCGCGATAGACCTGCACCCAATCGCCCACCCGAATATCCTTGCCGCCGCGGATCGGGTTGCCCTTGGCATCGCGGCCGGCAATGTAATCTTCGTTGTGCAGCGTGGCGTTTGAAACCACAACACCGCCCACCGTGACCGGCGCGAGCCGCGCCACCGGCGACAGCGCCCCGGTGCGGCCCACCTGAATGTCGATCCCCTCAAGCCGCGTCCAGGCCAGTTCGGCGGGGAATTTATGCGCAATCGCCCAGCGCGGGGTGGTCGAGCGGAACCCCAACCGCGCCTGCAACGCCAGATCGTTAACCTTGTAAACGACCCCGTCGATGTCATAGCCCAAACTGGCGCGCTGGCGTTCAATGGCGCGGTAATGGGCCAAAAGCGCCTCGGGGCTTTCGGCCAATATGGTCAAGGGGTTGGTCTGAAACCCCATCTCTTGCAGTCGCCCGATCGCGCCGAATTGCGTCTGGGAAAGGGGCGCTGAAAGCGCCCCCCAAGCATAGGCGAAAAAGCGCAAAGGCCGGGCGGCGGTGATGCTGGCATCCAACTGGCGCAAGGATCCGGCGGCGGCGTTGCGCGGGTTGGCAAAGGTCTTGTCGCCCTTTTCGGCCTGCCGGGCGTTCAGCGCGGCAAAATCGGCGTGGGACATATAAACCTCGCCCCGCACCTCCATCACCTCGGGCGCGCCCGCCACCCGCTGGGGAATATCGGCCAGCGTGCGGGCGTTTTCGGTGACGTTTTCGCCCACCGCCCCATCGCCGCGCGTGGCGGCTTGCACCAAAACGCCCCCCTCATAGCGCAAGGACAGCGACAGCCCGTCAATCTTCGGCTCGGCCGTAAAGGCCAAGGGCCCCGTCAGGCCCAGAAAACTGCGGACCCGTTCGGCAAAATCGGCAACATCATTGTCGTCAAAGGCATTTTCCAACGACAGCATCGGCACGGCATGGGTGATCTTGCCAAAGCCGCCGCCCGCCGCCGCCCCCACCTGATCCGAGGGGCTGTCAGCCCGCTTGAGGCACGGGAACCGCGCCTCGATTGCCGCATTGCGCCGTTTGAGCGCATCATATTCCGCGTCCGATATCTCGGGCGCGTCGAGCGTGTGATAGGCGCGGTTGGCCGCCGAGATAAGCTGCGCAAGGCGTGCAAGTTCCTCACGCGCCTGCCCTTCGCTCAGCGTCTCAATATCGCCCTGCGCCGCCATACTGCCCCCCCACCTTGCGCCACCCAAGTTATGTGGCGGCACCGGAAAGGTCTAGGCCGGTCAGGCAGAGGCCACCGTGTTTGGCACCGCGACCCCAGGCCCCGGTTCGCGCAGCACATAGCCCCGGCCCCAGACGGTTTCGATATAGTTCTGCCCCCCCGTCGCCTCGGCCAATTTCTTGCGCAACTTGCAGATGAAAACATCGATGATCTTCAGCTCTGGCTCATCCATGCCGCCGTAAAGATGGTTCAGAAACATCTCCTTGGTCAGCGTGGTGCCCTTGCGCAAAGACAAAAGCTCTAGCATCTGATATTCCTTGCCCGTCAGATGCACCGTCTGCCCCGCGACATCGACGGTCTTTGCATCAAGGTTCACATTGACCGCCCCCGTCTTGATGACCGATTGGCTATGTCCTTTCGACCGACGAATGATGGCATGGATGCGGGCCACCAATTGCTCGCGGTGGAAGGGCTTGGTCAGGTAATCATCAGCCCCGAAACCAAAGCCCTTGATCTTGCTGTCGGTGTCATCCTCGCCAGACAGAATGAGAATCGGGGTTTGAATGCGGGCAAGGCGCAGCTGGCGCAACACCTCATGGCCGGACATATCCGGCAGGTTCAAATCCAAAAGGATCAAGTCGTAATCATAAAGCTTGGCCAGATCGATCCCGTCTTCGCCCAGATCGGTGCAAAAGACATTCAGATTGGCATGGGTCAACATCAACTCGATACTGCGGGAGGTCGTGGGATCGTCTTCAACCAGAAGAATACGCATTGTGCAAAACTCCGTCTCAGGCATCTTCGTTAACGACCTTGGCGAGCATTGGTTAACGTGAGGTTACTCTGCCAGAACGAATCCAGAAAACAATCTAAAGTTGTCTGTATTTTTGCAAGCTGGTCACCCGCAGCGCCTTGTCACCATGTTTGGTAACCGCCTCATGCCACAGGGTGAATTCTTCTTCCGACAGGCCATAACGCTCCAAAGCCTCGGCCTGCGGGATCAGACCGTAAAGCACAGCCTTGACGACAATTGCCTTGCGGCTGGCCACCCAGCGGCGGGTATCAGCGGGGGGCAGGTCGGCGCGGGTCAGGATACTGCCATCCGGCAAGGTCACCTGTCGCGGACCATCAACGCGTTTGAGAAACATGGGCTCTCCGTTTTTCATCGCCCATAGAATGACCGCGCGTCCTTAACAGCCGGTGAAGCCAGGGGTTGAGACTGTGCAGCATTTTCCTATATTGCAAAGCATCACATGATCCCCGGCATAGCCCCCCCGAAAGTACCCCCCATGCTTGACCAACGGCTGAACTCGCTTGGCCTGCCCAAACCCCCGTCAGAAACCCGCGTGGTGGTTGCCATGTCGGGCGGGGTGGACTCGTCGGTGGTGGCGGCCATGCTCAAGGACGAAGGCTATGATGTCGTGGGCGTCACTTTGCAGCTTTATGACCATGGCGCGGCCTTGGCCAAAAAAGGGGCCTGCTGTGCCGGGCGCGACATTCACGATGCGGCGCGGGTGGCCGAGGCGATGGGCTTTCCCCATTATGTGCTGGATTACGAAAACACCTTCCGCGAGGCGGTGATCGAAGAGTTTGCCGATGCCTATCTCGCCGGGGCCACGCCCGTGCCCTGCATCCGCTGCAACGAGCGGGTGAAGTTCAAAGATCTTTTGGCCACGGCCAAGGATCTGAACGCCGATTGCATGGCCACTGGCCATTACATTCAGCGCAAGATGGGGGCGGGGCCGGAACTGCATATGGCCTCGGATGCCAACCGCGACCAAAGCTATTTTCTGTTCTCCACCACGGCTGAACAATTGGCCTATCTGCGCTTTCCCTTGGGCCATCTGACCTCCAAGGCGGAAACCCGCGCTTTGGCCGCGAAATACGGGCTGGCGGTGGCGGATAAGCCCGACAGTCAGGACATCTGCTTTGTGCCCAATGGCGATTACGCCGCCGTGATCGAAAAGCTGCGCCCCGGCGCGGCCGATCCCGGCGAGATTGTGGATATGGCCGGAAATGTCGTCGGCCAGCACCGCGGTGTCATCCATTACACCATCGGCCAGCGCAAAGGGCTGGGCATCGGCGGTTTGGGCGAACCGGTCTATGTGGTCAAGCTTGACCCGGACAGCCGGCGGGTGATCGTAGGGCCAAAATCAGCACTCTCCACCCGCATGATCCCGATCCGCGAGATCAATTGGCTGGGCGATGCCCCCATTGACAGCCGCCCCGAATGGCATCTGTCGGTCAAGGTCCGCTCCACCCGCCCCCCGCGCCCGGCGGTGATCCGGCCCCTCTCGGCGACCGAGGCAGAGGTGGAATTGCTTGACCCCGAGGATGGCGTCTCGGCAGGCCAAGCTTGCGTGTTTTACGCCCCCGAAGGCAGCCGGGTGTTCGGCGGCGGCTGGATCTGGCGGGGCAGGTAAAGCGCCCCCGGAATTTTGCAAAAATTCCGGACCGATTTCTGGTCAGAAATCGTGGCCCTAAAGGGCCATAAGCACCGAGCGCGCCGCGCGCAGGCCCGGGGCCTCGCCGCCCTTGCCCAACCGTTCCATTGTCAGGGCCATGGCTTGCTTTTGCCCCGAAGCATCAGCCAAAAGCGCCTCTAAGGCTGGCGCAATCAGATCGGCGCGGCACTCTGGCCCGATGAATTCAGGCACCACGCGGGTTTCCGACACCAGATTGACCAGCGTCACCGTATCCACCTGCGCCGCGCGCCGCATCAACCACAGGGTCAGGCGGTTCATGTCATAGGCAATCACCATCGGGCAGCCATTGGCGGCCAGCTCCAAACTCACCGTGCCGGACGCCGCCAGCGCCACATCGGCAGAGGCAAAGGCCGCGCGCTTCAGGCCCGCATCGCTGATGATCTGGGGGGCCACCTCCCAATCTCGGGTCAGCTCGCGCACAAGCGGCTCTACCCCGCGCACAGTGGGCAGGGCCACGCGAAGCGTCGGATGATCGGCCTTAAGCCGGGCGATGGTCTCCCCAAAGACCGGGCACAGGCGGCTCACCTCGCCCTTGCGACTGCCCGGCAGCGCCAACAGTAAAGGCCCCTCACCGGCCATCAACGCACGTTCCTCGGGGCTGGCCAAAGGCTCGCTCACCACCGGGTGGCCAACGAAATCGCAACTCATGCCTGCGGCCTGCATATAGGGCGGCTCAAACGGCAAAAGCGCCAGCACATGATCGACATGCGCCGCCATCTTGGCCGCCCGCCCCGGACGCCAGGCCCAGACCGAGGGGGCCACATAATGGATCGTCCGCAGATCGGGCCTTGCGGCTTTGACAATCTTGGCCACCCGCAGGCAAAAATCCGGGCTGTCGATGGTGATCAGCGCGGTAGGCGCGCAAGCCAGCACATCGGCCGCCGCCTCGGCAATCCGGCGCTTCAGCGCGCGGTATTTCGGCAGAACCTCAACCAGCCCCATGATCGACAGCTCTTCCATCGGAAAAAGGCTGACCAACCCCTCGGCCTGCATCAAAGGCCCGCCGATGCCGTGAAACTCAACCCCCGGCGACAGCACCTTAAGCCCCGCCATCAAGGCCGCCCCCAGACGATCGCCCGAGGGTTCGCCCGCAATCAGATAAAGCGTCAGCGCGCCCAAAGCGTCAGGCCAAGCGCGTCGGCCTCCTGCTGCATGGCGGGCAGATCAAGGCAGATCACGCCCCCCGCCTGCCACACCACCCCGCCCAGCCCGGCGGCGGCGGCATGGCGCAGGGTCTGCACGCCCAAAGTGGGCAGATCAATCCGGCGGTCTTGCGCAGGCTTTGGCGCCTTGTAGAAAAGCCCGCGCGCCGGGCGCAAGGACGCTGGGATTTGCGCGACAAAGCCCAGCATCGCATCGGTGCCCGGCAGCGCCTCAACCGCCAAACACAAGCCACCCGCCACAACACAGCCCTGCCCCACATCCACAGCACCCAAGGCTTGCACAATGGCGGCGGCGCGGGCCGCGTCGGTTTCGTCCTGAGCGGTGACACCCCCGGCATAAACGCCCGGCCCCGGCACCAGCGCGGGCGCAAGATCGGCCACCCCACGCAGCGCAAAACCCGCTTCCTCAAAAATCGCCAGAACCTCGCGCAAGGTGGCATCATCGCCCTGCCCCATCGCAGCCAACAGGCGCGGCACCATGGTGGCGGTGGCCGGATCAAACAGCGATGGGTCGAGACGCGGGCGCTGCACGGCCCCGGCAAAGGCCACCTCGGTCACGCCCTGATCTTCCAACCAGTGCAGAAACAGCGCCAAGCGCTCCACCCGAAAGGTCTGATCGACATCAAGCCCGGCAGGCGCAAACCCCTCGGGCGCGCAGATCAACGGACGCTCGGCCAAGCTGGCAACCAACGCCGCCGGAAGCCCCCCGCTCCCGGCAATGATCGCAAGACGGGCGGGCGCTGGCACGGTCATTTCGGCGTCAGGAAATTGCGGTCCGAGGCGCCAAGGATGAAATCCGTCATCTCACGCACATAGACGCTGTCGGTTTCCTCGGACAACTTGCGCGCACGGTCCAGAAACGACCCCTCGCCCTGCGCCAGCATCATAAAGGCCGCGCGCATCGCGGTGATATCGGCACGCTCCACCCCGCGCCGCTTTAGGCCGACCAAATTCAGCCCGTCCAACTCGCCCCGCGGGGCCTGCACCAAGCCGTAGGGAATGACATCATTGGTCACCATGGTGACCGCCCCAATGATCGCGCCGCGCCCGATGCGCACCCATTGGTGAATGCCCGACAGCCCGCCGATGATCACATCATCGCCAATCTGGCAATGGCCCGCGATGGCCACCTGATTGGCCAAGATCACCCGGTTGCCGACATGGGCGTCATGGCCAATATGCGCCCCCGTCATCAACAGACAGTCATCGCCAACCGAAGTTAGCCCCCCGCCGCCCTCGGTGCCGGTGTTCAGCGTCGCCCCCTCGCGGATACGACAGCGCGCGCCAACGGTCAGACGCGTGCGCTCGCCCTTGAATTTCAAATCCTGCGGAATCTCGCCCACCGTGGCAAAGGGAAACACCACCGTGTCCTCGCCGATCTCGGTCCAGCCCGTGACCACGACATGTGATTTCAACACCACCCCTGCGCGCAACACCACCTCGGGGCCCACAAGGCAAAACGGGCCAATCTGGCAGCCCGCGCCGATGCTGGCCCCCGGCTCGACATGGGCAGTGGGGTGGATATGGGCAGATGGGTCAATCGACATGAGATCAGGCTTTCGGCACGTCGAACATGGCCATGAATTCCGCCTCGCAGGCCAATTCCCCGTCCACCATCGCGCGGCCCCCAAACTTCCACACCCGGCCACCACCGCGCAAAGCAGTCACATGCAATTCCAGCACATCACCCGGAACCACCTTGCGGCGGAACTTCACCGCATCAACACCCATGAAAAACACATTGGCGTTCTTGTCGACCAGATCCATCGACAGACCCACAAGGATGCCCGAGGTTTGCGCCATGGCTTCAATGATCATCACACCGGGAAACACCGGCATTCCGGGGAAATGGCCCTGAAACTGCGGCTCGTTAAAGGTGACATTCTTGATGCCGACGCAGGATTTATGCAGGTGAATGTCGCGCACCTTATCGACCAGCAAGAACGGGTAACGATGCGGGATAATCCGCTGGATCAGCGCCAGATCGGCGGAAAGAGGGGCGTCGGTCATGCGATCTCCTAAAGGTCGAACAGCAGGATGAGACAGCAGCCCCATCTGGTGGTGTTGGTCAAGAACCTGACTAGCAAGGCCCGCGCTGTGAGACAAGCCGCGCCGGGTGCTTCGGCAAAACGAGAGGCCAGCGCATTCAGGGCGCGACGGGGGCCAGCCGCCCCTCGGCCACCGCCGCATCCAGCCGGGCAATCGCCTCATCGGTGACGTCGATATTGTCAAAACCGACAAAGACCGCGCGGCTGTCGATGATCGCCACCGCCCCCCGCGCGCCCATCACCTCGGCCAGAACCGGGCGGGCCGCCTCCAAAAACCGCTGCCGATCCGCATCAAACCCCCGCTGCAAATCGCGCGTCTTGGCGTCTTGTGCCTTGCGGATGCCTTCAACCTTTTCGTTGAACGCCTCAGCCAAAGGCGCAAATTCCTCGCGCGACAAGGTGGTGCGGCGGATCGTCAGATCCTTTTCTTCGGCCTCCAAAGCGGCCTCGATCCGGCGGTTTTCGTCAATCAAGGCGCGGCTGTCCCGCTCTTGGCGGGCGATCACCGATTTGCCAAAAACGGAATCGGCAAAGAACCGTTCATCATCCAGCGTCAGAATGCTGGCAAAGACCACAGGCGGCGCAGGATTGCCGCCCTGGTCAGGCGCGCTGCCTGCGGCCTCTTGCGCCCGCGCGATCTGGCCGGCGAGGCCCAAGGCCGCCGCCAACACCAGACCGACGAAACCAGCCGCCAGACGCATCAGAACTTGGTCGAGATCGTCAGGTCAAAGCTTTGGTCTTTGTCATAGACCTCTTTGCGCAGCGCCTTGGAGAAGTTAAAGCGCAAGGGGCCCAAGGGCGTATCCCACAGCAATGACACCCCAATCGACGACCGCAGATTGGCGGAATCATCGACAGGCCCGGTCGAACCGGCACTGTCATCCAAGCCCCAAACCGACCCAATGTCCAAGAAGGCCCCGCCCTTGATGCCGTATTCCTCGGGCAAGCCCAGCGGGAAATCTGCCTCAAACCGCGCCACGGCAAAGAAATTGCCGCCCAAGGCGTCTTCATTCCCCGCCCCCAGATCGCGCGGGCCAAGGCCATTGGCCTCAAAACCACGGATCTTGCTGTTGCCGAAATACCGGTCGGTCACGCGGCTGGTATAGCCGCCCGAGGTGGCAATCGCCCCACCCTCGAAAATGGCGCGCAGGCTGACTTCTTCGTTCAAGATCTTGGTTTCGGCCACGGCCAAAGCCTCGGTCTTCAGATAGGTCACATCGCCGCCCAGACCGGAAAAATCCTGACTAAAGCGCAGCAAGAACCGGCTGTTGGGGTTCAAACCGCCAATCTTGTTGTCATAGCTATAGGCATAGCCGATCGAAGACCCGATCGGGCTATCCAGCGCGGCCTCGCGCGTCAAAATCGCGGACGATGCGGCATCCACATTCTTGATCTCATCGGCAAAGATCCGATAGCGCAGCTCCAAACGGCCAAATTCGCTGATCGGGAATTCCAAAGCCGGCGAGATGGCGATGGATTGGGTGTCATAAAACGCATCGGCATTGTCCGAGGTGCGGTAATAGGCACCGAATTTCAACGACAGATCGCGGCCCAAAAGCGCGGGCTCGACAAAGGTCAAGGAACTGTCCACCGTATCGGCCCCGGTGGTGACATTGATGCCCACCTTCTGGCCCCGGCCCAAGAAATTGTCTTCCGAGAACCCAAAGGTCAGACCCGCGCCGGAATTCACGCTGTAAGACGCGCCAATGTTCAGCGACCCGGTGGGCTGTTCCTCCACATCGACATTGACCACGATCTGCTCGCCATCGCTGCCCGGCGCGGCCTCGACATTGGCATCGCCGAAATAACCCAAAGCGCGAATACGTTCAGCCGCCTGACGGATTTCGCGCGGGTTGAAGGGGTCCCCTTCGGCGGTGCGGAACTGACGGCGGATCACCTGATCCAACGTCGTGGTGTTGCCCTCGATGTCGATGCGTTCCACAAAGACTCGCTCACCACGCGACAGCACAAATTCGATATCTAGCGTCTGATCGGCCTCGTTGCGGGTCAGCACAGGCTCGACGCGCACAAAGTTAAGACCCTTTTTCAGCGCCAGATTTTCCATCCGCGCGATGTTGTTTTCAATCAGCGACGGGGAATAGACCACCCCTTCGCGCAGGCGCTGCACATCGGCAAACTCGGCCGCATCCACGCCTTCGATATTCGACACGGTGGAGACCGCACCAATGCGGTATTGCTGCCCCTCGCGCACCGTCACCGTGATGAAGCTTGCGTCACGCTCGGCGGCCAACTCACCCGTGGCATCCAGCACTTCAACGTCAATAAACCCGCGCGACAGGTAGAAATCACGCAGCAATTGCTTGTCCAGCTCCAGCCGCTCGGCCACAAAGGTGTCGCGCCCGATGATCTGGCGCAAAAGACCGGCCTGTTTGGTCTCTAGCACCTGACGCAAGCGGCGGTCGGAATAGGCGCGGTTGCCCACAATCGACAAACGCTCCACCTCAACGGTTTTGCCCTCGGTGATCTCAAACACCAGATCCACCCGGTTGTCTGACCGGCGGATGATCTTCGGCTCGACCGTGGCGGCCAAACGGCCCTCAATGCGGTAGGCTTCGGCAATGGCGGCGGCATCGGCCTCGGCGGTGGCGGGGTTAAAGACATTGCGCGATTTTGATTTGATGAGGTTTTTCAGCGCCTCATCCTTGATGCGCTTGTTGCCCTGCAAATCCACCACGTTCAGCATGGGCATTTCTTTGACCACGATCTTCAGCGTGCCGCCTTGGGGCACCAGCTCGACCGTTTCGAAAAGGCCCGAGTTGACGATGCGCTGATAGGCGTCGTTCAATTCCCCCGTGCTCAGGCTCTGCCCACGCCCGATTCCCGCATAAGACAGGATGGTGGCCGCATCGACGCGGTCATTGCCTTCGATGGTGACATTAGAAAAGCTGTAGCTCTGCGCAAGAGCAGGTGTGAAGAACGCCCCGGAAAGCCCCGTGCCACCAAGCAAAAGCGCGATCATCGCCGGACGCAGAAAGCCCAAGCCACCAGCCTTGCCAAAGCGCGCAGCGTCACCGTCTTTCGCAGTTGCAAAGTTCCGCATGGCCAGCCCCCGAGAGTCACAAATTGTTGTGTTCTTGACTAGCTTGAACCGCAAGCCTTGTCAAAAGGCCATGGGTTTCATGCGCAGGATTGACTGGCAAAAGATTGAACGCCGCGCGATTGAACGCCAAAGGATTTGCCAAAGGTCACGCAGCACCCGCCCAAAAATCAAAGCCCCGCCACCCGTTGATTGGACCGGCCAAAGCCGATCATGCCCGAAATCAGGCGGTCGAAATCGCCGCAGCTCAGGGCTGCAAAATCGCCGTGCCCAAAAATGCACCCGCCAAAAGCCCGACAATCACCGTTCCAATGCTGAACAAGCGGTCGGCATTCAGCCAAACCAACAGCGAAACAGCCTGATAGCCTTTAACCACGGCATCCATCGTTAAACACTCCAATCCAAGTGGCAGAGCTCTCTCATGCCAGCCGAATATGGCGAATCTTTGGCACCTCGCACCCGGCCTTACGGGCAGGTCACATCATTGGTCAACGCATAGGCCATAAAGCCCAAGACAATCGCCAAACCGATGGTCATCAACACCTTCAGCGCCCCATCGGGCGGCGGACGGCGGAACACCGCCTCATAGGCGTGAAACACCAAATGCCCCCCATCCAGCACCGGAATGGGAAAGAGGTTGATCAGCCCAATACCCAAGGACATCACCGCGAGCATGGTGATGTAATATTCCAGCCCCTGCGTCGCGGCCTGCCCCATCACCTGCGCCATGCCAATGGGGCCGGAAATATTGCACGAACTGATGGCCCCCGTCACCACATGCCACAGGCCCGAAAGTGAGGTGGTCCCGGCAAACCACGCATTCTGCCCCGCCAAAGACAGCGCCTCAAACAGGCCCGGACGCCGCACCTCGGGGCTGAAAATCAGCCCCCCCGTCAGACCAATCAGCCAGCGCGTCTCAAATCCCCCCTCGGCCTTTGGCAGATCGCGGCGGTTCGGCGTGATCGTCAGATCAAAGCTTTGGCCCGTGTCAGACCTATCCGCGCGCCACACCGTCAAAGGCACCGGCGCACCGGCCAGACCCTCCACAATCGGGGGCAATTCGGCAAAGGCGGTGACGGGCTGGCCATTGGCGGCCAAAATCACGTCGCCCTCTTCAAGCCCCGCCGCAATCGCCGCCGATTTCAACTGAACCGAGCCAACCAAGGGCGGCATCGGATGCGCGCCCTGCACCACCATCTCATCGCCACCGCGCAAGATGCGATACTCCACCTGCGCCATGGCGGGCAGATCGCGGGCCAGCTGCAAATAGCTTTCCAGACTGGGCGTCTCGCTGCCGTTCAGCGCCAAAATCTCATCGCCGGGCTGCAAAGGCTGCGCTGCCCCCGGCAAGCTTGCCACCGACCCCACAATCGGCCGCTCGGTGGCCACCCCGCTCCACAGGATCAGGCCCCAATAGACCGCAATGGCCAGAATAAAGTTGAAAATCGGTCCCGCCGCCACCGTGGCCGACCGTGCCCACAGCGGCGCGCCATGCATGGTGTGGCGCTTTTCGCTGTCCGAAAGCCCAGACATCGCGCCCAGATCCTTGCCCGAGGCAGCATCCGAATCGCCCTTAAACTTGACATAGCCGCCCAAAGGAATGGCCGCGATCTGCCAGCGCGTGCCGCGGGCATCGGTGCGGTTGACCAAGACCGGACCAAAGCCAAGGCTGAACACCTCGGCATGAATCCCCGACCAGCGGCCCACGATGTAATGGCCATATTCATGGACAAACACGATGATTCCGATGGCCAGAATGAAAAAGGCCAGCGTCCAAAGAAAGCCGCCCGTGCCCAGCACCGTCGCCAAAATGTCCACTTGCCGATCCTTATGTCGTTATGTCTTGGGCCAATTCCGTGGCCCGCATCCGGGCGAGATGGTCCATTGCCAGCACATCTTCAAGGCTTTGCGCGGCATTTCCAAGGCGGGTTTCGGCCGAAAGCCGGTCAAGCGTGGCCTCAACCAGCCCAGCCATCTGCATAAATCCCAAACGGCCCGCGATGAACTGATCCAGCGCGATTTCCTTGGCTGCGTTGAACGCCGCCCCCGCCAGCCCGCGCACCGCCATCACCTCACGCGCAAGGCGCAAGGCGGGATAACGGGTTTCATCCGGCGCGCGGAAGGTCAGCTTGCCCAAGGCGGCAAGGTCCAGCCGCGCCACCGGCAAGGGCTGACGCTGCGGCCAGTTCAGCGCGTAACCGATGGGGTGGCGCATATCGGGCATGCCCAGATGCGCCATCACCGCGCCATCGGTGAAGCCCACCATGGAATGGATGATGGATTCGGGGTGAATGATCACCTCGATCTGATCGGGCCGCACGCCGAAAAACTCACGCGTTTCAATGATTTCCAGCGCCTTATTGAACATCGAGGCCGAATCGATGGTGATCCGTGCCCCCATCGCCCAATTCGGGTGCGCCAAAGCCTCGCTCACCGTGGCATGGGCCAGCCGCTCTATCGGCCAATCGCGCAAGGCCCCCCCTGATGCGGTCAGGATGATGCGGTCAAGCGCGGTCAGATCCTCCCCCACCAGCGCCTGAAAAATCGCCGAATGTTCGCTGTCCACCGGCAGGATCGTCGCCCCATGCACCCGCGCGGTGGACAACAGAAGCTCCCCCGCCGTCACAAGGCTTTCCTTATTGGCCAGCGCCAAAGACGCCCCATGCGCCAGCGCGCGCATCCCCGGCACAAGACCCGCAGCACCAACAATGCCCGACATCACCCAATCGGCCGGGCGGTCGGCCGCCTCGGCAATGGCCTGCGTGCCCGCCGCCGCCTGCACACCGCTGCCCGCCAAAGCCTCGCGCAGCGCGGGCAGGTTCTCCTCATGCGCCGTCACCGCAATTTCGGCCCGCAGGATCAGCGCCACCTCGGCCAGCCGGGTGACATTATGCCCCCCCGTCAGCGCCACGGTGTGAAAGGCCGCAGGCCCCCCCGCCCGGCAGATCAGGTCAAAGGTGCTTTCCCCGATCGAGCCGGTCGCGCCAAAAATCGAAATGCGCCGCATCGGTCAGCCTTTCACAAGCGGGAAAAGCGGCACCAGCACATGCAGCACCGCCGTCAGGATTGCGGCAAAGGCCAGCGCGTCAAAGCGGTCAAGCAAACCGCCATGGCCGGGGATCAGGTTGGAACTGTCCTTGACACCAGTGCGCCGCTTGATCGCGCTTTCCACGATATCCCCCATCTGCCCGGCAAAAGCCACCAAAGGCGAGGCCCAGAGCAAATGCCAAGACCCATAGCCCGCCGCCCAAAACCCATAGCCCACCGCCGCAGCCCCAAGCCAGCCCGCCACAGTGCCCGACCATGTTTTCTTAGGGCTGATGGCAGGCCAGAACTTCGGCCCGCCCATGATCCGGCCAGCAAAATAGCCCAAGACATCCGACACGATGACCACGGCAAAAACCCACAAAACCGGCGCCAGCCCAAGGCTTTCGCGCAGCATGACAAGGCTTAGGCCCGTCGCCATGATAACCAGCGCATAACCGAAAAACATCTTGCGCTTGGCATGTTGAACCGTGGCCCCCATGATGGCCGGCACCAACAGCCCGACCAACATCCAAGGCGAGGGCGACCATAGATTGACCGCCAGCATCCCCGCCGCCAAAGCCCCGAGCCACAGCGACAGATCGCGCCCGGGATCTGCCGTCATCCGCGCCAGTTCCCACATCATGCCGCCCGTCAGCGCCACGACCAGAATGGCAAAGGGCGCCCCCCCAAGCCACAGCTCGACCCCGCCGATCACCAGCATGACAACCGCCGACAAGACGCGGGGCCGCAAATCGCCCCAGTCAACGCGCCTTGCGACCTCTGCATTCATGCCGTGATCACCCCGCCAAAGCGCCGCTCGCGCCGCCCGAACCGGCCGACAATCTCGGCCAGATGCTCTGCCGTGAAATCCGGCCACAGCGTTTCGGTGAATTCATATTCCGCATAGGCCGCCTGCCATGGCAGAAAGTTTGAGGTCCGCGTCTCGCCTGAGGTGCGGATCACCAGATCGGGATCGGGCAGATCGGCGGTGTCGAGATGCTGGCTGATCAGCTCGTCGGTGATCTGATCCGGCGCAAGCCGCCCCTCGGCCACGGCGCGGGCAATATCGCGGGTGGCGCGGGTAATCTCATCGCGCCCGCCATAATTGATGCCCACGGTCAGGTTCAGACGGTCATAGGTCGCGGTGCGTGCCTCGATCGAGGTTTGCAACCGCTTCAGCCGCGGGTTCAGCATCGAGCGGTCGCCAATAAACCGCATCCGCACCGATTCTGCGGCCATACGATCTGCCTCACGCTCGATATAGCGCGAGAAAATGGCCATCAGGCCCAGAACCTCTTCGGTGGTGCGCTTCCAGTTCTCGGTCGAAAAGGCATAGATCGTCAGCCATTTGATCCCAAGATCCGGTGCCGCATTCACGATTTCCTTCACCCGCTCGGCGCCCTTCCTATGCCCCACCAGCCGCGGCCACCCGCGTTGGGTGGCCCATCTGCCATTGCCATCCATAATGATGGCGACGTGCTCTGCCTGGCGGGGACTTTTGCTATCTGCGGCCACGTCTCGTCTTTCTTTGCTTTGCCCCTAATCTGAGGCGGATCGATCTAAAATAACCGGGAAACGTGACGCCCGGACGCCTCTTTAGCCAAAACGGCGTTAGATCTGCATGATTTCGGCCTGCTTGGCCTCCAGCGCCTTATCCACGGCGGCCACATGCTTGTCGGTCATCTCCTGCACCTCGTCCGACCACATCTTCTGGTCATCTTCCGACATGCCGGCGGCCTTGGCCTTCTTGATCTGGTCCATCCCGTCGCGCCGCACGTTGCGGATCGCCACCTTGGCGCTTTCGGCATATTGCGCGGCGACCTTGGTCAATTCCTTGCGGCGCTGCTCGTTGAGTTCGGGGATCGGCAGGCGGATCAAGGGGCCATCGGTGACCGGGTTGATGCCAATGCCGCTCTCGCGAATGGCCTTTTCGATCTTGCCGATCATGCCCTTGTCCCAGACATTGATCACCACCATGCGCGGCTCGGGCACGTTGACCGTGCCCAGCTGGTTGATCGGGGTCATCTGACCATAGGCATCGACCTGAATAGGATCCACGATCGAGGCCGAGG
Source organism: Tabrizicola sp. (assembly GCA_965284335.1). Classification (GTDB taxonomy): domain Bacteria; phylum Pseudomonadota; class Alphaproteobacteria; order Rhodobacterales; family Rhodobacteraceae; genus Tabrizicola_A. The sequence goes on along the minus strand of OZ260076.1, from coordinate 802,873 downwards.
CCCGGCCCGTGCGCAAGCTGGCAAATTCCTGCTTCAACGCATTCATCGCACCGTCCATGCGGCGCTGGATGGCATCAAGATCAATCTCAAGATCGTCGGACATCGGGTCTTCCTTTGGGTCTTTGGGCCAGATTGCAACCGCCCCCTTCTGCGCCGTTCTAGCCAAAGCTGGCGCAGAAATAAACTGGGGCGTTGCGGGGAATATTCGCGGGGGTGGCAACCCTGCGCCGGGCGCGACACCGCCTCAGGGGCCGCGCGAGGTCAATCCTGCACGCGGGTATAGGTGCCTTTGCCTTCCAAGATGCCGCGAAAGCCGCCCGGCTCGTCCAAGGAAAACACAATGATCGGCAGGTTGTTGTCACGCGCCAAGGCGATGGCGCTGGCATCCATCACGCCCAAATGCTGCTGCAAAACCTCATCATAGGTGACGTGATCATAGCGCTTGGCATCGGCGTGCTTGTTGGGGTCTTTGTCATAGACCCCATCCACCTTGGTGCCCTTGAAAATCGCCTGACAGGCCATTTCACTGGCGCGCAGCGTGGCGGCCGTATCGGTGGTGAAATAGGGGTTTCCGGTGCCCGCGGCAAAGACCACCACGCGCTTTTTCTCCAGATGCCGCACGGCGCGGCGGCGGATATAGGGCTCGCAGACCTGATCCATCGGGATTGCCGAAATCACCCGTGTGTAAACCCCGATCTGCTCCAGCGCCGATTGCATGGCCAGCGCGTTCATCACCGTGGCCAGCATCCCCATATAATCGGCGGTCGTGCGCTCCATCCCTTGGGCCGATCCGGCCAGACCGCGGAAGATATTGCCGCCGCCGATCACCATGCAGACCTCGACCCCCATATCGCGGACCGATTTCACCTCTTGGGCGATGCGCGCCACGGTGGGGGGATGCAGGCCATAGCCCTGATCGCCCATCAGCGCCTCACCCGAGATTTTGAGCATGACGCGGCTGTATTTGCCCCCCGGTTCCATGGTGGCTGTGGACATCGTGGCTTTCCCCCGTATTTGGGTGTGATCTTGGATTGTGGCGCAAAATGTCGCAAAACCGGGGCGGGATCAACTGCTGAAACGGCGGAGGGGGGGGGGACACCCCCGCACCCCCGTGGGATATTTATGAACAGATGAAGACCATCGCCGGGATTTCGCGACAAGCGCCTGTTCTGATTGCCGGGCCAACCGCCAGCGGCAAATCGGCGCTGGCGATGGAGATTGCCGCGCGCGATGGGCGGGTGATCGTGAATGCCGATGCTTTGCAGGTCTATGGCTCTTGGCGGATCCTGACCGCGCGGCCGAGTGTGGCCGATGAAGCGGCGCTGCCCCATGCGCTTTATGGCCATGTCGGACGTGACGAGATCTATTCCACGGGCCGCTGGCTGCGCGAGGTGGTGCCGCTTTTGGGCCAGCCTGTCGTCATCGTGGGCGGCACCGGGCTGAACTTTACCGCCCTGACCGAAGGGCTGGCCGATATTCCCCCCGTGCCGCCCGAGGTGCGCGCCGAGGCCGATGCGCGGGTCGCGGCCGAGGGCTTTGCCGCCCTGCGCGCCGAACTCGATGCGGCGACGCTGGCGCGGATTGATGGGCAAAACGGTGCCCGGGTGCAGCGCGCTTGGGAAGTGTTGCGCGCCACGGGCCAAGGCTTGGCCCAGTGGCAAGATGACACGCCCCCCCCCGCCCTGCCGCGGCGGCAAGCCGAAGCGCTGGTCCTGCGCCCCGATGTGGCCTGGCTTGACGCGCGAATCGCTCGGCGCTTTGACGCCATGCTGGCCGAGGGGGCGCTCGATGAGGTGCGCGCCGCAATGCCTGGCTGGTCGCCCCGCCTGCCCTCCTCTCGCGCCATTGGCGCGCCCGAGTTGATCGCCTATTTGCAAGGCAAATCAACCCTTTCCGAAGCCCGCGAGGCCGCCATTCTGGCCAGCCGCCGCTATGCCAAGCGCCAGCGGACATGGTTTCGCTCGCGCATGGGCGGATGGCGGGACTTTGCCTGGCCCTGAGGGGATGTCCGCCAAAGGCGAATCATCCACAGCTTTGTCCACAAGCTTTGTTGCCAGAGGGGTGATTCGGAAAAAATCAAGCATTCTTTTTGCTTGGGTCGAACGGCAAGCCCTGACACTGTAGGCCCGCAAGACAGCCAAGACAGCAGACAGATGAACGCCCCGATCGAAGCCTCTCAGATGCGCCTTGTCGCCCTGCCCCGCCTTGCGGCGGCGGGACGTTGGCGCGTGGAAGCCATGCGCACGCTGAGTGAGCCGTGTTTTTTGTGGTTTACCAAGGGCCAAGGGCGCATCACCGTGGCAGGCGTGACGCGCGGCTATACCGCGCACAATGCCATCTACATCCCCGCGGGCGTGATGCATGGCTTTGAGGTTGGCCCGCAGGTCTTTGGCACGGCTGTGTTTTTTGGCCGCGACAATACCGTGACGCTGCCCGACAAGCCCCAGCATCTGCGCATCCGCGAGGTGCATGCCCAGCAAGAGATCAACGTGATTCTCGACATGATCTCGCGCGAGATGGACAGCGACACCCCCGCGCATGAACGCGCCACCCATCATTATTTGGGGCTCTTGGGGGTTTGGCTGGAACGTCAGGCCGTGCGTTTGGCCCCCGAGGCGACCCCGCCCGACGCTGCCCGTCGGTTGGTAGCGCGCTTTACCCAACTTATGGAACGCGAGTTTCGCGGTGGTGCCGGTGTGGGCGAATTGGCGGCAAAACTGGGCGTGACGCCCACCCATCTGACGCGCTGCTGCCGCGAGACCTGCGGTCGCTCGGCCATTGATCTTTTGCAAGATCGCCGGATCTTTGAGGCGCTGCGGCTCTTGTCGGAAACCGATACGCCGGTGGGCCGGATTGGCGAAAGCCTTGGCTTCAACTCGGCCGCCTATTTTACCCGCGCCTTTCAAAACATGACCGGCGTCTCTCCGACGGCCTTTCGCCGGTCTTTGTAACGCAGGCTCTCACAGTCCAAATTCGCCCCTTAAGGCCGCCGTCAGGCACGGCTGATCTTTTGCTGCATGATGGCCAGATGGCGGGCCGATGCTTTGGGCGCGGGCGAGACGGGCGCAAGCAGGCATAAGGGCCGCGCTTAGCCCCAATCCCCCCCTCGCAAGGCGTGCGCTGTTTGCGACATTGCCCCCCGCCCATCGCCGCGCGCGGATCTTGCGCTGCGATGCCGCGTGAATTGCTGCAAAGCAGCATGGGCAACAGGCCGATTCCCCTTTACCCTGCAAGATCGTGGCGGCGCGGGCCCCAAAGCCGATGCGGCGGGGCGGCGCAAACCCGTCACCTGTGTCAAGAAAATTTTTCGGCGCCGTAATGTCGCAAAAAGCCCGGCAAACGCCGATTCTTTACGTTGACGCAAGGGCGGAAAAAGTGCCGAATAGAGGCGTGAATTGTGGCGCTTTGTAAGGTCGCCGTCTGCCCTGCCGATCAGATGTGCTGATCTGGCATTGCCCGCTGCGACCGCTCGAGACTGCCGCATTGCGCCCAAATGAAATAACAAGGCAAAGCCTGACAGGGAGACGATGCATGAAAGATACGTTTGAAACGACGACGATCCATCCTGCCGCCAAAATGTATGCCGCCGAAGTCGCGAATGGCCAGTTGAGCCGTCGCGAATTTTTGGTGCGCTCCACGGCGCTGGGTGTGTCGACCGTGGCAGCCTATGGCCTGCTTGGCCTTGATGCGCCCGCCATGGCGCAAGATGCGCCGGCCATGGGCGGCACGGTTCGCATGAACATGGAAACCAAGGCGCTGAAGGATCCGCGCACTTGGGACTGGTCGGAACTGGCGAACTTCGCCCGTGGCTGGCTGGAATACATGGTGGAATACAACAACGACGGTAGCCTGCGCGGCATGCTGATCGAAAGCTGGACCGTGAACGACACCGCCACCGAATTCACCCTGAACGTCCGCAAGGGCGTGAAGTGGTCGAATGGCGATGACTTCACCGCCGAAGACGTGGCCTTCAACATCACCCGTTGGTGCGATGGCAATGTCGAAGGCAACTCGATGGCCGGTCGTATGGCCTCGCTGCAAGACCCGGCCACCAAGATGGCCCGCGACGGCGCGATCACCATCGTTGACAGCCACACCGTCAAGCTGACCACCCAGTCGCCCGACATCACCATCATCGTCGGCATGGCCGACTATCCCGCCGCCGTGGTGCACCGCGCCTATGACGGTGGCGATCCGGCCGCCAATCCGATCGGCACCGGCCCGTTCAAGCCCGAAACCAACGAAGTGGGCGTGAAGCAGGTTCTCGTGCGCGCCGACAATCCTTGGTGGGGCACCGAGGTTTATGGCGGCCCCTATCTGGACCGCATCGAATATATCGACTTCGGCACCGATCCGGCAGCCGTGGTTGCCGCCGCAGGTTCGGGCGAGATCGACGCGGTTTATGCCACCACCGGTGAATACATCGACCAGCTGAACGCTTTGGGCTGGACCATGTCCGAGGCTGTGACCTCGGCCACCATCGCCGTGCGCTTCAACCAGCAGCAAGAGCCCTACACCAACCGCGACGTGCGTCGCGCGCTGATCAAGGCCGTGAACAACGCCGTTGTTCTGGAACTGGGGTACTCGAACCGTGGCACCGTGGCGGAAAACCACCATGTCTGCCCGATCCACCCCGAGTATTTTGCCCTGCCGCCGCTGGTGGTTGATCCGGCTGCGGCCAAGGCCGAACTCGAAGCTGCCGGTCATGCCGATACCGAGTTTGAACTGATCTCGCTCGATGACGGCTGGCAGGCTCCGACCTGTGACGCCGTGGCGGCCCAAATCCGTGACGCGGGCATCAACATCAAGCGCACCGTTCTGCCGGGCTCGACCTTCTGGAACGACTGGACCAAGTATCCCTTCTCGGCCACCGAATGGAACATGCGCCCCTTGGGCGTGCAGGTTCTGGCGCTGGCATACCGTTCGGGCGAAGCTTGGAACGAAAGCGCGTTCTCGAACGCTGACTTTGACGCCGCCTTGGCCGAAGCCCTGTCGATCGCAGATGCTGAAAAGCGCCGCGCCGTGATGGAGCGGGTCCAGAAGATCATGCAGGACGAAGGTGTGATGATCCAGCCCTACTGGCGCTCGATCTACCGCCACTTCGATCCGAAGGTGAAAGGTGCTGACATGCACGCCACCTTCGAGCATCACCACTACAAGTGGTCGATCGCTGCTGCATAAGGTCTGCTTAGGCACCTTGATCGGGGCGCGCGGGAGATCCCTCGCGCGCCCTTTCTTCTGACCCACGCCGCCATGCAGGCGACCGGACTTCTCCGGCCGTTTGTTGTTGCCAGCCCGGACGGGGACAAAACCCATGCTGATGTTCATTCTTCGTCGACTTGGGGTCATGCTGCTGACCGCTTTTGCATTGACCTTCATCGTCTTTTACCTGACGAACCTGCCGCCCAACCTCGAAAAGCTTGCCAAATCCGAAGCCTCCATGCGGATGACCGACGAGGATGTGGCCAAGTGGATCGACAACAACGGCTATTCCACGCCAGTGTTGTCGCGCTATGGCCAGTGGCTGGGGGTGGCACCGGGCTGGGTCAAGACGCTCGAGTCAGGCGAAGTGCGCGGGCGCTGCATCGCCAAGGGGCAAGACCCCGCTGAAGCAGATCATTATTGTGGCCTGCTGCAGGGCGATTGGGGCACCTCAACGGTGTTCAAGATCCCGGTGACAGACGTGCTGGATCGCTCGCTTGGCCATACCGGCTGGCTGATGCTCTTGGTCATGCTTGTCATGGTCCCCACCTCGCTTTTGCTCGGCGTTCTGTCGGGCATGCGCGAAGGCTCGCGCACCGACCGGGTGCTCTCCACCTTCGCCATCACCACCACCGCCACCCCCGAATATGTCTCGGGCGTGATTTTCATCGCACTTTTGGCCTCGGCCACCGGCGGCATCTCGCCCATGCTGGCCGAATGGGGCTGGATCGACGGGCGCACGCTTTTCATGGGCACCGCCACCTCGGCCATGGACAATATCACCTTTTGGAATTTCGCCCTGCCCGTGATGACCATCGCGCTTTACGGCATCGGCTATATCGCCCGCATGACCCGCGCCTCGATGACCGAGGTGATGACCGCCCAATATATCCGCACCGCGCGGCTTAAAGGCGTCAGCTTCCGTCAGGTTGTGATCCGCCATGCGCTGCGCAATGCGCTGATCGCGCCCTTCACCGTGATCATGCTGCAATTCCCATGGCTCTTGAACGGTGTTGTGATTGTCGAGACATTGTTCAACTACAAGGGCTTTGGCTGGACCTTGGTTCAGGCCGCCACCAACAATGACATCGAACTGCTTTTGGGCTGTTCGGTGGTGGCCGTGGTCCTTGTGCTGATCACACAGCTGATTTCCGACATCGGCTATGTGTTCCTTAACCCCCGCATTCGGTTGTCCTGAAGGAGAACGCCCATGGAACCGCTCTCCTGGCTTGAAATCTTTGCCGCCATGATCGCGCGCTTTACGCCTGTCTTGGTGGCGCTCGCGCTGACCTTTGGCCTGTCAATCAGCTTCAAACGCCGCCTTGGCCTTTACGGCAAGCTCTTTGACAGCCCCGTGGGCATGGTGGGCTTTGGCATCGTGATGTTTTGGGTCTTCACGGCGATCTTTGCCGACCTCATCATCACCATGGACCCCTTGGCGCAGTTTTCCGGCTCCAAGAACGCCGTGCCCGGCTCGCCCTTGGCCAACCCGGTCGAAGGCGCCTATAGCCACCTTCTGTTGGGCGCCGACCATGTCGCGCGCGATGTGTTCAGCCGCATGGTGATGGGCGCGCGCGAGGTGCTGAAAATCGCCCCCGCCGCCACGCTCTTTGCCTTTATGGTCGGCATCACACTCGGCATGCCCGCAGGCTATATCGGCGGCAAACTCGATACGGTCTTGTCCTTTCTGGCCAACCTCGTGCTGGCCTTCCCGGTGATCTTGCTCTTTTACCTGCTCGTCACGCCGGAAATCGTGCAAACCGGCATCCCGACCTATTTTGCCGCCTTCCTCTTCATCTTCCCGCTGATCTTTCTGGTCCTCCTTATCAACTCGCGCTTCTTCACCAACCCGATGCAGCGCAACCTCTATGTTGGCGGCGTGTTGATCGTGGGGCTTTGGGCCTATTCGGGGCTTGCCTTCAACATGGACCCCTTGGGCGTCTGGTCGATGGGGCCCAATATGCTCAACGTCTTTGTCTCGGTGGTCTTTGTGAACTCACCCGGCGTGTTCCGCATCGTGCGCGGCATGGTGATGGACATCAAAACGCGCGACTATGTCGCCGCCGGCCAAACCCGCGGCGAGGGCGCTTGGTATATCATGCTGTGGGAAATCCTGCCCAACGCCCGCGGGCCCTTGATCGTCGATTTCTGCCTGCGCATCGGCTATACCACCATCCTTCTGGGCACCTTGGGCTTCTTCGGCCTTGGCGTCAGCCCCGAGAGCCCGGACTGGGGCTCCACCATCGACGACGGGCGCAAGCTTTTGTCGATCGTGCCACACCCCGCCCTGGTCCCGGCCTTTGCGCTGATGAGCCTTGTTCTCGGCCTCAACCTTCTGGCCGATGGCCTGCGCGAAGAAAGCCTGAAAGACTGATGCCTTCAATGTGGTCCAAATATCCCACGGGGGTGCGGGGGTGTGAAAACCCCGCTCCCGACAGCCCAGCCAAAGCGAGGCCATGATGACTGACACCACCTGGGACCCCTCAAAGCCCATCCTTGAAATCGAGAACCTCTCGATCAGCTTCTTCACGCGCCTGCGCGAAATCCCGGCGGTGATGGATTTTTCCTGCACCGTCATGCCCGGTGAGGCGATGGGGCTTGTCGGCGAATCCGGCTGCGGCAAATCCACCGTCGCCTTGGCCGTCATGCGCGATCTGGGCAAGAACGGCCGCATCGTCGGCGGGTCTATCAAATTCAAGGGCCGCGACCTCACCACCATGGGCGATGAAGAGCTGCGCCATATCCGCGGCTCGGAAATCGCGATGATCTATCAAGAACCCATGGCATCCCTGAACCCCGCTATGAAGATCGGCGCGCAATTGGCCGAAGTGCCGATGATCCACCAAGGCATGGCCAAAGAAGAGGCTTGGAAACTCGCCCGCCAGATCGTGGCCGATGTGCGCCTGCCCGACCCCGACCGCATCATCAACGCCTACCCCCACCAGCTTTCGGGCGGCCAACAGCAGCGCATCGTCATCGCCATGGCGCTGATGTCCAAGCCCGCGCTTTTGATCCTTGATGAGCCCACCACCGCGCTCGACGTGACGGTCGAGGCAGGCATCGTCGATCTGGTCAAAGAATTGGGCGAGAAATACGGCACCTCGATGCTCTTCATCTCGCACAACCTTGGTCTGGTGATGGATGTCTGCGACCGGCTTTGCGTGATGTATTCCGGCGAGGCGGTGGAAACCGGCAATGTCACCGAAGTCTTTGACAAGATGCGCCACCCCTATACCCAAGCGCTCTTTCGCTCGATCCCGCTGCCCGGTGCCGACAAAAACTCGCGCCCCTTGGTGGCGATCCCCGGCAACTTCCCCCTGCCCCATGAACGACCTCAGGGGTGCAATTTCGGCCCACGCTGCGACTATTTCGAAAAAGGCCGCTGCGACGCGCGCGACATCCCGATGTCCACCGTGCCCGAAGGCGACCGGCACGGCTCGCGCTGCCTGAAATGGGGCGAAATCGACTGGGACGCACCGCTCAAGGCGCGCGTCTTGAAAGAACGCGCTGAGATCGGCCGCGTGGTTCTAAAGATGTCGGATCTGAAGAAATACTATTCCGTCTCCGGCAGCGCCTTTGGCGGCGGTATGAAGAAGGTGGTCAAGGCCAACGAAACCCTGTCCTTTGAGGCGCATGAGGGCGAAACGCTGGCCATTGTCGGCGAATCCGGTTGCGGCAAATCCACCTTTGCCAAGGTCTTGATGGGGCTCGAGACCGCGACCTCGGGCCAGATCATGCTCTTTGACGAAAACGTGCAATCCACCCCGATCACCAAACGCAGCACCGATACCGTCTCCTCGCTGCAAATGGTGTTCCAAAACCCCTTTGACACGCTGAACCCCTCGATGACCGTGGGCCGCCAGATCATCCGCGCGCTTGAGATCTTCAAGCAGGGCAATTCGGATGCCGAACGCCACGAGCGTATGCTGGAACTGCTTGACCTCGTGAAACTGCCCCGCGCCTTTGCTGAACGGATGCCGCGCCAGTTGTCCGGCGGCCAGAAACAGCGCGTCGGCATCGCCCGCGCTTTTGCCGGCGGTGCCAAGGTTGTGGTGGCCGACGAGCCGGTCAGCGCGCTTGATGTCTCGGTGCAGGCCGCCGTCACCGATTTGCTGATGGACATCCAGCGCGAGAACAAGACGACGCTTCTTTTCATCAGCCATGACCTGTCGATCGTGCGCTATCTGTCTGACCGGGTGATGGTCATGTATCTGGGCCATGTGGTGGAAATGGGCTCGACCGATCAGGTCTTCCAGCCGCCCTATCACCCCTATACCGAGGCGCTTCTCTCCGCCGTTCCGATTGCCGACACCAAGGTGACGCGCCAGCGCATCGTGCTCGAAGGCGACATCCCCTCGGCGGTGAACCCACCGCCGGGCTGCCCCTTCCAAACCCGCTGCCGCTGGAAAAGCCAAGTGCCAGGCGGGCTTTGCGACCGCGAAATGCCGCCGGTTCAGATGCTGGAGGGGGGCCACCAGATCAAATGCCACCTCTCGGCAGATGTCTTGGCCTCGATGGAGCCGGTCATCAAGGTCGCCGCAGAGTAGAGATGGCTTGGTGTGGCTGAAACCGGGACAGGGGGGCTGTCTGCCCCCCTCGCCGCAAGCGGCTCACCCCCCGAGAGTATTTCAAGAAGGGCAAGACCAAGCCCGAAAGAGGGCCTCGCGCGCAGCGCTGGTGATAAGGTCCATCAGCCGAGAATGGCTTTGACGTAGTTTTTCGTCTCGGTATAGGGCGGGATGCCGCCATGGCGTTCAACCGCGCCGGGGCCCGCGTTGTAAGCCGCCAGCGCCAGACGCCATGTGCCGAATTTGGCATACATCATCGCCAGATACCGCGCGCCGCCGTCAAGGTTTTGATGGGGGTCCTTGGGATCAACGCCAAGTTTGGCGGCCGTTGCGGGCATCAGCTGTGCCAGGCCCGTGGCCCCGGCATGGCTGACAGCATGCGGATTCCAGCCCGATTCCTGTTGCACAAGGCGCAAGAACAGATCCTCCGGGATCCCATGCTTGCGCGCCGCCGCCTTGGCCACTTCAAGATAGGCCCCCTTGTAATTGCCCTTATAGCGCGGCAGCGCCGTGGTCTCGACCGTTGCGCCATCCTTCGGGGCATTGGGTTTCAGCCGGTTTGAAAAGCCATATTGCTTGGCCAAACGCCCATCCAACAGCGCCGCCTGCGATTGGAAAAGCGCGGTGCGGTTCTTTTTTGAGCCAGAGAGTTTCAGCCCCTCGGCATGGGCAAAATCCGCCAGCGCAAAGCTGGTGATCACAGTCAGGGTCAAAAGCGCGCGCAAAGGCAGCATTCGGCCATCCATTTCCCACAACAGCGCGGAGTATAGGAAACTTGGCGGCGAATGCCAGAGCCAAGCCCCTCCCCTTCGGCTTCCCCCCGACAAAAGCGGCAAATTCCCGCCATCCCGGCTGATTGCGGTGCCGATGCCCTTGGTTGCAGCCATGGGGGTGGGCCTTTATAGATTTCATTAACCAAGGTCCGGCACTCTGCCGGAGAAACCGGGAATCAGGGAGTTTTTCATGGCAGGGTCGGTGAACAAGGTTATTTTGGTCGGAAATCTCGGGCGGGACCCAGAGGTGCGGTCTTTTCCGAATGGCGGCAAGGTTGTGAACCTGCGCATCGCCACATCGGAAACCTGGCGCGACAAGCAAAGCGGCGAGCGTAAGGAGCGCACCGAATGGCATTCGGTGGCGATTTTCAACGAGGCCTTGGGCAAGATCGCGGAACAATATCTGCGCAAAGGCTCGACCGTTTATATCGAAGGCCAGTTGGAAACCCGCAAATGGCAAGATCAATCGGGGGCGGATCGCTATACCACCGAGGTGGTCTTGCGCCAGTATCGTGGCGAATTGACGCTTTTGGGCGGCCGTGATGGCGGCGGCGGTCAAGGTGGCGGCGGCCAAGGCGGCATGGATGACCGGGGCGGCTATGACGACTATCAGGGCGGCGGCTCGGGCGGGGGTGGCTATGGCGGCGGTCGCGCAGGCGCGGCGGGCGGCGGTGGCCGGTCCGATCTTGACGATGAGATCCCGTTCTGATCGCGGCAGATGTGATGTTTCAAATGCCAAAGGCAGAGCGAAAGCGCTGCCCTTGGCCCTCTAACCACTGGACCTTGGCGAAAAATTCCCTATATATTTGGTCAACTAACCGAATGAGACCGGAATGAACCAGCCGCAAGACCAGATGGAAGGCGCGCCCCTGATCCGCCCTTCGACCACCGACCATCCCTTGTATGATCAGGTCGTGGATGCCTGTCGCACGGTGTTTGACCCGGAAATCCCGGTGAATATCTATGATCTTGGCCTTGTCTACACCATTGAAATCAATGGTGAAAATGAGGTTGAGATCCTGATGACCCTGACGGCCCCCGGCTGTCCGGTGGCGGGCGAGATGCCCGGCTGGGTGCAAGACGCGGTCGAGTTGGTGGCAGGTGTCAAACAAGCACAGGTCGGCATGACCTTTGATCCGCCTTGGGGCATGGACATGATGTCGGATGAGGCGCGGCTGGAACTGGGCTTTATGTAACCCCCGCTCATGTGATCGCGCACCGCTTGAGAAATTCGGTCTGAAAAGCTATATTTAGGCCAAACCAATGAGGTCCAAGATGTTCGGCATTCCCGGCAAAGCGGCTGTGACCCTGACCCCCGCCGCCACGCGCCAAATCGCACGGCTGATGGAAAAACAAGGCTCGGCGGGCCTGCGCATCGGCGTGAAAAAGGGCGGCTGCGCGGGCATGGAATATACCATGGATTATGTGGCCGACCAAAACCCGCTGGATGAGGTGGTCGAACAGGACGGGGCCAAGGTGTTCATCGCGCCCATGGCGCAGATGTTCCTCATCGGCACCGAGATCGATTATGAGATGGATCTCTTGCAGGCCGGGTTCAAATTTCGCAATCCGAACGTGGCCGAAGCCTGCGGTTGTGGCGAGTCGATCAAGTTCAAAGACGCCCCCGCCGCCTGAGCAGGGCCGATTTTTCGACGAAAAATCGCATTTCCCGATGCATGGGCCTTTTGCCAAGGCATGACAGGCGCTATCGCTTGTCCCAAGCAAGGGAGATAGGTCATGCGCAAACTGGCGGCCGGGAACTGGAAGATGAACGGCACAGCCGCCGCTTTGGCCGAGGCCAAGGCGCTGATCGATGCGCAGCCAAACCCCGCTTGCGACATGCTTCTCTGCCCCCCCGCCACGCTCTTGGCCGCCATGGCCGAGATGGCGCGCGGCACGGCGCTGCGCATCGGTGCGCAGGATTGTCACGCGGCGGCCTCAGGTGCCCACACGGGCGATCTCTCGGCCCCGATGCTGGCCGATGCGGGCGCAACCCATGTCATCCTTGGCCATTCCGAACGCCGCGCCGATCACGGCGAAACCGATGCTCAGGTCGCGGCCAAAGCCAAGGCCGCACAAGCCGCCGGGCTGATCGCCATTGTTTGCTTGGGCGAGACCGAAAGCCAGCGCGACGCAGGCGCGACCTTGGCCGTGATCGGCGCGCAGTTGCAAGGCTCGGTTCCCGCCGGATCAACCGCCGCCAATCTGGTGATCGCTTATGAGCCCGTCTGGGCCATCGGCACAGGCCGCACCCCGACCCAAGCCCAAATTGCCGAAGTCCACGCCTTTCTGCGCGCCCGCCTGACCGATCTGATCGGGGCCGAGGCCGCAACGGTGCGCCTCTTGTATGGCGGTTCGGTCAAACCCGGCAATGCCGCCGAAATCTTCGCCCTGCCCCATGTCGATGGGGCCTTGGTCGGCGGCGCGAGCCTCAAGGCTGCCGATTTTGCCCCCATCGTTGCCGCACTTTCTGCCGCCTGAATGCGGCCCTTGTCGCAAACAGCCGTGCAGGATGGGCCGGGCGCGGCCAAACTGGCCGCGAAACCCTGCCTCAATTTGGCGAAGGCCGCCACTTACCCCCGCCCGCAGATCGCCTGATCGCCCCGAAAGCCCCCAATGACCGACCTCTCGCCGACCCGCCAATCCAGCCTTTTGACGGCCAATCTCATTTGCATGGGCTCTATGCTGATCTGGGCCGCTGGCCTGCCTGCGGCCGATCATTTGATCCCGCTCTTGATCCCTGAACAGCTGAACGCGCTGCGCATGGCGCTGGCGGGCGGTTTTCTGGTCATCATGTGGGCGCTTTTCGAGGGCTTCGGCCCGCTTCGGCGCACCAATTGGCTGAAGGGCATCGCCGTGGGCAGCCTGATCGGGCTCGGCGCGTGGTTTCTTATCAAGGGCCAAACCATCGGCGGCGCGGTAACAGCGGCGGTGATCTCCTCGACCCTGCCGGTGGTGGGCATCGCGCTGGAGGTGGCGCTTGATGGGCGCAAGGTGACGCTGGCGCTGATCTTGGGGTTGATCCTGTCGCTGGTCGGCGGGGTCATGGCGCTGGACATGGGGGCAGGCGGCGCGGGCGGTGGGCTGTCACTGGCTTGGGGGGCATTCCTCTGCTTTGGCTCGGTGGTCAGCTTTGCCATCGGCTCGCGGCTGACCGTCACCGCATTTCCCGATGAAACCCCGCTCGGGCGCACTGCGGTCACGCTGATCGGGGCCGCGATTGCGGCGCTGATCGTGGCAGGCGCGCAGGTCGGCACGGGCGGCGCGCTGCCCTCCTTTGCGACTTGGGGGGCCAAGGAAATTGGCGCGATCCTCCTGTTTTCCGTGGGCGCGCTTGGGATCAGCCAAGTCATGTGGATCATGTCGGTCGAGCGGCTGGGCATCGGGCTGTCCGCGCTCCACATCAACGCCGCCCCCTTCTATGTCATGCTGATCCTCTTTGCCTTGGGCGGGCTTTGGAACTGGCCGCAGGCCTTTGCCGCCGCCCTTGTCGGCCTTGGCGTGCTGATCGCCCAAGGCATCCTGCCCCTGCCCTTTGGACGCCGCTGATGGAAACGCTGCACCAATCGCCCACCGATCCGGGCTTTGTCCAGAACCCCTACCCGTTCTATGAGACAGCCCGCAAAGCCGGCCCCTTCTTTCACTGGGCCGATTACGGGCTGACCTGCACCGGCAACTGGGCCGCCGTCAGCGCCATCTTCCGCGACCGCCGCTTTGGCCGCGAGGTGCCCGCCGAACTGGCCCCCGCAATCCCCGACCACCTGCGCCCCTTCTATGCGGTCGAGGCCCATTCGATGCTGGAACTCGAACCACCCCGCCATACCCGCCTGCGCTCCTTGGTGCTGCGCGCCTTTACCACCCGGCGGATCAACGCGCTTCAGCCCGAAATCGCAGTCCTTGCGCATCAGCTGATCGACGCCTTCCCTGCGGGTGAGTTTGACCTTCTGGCCCATTTCGGCCAGCGCCTGCCCGTCATCATCATCGCCCGCCTCCTCGGCGTGCCGGAAACCATGTCGCATGACCTTCTGCGCTGGTCCAATGCCATGGTCGGCATGTATATGGCCGGCCGCACCCGCGAGACCGAAACCCGCGCCGTGGCCGCGACCAAGGCCTTTGTCGCCTTCCTGCGCGGCTATATCGACGCCCGCCGCCACGACCCGCGCGATGATCTCATCACCGAGTTGATCGCCGCCGAAGAGGCGGGCGAAAAGCTTACAACCGATGAGCTGATCACCACCTGCATCCTTTTGCTGAACGCGGGCCACGAGGCGACGGTGCACACCATCGGCAATGGGGTGAAAACGCTTTTGCAAACCGGCCATGACATCAGCGAGGCCACGGCAGAGGCTACGGTCGAGGAAATCCTGCGCTTTGATCCGGCGCTGCACATGTTCACCCGTTGGGCCTATGAGGACATCGAGGTGATGGGCCACCGCTTTCAGCGCGGCGATCAGGTGGGGCTCTTGCTGGCGGCGGCCAACCGCGACCCCGGCCAATGGGACGCGCCCGGGAAATTCCAGCCGGGCCGCCCGATCAAACCCCACGCGAGCTTTGGCGCGGGCCTGCATTTCTGCGTCGGCGCGCCATTGGCGCGGCTGGAACTTGTCACCGCGCTGCCCATCCTCTTTGCCCGCCTGCCGGGGCTGAAACTGGTGGGCAAACCGCAATATGGCGATGTCTACCACTTCCACGGGCTGACGCGGCTGATGGTGCGCGCCTAGCCCCCCTCCCCATCCCTCCCCCACACAGGGGGGAGGGAGCCGCCCTATGTCATCTGTCACCTCCCCTCCCCCTTTGTGGGGAGGGGCTGGGGGTGGGGGGGCAACCAGCTCCTACAGCGGCAGAACCGTCGTCGACTTGATCTCTTCCATGCTCAAAAGCGCTGTCACATTGTGAATCTTCACCTCGGAAATCAGCGCCTGATAGAACTGGTCATAGGCGCGGGCGTTTTTCACACGCACCTTCAGGATATAGTCGATATCCCCCGCCAGCCGATGCGCCTCCAGCACTTCGGGACGGCGTTTCAGCACGTCCAAAAACCGCCGCTGCCAATCCGCCTCATGTTCCGAGGTGCGCACCAGCACGAAGAAACAGGCCTCCAGCCCCAAAGCCTCGGCATCCAGAATCGCAGTCTGGCGCGTGATAACGCCGGTCTCCTTCATCCGCCGGATGCGGTTCCACACCGGTGTCTTGGAACTGCCCACCTTGCGGGCAATTTCGTCCAGCGACTGGCTGGCATCGGCCTGCAACTCGGCAAGGATTTTCCGGTCAAGATCGTCAATCCGGTCAGACATTCGCGCGAACCCCATTTTGGCGGAACCCCGTTCCATAGCGCCGCAATATCGGAACAAATGTCCTTATTGGCAAGGGTGGCTGGCGGAAATATGGGAAAATATCCTATATTCCCCTCAGAAACTTTTAGGACGCCATGACCGCCCCACAGCCCCTCTCGCCCGTTCTCTTCGTCGGCGCCGGCCCCGGTGCCGCGCGCCATCTGACCTTGGGTGCCTATCAGGCGCTGCAAGCGGCCGATGTGGTCATCCATGACCGGCTGGTGGGCGATGAGGTCATGGCGCTGATCCCGACCCATGTCACCCGCGTCGATGTTGGCAAAGAGGGTTTTGGCCCCTCAACCCAGCAGCGCGAGATCAACGCCACGCTGGTCGCCCATGCCCTGACCGGCGCGCGAGTCGTGCGGCTGAAGGGCGGCGATCCGGGCATCTTCGGTCGTCTGGACGAAGAGATCGAGGCGCTCGAGGCCAATGCCCTGCCCTATGACATTCTGCCCGGCCTGACCTCGGCCACCGTGGCCGCAGCCAGCATCGGCCAAAGCCTGACCAAGCGCGGCCGCAACGCCGCGCTGCGCATCGTCACCGGCCATGACATGGCCGGCTTTGCCGAACAGGACTGGCGCGGCCTTGCCCGCGCGGGCGAGGTGGCAGCGATCTACATGGGCAAGAAGTCCGCCCGCTTCATCCAGGGCCGCCTGATGATGCACGGCGCGGGGCCCGACACGCCCGTCACGCTCGTTGAAAACGCCAGCCGCGCCGATCAGCGCATCCATGCGGCCACGCTGGCCACACTCCCCGACACCGCCGCCCTCTGTAACGGCCCCGCCATCATCCTTTACGGCCTCGCCCCGCGCGCGGCCGCCCTTGCCCTGACCCGCTTGAACGAGGCCACCGCATGAGCCGCTTTACCCCCAAGGTCATCACCGCCAACCGCCTGCGCGAGGGCGATGTGGTCTATCTCACCGCCGATGACCGCTGGTCGCCCTTCCACCACGAGGCCGAGCTTCTGGAGGATGAGGCCCATGCCCAGCTGCGCCTTTTGGATGCGGCATCGCAAAAGCTGGTCATCGTCGGCGCTTACCTCGCTGACGCCAAGGCAGGCCCGAACGGCCCCGAACCCACCCATTTCCGCGAGGCCTTCCGCACCCGTGGCCCGTCGAACTACAACCACGGCAAACAAGCCGACTTCGCCCTCTAAGGTCCCGCCATGTATAGCTATTCCGACTTTGACGAGGCTTTTGTCCGCGCCCGTGTGGCCCAGTTCACCGATCAGGTGAACCGCCGCCTTGACGGCTCGCTGACCGAGGATGAATTCCGCCCGCTGCGCCTGATGAACGGGCTTTATCTGCAACTGCATGCCTATATGCTGCGCGTGGCCATCCCCTACGGCACCGTCAGCCCGCGCCAGATGCGGCAACTGGCCTATATCGCCGACACTTGGGACAAGGGCTATGGCCATTTCACAACGCGTCAGAACATCCAGTTCAACTGGCCGAAACTGCCCGACGTGCCCGCCATCCTTTCGGCCTTGGCCGATGTCGAGATGCACGCCATCCAGACCTCCGGCAACTGCGTGCGCAACGTTACCGCCGACCATTTCGCCGGTGCCGCCGCCGATGAAATCGAAGACCCCCGCCCCTATGCCGAGCTTTTGCGCCAATGGTCCACCGACCACCCGGAATTCCAATTCCTGCCGCGCAAGTTCAAGATCGCCATCACCGGCGCCCCGAATGACCGCGCGGTGACCAAGGCGCATGACATCGGGCTGCGCATGGTCAAGAAGAACGGCGAAACGGGGTTTGAGGTGATCGTCGGCGGCGGCCTTGGCCGCACGCCCATGGTCGGCATGGTGGTGCGCGACTTCTTGCCCGTCGAGGACCTGCTGCCTTACGTCGAGGCGGTTCTGAGCGTCTACAACGTGCTTGGCCGCCGCGACAACAAATACAAGGCGCGCATCAAGATCACCCTGCATGAGACTGGCCGCGAGGACATCACGCGGATGATCGAAGAGCGCTTTGCCGAGCTGAAACCCCTCTTCGCCGGTCACGATCAGGCGCTTCTGGCCGATATCCGCGCGGCCTTTGCGCCGCCCGCCTTCCGCAACGCGCCCACCGATGCCTATGACGCCTTCTACAAGGCCGATCCCACCTTCCGCGCCTGGGCCGATACCAATCTCGCCCGGCACCGCAACGACCAATACGCCATCGTCACGGTCTCGATCAAAGCCCACGGGCAAACCCCGGGCGATGCGACCTCTGACCAGATGCGGCTTTTGGCGGACCTTGCCGAAACCTATGGCCATTCTGATCTGCGCATTTCCCATGAGCAGAACGTCATCCTGCCGCATGTCCACAAATCCGACCTGCCAGCGGTTCATGCGGCCTTGGTCAAGGCCGGGCTCGGCACCGCCAATGTCGGCCTGATCTCCGACATCATCGCCTGCCCCGGCATGGATTATTGCGCGCTGGCCACCGCCCGCTCGATCCCGGTCGCGCAGGAAATCGCCATTCGTTTCAACGAGTTGAAGCTAGAACATGATATCGGCCCCCTGAAGATCAAGATCTCGGGCTGCATCAATGCCTGCGGCCATCACCATGTCGGCCATATCGGCATCTTGGGTCTCGACCGCGCGGGCGTCGAGAACTACCAGATCACCCTTGGCGGCGACGGAACCGAGGACGCCACCATCGGCGAGAAAACCGGCCCCGGCTTTGCCTATGATCAGGTGGTGCCTGCGGTGGAGCGCATCGTTCTGGCCTATCTCGACCTGCGCCAAGGCCCCGAGGAAACCTTCCTTCAGGCCTATCGCCGCCTCGGGATCGGCCCGTTCAAATCCGCGCTTTACGAGACGGGCGCGCAGGATGCTGCTTAAACTCAATCAAGCCCCCATCGCCGAGCGGGTGGCCGCGCTCAACGCGCGCTATCGCCATCATTCGGCGACGGCGGTGCTGGAACATGCGCTTCATGATCCCGAACTTGGGCAAGTGGCCTTGGTCTCCTCCTTTGGGGCCGAGTCTGTCGTCCTGCTGCATCTCGTCTCGGTCCTTGCCCCGCAAACCCCGGTGATCTTTGTCGACACCCGGATGCTGTTTCAGGAAACGCTGGATTATCAGCGCGAGCTGGCCGAAAAGCTGCACCTGTGCGACATCCGCACCATCCGCGCCCGCAAGACCCGGCTTGATTTCGAAGACCCCGACGGCACGCTGCACCAGTTCTCCACCGATGCCTGCTGCAACATCCGCAAGGTTGAGCCTTTGGAGCACGCTCTGGCAGGCTTTGACGGCTGGATCACCGGGCGCAAACGCTTTCAGAACGCCGACCGCGGCACCATCGACTTCTTTGAAAACGAAGGCGATTTCCGCATCAAGGTGAACCCCTTGGCCCATTGGGGGCGCGAGGATCTGGACGATTACATCACCAACAACAACCTGCCCCGCCACCCGCTTGTGGCCAAGGGCTATCCGTCCATCGGCTGCGCCCCCTGCACCAGCCCCGTAAAGCCCGGCGAAGACCCCCGCGCGGGCCGCTGGCGCGGGCAGGCCAAAACCGAATGTGGCATCCATTTCGTGGGCGGCAAGCCCGTGCGAACGACAAAGGACAACGCGCTATGACTATATCATGGCCAGTTTCCATAGATCTGCCAAACGGCAGACCTGATCTCCCGAACCTCATCGGCATCGACGATTGGGTCTATTCCATTGTAGGCGCAGCACTCCACAAACGCGCTTTGCGCGGATTGGCCGTTAAGCTGGCAGTTTCTTATGAAACCTTCATGCTCAAGCCGCGGCTGCCGTTCGTTGCACATGAAAAGCTTCCCTCACAATCTGCCCGTTTGGAAGATGGTGATGGAACTTGGTTGTCGCGCTCTACTCTCGCCCGAACCACAAAGGACAACGCGCTATGACCGTTCTCGTCACCGACACCGGGTTTCAGCCCCTGCCCGCCCTGCCCGAAACCGGCCTGGCTGATCTTTCCCATACCGATGATCCGGGCGCGCTCGATCTGACGGGCCTCACGCTGATCCGCGTCCATGTGCCCGCCTTCAACGACGGGCGTGCGCTGACCATTGGCCGGCGCCTCCGGATGCGCGGCTATACGGGCGAATTGCGCGCCGTCGGCCCGATGATCGCCGACCAGTATCCGATGGCCCGGCGCGTCGGCTTTGACGCGGTGGAAATCCCCGACGACATCGCCGCTCGCCAACCCGAGGCGCAATGGCGCGCGCGTGCCAACTGGCAGGCGCATGATTATCAGGCCCGGCTTGGCCATCTGCGTCAAAAGGCCTGAGTGCCGCCGCGCCTTTCATCTGACATGGATCAAAGCTATTCAAAGGATACCGGTTTAGGCCGGGACACCCAAATGACCGAAGTGACCTTGATGACCGAAGCCCAAGTTGCCGCCACCGCCAAACCGCATCTGCCCGACGCCCAGACCGTCACCGCCGTGACCCATTGGACAGATCGGCTGTTTTCCTTTCGGGTGACGCGCCCGCAATCCTTGCGCTTTCGCTCGGGCGAGTTTGTGATGATCGGCCTGATGGGCGACAACGGCAAACCCTTGTTGCGCGCCTATTCCATTGCCTCCCCCGCTTGGGATGAGGAGTTGGAGTTTTATTCGATCAAGGTCCCCGATGGGCCGCTGACCTCAAAGTTGCAACATATTCAGGTCGGCGACGAGATCATTCTGCGCCCCAAACCCGTGGGCACGCTGGTGCATGACGCGCTCTTGCCGGGCAAGCGGATTTATTTCCTGTCCACCGGCACCGGCTTTGCCCCCTTCGCAAGCCTCCTGCGCGAGCCGGAGACCTATGAGAAATACGAGCAGGTCATCATGATGCACACCTGCCGCGAGGTGGCAGAACTGGAATATGGCCGCCAATTGGTGGAAAGCCTGAAGGATGATCCCTTGATCGGCGAAATGGTGGGCGACAAGCTGAAATATTACCCCACCACCACGCGGGAGTCCTTTCACCACATGGGCCGCGTGACCGACAATCTGAGCAGCGGCAAGGTCTTTGCCGACCTTGGCCTGCCGCCCATGAACCCCGAAGACGACCGCGCGATGGTCTGCGGATCGCTGGCCTTTAACGTCGATGTGAAAGCGATTTTGGAAGGCTTTGGTCTGGTGGAAGGCGCGAATTCCGACCCGCGGCAATTCGTGGTGGAAAAGGCCTTTGTGGGCGACGGCATCTAGGCCCCGCTCATCGTTGCCCCCGTGCTTGCCCCCGTGCCGGGGGCCTCTTCGCGCGCGCGATTGCCCGCCATGAAAAAACCGCCGTGGATTGCTCCACGGCGGTTTTTCCTTGCCGTTTCAGGCAATTACATGCCCATGGCCGATTTGACAGCGTCAATCGCGCCCTGCACCAAGGCCGGGTTGCCAGCGGCCGCATCCACGCCCGATTTCAGCGTGGCTTTGGTTGCGTCATCCAAGGTTGATGCGTCGATCATGGCGTTGATCTTGGCGGCATCAAAGGCGGCCGGGTCCAAAAGCGCGGCAGCATCTGCCACAGCGTCGGTGGCCGCATCGGCAGCCTCGGTGGCTGCTTCGGTCGCGGCATCGGCCGCCTCGGTGGCTGCTTCGGTCACAGCGCCAGCAGCCTCAGTGGCCGCTTCGGTGGCCTGAGCCGCAGCTTCCGTAGCCGCCGCTTCAGCAGCCGCAGCCGCCGCCGCAGCCTCTTCGGCCGCCGCCGCAGCAGCCGCAGCCGCCGCTTCTTCTGCCGCCTTGGCTTCTGCCGCGGCCGCTTCTGCCGCAGCCGCCGCCGCCTCTTGGGTGGGCTTTACGGAAAACTGGTAATAACCGCCAGCGGCGGCTGCAATCAGCACAAGGCCGATGAGGATGTTCTTGTTCATGTCACTATCTCCCATGACCGAAACATTCGGGTGCGCCCGTATTGCAGAATCACGGGGCAATGAAAAGGGTCCGCTTGCGGCAGTGCAGCAACCTTCGCCAATCATCGCCGATCGGCCCGCGATTAGCAGTTGAAGCCGCGCGCGCCACGCCTTAGATTACGCCAGCTTTCACAGAACAAGGACCACTGCCATAGCCCGCCGCCCCCACAACGCCCCGCCGCAACGCGAAACCGGCCCGCGCATCAATGATCGCATCCGGTCCCCGGAGATCCGCCTGATTGGGGCGGATGGCGAGAATGTCGGCGTGGTCACTCCCGCCCGCGCCATGGCCATGGCCGAAGAGGCCGGTCTTGATCTGGTGGAAATCTCGCCCAACGCGGAACCGCCGGTTTGCAAGATCATGGACTTTGGCAAGTTCAAATACGAGACGCAAAAGCGTGAGGCCGAGGCCCGCAAAAAGCAAAAGATCATCGAGATCAAGGAAATCAAGTTCCGTCCCGGCACTGATACCCATGACTACGATGTCAAAATGCGCTCGGTTTTGAAATTCTTGGGCGAAGGCGACAAGGTCAAGGTGACGCTGCGCTTTCGGGGTCGCGAAATGGCCCACCAGGATCTGGGGCTTGAGCTGTTGAACCGGGTCGCCGCCGATGTGGCCGATCACGGCAAGATCGAAGCCATGCCAAAGCTGGAAGGCCGCCAGATGGTGATGATGATCGGGCCGAAGTAAGCGCTCGTGTCTCACGGCATGAAATCAAGGGGGCCCTGCGGCCCCCTTTGTCATCTCAACGCTTGCGCTCTTCAGCGCCCTTGATCTGCAACTCAGCCAAACAGGCGTCCAGCCCCGCCTCGGGCGGCCCCTTCGGCGCGGGCAGCAGCCGCACAAAGGCCGCAGCCCCTTGGGCCGAAACCGCCCAGCTTTCGGGGTCAATCAGCGCCTCAGCCGGGGGGCCAAGATCGGCCAAACCCCACCAGCCGCCCAGCATCTCCAGCGCCGCCGCCAGCCGCTCGGCGCGCCCGCCCGGATCGGGGCAGAGCGCCACAAGATGGCGCTCCAGCATCTGCAAGGCCGGATCGGTCTTTGCCAGCGCCCAAAGTGCTGTGGGATCTGGATCATACGGCCCGATCAGCGACAGGCTGGGATCGGCAGGATCAAGTGCTGCCCGCGCCCAATCCGCACGGTCAGGCGCGCTTGTTTGCCATTCGCGCAGCGCAAGGCCCATGGCAAAGCCGGGAAATGCCGCATCATCGGCCACGGCACCAAAGCCCTTGGCCGCGCGCCGCGCCAAGCGCTTGGCCGCCGTGCGCGACGCGCCCCCCTCCCCCAACCGGGCAAGGCCCAACATGGCCTCTGGCCCCGAATTGCCATCCCAAAGCGTGAGCCAAGACTGCGCCAGCGGCACATCCACCGCCGCCACGCGCAGCCAGTTGCCGCCCGACACCCCACCAGACGGCGCACGCATCAGCGAAATGCGCTCGGCCCTCGGCAGGGCATAAAGCCACGGGCCTTGATACTGCGGTGTGACGTCGATCAACCCGATCAAGACCTGTGCCGCACGGTTGTCAGACGCAGCCAGATCCGCCAGCGCCGGCAAGGCCCGCGCCTCATCGCCCGCCAACCAAAGCTCCAGCGCTGCGCCAAACTCAGGCACCTCCTGCCCCGCCAAAGGCCGCATCTCGGCCCGCGCGGGCAATGCGACCAGCACCGCCAGCACCCCGGCCAAAGCCCATGCCCCAAGCCCCCTCATGGCGCAGGCTCACGCAGTTGCGGGCGGCTGGGAATTTCCTTCAACAGCCCCCCCACACCCATGGCGGCAATCTCCTCGCCCGTCACCGCCAGCCCACAGGCCAGCCGCTCCAACACCCAATCGGCCCCATTCAGCGCGGGCGAGCGCGCACAGCCCGGCAAGCCCACAACCGGGCGGCCCGCCTGTTCGCCCAAAAACAAGAGATTGCCCGGATCGACCGGCATCCCAAACCGTGCCACCTGCCCGCCCGCCCGCCGCACCGCCTGCGGCGCGGTGTCGTAAAGGTCCGACGTGGCGCTGCCGGTCAGGATCAGCGCCATATCCCCGCGCAGATCGCGCAAGGCCGCCGCCACTGCCGCCTCGTCATGCGCAACCTCGCAGACCTCAACCAACTCCATGCCCAAAGCGGCCAGCCGCGCCCCAATCACCCGCCGCCCCTTGGCGTTCAGCTTGGGGTCTTGGCCCGGCACCGCCGTCAGGATCAGCCCGGCGCTGCGCAAGACGACAGGCCGCACCCTCAGCGCCGCCGCCGCAATCTGACAGGCCCGCGCCACCGCCGCCCCCACCACCCCATAGCTGATGATCTTGACCGTCCCCACCAGCGTGCCCGCCGTCACCCGGCAATGCTGCGGCAAGGTGGCCAGCGTAATCGCCGGATCGACAAGGTTCAGCGCATGAATGGCCGCGACATCCAACTCGACAATCCCCGGCCCCATGGCGTTCAGATTGACCCGGCCCGTAAAGGCCGCCGAACGCTGCAGCCCCTGCGCATCGGGATCGGGCACCAAAGCATGGGCCAACCGCGCGGCGGCGGCGTTTTCGTCCAGATCCCCGGGCTCCAGCCGGGCCACCACCACCTCGGCCACCCCTTCGGATGCCAAAATCGCCAGATCGCCCGGCTCCAGCACCCGCCCCTTGCGCAACCGCCCCTCACCCCCCGGATGGGAATGGGCCAAGATGGCCCCCAGCGCCTGATCCAAGGGGACGGGGCCGAACCTCATCGGCCCTGCCGCAAGACTTGGGTGATCTGTGCCATCACCGACAGCGCAATCTCGCCCGGCGTTTTCGCGCCAATATCCAAGCCCACAGGCGCGTGGATGCGGGCAATCTCGGCCTCGGAAAAGCCCGCAGCCTGCAACCGCGCCACCCGCGCCGCATGGGTCTTTTTCGACCCCAGACAGCCCAGATAAAACGCCTTCGAACGCAGCGCAAAGCGAATGGCCGGATCGTCCAGCTTGGGGTCATGCGTCAGCGTGACAATCGCGGTGCGCGCGTCGGGGGCCAAGGCGGCCAGCGCCTCATCGGGCCAGTCGTCCAGCACGGTTTCCCCCGGAAACCGCTCAGCGGCGGCAAAACTGTCGCGCGGGTCGATCAAGACCGGCGCATAGCCGCAGACCCGCGCCAAGGTAACCAGCGCTTGGGCGATATGCACCGCCCCCACCACAATCAGCCGCAAGGGCGGATTATGCGGCGCGATAAAGCGGCCATCCTCCTCAAACCCCGCCTTGTCGCTGCGCAGCCGCGCATCTGCCGCGGCGTCCTGATCGGGCCGATACAGCGCGCGCGGCCCGCTTTCAGGATGCACGGCATAGGCCAGCGGCTGATGCGCCGCCCGTGCCGCCACCAGATCGGCCAGCATCGCCTCGGGCAAGACCGAACCCACTGGCTCCACCAAAACCCGAATGGTGCCGCCA
Organism: Tabrizicola sp.; assembly: GCA_965284335.1. Lineage (GTDB taxonomy): Bacteria > Pseudomonadota > Alphaproteobacteria > Rhodobacterales > Rhodobacteraceae > Tabrizicola_A. The sequence goes on along the minus strand of OZ260076.1, from coordinate 777,748 downwards.
CAGGCCAGCCCCACGGCAAAGGCAGTCTCATCGCTGACGCCAAAGCTCAAAAGCCGCGCCGCGCCCTCCTCCATGGCCTCCAAGGCCTCGGTCACCACCGCGCCCTCGACACAACCACCCGAGACAGAGCCCATGATCTGCCCCTCGCCGGAAATCGCCAGCTGACTGCCCACCTGCCTAGGGGCCGAGCCCCAGGTCTCCACCACAGTCGCCAGCGCCGCGCGACGGCCCGCGCGGTGCCATTCGAGCGCAATCTCGGGAATACGGTCGTGATCCATGGGGCCTCCTTGGTTCCATCATGGCGCAAGGTCGCGGGTCTGACCACTGTCCAATGGTCGCGAAAGGCCAATCCGTTTCAGAAGTAACCACCTCCCCTCCCCGCCACGTGGGGAAGGGCTGGGGGTGGGAGGCCACAAGACGGAACGCCCCAGAACCCAGCACCTCCCCTCCCCCCCGTGGGGAGGGGCCGGGGGTGGGGGGGGGCCACAAGACCGAACGCGCCAGAACCCGACACCTCCCCTCCCCCCCGTGGGGAGGGGCTGGGGGTGGGGGGGCGGCCGCACAAAGCCACGATAGCCAAAAGGGCGGCAGGTTTCCCCACCGCCCCCCATTCGGCAAACGCCTCAGACCTATTCGATCGACAGCGCCACAAAGCGCGGATCGCCGCCCCGGCGCACCAACAGCAACAGCGACTTGCGCCCGCCCGCCTTGGCTTCTTCGATCCGATCACTCAGGTCTTTCAGCGTCACAACCGCGCGCTGCCCCGCCTCCACGATGATATCGCCACGCGACAGGCCCTTGGCCGCCGCCTCCGAGGCCGGATCGACACTGACCACCGCCAACCCCTCGCTGCCCACGGGCAAGCCCAATTCCTCGGCGGTCGGCCCATCCAAAGGTTTCAACGTCATGCCCAGCACCTCGGACGGCACCGCAGGCGCGGCATCGCCTGCCTCGGCCTCCGCCTCGCCCTCGGCCAGTTCCCGACGGCCCAAGGTCACGTCGATGGTCATCTCATCGCCTTCGCGCTGCACCACCACCGGCACGGCCTCGCCAATCGGGCTGTCGGCCACGGTGCGCGTCAGATCGCGCACATCGGCAATCGGCTTGCCGTTAAAGGTGGTGATCACATCGCCCGCCAAAAGCCCGGCATCCTTGGCCGGCCCCTCCGGCACATCGGTGATCAGCGCGCCTTGCGCCACGGCAAGGTTCATCGCCTCGGCCACATCCGGCGTCACATCCTGAATGCGCACACCCAGCCAGCCGCGCCGGGTTTCACCAAACTCTTGCAACTGCGCAACCACCTTGGTCACCACATTCGACGCCATCGAAAACCCGATCCCGATCGAGCCGCCGGTGGGCGACAAAATGGCGGTGTTCACCCCCACCACCTCGCCGTCCATATTGAACAAAGGCCCCCCCGAGTTGCCCTTGTTGATCGCCGCATCGGTTTGCAGGAAATCATCATAGCTGCCCGACAATTCACGCCCGCGCGCCGAGACGATCCCGGCCGACACCGAAAAGCCCTGCCCCAAGGGGTTGCCCATGGCCATCACCCAATCGCCGACCCGCATCGCATCGCTGTCGCCAAAATTGACAAAGGGCAGATCGCCGCCGTTCTCCACCTTCAAAAGCGCAATATCGGTCTTGGGATCACGCCCCACCAAGGTGGCCTTCAGCCGCTTTTTGTCGAAAAACTCGATCTCGATCTCGTCAGCACCTTCGATCACATGGTTGTTGGTCACGATATAGCCATCGGCTGAGATCACAAACCCCGACCCCAGCGCTTGCTGACGCTGGCGCTGCTGTTCTTGGCCACCCTCGCCCTCTGGCATCATGAAATCACGAAAGAAATCCTCAAACGGAGAGCCCTCCGGCACCATCGGCCCGCGCCCCGTGGGGGCTGCGACCACCGCCGATGTAGTGATGTTCACAACCGATGGGCTGACCGCGGCGGCCAGATCGGCAAAGCTTTCAGGTGCCCCGCGCGCAAAGGCGGGTGCCATGGGCGACAGCGCCAGCGTCAGGCCAAGGCCCAGCGCCGCGACAAGCCGCAAAGGCTGCGGACGGGCAAAACGCAAGGACGGGAAAAGATCAGGCACGGAACGCACTCCTTATCAGGCAAGATCATGCACAACGCATCATGCGCACCAAAACTTGGCCGCACCGAAAAAAGAGGTAGTGAGCTATGCGCACAATGCAATGCCGAAGCACATGGCTCAACGCCTTGTGAAAAAGATGTCACTGCCGCGCAGGCGCTTCAAGCGCCAAAAAATCGCGCCAGCAGAACCAAGCCGACGCCCAAGGCCACCGCCAACAGCCCAAGGGCGCGGCGCTGATCGCGGCTCAGGGCGGCCAGCATCTCAACGATCTGCTCCAGACGCGAAGGGGCCAGTGCAAGCACCAGCCCCTCGATCACGAAGACAAGGCCAAGGGCCATGACGAAAACGCTCATTGCCCCGGCACGGGTGCCACAGTCTCAGCCCCTGCACCGGGTGCCTGAACACTGTTCAAATAGTTGAAGAACTCTGAATCCGGCGCCATCACGATCGAGGAATTGGCCCCCTGCAACGACCGCTCATAAGAGGTCAGCGAACGGCTGAAGGCAAAGAATTCCGGGTCTTGACCAAAAGCTTCGGCGTAAATCGCGTTGCGCTCGGCGTCGGCCTCACCTCGGGTGATTTCGGCGTTTTTGCGCGCCTCAGAGGTCACCTCCACCACCTCACGGTCGGCCGAGGCGCGAACCCGCTGCGCGGCCTCGTTACCACGGGCGATTTCATCGGCGGCCTCGCGCTGACGTTCAGCGCGCATCCGGGCAAAGGTGGCCTCAAGGTTCTGCTCAGGCAAATCGGTGCGCGTCAGACGCACGTCAATCACCTCAACCCCCAGACTGCCGGATTCGCGCCGCGCCAGATCGCGGATGCGGTTCATCAGCGCGGTGCGGTCCTCAGACAGCACCGCGGTTGACGGCACGCCCCCCATCACCTCACGGATGGCGGCATTGATGATCCGGTCCAACCGCTGCCGCGCGGTGTCCTCGCCGCCTGCGCCAACCGCCTGACGGAACTGCACCAGATTGACAATCCGCCAACGCGCAAAGGCATCCACCACCAAACGGCGGTCATCGGCGGGGGTCACTTCGATGGGCTGGGTCGGAAGGCCCAAGATACGGTCTTCATAGTAAACCACATCCTGAATGAACGGCACCTTAAAGCCCAAGCCCGGTTCCTTGACCTCTTGCTTGACCTGACCGAATTGCAAAACCAGCGCCTGCTTGCGTTCATCCACGATGAACACCGACGACACAGCCACCGCGCCCAGCGCGAAAATGACGGGAAGAATGATTGCAGAACGCATCAGTTGGTCCCCTCGACAGCGGCCGCACCGATATTGCCGGAATTCATACGACCCAGTTCATTCAACGGCAGGAAGGGCACAACGCCTTGGCCCGCCTCACCACCAGAAACACCGTCCAGAATGACCTTGTTCATGCCACCCAAGACCCGCTCCATGGTTTCCAGATACATCCGCTTGCGGGTGACCTCCGGCGCCTTCACATATTCCGAGTAAACCGCCAAAAAGCGGCTCGCCTCACCTTGGGCATTGTTCACAACCTGAGCGCGGTAAGCTTCGGCCTCTTCCAACAGCTGCGCCGCCTGACCGCGCGCGCCTGCGGTGACGCGGTTGGCATAGGCGTCGGCTTCTTTTTCCAAACGGTCGCGTTCTTGCTGTGCAGCCTGCACCTCGCGGAAGGCGTCAATCACCTCACGCGGCGGATCGGCCTTGGCCAAGTTCACCCGCACCACATTGATGCCCGCATCATAAGAATCGAGCGTGCCCTGAACGGCCGCCAACAGGTCCGAGGCAATCCGGCCCCGATCCCGGTTCAAAACCGGCGCCAATTCGCTGCGCGCAATGATGTCGCGCATCGCACTTTCCGAAACGGCGCGGATCGTGTCATTCGGATCGGCCAGATTGAACAGATATTTCGAGGCGTCCTCAATGTTCCAGACAACCTGAAACTCCATATCCACGATGTTTTGATCGCGCGTCAGCATGAGGCCCGTGTCCATCGCCCCCGCCGCACCCGAGCCAACCTCGGTCGTGCGTTCGCCGGTGACCTGAACGATTTCAGCCGTCACCACAGGCCAAGGCGCAAAGTTCAAACCCGGATTGCCGATAGCACTGAACTCACCCAAGAAAAGCTCAACCGACTGTTCTTCCGGCTTGACCGTGTAGAACGAGGCATAGCCCCACAGCGCCAAAGCCGCAAAGGCACCCAGCACAAACCCCTGTTTGGAAAACAGGTTCGGCCCCTCGCCCGCGCCACCGCCGCCCGCGCCACCCGAAGGCCGCCGACCGCCGCCGCCCATCAAGACGCGCAGCTGCTCTTGGCCCTTGCGCATCAGCTCATCGATCTCGGGGATCTGCGGGCCCTCACCCGGACGACGCGGACCACCCTTGCGGCCCTCATCCCGGCCCTCGCGCCCATCATCATCCTGATTGCCGCCACCGCCGCCCCAGGGACCACCGCTTCCCGCCATTCGGAAAAACCTCACTTGTATTTCTGCTCTCCCTGACTTGGGGCGGATGGGGGCAGAAATCAAGCCGCGAATTGGCGCAGTTTGCCGCGGTCAGACGATCCGCGTCGGCTTTCGCATGGTCACCAGCTCTTCGGCCATGGTCGGATGGACGGCAACGGTGCGGTCAAAATCCTCTTTGGTGGCCCCCATGCCAATGGCAATCGCGGCCAGCTGGATCATCTCTCCCGCCCCCTCGCCCACGATATGACAGCCCAAGACGCGCCGCGTCTCGACACTGACCAAAAGCTTCATCAAAACCCGGTCCTGACGGCCGGCAAACAGCGTTTTCATGGGTCGAAAGGCCGCGACATAGACCTCAATCGGCCCATCCTTGCGCGCATCTTCCTCGCTCAGGCCGATGGTGCCCATCTCGGGCTGGGTAAAGACGGCGCTGGCGATGTTTTTATGCTCAAACCGGGTGGGCACGCCACGAAACACCGTATCGGCAAAGGCATGGCCCTCGCGAATGGCCACAGGCGTCAGATTGACCCGGTCGGTCACATCGCCCACCGCATAGATCGAGGGCACAGCGGTTTGCGACCAGTCATTCACCTTGATCTCGCCATTGCGGCCAAACTCCACGCCCAAAGCCTCAAGCCCCAGCCCCGCGCTGTTGGGTTTGCGGCCCGTGGCATAAAGCACCAGATCAAACTCGGCCTCTGATCCATCTGTGGCCACCGCCCGAATACCGCCCGCCGTCTTTTCCAGCCGCATCACATCGGTGCCGCAATGAATGGCGATCCCTGCGGCCTGCATGGCATTGGCAACATGGCCGCGCGCCTCATCGTCAAAACCGCGCAAGATCTGCGCGCCGCGGTAAAACTGCGTGGTCTGCACGCCAAGGCCGTTGAGGATACAGGCAAATTCCGACGCGATATAACCGCCGCCCACCACCAAGGCCCGCTTGGGCAGGCTTTGCAGATGGAACATCTCGTTTGAGGTGACCACCAGTTCAGCCCCCGGCACATCGGGCACGAAAGGCCAGCCGCCGGTGGCAATCAGGATATGCTTGGCCGAAAACCGCGACCCATCCGCCAATTCCACAGTATGGGGATCCACCACCACCGCACGGGCATCATGCACCGTTACCCCGGCATTTTTCAGCGTTGAGCGATAGGCGTTTTCCAGCCGGTTCAGTTCGACCTCAAGCGCCGCTCGGAACTTCGACCAGTCAAACCCATAGTTCTGCACATCCCAGCCATAGGCGCGGGCATCTTCCATGGCACCGGGAAATTCGCTGGCATAAACCATTAGCTTTTTCGGCACACAGCCGCGGATCACACAGGTGCCACCCATCCGCGATTCCTCGGCCAAGCCAACCCGTGCGCCCCCCTCGGCCGCCGCAATCCGCGCCGCGCGCACCCCACCCGAGCCGCCTCCGATGACGAAAAGATCATAGTCAAACTCAGTCATATCTCGTGCCTTGTGCTTGCCAGAAAGATGGGGGTGTCACAGCCAAAACATTGGAGTTTTCGCAAAAACTGCAACGGTTCGCCTTGGGGTATGTCTTTGCAGATGGCCTCAATCGCCCAGATCGGCAAAGATATTGTCGCTGGGCGCAAAGTGCACGCGATCATCGCTTTGCGTGCCATTGTTGATGTCACGCACCTGCACGCGCCCATCACCATGGCCGATGATCACGATGTCGCAAATATCAATGAACAGCCCATTTTCCACCACGCCGGGGATCTGGTTCAAGACCAGCGACAACTGGCGCGGATTGCCGATGCGCTTGAGATGCAGATCGACGATGTAATTCGCTTCATCGGTCAACAACGGCGTGTCGCCGTTCATCCGCAGGCTGACCACCCGGTCCAGCACCTCCATCGATACCAGCATCTCTTCGATCAGCGCCTTGGTGGTTTGCCAGCCAAAGGGGATAACCTCAACCGGCAAGGGAAACGCGCCAAGCTGCGTCACTTCCTTGGCGGCATCGGTGATGACGATCATCTGATCCGAGGCGGTGGCCACGATCTTTTCTTGCAAAAGCGCCGCCCCGCCGCCCTTGATCAGCGCGAGATTGGGGTCAAACTCATCAGCCCCGTCAATCGTCAGATCCAGCCATTTTGCATCATCCAAACTGGTGACCGGCACGCCCAATTGCCGCGCCAATTCGGCCGTGCGGGTCGAGGTCGGCACCCCAACCACGCGCAAACCCTCCTCGCGGATGCGTTCGGCCAGACAGCGCACCATCCAAGCCGCAGTTGACCCCGTGCCAAGCCCCAGCTTCATGCCGTTTTCCACAAATTCCACCGCGCGCTTGGCGGCGACAAATTTGGCCTTGTCGATGGGCGAAAGATCGGCGGGCATGGCAGATTCCTTTAAACAGGCTGGCCCGGTTATAGGGACTTCTGCCATAGGGGGCGAGGGGGTTTCTGCGCCTCTTTCCCCTTCGGCACCCCCCTCACCTGCCCCGATCCGTGCAACCTGTGTCGCGATCTGACAAGATATTGGCACATAAAGCGCCAGCATGGCAGCGCAGCGCGAGATGGGCGGGCAGGAAAGGGGCGCATATGTATATTCTGCACGGAATTCACGATTGGGGCTCGCAGGTCATCCATATGGCCTTGGCCGAACTTGGCGTCGCTTACCGCTTCAACGCGCTGGATTTTCAGGCCGGTGACCTTGCCACACCCGCCTTTCGCGCCCTGAACCCCTTTGGCCGCGTGCCCGTGCTGGAAACCCCCGATGGCCCGATCTTCGAGACCGCCGCCATCCTGCTCTACCTCAGCGAGCGCCACTTGGCCCTTGCCCCGGCACAGGGCTCAGCCGAGCGCGCACCCTTCCTGATCTGGTTCATCTTTGTGACCAACAGCCTGCATCCAAGCGCCATGACGCTCTTGCACCCCGAACGCCCCGCAGGTGCCATGGTGCAAGAGGTGGTGGCCGATGCCACCCACCGCGCGCTGCGCGAACAACTCGCTCAACTAGAGCGCATCGCCCAAAGCGCGCCTTGGTGGCTCAGCCCCGATCAACCCTCGATCCTGTCGCTTTATCTGGTCATGCTCTTGCGCTGGATAAAGGCCTTTCCCGCCTATGCCGCCCACAGCATCCCCAGCGCCGATTTCCCCGCCCTGCACGCCATCGCCAAAGGCCATGAGGAGCGCCCCACGATCCGCCGCATTCTTGAGATCGAGGGCCTGACCGGCCCCGCCCTCTCCAACCCAGCCTGCGAGACCGCCAACAGCTAACACTTCTCGCGCGCCGCCCCTGCTCGGATCATGTCGCTTTTCGCCTCACAAAGCGCGATGGGCCTGCCATAGTCGGCCCCGCGCCCTATATCAGAGTGCAGAGTGGCAAAATCACCCGCGCCGAATTAAACCGAACCCCAGCCCTACCCCCCCCCAGCCCTAACCCCCGCAGCCCCAGATACAGAGATCCCCATGTTTCTTTCCGTCTTCGACATGTTCAAGGTGGGCGTTGGCCCCTCGTCTTCGCATACCATGGGGCCAATGGTGGCAGCGGCCCGGTTCTTGGACCGAATGCGCGCAAGCCCCTTCCAGTTCCACGGCCTGCGCGCCTCGCTGCATGGGTCATTGGCCTTCACCGGGGTGGGCCATGCCACCGACCGCGCCACGATCCTTGGCCTTGCGGGCTTTGAACCTGCCACCTACGACGCCGCCAAGGCCGAAGCGGCGCTGGCACTGATCGAAAAAACCCATCAGATTGAGGCGCCGGGCCTGCCGCCCTTGGCCTTCGATCCGAAGAAAGACCTGATCTTCGACTATGGCCCCGCCCTGCCCGGCCATGCCAATGGCATGATCCTCAAGGCGACCGACGCCCAAGGCGATGTGATCATGGAGGAAACCTATTACTCCATCGGTGGCGGCTTTGTGCTGACCGCCTCTGAGATGGCCGAGGCGGGTGGTGCAAAATCCAAAGCCCGCGCCGATGTGCCTTATCCCTTTGAAACAGCCGCCGAAATGCTGGATATGGCGGCGAAATCGGGGCTTTCCATTGCCCAGATGAAACTGGCCAATGAGCTGAAATTCCGCACAAAAGCCGAGATCGACAAAGGCATCGCGCGGCTGTGGGAGGTGATGAATAACTGCATCACCCGCGGCATGACCACCGATGGCATCCTGCCCGGCGGGCTCAGCGTGCGCCGCCGCGCCAAAGGCATCCATGAGGCGCTGATGGCCGAACGCGGGCTGAACATGACAGCCCCCCACACGATCAACGACTGGATGAGCCTTTACGCAATGGCGGTGAACGAGGAAAACGCCGCCGGCGGCCAGGTGGTGACGGCACCGACCAATGGCGCGGCGGGCGTTCTGCCCGCCACCATCCGCTATTGGCTGGACCATGTGCCAGGGGCCTCGGTCTCCAGGGTCGGAGAGTTTTTGCTGACCGCCGCCGCCGTCGGGGGCCTGTGCAAACACAACGCCTCGATCTCAGGCGCGGAATGTGGCTGTCAGGCCGAGGTGGGCTCCGCCGCCGCCATGTCGGCCGCCGGCCTCTGCGCGGTGATGGGCGGCACGCCAATGCAGGTGGAAAATGCCGCCGAAATCGCGCTGGAACATCACCTCGGCATGACCTGCGACCCGGTCAAAGGGCTGGTGCAGGTGCCCTGCATCGAACGCAACGGCCTTGGCGCGATCAAGGCGGTCTCCGCCGCCTCACTGGCCCTGCGCGGCGACGGGGTGCATCTGGTCAGCCTCGATGCCTGTATCGAAACCATGCGCCAGACCGGGCATGACATGCACGAGAAATACAAGGAAACCTCGCTCGGCGGCCTTGCGGTGAACGTCCCGAACTGCTGAGCGAGGCGCAAACCGCCGTCCCCTGCGCGGGCGCGACAAGCGCCCCCCGTTGCCAAGGCAGAGCCGAACAGAACACCGAAAAGGTGCAAGATCTGGATCGAGGGAGCTGGCTCCAGAGTGCTGGTCGCATGACACAGCACCAGCCACGCCCGCGCGGCACAAGCCCCCCTGCGCGACCAATCGGCAAAGGCACCAAGCAAAAGCCGTGATCCCGGCCGGGACGGCGCCCACACCCGACACGCGGGCACAGAAGCGCCCCGCAAACAAGCCGCCCGATCCTCGATCTTCTGGCGCGACGCGGGGGTTTCACACCCCCGCACCCCCGTGGAGTATTTCTAGAAGGGCAAATGCCAAGGCGGTGCGCCCCGGCGGACGACCTCACTCAAGAGGCTCAGAAAGCGCTTTCCCCGCCGCCGGGACGACTTGCCCTTCGCGGTCATCGGGGCTCCCCCCTGTACCGCTCGGGCAGAATCGCACAGAAAAGTTAACGATCCCTTTCGATTGCCCTTCTTGAAATACTCCCGCCGGAGGCTCCCCTGCCCCCCGAAGGCCGCCATCCTCAAAAAACCGGGCTGCGGCAGCGCGGGGGCGCGGGGTTCGATGCCCCGCGCACACGCCCCCCCGTTCAAGGTCGCATTCAGACGGTTTCGCCCCGCTCGAACCCGGTAGCCAAAAGCCATGACCCAAGACCGCACCCTTTTTGGCATCGCCCTCATGCTCGCCTTTTGCGTGCTGGCGCCGCTTCTCGACACCGCCTCGAAACTGGCCACCGAAACCATTCCCGTCGGCCAGATCACCGCCGCGCGGTTTTTGGTGCAAGGGGCGCTGATGGTGCCGGTGGCGCTGGTGATGCGGTATTCTTGGCACCTTCGGCGGCGTGACGCGGGGCTTTTGCTGGCCCGGGCGGTGTTTCTCATCACCTCGACCTATGGCTTTGTCGCCGGCGTGCAGGTGATGCCCATCGCCGATGCGCTGGCGATTGTCTTTGTCGAGCCCTTCATCCTGTTGATCCTTGGTCATCTGATCTTTGGCGACCATATCGGGCCGCGCCGGATCATCGCCTCGATCATCGGCTTTGTCGGCGCGCTCTTTGTCATCCAGCCCTCGCTGACCGCCTTTGGTCTTGTCGCCTTGTTCCCGCTTTTGTCGGCCTTTTCCTTTGCCGCCTATATGCTGGTCACCCGCGCCATGGCCTCCTCGGTGCCGCCGGTGATGCAACAGCTGCACACCTCCCTCTTGGGCAGCCTGATCTGCCTGCCGATCATTGCGCTGGGCAATGTCACCCAGTGGCCAACACTTGATCCGGTGATGCCCGAGGGCTTGGCTTGGCTCTGGCTCTTTGGCGTGGGCTTTTGGGCGGCGGTCAGCCATATGTGCATGACCATCGCGCTGAAATTCGCCCCCGCCTCCACGCTCGCCCCGATCCATTATCTGGAAATCCTGCCCGCCATTGGCCTTGGCTATCTGGTCTTTGGCGATTTTCCCAACATGCTGACCTGGATCGGCATTTCGATCATCGTCGGCTCGGGGCTTTATATCATCCGCCGTGAGCAGCAGGTTGCAGCCCGCATCCGCGCAACGCTGCCGCCAGATGTCTAAGCGGCAGCATCACCAGCATCTTGGGCGCAGGCATCACCAGATGCACCGGGCCTGACACTTCGTTTGAGGTGCCGATCATCCCGTCGGGGGCAAAATCCAACCCCTCCAAGGGCCAGCGCAGGCCCGTGCTGTGCGCCCGCATCGGTGCCATCGGAAAAAGCGACAGCCTTGTGCCGCGCGGCAGCTCCAGCCGCAATTCCGGCGGGCACAGAAAGGTCACATCGCGCGGCCCAAGGATAAAGCAGCGCCGCGCGGGGTGGCGCACCAGCGTGTTCAGCACCGCCAAACCATGATCAGCCCTTGCGCCCGCGAATCCCAATCCCAGCACGAAAGGCGCCGCAATCGCCCGCAGCGCCTTGTCAAAATCTGTCGTCTCTTGTTCCGCAATCCGAAACAACCGCCCCGCCAGCCGCGCCTTGGCCGCCGCACTCAGCGAATCCATATCGCCAACCACCGCCTCGGGCATCACCCCGCGCGCCAAAAGCCGATCTGCCCCGCTGTCAGCCGCAACGATCCTTGGCGCAAAGACCCGCGCGCGCGCCAGCGCCGCCGCCGTCACCGGCCCCCCGCCCACCAGCGTGACCCCCTGCAAAGAGTCGACAATTGGCTGATTCATGCCGATACTGTTCTTTCAATTGCGGCAAATGCCTGTTCCTTGGACACAATCAATCCTTCAAATAACCCTGATCTGTCCACGGAATAGATCACTATCACGGGCAATTAAGACAGATCGAATTTGAATAAGGGCGAGCATCCGATGACCGGTGCGAGTAAAATTCTAACCGTTTCCTATGGTACCTTCTCCTGCACATTGGAGGGGTTTGACGATCCTTTCAACACGATGAAGGCGATTGCAGAATATTTCCGCGATCTGGCCGCAGGGGATCGCTATTTCGGGGCCGAACCGCCCACGCCTGATGCCGCCATGCTGCACCGCATTGCCGAGCGCGAAATTCAGCGCCGGGTCGAGGCAAAGATTCAAGACAATGGCGTGATCTTGCGCGCAGGTGAGGCGGCCGAGACCCCCATCACCGCGACAGAACCGGCGCGGCCCGGCTTGCTGGATGCCCCCTTGCTAGAGGCCGCCTTGGCGCCCGCAGAGGAGCCGGCCCCGCCCGCCAACCGCCCGGCCCCCAACACGGAGGTCGGCCCCGAGGTCAGCCCCGAATCTGTGGCCGCCCGCCTGCAACGCATCCGCGCCCGCCATGCCCAAACCGAGGTGCCAGCCTCGACAACGGCCAAGATTGCGACCCTTGGGGCCATCGCTGCCGACAGCTATATCGAAGATCAGCACGCCGAACCTGAGGCCCTAATCGCCGAAATGCCCAGCTTTGCCGCCGCCGCCACCTTGGGCGCGACGACAGAGCACACCGATCTCAACCTTGATGATTTCGCCCCCGAGGCCGAGGGTGCCGCCGATCTTTCTGCCGAATTTGCGCCCCAGATTGCACCGCAGCCAGACAACACACTGATCGCGCTGACCGATCAATCTGATGGCCTCGCGGCAGATGACGCCTTGCTGGCCAGCCTGTCCGATACGCTGAGCGACGAGGCCGAAACGCCCAAGCCCGACGATCTGGGTGCCGCCGATCAGCCCTCGGATGCCGTGAACTCGGATGACTTCGACGATGACGCGCTTTTGTCGCGCCTGATCTCGACGCAAACTCAGACCGATCAGGTTATCACCGCAGAGGACAGCGCCAGTTTGGCGCAGGCGGCGACCGAAGAGGTTTTGACCGTCGAAAGCCTCTTGATCGATCAGGCCGATCAGATCGACCACGCCGGGCCTGCCGCCGCGCCTGCCGCCGTGATCGAATCTTCCGATCTGGAAGCAGATTTTGAGGACACCGCAGAGGATCAGGACGACGAGCTGACACTCGAGGCCCTTACTCTTGAAAGCCTGAGCCTCGAAAGCCTGAACCCGGACAGCCCGGCTCTTGCGCCGGAGGCGACCAAAACCGTCGCTCAAGATGCGCAAGCTTTGGACAATATGGCGGACATCGCGGCCAAAGCGGATGATCAGGACCTGCCCACCGAGCCTGTGGCCGAAGCATCCCCCGCGGCCGCAGAAGACACCGCCGCGCGCCCGACCTCAGACGCTGCCCCGCGCGCCCGCGCCCGTGTGATTCGCATCCGTCGGGCCGACACCACCGGCCTTGCCGCCCAAACCCCGGCAGCCGAAGCGCAAGAGCCGCAAATCGGGGCTGAAGAGCCCGCACAGAACCTCGCTGAAGGCCCCGCTCAGGGCACCGCCCTTTCAGACGAGGCCGAGGCGGCATTGCAGGCCGAACTCGCAGCCCTCGAGGCCGAAATCGGCGCGGTGATGGCAGAGCCCGCCGCACCCCCCGCAACCCCCGCGCCCGCCGCGCCTCAGGCCGCCAGCGCCCCGCGCCAAATGACCCCGCCCGCCGAGGATGCCGCCGTCAGCCGCCTGATGGCCGAGGCCGCCTCGCATATGGGCGGCGAGGAAAACCGCCGCCGCCAATCGGCCATTGCGCATCTCAAGGCCGCGGTCGCTGCAACCGAAGCTGACCGTGCGGTCACCACCGCCAAAGGCGCAGCCGGCGGCCAGCGCATCGACCCCTATCGCGATGATCTTGACCGCGTGGTCCGCCCGCGCCGCCCGCAAAGCGAGGCCGCATCGCCCCGCCCGCAAAGCGAGCCCGGCAACGCACGCCCAACCCAAACCGCCGAAGCCCCGCGGCCAACGCCCTTGGTTTTGGTCTCGGCCCAGCGCATCGACCAGATCAGCCCGCAACCGAACCCCGCTGGCACCACCCCGCGGGTGGTGATGCCCGTGCGCCCGCGCCGCCCCAGTCCTTCTGGGACAGCCCCCACCGCGCTCAACGCCGCAGCACCCGTGCCAGCCCCGCGCGCGGCCCATCCGGCCGATCCGATCAACCCGGATCTTGACGATATCCTGACCGCCGATGAGGCGGAGAATGTCTTTTCCGACGCCACCAGCTTTCAGGATTTCGCCGATCAACTGGGCGCCGAGGCCCTGCCCGATCTGCTCGAAGCCGCCGCAGTCTATTGCGCCGAAGTGCTGCAACGGCCGGAATTTTCGCGCCCCCTTGTGGTGCGCCAGATCGCAAGCCTGCCCGGTCAGGCCGAGACATCGCGCGAAGATTACCTGCGCGGTTTTGGCACGCTTTTACGTCAGGGCCGCATCACCAAGGTCAAGCGCGGCATGTTCGCCCTGACCGACCGCTCGCCCTATCTGGCCGAAGCGCGCAAGCTGGCGGGCTAAAAATCAAGGCCGGGCTGCCTCCCGGTCCTTACAGCAGGCGGATCGCCCCACAGGGCTTGATCCGCCTGTTTGCGTTTGAAACTGCGGTCAGTCTTGCGCGGGGGGCGCGGGCGCATCGGGGTCAGGCTGGCCAATCCCGGTAAAGACCGCCTTGAACGGCACAATCCAGCCAAAGCCCAAAAGGATATAGACCGGCACTTCGGCCCAAAGCGGCAAACGCGGCAAAGCCGTCATGATGGTCACCGCCAAGACCACATAGGCCGGCATCCCCACCAAAAGGATCAAAAGCGAAAGCCGCTTGCGGGCTTTGTAACTCAGGGCCATCTCAACCTCGTCGGGCGGCTTCGCCTTCTCCTCGGTCACAACGACGCGCGTCGCAGACGACGAGGAGTTGGCGGCAAGATCAATCCGCGAAAGGATCTGTCACCAAAATGGTGTCATCCCGTTCGGGTGATGTAGACAATAGCGCGACCGGGCATTGGATCAACTCTTCAATCCGCCGCACATATTTGATCGCCGCCCCCGGCAACTCGGCCCAAGACCGTGCACCTGCCGTGGTTTCCGACCAGCCTTCCATTTCTTCATAAATCGGCGTGCAGCGCGCCTGTTGGTCGGCAGCGGTCGGCAGATAATCCATCCGCTTGCCGTCCAGCTCATAGCCCACGCAGATCTTAAGCGTCTTGAACCCGTCCAAGACATCCAGCTTGGTCAGCGCAATCCCCGACACGCCCGAGGTCGCGCAGGTCTGGCGCACCAGCACCGCATCAAACCAGCCACAGCGCCGCTTGCGGCCCGTCACGGTGCCAAACTCATGGCCCCGCTCGCCCAAACGCTCGCCATCGGCGTCAAAGAGTTCCGCCGGGAACGGCCCTTCACCCACGCGGGTGGTATAGGCCTTCACAATCCCCAACACGAAATCAATCGCCGTCGGCCCAAGGCCCACGCCCGTCGCCGCCTGCCCCGCAATCACATTCGACGAGGTGACATAGGGATAGGTGCCGAAATCAATATCCAGCAACGACCCCTGCGCACCTTCGAACAAAATCCGCTTGCCCGCCCGCCGCGCCTCGGTCAGCACCTTCCAGACCGGGCCTGCATAGGGCTTGATCTTCGGCGCGATCTCCAAAATCTGCGCCTTCAGCGCCACGGGATCCACCGGCTCCAACCCCAGACCCGCGCGCAAGGCGTTGTGATGGGTCAGCAAGCGGCCGATGCGGGTGTCCAGCGTCGCCTCGTCAAAGATATCGGCCACCCGAATGGCGCGACGTCCCACCTTATCCTCATAGGCCGGACCAATCCCGCGCCCGGTGGTGCCAATCTTGGCCACCCCCGTCTGCGCCTCACGGCCCCGATCCAACTCGCCATGAATGGGCAGGATCAGACTGGCATTCTCGGCCAGAATCAGGTTCTCGGGGGTGATATCCACGCCTTGGGCGCGCAGCTTGTCGATCTCGGTGACCAGATGCCAGGGATCCACCACCACGCCATTGCCAATGACCGACAGCTTGCCACCACGCACGATGCCAGAGGGCAAAAGGCTTAGCTTATAGACCTTGCCATCAATCACCAGCGTATGGCCGGCATTATGCCCCCCCTGAAAGCGCGCGATCACATCGGCCCGCTCGGACAGCCAATCCACGATCTTGCCTTTTCCTTCGTCGCCCCACTGGGCTCCGACAACGACAACATTGGCCATGGGATATCCTTGCGCTTTTGGAAAACCGTGGCTCCTATAGCCCTCAGGCGCGGCCAGCGAAACAGCAAAATGGCCGCAGGAAGGGACAAGATGCTGCTTTACATCACACTGGGCACCAATGATCTGGCCCGCGCCATCGGCTTTTACGATGCCGTCATGCCCACGCTGGGGCTTGAGCGGCGCTTTTCGGACGGGCGCGAGGCAGGTTATGGGCCGCCCGCGCCGCAGCCCATTGGGCTGTGGATCACCCAACCCTATAACCAAAAGCCTGCCACGGTGGGCAATGGCTCGATGCCCGCCCTCCTCGCCCCAAGCCGCGCGGCGGTGGATGCTTTCCACGCCATGGGCCTTGCCGCAGGCGGCAGCTGCGACGGCGCACCGGGCCTGCGCCCCTACGCGCCCGACTTTTACGCCTGCTACCTGCGCGACCCCGACGGCAACAAACTCTCCGCCGTCTGCCGCAGCCCCGCTTAAGCCCTTTCACCTTGGCCCCAATCCCCCCGGCCAAGGCCACCCACCCCGAAACGCAAGACGAACCCTCCGCAGAACGCCCACCCCGCGAAGAGTGCCCGGCACGGGCTCGATGAGCCGACCGCACCTATCAATCAGCCCGCCAAACCCCTTGCGCCACCCGCCCCTTGCGCCTAGATAGGCGCGTCAGCTGTGCGAAGGTCCCATGGAAAACGTCGTTCTAACCATCCACCTCATCCTTGCGCTTCTTTTGATCGGCGTTGTCTTGTTGCAGCGCTCCGAAGGCGGCGGCCTTGGCATGGGCGGCGGCGGCGGCGCGATTTCCGCCCGCGGCGCGGCAACAGCCTTGGGCAAGGTCACTTGGGCCTTGGCGGCAGCCTTCATCGTCACCTCGCTGACCCTCACCATCCTTGCCGCAGGCGACGCGCAAACCAGCTCGATCGCCGACCAGATCGGCATCGAAGTGCCAAAAGCCAGCGAACCCACGCTGCCGGCCGCGTCAGATCTTCTGCCGCCCCTGCCCGCAGACGCGCCCGCCACGCCCGAAAAAGCCGAAAACTAAGCCCCAACCTGTTGCGGTTTTGGCAGCTTTTCAAACAGCATCTTGCGGTGCAGTTGCGCCATTGGCCTATCTTGGCTAAGGATCAACTCCCGTGATGCTGCGATTCTCAAACCGCGAATCGACCTAACAAACCACACGGGAGACCCCACATGGCACGCTATATTTTCATCACCGGCGGCGTGGTGTCCTCGCTTGGCAAGGGTCTGGCATCGGCCGCCCTCGGCGCGCTTTTGCAAGCCCGCGGCTATACGGTGCGGCTGCGCAAGCTTGACCCCTACCTCAACGTCGATCCCGGCACCATGTCGCCTTTTGAGCATGGCGAGGTTTTCGTCACTGATGACGGGGCCGAGACCGACCTTGACCTTGGCCATTACGAACGCTTCACGGGCGTCCATGCCCGGATGACTGACAGCATCTCCTCGGGCCGCATCTATTCGAACGTTCTGGAAAAGGAACGGCGCGGCGATTATCTGGGCAAGACCATTCAGGTCATCCCCCACGTCACCAATGAAATCAAAGACTTCCTGCGCATTGGCGATGAGGAGGTGGATTTCATGCTCTGCGAAATCGGCGGCACGGTGGGCGATATCGAAGGGTTGCCCTTCTTCGAATCCATCCGCCAGTTCATCCACGAACGGCCCCGTGGCCAGTCGATCCTGATGCACCTGACGCTCTTGCCCTATCTGGCCGCTTCGGGCGAACTGAAAACCAAACCCACCCAGCACTCGGTCAAGGAATTGCAATCCATCGGCCTTGCCCCCGATGTGCTGGTCTGCCGCTCCGAACACCCGATTCCGGAACGGGAACTCGAAAAGATCGCCCTCTTTTGCAACGTCCGCAAAGAGGCCGTGGTTCCGGCCTATGACCTGAAAACCATCTACGAGGCCCCCTTGGCCTATCACCGCGCCGGGCTTGATCAGGCGGTGCTCGATGCCTTTGGCATCACCCCTGCGCCAAAACCGAACCTTGCCCGCTGGGAAGACGTGATGGACCGCATCACCCACCCCGAGGGCGAGGTGCGCGTGGCCATCGTCGGCAAATACACCCAGCTCGAAGACGCCTATAAATCCATCGCCGAGGCGCTGACCCATGGCGGCATGGCCAACCGCACCAAGGTGCGCGCCGAATGGATCGACGCCGAGATCTTCGACCGCGAAGACCCCGCCCCCTATCTGCAAGGCTTCCACGCCATTTTGGTCCCCGGCGGCTTTGGCGAACGCGGCACCGAAGGCAAGATCAAGGCCGCCACCTTTGCCCGCGAGAAAAAGATCCCCTATCTCGGCATCTGCCTTGGCATGCAAATGGCCGTCATCGAATCCGCCCGCAATCTGGCCGGGATTGCCGATGCAGGCTCGGAAGAATTCGACCATGAGGCGAAGGCCAAACGCTTTACCCCCGTCGTCTATCACCTGAAAGAATGGGTGCAGGGCAACCACACCGTGCGGCGCAAGGCCGATGACGCCAAGGGCGGCACCATGCGTCTGGGCGCCTATACCGCCAACCTGAAACCGGGTTCACGCGTGGCGCAGATCTACGGCTCTACCGTGATCGAAGAACGCCACCGCCACCGCTATGAGGTGGACGCGAAATATATCGAAGGCCTTGAAAAATGCGGCCTGATCTTCTCCGGCATGAGCCCCGACGGCCGCCTGCCCGAAATCGTCGAAGTGGCCGACCACCCGTGGTTCATCGGCGTGCAATTCCACCCGGAATTGAAGTCAAAGCCGTTTGCGCCGCATCCGCTGTTTGCCGATTTCGTGCGGGCGGCGAAGGAGGCGGAGCGGTTGGTGTGAGGGGGGGATCCCACTACGGACCTTAACTACGATGTTTTCAGTCACTCCATAAGCGCATACCAATCTCGAATAGCAAGTTTAAGCCTCACGGACTCCTCTGGTGGCACGATGCCCGAATGTGCAATGGGACCGCGTGCCAAGTTTAGGCGATGAATAACTCTCTCGACGCGCTCTATGGATGCATTGGAGAAGATGCCCCTAAACACCTCCCAGTTAGCCTTAATTACTTCTCCGAGTTCTCCAAAAGAAGTGTAATCAATTCTACGGCGAGATCTTGGAGGTATTCCTTCCTTATCTTCTTTAGCCTTATTGGACTTCACATTGTCACGTACCGCCGATGGAACCTTTTCGCCCCACCAGCTTTCACCGAACTCAGCTTCCATTGCCGCGGCGATCATGTCACGAATATCGTTTTCGAGGGCATAGAACATCCGGTAGAACTCACCCATCTTCTGTGCATCTGCTTGAATCGAAGGATCTATTTGTTCCAAATGCCGATCCACCAGAGCATCCGTATATCTCTCGAGCTCGCTTCGATTATCTCTTCCAGAACCATAACTTGAGTGTTCGCGAAGATCACGGAACATTACCGCCCCCTTCAGACAGAACAGTTCAAGAGTATGGAGACTGATCATGCTAATAAATTCCTCTTTAGGCTCTTGAAAATCGCATCATAAACCATCTGATCCTGAGTTTCCGGAAGGACTATGTTAATCTGATACGCGAGACCGATCTTGAATACTTCTTCAGCCTTTCTCCCATCTCTGACTTCATCTTTTTCTCGAGCTTCCTCCCTCACTTCGCCGGAGGGAGTTTTTACTTCGAAATCTGCCGGGATATAATTCTTTACTGCCTCAAATGACTTGTACATCAAACGAAGAACTGGATCGCTCTTCTTCAGACCAGTTATATCAATCAAGATGTCCTTAACTTGATCCTCAGAAACCTTGTGCGCGAACTCATTTTTCCTGAACACCTCGCCAAACGCTGACTTCAACCCAAGAAACGCGGCCATGGCTCGCCCTGAGTCTGTCTTGAATTTCGAGTAGAGGTCAGTCGGAGTGCCATCGCTTGTAAGAAACCCCATCTTCTTAAGGAGTGGCGGAACCGACCTCGCTCCACCACCGGACTGCGATAACACCGATTCCATGAAGTTATTGGAAAATTTATCCGGTCGCTCGGCGTTGACTATGGCGTCTAGGACTGCCGTTATTGAACCCGGAGAGGGAGAGTACGGAATGCTTCCCTTTATTTCACGGGCTGGAGCGCGTTGAGCAGCGCTAACTTCCTTTGGAGTTGCAGCTTCGGAACCGACTGCCTCTGTTTGGTCTGAAGGCCTATCTCCGTCATTCATTCCCTGGTAACCCCCTACATCTTTTCCTCAACCATAACGATACTTTCTGCCTGCTGGCAAGCGAATGGCGTTGTGGAAATTAACGTTCATCACGGCAAGGTGGTTTCGCCTTACCCCGTGAGCTTTGCATCCTTGCTGTCGCCCGGAATCAAGGCGCGAATGCGCCGCCGGGCCGCGCCCGACCTCCCCCCGGGAGGGCGCGTTTGCCACCGCCACCAGCAGAACATCGGGGGAAGAACTGGAACCATAAAGTGCCCAGAACGAGCGTCGGCGCGCCATCCCGAGGTCGGGCGCGGCCCTTCTGTTGCGCTTTGGGCCAAGGCGCGTATCGTTGGGAAAAACAAAGGACCCTGCCCCATGCCCGCCTACTGGATCGGCCACGTCACCATCACCGACCCCACCGCCTATGAGGCCTACCGTCAGGCCAATGCCGCCGCCTTTGCCAAATACGGCGCGCGGTTTTTGGTGCGGGGGGGCGCGCAAGAGGTGGTTGAAGGCACCATCCGCCCCCGAACCGTCGTGATCGAATTTCCCGATCTGAAAGCCGCGCAGGACTGCTACCATTCCCCCGAATATCAAGCCGCCAAGGCCAAGCGGGACGGTGTCTCTCTGGCCGATCTCTGCATTGTCGAGGGGTATCCGTAGGGTGGGTTTCCAACCCACCATCGCGGTGGGGTCAAACCCCACCCTACCATTCCCCCGAATATCAAGCCGCTAAGGCCAAGCGGGATGGGGTATCTCTGGCCGATCTCTGCATTGTGGAGGGGTATCCGTAAACGCGACATGACCCGGCCCGCGAAGGCTTTCGCGGGCGTTCGGCGCTGAAAACGCGCCACTGGAGCGTTTTCTCCCCGGGCAGGCCCGGGGCCGCGCCTCACCCCACCGGCGCCCAGATCACATCATCGATATTCGGCGCGCCCGTGGCCAGCATCACCAGCCGGTCAAAGCCCAGCGCAATGCCCGATGCCTCCGGCATCAGCGCCAGTGCGGCCAAAAACCCCTCATCCAAGGGATAGCGCTCGCCGTAAACCCGCGCCTTCTCGTCCATCTCCGCCTCAAACCGCCGCCGCTGCTCGGCCGGATCGGTCAACTCGCCAAAGCCATTGGCCAGTTCCACCCCGCAAGCATAAACCTCAAACCGCTCCGCCTCGCGCGCGTCATCCGCGCAGGCCCGCGCCAGCGCCGCCTCGGCGGCCGGATAGCGGTCAAGGATCGTCACCCGGCCCATCCCCAAATGCGGCTCGACCTTTTCCGACAACACCCGGCTGAAGATGTCGGACCACAGATCATCCTGCGCCACCCGCACGCCTGCCGCCACCGCCTGTGCGGCGATCGCGTCGCGGTCGGTTGTCGCACCCTCCAGCGTGGCCAAAAGATCCACCCCCGCATGAGTTTGAAACGCCTCCGCCACCGAGATCCGCTCGGGCTCCAGCGCCGGATCGCAGACCGCATCCCGATAGCGCAGCGGCCCGGCACTTCGCAAAATGGCCAAAGTATCGGCCATCAACACATCATAGCCCTCGCCCACCCGATACCATTCCAACATGGTGAACTCAGGGCTGTGCCGCGCCCCCCGCTCGCGGTTGCGCCAGACATGGGCAAAGGAGAAAATCCGCCGCTCCCCCGCCGCCAGCAGCTTTTTCATCGCAAATTCGGGGCTCGTATGCAGATACATCCGCCGCGCCAGCCCATCATTGCCCACCGCCTCGCAGGAAAACGCATGCAGATGCGCCTCATTTCCGGGGCTGATCTGCAAGGCCGAAGGGTCCACCTCCAGAAAATCGCGGGCCGCAAACCATGCCCGGATCCCCGCCTGCATCCGCCCCCGCGCAAGCAAAGCCGGGCGGCGATCGGCATGGCGGCTTGGGTGCCACCAGGGCAAAGCGATGTCTTTCATCTGGCGAAACCTTCCAAACTGCGCTAAGGGCAGCGCCATACCGCAGCCCGGATCCCACCGGGCCGCTTTGGCACAGCCCGAATACGGAAACAAGAAACCATGGTCAAAGTCATCGCCTCCTCCCTACGCAAAGGGAATATCGTGGAACTCGACGGGCGGCTTTACGCTGTCCTCAAGGCCGAAAACTTCCACCCCGGCAAAGGCACGCCGACCACCTCGGTCGACATGCGCCGCATCTCCGATGGGGTAAAGGTCGCCGAACGCTGGCGCACCACCGAGATGGTGGAAAAGGCCACGGTGGACGAGCGCGAATATGACTTCCTTTATGAGGACGGCGAAGGCTTCCACTTTATGAACCCCGAAACCTATGAGCAGGTGGCGGTGCATCCCGATGTGGTCGGCGATGACAAGGTTCTGTTGCAAGACGGCATGAAATGCTATCTGCGCACCCACGAAGGCGTGGCGATCTCAATCGAGTTTCCGCAAAAAATCGTGGTGGAAATCGCCGAGACCGAACCCGTCACCAAAGGCCAGACGGCCTCGTCCAGCTACAAACCCGCCGTTTGCACCAATGGCCTGCGCGTGATGGTGCCGCCCCATATCGGGGCCGGCACCCGCATCGTCATCAACACCGACGACTATTCCTATCAGGGCCGCGAAAAGGACTGATCCTTTTGCACCAGACCAAAGGGGCGGGCCGATCTGGCCCGCCTTTTTACATCGGGGACCCTCATGCTGTCATATCAACACATCTACCACGCCGGAAATCTGGCCGATGTGCAAAAGCACGCGCTTTTGGCGTGGATGCTGGACTATCTGACGCAAAAGGACAAACCGCTCAGCTATATCGAAACCCATGCCGGGCGCGGGCTTTACGATCTGGGGTCAGACGAGGCGCTGAAAACCGGCGAGGCACAGGCAGGCATTGATCTGGCCGAAAGCTGGTTTCCCGCAACCCACCCCTATATGCAGCGCCTTGCCGAATGCCGCGCCATGTTCGGGCCGCGCAGCTACCCCGGCTCGCCCCTGATCGCCGCCCTTGCCTTGCGCGAAACCGACAGCCTGCATCTGGCCGAGTTGCACCCGCAAGAAAACGCCGCACTCAAGGCCAATATGGGCGATTTCGGCGCCCATATCCAAAAGCGTGATGGCTTTGAGATGGCGCTGGCGCTGACACCCCCCACCCCACGGCGCGGGCTGATGCTGATTGATCCGTCCTATGAGGTGAAAGAGGATTACGCCACGATCCCCAAGATCATGGGCCAAATCGCCCGCAAATGGAACGTCGGCATCTTGGCACTGTGGTATCCGATCCTGCAATCGGGGGCGCATGGGCCAATGCTGGCCGCCCTCACCGCCCAGTTCCCCGACGCCTTGCGCCACGAACTGCGCTTTCCCCCCGTCCGCGCGGGCCACAAGATGATCGGCACCGGCATGTTCAGCGTCAACCCGCCCTACGGGATCGAGACGGAAACCAACCGCCTGACCGCCTGTTTCGCAAACGAAGGCTGAACGGCCAAAGGTCGATTTGACCCGAACCGGCGAAAGGGGGGCTTTCCGCCCCCCTCGGGCTGCGCCCTCACCCCCCGAGAGTATTTGGAGAAGGGCAAGACCTTATGGGCGAAAGCTCTTTGGATTTGCGCCTTTTGAAATACTCTCGGGGGGGTGAGCCGCTTGCGGCGAGGGGGGGCAGACGGCCCCCCCTTTTCTGGAGCGAGATCGGGGCTTTTCATGGCCCGTCCGCCACCCTATCCTTAGCCCCCATGATCAGCCTTTTGCAGCGCCTCTTTGGCCCCGAACCAAGCCCCCTTGCCACGACCGATGCGGACCTCGCTTTGGCCGCCCTTTTGGTGCGGGTGGCGCGCACCGATGGGCTTTATGCCTTTGAAGAGGTCGAACGCATCGATCGCGTTTTGATGGCCCGCCATGGCTTTGGCAGCTTTGAGGCCGCAGCACTACGTGCCGAGGCGGAAAAGATCGAGGCCGAGGCGCCCGACAACATCCGTTTCACCCGCGTCTTGAAAGACGCCGTGCCCTTGGATCAGCGCATGGCCTTGGCCGTGGCGCTGTGGGAGGTGGCGCTGTCGGATGGCCAGCGCGATGCGCATGAGGATCACGAGCTGCGCGTGCTGACCGGGCTTTTGGGCCTAACGGCGGTGCAATCGGCCGAGGCGCGTCAGCGCGCCAGCATCGCATGATCGCATCTTTGGGCATGTATGACCGCGCCGAAACCGCCGGCGCCAATGACCGGTTTTGGGCGCTTATCGCCGAGGCCCTGCGCGCGCGCGGCCTGACCGCGCCCGCGCATCTGACCCGCGGTGACGGGGCCTACTGGCCGGCCTGGCAAGACCCGGCACTCATCTTGTCGCAGACCTGCGGCTTTCCCTATCGGGCCAAGCTCAGGGATCATGTGACGCTGATCGCCACCCCCGATTACGGCCTGCCAGACTGCCCACCGGGCTATTACGCGTCGGTCTTTGTCGCCCGCGCCGATGATGCCCGCAGCCTGCCCGAGTTTCGCACCGCGCGCTTTGCCTATAACGAGGGGCTCAGCCAATCGGGCTGGGCGGCGGCGCAAAACCATGCCGCCAGCATGGGCTTTCACTTTGCCCCCAGCCTTGAGACCGGTGGTCACCGCCTGTCGGCCGAGGCCGTGGCCGCAGGCCGCGCCGATCTGGCCGCGCTTGATGCCCTGACATGGCGGATGATCCAGCGCTGGGATCCCGTGGCCGCCCAGTTGCGCGAGGTCGCCCGCACCGCGCCCACCCCCGGCCTGCCCTATATCGCGGCCAAGGGGGCCGATGCCAAGGCGACCTATCACGCCTTGATTGAGGCGACCCACGCCCTTTCAGCCGCAGATCGTGACACGCTCTGCCTGCGTGGCATCGTGCGAATCGACCCCGCAGCCTATCTTGCGGTGCCCATTCCCCCCGCACCTGACCAAATCGCGCGGCTCTCTTAGGCAAATTGTGAAAACCCAGGGCGAAAGCGCCATAAAGCCCGTTGCAATACCGCCCATTCTGCGCCCTATTTGACCCCCACCCGCCCGCTCTCGCGACCGCCAACCCCGGAAAGCCCGCCATGACCGCTGCCGATCCCTCCACGCCCGTGATCGAAATCCGCGATCTGCACAAAAGCTATGGCCAGCTTGAGGTGCTCAAGGGCGTCGATCTGGTGGCCCCGCGCGGCCATGTGGTGTCACTGATCGGCTCGTCGGGCTCGGGCAAATCCACGCTTTTGCGCTGCTGCAACCTTTTGGAAGAAAGCCAGCAAGGCGAGATCACCTTTGAAGGCGAGGCCGTGCGCTGGAATGGCCAAGGCCACAACCGCCACCCCGCCGACCGCGCGCAGGTCACGCGGATGCGCACCAACCTGTCGATGGTCTTCCAGCAGTTCAACCTGTGGTCGCATATGACCATCTTGCAAAACGTGATGGAAGCCCCGGTAACCGTCCTAAAGCGCGACCCGCGCGAGGTTGAGGAAAAGGCCCGCCACTATCTGGCCAAGGTCGGCATTGCCGACAAGGCCGATGCTTGGCCTGCCATGCTCTCGGGCGGCCAGCAGCAGCGCGCCGCCATTGCGCGCGCGCTGTGCATGGAGCCGCGCGCGCTGTTGTTTGACGAACCCACCAGCGCCCTCGATCCGGAACTGGAGCAAGAGGTGGTCAAGGTCATCAAGGCGCTGGCCGATGAGGGGCGCACGATGATTCTGGTCACCCATGACATGAAGCTGGCCGCCGATGTGTCAGACCATGTCATCTTCCTGCACCAAGGCCGCATCGAGGAAGAAGGCGCGCCCGCCCAGCTTTTTGGCAATCCGCAAACCGACCGTTTGCGCGGCTTTTTGTCAGCCACCAGCGCCTGACGCGGGGGCAAGCCTGCCGCGCCACCTTGGCCCCATTGACGAATTTACGACAGGGTGGCTTTAGTGAGCCATCGACACAACCAAAACACCTATGGGAGACGATAGAATGAAAAAACTGCTGCTTGCCACCGCCCTTGCGGGCCTTGCCTCCACCGCCTTTGCCCAAGACGTCGTGCGTCTGGGCACCGAGGGCGCCTACCCTCCCTACAACTTCATCAATGACGCCGGCGAAGTCGCAGGCTTTGAGCGCGAGCTTGGCGATGAGCTGTGCAAGCGCGCGGGCCTGACCTGCGAATGGGTCACCAACGCTTGGGACAGCATCATTCCGAACCTTCAATCGGGCAACTATGACGTGATCATCGCCGGCATGTCGATCACCGACGAGCGCGAAGAGGTGGTTGATTTCGCCCAAGGCTACCTGCCGCCGACCAAATCGGCCTATCTTGCCCTCGCCGCCGATGTTGATCTGATGTCGGGCCCGGTCTCGGCCCAGACCGGCACCATTCAGGCCGGCTATATCGCCGAGCAGGGCATGACCTTGCTGGAATATGCAACGCCCGAAGAAACCGTGGCGGCGGTGAAGAACGGCGAGGCTGTGGCTGTGTTTGCCGACAAAGACTATCTCGTGCCGATGGCCGCAGAATCCGGCGGCGCGCTGGTCTTGTTGGAAAACGAAGTGGCCTTGGGCAATGGCGTTGGTCTGGCCTTCCGCGACAGCGACGACGAGCTGCGCGCCAAGTTTGACGCGGCCATCAAGTCGATGAAATGCGACGGCACTTTGGACGCCATGATCGTCAAAGAAGAATACTTCGGCCCGAACGCTGTGGTCTGGGGCGATGCTGGCAAAGAAGGCTGCTAAGCCTTGATCCGGGCCGGGGCAGGCTTGCCCCGGCCCTTTTTTAGAGTTTTCGTCGAAAACTCGGTTCCGGATTTTCGACGAAAATCCGCGCCCGGAAGGACAAACCGATGTTCTCATTCTGCGCAGATCCCAAGGCGATCGAAGGGGTGCAATGGCTGGCCTGCTATCTCAGCTCGGGCAAGCATATCAATTTCTATTGGTCCTTTGTCACCGTTCTGACCCTTGTGGCCATCACCGCACCCACCGCCATGGCCTTTGGCTTTGGTGGGGCCACGGCGGCGCGCTCACAGTTTCTGCCCGCCCGCATCTTTGGCAAAACCTATGTCGCCATGGTGCGCGGGGTGCCCGACATCGTATTTTTCCTTTTCTTCGTCATCGCGCTGGATCAGGGCATCGAATATCTCAAAAGCTTGGCGGTCTGCGAAGCGGGTCTCTGGCCTTGGCAGGGCCTTGAATTCCGCGTCTGTCCCGAGGCCAAGGTGCCCTTGGCCCGCTCGTCGGCGATCTGGCATGATGCCTATGCCTTCCTTTTGGCCGTGATCACCTTTTCCATCGTCTTCGGCGCCTTTGCCGCCAACGTCCTTTACGGCGCGATGGAGGCCGTGCCGCGCGCCCAATTGGAAACCGCCGAGGCCTATGGCATGAGCCCCCGGCAGGTGTTTCGTCGCATTTTGGTGCCGCAGATGTGGGTCTATGCCCTGCCGGGCCTGTCGAACCTGTGGATGATCCTTATCAAAGCGACGCCCTTGCTGTTCCTTTTGGGGATCGAAGACATTGTCTATTACGCCCGCGAGCTGGGCGGCTTGAAGACCAACGCCTATGAATACCCCCACCCCGATTGGCGGCTGTGGTATTTCATGGCGCTTTTGGTGTTTTATCTTCTGATGACCAAGGTTTCCGAAGGGGTCTTGGGCCGCATTTCGGCGCGGCTGTCCAAAGGGCAGGCCACCGCCGCAGGCGAAGCCATGCGAAAGGCCGCCATATGACCATGACCTGCGTTGAAACCATTCAGGCCTATGCCTTCCGCTCGCTCGGCTATGGTGAAAACCTCTTGCCGCGCACCGATTTCACGCTCTGCCAGCATTTCACGCTGATCGGGTCGGGCATGATCTGGAACGTCTATTTCGGCGTCATGGCGCTCGGCTTTGGCTTCTTTCTGGCCAATGCGCTGGCCTTGGCCAAAGCGGCGCGCAGCCCATGGGCGCGCAAACCTGCCGAATGGTTCATCTTTGTCTTCCGCGGCTCGCCCTTGTTCATCCAGTTCTTCATCGCCTATGAAACGCTGGTCTTGCTGCCCCGCGCAGGGATTGATGTCTTTGGCATCACGGTGGAAACCGCATGGCTCACGCGGGCTTGGGCCGGGGCGCTGTTGGTTTTGTTCCTCAACACCGCCGCCTATTCGGCCGAGATCTTCTACGGCGCGCTGCGCTCGATCCCGAAGGGCGATCTTGAGGCCGCCGATGCCTATGGCATTTCCGGCTGGCAGAAATTCCGCCGCATCCAATGGCCCACCATGCTGCGCCTTGGCTGGCCCGCCTATACCAACGAGGCGATCTTCCTCTTTCACGCCACCACGCTGGTGTTCTTCGCCAGCTTCCCGGCCTTTCGCCAGATGGGCGATGCGCTCTATTACGCCAATTACTTCGCCGACAAGACCTTTAACCCCTTCATCCCCTACCCCATTGTCGGCTTTTACTTCATCCTGCTGACCTTGGTCATCATCTGGGTCTTTGGCCTTGTGAACCGGCGGCTTAATCGCCACCTGCCCTCCAATCAGCGCGTTAGAAATCGCTTGCGCATGAATGTGATCCGGTAGTATCCTAAATTTGATCAAATTAAGGCCGGGCCGCGACGGTCCCCTTGCGTTGATCAACAAACAGGGAAAGGATCAAGGGCATGATCCGGCTTTACCTGCCTGCCGGACCAAAGGGGTCTGGCGCGGGGGACCATGCCCTGACCTCACGTTGAACATGATGAAAGATTGGCTGAGAAAGCACCCCAACGTCCGCACCATCCGGGTGGCGGCGGCGGATTTGAATGGTCAGGCCCGCGGCAAACGCGTGCCCACAAGATTTGCCGAAAACGTGGTCAAGAACGGCACGCGCTTTCCGTTTTCGGTTCTGAACCTTGATATCTGGGGCGAAGATATCGACGATAGCCCCTTGGTTTTTGAACAAGGCGACCAAGACGGCGTTTTGAAACCCACCGAACGCGGCTTTATGCCGATGCCTTGGCTCGAGGCCCCGACCGCGCTGTTGCCGATCTGGATGTTTCGCGAAAACGGCGCGCCTTATGAAGGCGACCCCCGCCATGCGCTCAACACCATCGTGCAGCGCTTCAAGGCGCGTGGGCTCACCCCGGTCTGCGCGATGGAGCTCGAGTTTTTCCTGATCGACGACTCTGGCAAAACCCTGCAAGTGCCGCCCTCGCCCCGCTCGGGCAAGCGACGCAAAGCGGCCGAGACGCTGTCGATCCGCGCCCTTGACGCCTTCGACACCTTCTTTACCGACCTTTACGACGCCTGCGAGGCGATGGACATTCCCGCCGACACCACCACCTCGGAAACCGGGCTTGGTCAGTTCGAAGTGAACCTGATGCATTGCGACGACCCCTTGCGCGCCGCCGATGATGCCTGGCTTTTCAAGATGCTGGTCAAGGGCCTTGCCCGCCGCCACGGCTTTGCCGCCAGCTTCATGGCCAAACCCTACCCGGAATATTCCGGCTCGGGCCTGCACACCCATTTCAGCCTGATCAACGAGGCGGGCGACAATGTGTTTGACAGCGGCGGCCCCAAGGGCACGACGATTATGAAACAGGCCGTCGCGGGCTGCCTGCATGCCATGCGCGACTCGGCGCTGATCTTTGCCCCGCATCAAAACAGCTATGAACGGCTGGTGCCGGGCAAACATGCCCCGACCTCTATTGCTTGGGGCTATGAAAACCGCACCACCGCCATTCGCATCCCCGCCGGCGCCACCTCGGCGCGGCGCATCGAACACCGCGTGGCGGGGGGCGATGTGAACCCCTATCTGATGCTGGCCGCCATCCTTGGTGCCGCCCTTGATGGCATCGAACATCAGATGGAACCGGCCAGCCCCATCGTCGGCAATGCCTATGCCCAAGAGGGTCTGCCGCAAATTCCCGCCACATGGGAAGAGGCGATCGAGGCGCTGGAGCAAAGCACCATCGTGCCGCGCTTTTTGCACCCCGAGCTGATCAAGAACCTCATCTCAACCAAACGCCAAGAGCTGCATTATATTGGCGAGCTGACCCCACAAGAGCGCATCGACCTCTACCTCGATACGGTCTGACAACGGAGTTTTGGCAAACTCCGGCACGATGTCTTGGCAGACATCGTCCCCCCCCTGCAACGTCCCCCTTGACCAACCGGGGGGGCGCTGCGCTAGGCTAGACCTCAGGACATCTTGGACATTTCATGCTGATCGGCATTTTGCAAACCGGCCTCGCCCCCGAGCCGCTCGCCCCGCAAATGGGCGATTACCCCGATATGTTCGCCCGGCTTTTGGACGGCCACGGCTTTCGCTTTCGCACCTATAAGGTGGTTGAGGGAGAGTTTCCCGCCGCAGTCACCGATTGCGATGGCTGGCTCATCACCGGCTCACGCCATGGGGTCTATGAAGACCACCCTTGGATTGCCCCGCTCGAAGAGTTCATTCGCCAAAGCTTTGCCGCCCATGTGCCGATGGTTGGCATCTGCTTTGGCCACCAGATCATCGCCCAAGCGATGGGCGGCAAGGTGGAACGCTATGCCGGCGGCTGGGCCGTGGGGGCGACCGATTATGATTTCGAAGGCCAGCCGATGACGCTGAACGCCTGGCACCGCGATCAGGTGGTTCAGGCCCCTGCGGGCGCACGGGTGATTGCCTCGAACGACTTTTGCACCAATGCGGCGCTTTTATATGATGACTATGCGCTGACGGTGCAGGCCCACCCCGAATTTCGCCCCGAATTCGTGGATGGGTTGATGCAGACCCGGGGCAAAGGCGTGGTGCCCGATGAGGTGATGGCCAAGGCCGCCGCCCGTCTGGACACGCCCTTGCAAGACAAGACCATGGCGGCGCGTATCGCCGCTTTCTTTAAGGCCCCCCGATCCAAAACGCCCGGATCCAAGGCCCCCCACTCCAAGGCCCCCCAGACGCCTGCGCCCGCCAAGGCGTGATCTCTGGGGTCAACCCGAACAAAAAGTGTGACTCATGTCCAAATGGACCGACCAGCTGCCCGAGGCAGCCCGCGAATATATCGGCAACCGTCGTGTGGATGAGGTGGAATGTGTGATCGGCGACATTGCCGGTGTGGCGCGTGGCAAGGCCATGCCCGCAGCCAAGTTTGGCAAGCAAACCAACTACTTCCTGCCAAATTCCATCTTTCTGCAAACCATCACCGGCGAATGGGCCGACAACCCTTTTGACGCCTTCACCGAACCTGACATGATCTTGGAACCCGATTGGTCCACCGCCACCGCCGCCCCTTGGACGGCGGATGTGACCTTGCAGGTGATCCATGACGCCAAGGATCAACAAGGCAACCTCGTGCCCTTCTCCCCCCGCAACGTGCTGCGCCGGATCGTCGATCTTTACGCCGCCCAAGGCTGGAAACCCGTTGTCGCGCCGGAAATGGAATTCTTCCTGACCGCGCGCAACATCGACCCCAATCAGCCCGTCATCCCGCCCATGGGCCGCTCGGGCCGCCGGGCGGCGGGCAAGCAGGCCTATTCGCTCTCGGCGGTGGATGAATACGGCAAGGTGATTGACGATATCTATGACTTTGCCGAAGCCCAAGGTCTTGAAATCGATGGCATCCTGCAAGAAGGCGGCGCGGGCCAGATCGAGTTGAACCTCGCCCACGGCGACCCGGTGCGTCTGGCCGATGATGTGTTCTTCTTCAAACGCCTGATCCGCGAGGCCGCCCTTCGCCACGATTGCTTTGCCACCTTCATGGCCAAACCCATCGCGGATGAGCCGGGCTCGGCCATGCATATCCACACCTCGGTGGTCGACAGCCGGACCGGCAAGAACATCTTCGCCGGCCCCAAAGGCGTGGAAACCGAGGCGTTTCACCATTTCATCGGCGGCATGCAAAAGCACCTTGGCGCGGCGGTCGCGCTGTTCGCGCCTTACGTCAACAGCTATCGCCGCTATGTCCCGGACTTTGCCGCGCCGATCAATCTGGAATGGGGCCGCGACAACCGCACCACGGGCATCCGCGTGCCGATCTCATCGGCCGCCGCGCGCCGGGTGGAAAACCGCCTGCCGGGGATGGATTGCAACCCCTATCTCGGCATCGCCTCGACCCTTGCTTGCGGCTATCTGGGGCTGATGAACAAGGTCGCCCCCCGCCCCGAATTTCAGGGCAACGCCTATATCGACAGCGACGAAATCCCCACCACGCTGGGCGACGCGCTGGATCTTCTGGAAGAAGACGCCGCTCTGACCGAGATCATGGGCCCGGATTTCTGCAAGGTCTATGACAGCGTAAAGCGCAACGAATACAAAGAGTTCCTGCAAGTCATCAGCCCGTGGGAGCGCGAACATCTTCTGTTGAACGTGTAAGGGGCGCGCATGAACCTTTTGCATGTGAATGACCGGGCGGGGGAATATCCCCCGTCCTTTTACGCCGCCACCCGTGCCGAATTTGCCCCCTGCCCGCCCCTTGTGGGAGAGGTTCGGGCCGATGTCTGCATCATCGGCGCGGGCTATACCGGTCTTTCCGCGGCACTGCATCTGGCCGAAAAGGGCCTGTCGGTGGTGGTGGTTGAGGCGCATCGCGTGGGCTTTGGTGCCTCGGGGCGCAATGGCGGGCAGGTCGGCTCGGGCCAGCGGCAAGACCAGATCTGGATCGAAAAGGTCATGGGCCGCGACGCCGCTCATCGACTGTGGGATCTGGCCGAAGACGCCAAGGCGCTGGTCAAAACCCTGATCACGCACCATGACATGCCCTGCACCTTTTACCCCGGCATCGCCCATGCCTGCTGGTCCGACACCGAGGTGCGCGACACCCACGCCTATGCCGAAAAGCTCCACCGCGACTATGGCTATGACCAGCTTGAACCCCTTGACCGCGCGGGCATTCAGGGGCTGATCGGGTCAAAAGCCTATCGCGGCGGCGAAATTGACCGCGGCGCAGGCCATGTGCATCCCCTGAACTATGCCATCGGCCTTGCACGCGCCGCGCAAAAGGCGGGCGCGGTGATCCATGAGATGTCCGAGGTAACCGAGATCACCGAGGGCGCAAAACCGCATGTCCACACCGCCCGAGGCCGCGTCACCTGCGATCAGGTGATCTTGGCGGCCAATGGCTATCTGGGCGATCTGGAACCCAAGGTGGCCGCCAAGGTCATGCCGATCAACAATTTCATCGTTGCCACCGAACCCTTGGGCGACCGCGCAGCCGAGATCCTTTCCGAACCCGTGGCCGTGGCCGATACCAAATTCGTGGTCAATTACTGGCGACTGTCCGAAGACAACCGCCTGTTGTTCGGGGGTGGCGAAAGCTATGGCTACCGCTTCCCAGACCTTGTGAAAACCGTGCGAAAACCGATGCTTGAGGTCTATCCTCAGCTGAAAGACACCCGCATTGACTATGCTTGGGGCGGCACGCTGGCCATCACGATGAACCGTATGCCCTGCTTTACAAGGCCCCGGCCCAATATCCTGTCGGCCTCGGGCTATTCGGGCCATGGGGTGGCCATGGCCACCCTTGCGGGCAAGCTGATGGCCGAGGCGGTGGCGGGCAATGCGGGCGATTTTGATCTGATGGCCAGCCTGCCGCAACCCCGCTTTCCCGGTGGCACAGGCTTTCGCTGGCCGCTTTTAGTCTTGGCCATGACATGGTTTTCGCTGCGCGACCGCATCGGCCTTTAGGCCCGCTCATCCTGGCCGTTCCGGCCCTCTTCGCAGAGCAGTTTGCAAGAAGGGCGGGAACCGCCAACGACGCGCAAATCGGCGGAAATCGCCCGGCCCCGCGAATTGTCACTAGCCTGTCATCTGCACAGTGTTTAAAGCTTTCCTGTAGAAGAGTTTCAGGAAAGCTTTAAATGCCAGCCGACGGACAAGCCATCGCCCCCAATGTTTATGACGCCGAACCGATCCCCGAGGCCGCCCGCGCCGAGATCGACCGGCTTCTCGCCTCGGGCGATCTTTTCCGCTACACCGCCCCCGAAGGCGCGCCGGTGGCGCTTTTGGAACAGGAATTCGCCGATCTGATGGGCGCAAAATACGCCCTCGCCGTCGCCTCCTGCTCCGCCGCGCTGTTCCTCGCGCTCAAAGCCCTGGATCTGCCCCGAGGCGCCCGCGTCCTGATCCCCGCCTTCACCTTCGCCGCCGTGCCCTCGGCCGTGGTCCATGCCGATTGCACCCCGGTTCTGGTCGAGGTGGGCGAGAATTACCGCGTCGACATGGCCGATTTCGAGGCGAAACTCGACGGCGCCCAGGCGGTCATGATCTCCCACATGCGCGGCCATACCTCGGACATGGATGCCATCATGGCGCTGTGCGATGCCCGCAATATCCCCGTGGTCGAGGACGCCGCGCATTCCCTTGGCACCGAATGGCATGGCCGCAAGATCGGCACCATCGGCAAGATCGGCTGCTTTTCCTTCCAGTCCTATAAGCTGGTGAACGCTGGCGAAGGCGGCATCCTCATCACCGATGACCCCGAACTTGCCGCGCGTTGCGTCATCATGTCGGGCGCCTACGAATCGAACTGGAAGAAACATCCCGGCATGCAAAACAGCTATATGCTGTGGCAAAACAAGCTGCCGCTCTACAACATGCGGATGCAGAACCTCTCGGCCGCCGTGATCCGCCCGCAACTGCCCTTGGTGGCAGATCGTGTGGCCAAGGGCCGCGCGGGCCATGACCGGGTGGCGGCGGTGCTGAACACCTCCGCCCATCTGACCGTGCCGCCCGCGCTTGCCCCCGAAACGCGCGCGCCCGATTCCATCCAGTTCAACCTGACAGGCGATTGGTCTGACGCTGAGGCGCTGGCCTTTCAGGCCGAGGCGAAGACGCGCGGCGTCTCGGTGCAGGTCTTTGGCCTCTCCGAGGGCAATGCGCGCGCCTTTTGGAACTGGGAATTCCTTGGCCCCGCGCCAGAGCTGCCCCGCACCCGCGCCATGCTGATGCGCGCCTGCGATGTGCGCCTGCCGACCCGGCTGACCGATGCCGAGCTGGATTTCATCGCCGCCGCCATCAAGGCCGCCGCCGAAACCGTCAAATCGCGTCTGGCGGCCTGATCCTTGGCCGCAGAAATCCCGCGCAAGGCGGCGTTTTCCCCCTTGCGCAGCCTGCGGTGATCTCTTATCTCACCGCCATCTGATCGGTATGCGGGCGTAGCTCAGGGGTAGAGCATAACCTTGCCAAGGTTAGGGTCGTGAGTTCGAATCTCATCGCCCGCTCCAATCAGATCGCACAGAGGGCCCCGCTTGGGGCCCTTTTGCTTTTCCGCCGCCCCGCTCTGCCGCCCCTCGCGCCCGGCAAAATGTCGGGACGGAGACCCGACGCAAACCCGACGCGAAACCGACACTGATCCGACGGCCAATTCGTGCCTTTTCAACGGCTTGCCCCGCATTTTGGGACCATCCTTGAAATTGCCTAGAAATCCCTCTTGCACCCCCCGACGGCTTTGGCTAAACCCCATCCCACGGAGTGCGGGCGTAGCTCAGGGGTAGAGCATAACCTTGCCAAGGTTAGGGTCGTGAGTTCGAATCTCATCGCCCGCTCCAAACACAAAAAGGCGCATCGTCGGATGCGCCTTTTGTCATTTCAGCCCCGCCTTTCATTGCCCGCTTGCCCTACTGCCCGCGCTGATTTACCCCGGTTTTACTGGTCAAAAGGGTATTCAACATGCGGCGGGCATTCATCACCGGAACGGCAGGATTTATCGGCTTTCATCTGGCCAAACTCTTGCTGGATCAAGGCTGGCAGGTGCATGGCTTTGACGGGATGACCAGCTATTACGACATCAATCTCAAGCGTGCCCGTCTGGCACTTTTGCAGCAAAATCTTGGGTTTACCCAAGTTGAGGCGATGCTGGAGGATGCCGAGGCCGTCATGAACGCCGCCCGCGATGCCGCGCCCGATGTCATCATCCACCTCGCCGCCCAAGCTGGGGTGCGCTACAGCCTCGAAGCGCCGCGCGCCTATATTGACAGCAATCTTGTGGGCACCTTCAACGTGATGGAAGCCGCGCGCGAATTGCAGGTGTCGCATCTTCTGATGGCCTCCACCTCCTCGGTCTATGGGGCGAATGAAGACATGCCCTTTCGCGAAATCGACCGGGCCGATCACCCGCTAACCATTTATGCGGCAACGAAAAAAGCCAATGAGGCGATGGGCCATTCCTATGCCCATATCCACAATCTGCCGGTGACCATGTTCCGGTTCTTTACCGTCTACGGCCCTTGGGGGCGGCCTGACATGGCGCCTTTCAAATTCACCAAGGCCATTTTGGCAGGCGATCCGATTGACATCTACAACATGGGCGAGATGTGGCGCGATTTCACCTATGTCACTGATCTTGTAGCCGGAATTGCCGCGCTGATCGATGCTGTGCCCCAGCGCCCCGCCACCCGCGCCGAGATTGCCCAAGGCGACAGCCTGTCACCTGCGGCCCCGTTTCGGGTGGTGAATATCGGCAATGGCCAAAAGGTTCGGCTGATGGATTTTATCGAAGCGATCGAAGAGGCGACGGGCAAAAAAGCCATCCGCAATTACCTGCCCATGCAGACCGGCGACGTGCCGGCCACTTGGGCAGATGCCAGCCTTTTGAACCACTTAACCGGCGGCTGCCCCGCCACGGATGTGCGCGACGGGATACGCGCCTTTGTGGACTGGTATCGCGGGTTCTATCAGGTCTGACCTCGCTCTTGCTCAGTCATTCCCTTTTTGGTCGCG
Source organism: Tabrizicola sp. (assembly GCA_965284335.1). GTDB lineage: Bacteria > Pseudomonadota > Alphaproteobacteria > Rhodobacterales > Rhodobacteraceae > Tabrizicola_A. Next base: position 741,146 of record OZ260076.1, on the reverse strand, counting down.
TTAATCGCGTCGGCACCCAAGAACTCTTTGCGGCGGCCAACTTAACTGTGGAATGGTCAGACGAGAACCCATATCACTATGTCACCAGCTAGCGGCAATCCTGCGGAACCTGTGACATTACTGACATGTGTAAGGGTTACCGAGAGTCGGTCATCAATGGAGGATCACCAAATGCTGCTCAAAACTACTTTCGGGTTAACGGCAAGCCTCATGGCTATGCTGGCAACGACCGCCGCATCGGCCCAAACGCTTGCCGAGATTGAGGCCGCCGCCAAGGCCGAAGGCATGCTTTCAACCATCGCGCTGCCGCATGACTGGTGCGGCTATGGCGATGTTATCGCAGGCTTTAAGGCGAAATATCCCGAAATTACCGTCAACGAACTGAACCCTGACGCAGGCTCGGCTGACGAGCTTGAGGCGGTCAAGGCCAACAAGGATAACAAGGGCCCGCAGGCACCTGACGTGCTTGACGTCGGTCTGGCCTTTGGCCCGCAAGCCAAGGCCGAAGGGCTGACGCAAGCCTATAAGGTCGCCACCTGGGACGAGATCCCCGATGCCATCAAAGACCCCGAAGGCCATTGGTATGCCGACTATTACGGCGTGATGTCCTTTATCGTGAACAAGGATCTGGTCGAAAATGTCCCTCAGGACTGGGCCGATCTTTTGAAGCCCGAATATGCCGGCCAAGTGGCGCTTGCGGGTGATCCGCGTGCGTCGAACCAGGCGATCTTGGGTGTTCTGGCGGCAGGTCTGTCGACCGGGGCCGCCCCGGGCGAAGCCGCGGGCAAAGCCGGATTGGAGTTCTTCAAGGCCTTGAATGATGCGGGCAATTTCGTTCCCGTCATCGGCAAGGCAGGCACGCTTGCCCAAGGCACGACCCCGATCATCATCATGTGGGATTATAACGCGCTCTCCGCCCGCGACACGCTGGCCGGGAACCCCCCGGTTGAGGTTGTGGTGCCAAAAACCGGCGTGCTGGCCGGGGTCTATGTGCAGGCAATTTCCGCCTATGCGCCCCAGCCCAACGCGGCCAAGCTGTGGATGGAATATCTTTACAGCGATGAAGGTCAGCTTGGTTGGCTGAAGGGCTATTGCCACCCCGCACGTTTCAACGCGATGGCCGCAGCTGGCACGATCCCGCAGGATCTGTTGGACGCGCTTCCCCCGGCTGCCGCCTATGAGGCTGCCTATTTCCCGACCTTGGAAGAGGTCGACGCCAACAAAGCCGCCGTCACCAGCGGCTGGGATGCCATCGTCGGCGCCAACGTCGAGTGATGTGACCCACAGCACCGCCCCACCCCAGCTTGGCTTGGGTGGGGCATTTCTTAAGATGGGCCCGGAACTCCAAAGGGGCCCGAAATATGAGATATGGCCTGATGTCTGACGCCCCCAATCCGCGCCGACCAAAGCGGCGTTTGCCGCTTGAATGGCTGGGAATCTTGCCCTTTTTGGCCTTTGCCGTGCTGTTCCTCATCCTTCCGACGATGAAGATCGTGGTCGGGGCGTTTCAATCGCAAGACGGCGGATTTACCCTTCAGAACTTGATTGACCTGAACACAGGATCAATCCGCAGCGCCTATATCACCTCGATCCAGCTTTCGCTGGTCACCGCCTTTTTGGGCTGCGCCATCGGGTTTGCCATGGCATCGGCCGTGGTCTTTGGCGGCTTGCCCAAACGTGTTCGCAGCCCATTGCTCACCTTTTCTGGCGTGGCATCGAATTTCGCCGGTGTGCCGCTGGCCTTTGCCTTTATTGCCACCCTTGGCCCTGCGGGTCTGGTGACCTTGTGGTTAAAAACTGAATTTGGCATCAACCTGCGCGCCATGGGCTTCAATCTGCTTAGCTTCTGGGGCCTTGTTGTCACCTATCTGTTCTTCCAGATTCCCTTGATGATCCTGATCATCATTCCCGCCCTTGACGGGCTGAAACGCGAGTGGCGCGAAGCCGCCCAAGTTTTGGGGGCAACCGGGGCGCAATATTGGCGCATGGTCGCCTTGCCGATCCTGTTTCCCTCGCTTTTGGGAACCTTTGCGCTTTTGTTCGCCAATGCCTTTGGCGCGGTGGCGACGGCCTTTGCCCTGACCGGACCACAGTTGAACATCGTGCCGATCAAGCTTTTTGCCCAGATCCGGGGCGATGTGCTTGGTAACCCCAATCTTGGATATGCGCTGGCTTTTGGCATGATCCTGATCACCGGGCTGGCCAATGTCATCTACATTGTGCTGCGCACCCGTTCGGAAAGGTGGCTGAAATGAAACGCCTTTTCGCATGGGTTGTGTTTATAGCGGGCTGTCTGTTCTTCCTGTTGCCGCTGGTCGGCATGACCGAGTTCAGCCTGAAAATGCGCCGCGGCGTCTATTCTTTTGACGCCTATGCCCGCGTCTTTGAGGACCCGCGCTTTTGGGACACCTTCAGCTATTCGCTGACACTTGCCGCCGCGACGATCGTCTTTGGCGTTTTGCTTGTCGTGCCCACGGCCTATTGGGTGCGTCTGAAACTGCCGCAAGCCCGCCCGATTATCGAGTTTATCACGCTGCTGCCGCTGGTCATCCCGGCCATCGTCATCGTGTTTGGCTACATCCGGCTTTATAACACCTCGTCAATCCTGCCCTTAACCGGCTCGGCGCTTGGCACCGATATTCTTTTGACCATGGGTTATGCCACCTTGGCGCTGCCCTATATGTATCGCGCCGTTGACACCGGATTGCGGACCATTGATGTCGCCACCCTGACAGAGGCCGCGCAAAGCTTGGGCGCAGGGTGGTTCACCATTCTGGCCCGGATCATTTTGCCCAATGTGATGGTTGCCGTGCTTTCTGGCGCATTTCTGACGCTGGCCATCGTCATTGGCGAATTCACCATGGCCGCGCTGTTGAACCGCCCCGCCTTTGGCCCCTTCATGCAGCTTTTGGGCGCCAACCGCGCCTATGAACCGCCGGCACTGGCCGTTATTGCCTTTGCCATTACCTGGGGCTGCATGGGGCTGATCCAGCTTGTTACCCGCTTCTCGAAACATGAAAGGGCGAAAGCCTGATGGCCTTTCTTGACCTGACCAACTTGGAAAAAACCTTTGGCGCGAACCGCGTGGTCAAGGATTTCAGCCTTGGCATCGACAAGGGTGAGTTTGTCTCGCTTCTTGGGCCTTCGGGTTGTGGCAAAACCACCGTCTTGCGCATGGTGGCCGGGTTTGAAACGCCAACCTCGGGCAGCATTTCGATTGACGGTCAGGATGTGACCGGCCAGCGCACCAACCAGCGCGCCATTGGCATGATGTTTCAAGCCTATGCACTGTTTCCCAACATGACCGTGGCTGACAACGTGGCTTTCGGGCTGGCGGTCAAGGGGGTTCCCAAGGCTGAACGTGAGGCACGGGTGGCCGAAATGCTGCGGCTGATCGGCCTGCCTGAACTTGGCACGCGCTTCCCGTTTCAGCTTTCGGGTGGCCAACAACAACGGGTGGCGCTGGCGCGCGCTTTGGCTCCAAGCCCCCGCGTTCTGCTGCTGGATGAGCCCTTGTCCGCGCTGGATGCCAAAGTGCGGGTTTCCTTGCGTAATGAAATCCGGGAAATCCAGCGCGAATTGGGGATCACCACCATCTTTGTGACCCATGACCAAGAAGAGGCGATGTCGATCTCTGACCGCATCGTGGTGATGAATGGAGGCATGGCCGAGCAGGCCGGTGCGCCGTTTGAGATCTACAACAACCCGCGCACGCGCTTCGTGGCAAGCTTTGTCGGCACGTTGAATATGTTCGCGGCGACGGTTGAGGATCCAGAGGCTGGCGCGCTGACACTCGCCGGGCAAAGCCTGACTTTGGCCAAAACGGCGATCGCGGCGCGCAAGGGCGATCGCGTGACGCTGGCCCTGCGCCCCGAAGCAATCCACCTCGGCCATGCGGAGGGCTGTGATTTTGTGCTGCCCGCCACCATCGAAGAGGTGCATTTCCTCGGCTCGGTCATCCGCGTCAAGGCGCGGGTTGCGGGCACAATGGTGGCCCTTGATACGTTCAATCGCGCCGACCAGCCGCCCCCTCCCGTTGGCAGCAGCGCAGAGATCAGCTTTGCGCCGAGCGATGTGATCTTGCTGCCAGAAGAACCCTAGGGTTTGAGATCCCAGTTGCAATTGTGCGGGGGTAAAGGCCGGGCTCTTTTGGCCTTTGCCAAGGCGCAATCCCGCCCAAACGTGAACAGGAAGCACCGCGAAAACGCGAATATCGCCTTGCAGCCCGCGAGGGGTTCTTGTAACAAAAGCCCTCGAAGGCGGGTGGGCAGGCAGGCTATGCACTGGATTGCAAATCCATGAAGATCGGTTCGATTCCGATACCCGCCTCCAAAACTCTTCCTTTTCAGGCACGGGATGGCGGGCGGCGCGTGACGCAATCCCGCGGTGATCTCGCGCGCGCGTGCCGCGTCATAACTTGGAACAGCATGGCTTTTTTGCGATCCAAAGACAGCCATGGGCAGGGCACGGCATGACAAGGTGCGTAACGGAGGATCTTGGCGCGACAGGCGGGCAGCCATTGCCAGCCTTTGGCCCCGTTGCCCCCTTTAAAACCCAGCTTTTGAAGTGGGTCGGCAGCAAACAGAAATTCGCCCATGAGATCATCGCCCATTTCCCGCGCGATTTTGGTGCTTATCACGAACCCTTTCTGGGCGCGGGCGGGGTGATGGCGGTGCTTGCGCCGAAGCGCGGCTTTGGATCGGACATCTACCCGCCGCTGATCGAGATCTGGCAGACCCTGTCGCAGCACCCTGAGGTTTTGAAAGACTGGTATGCCAGCCGCTGGCACGCCTTTCAGGCGGGTGACCGGGTGGCGGTCTATGAGGCGATCAAGGCGCGGTTCAATGCCGCCCCGAATGGCGCCGATTTCCTGTTTCTATGTCGGGCTTGCTATGGCGGGGTGGTACGCTTTCGCCGCTCGAACGGGCATATGTCCACCCCTTGCGGCAGCCATCCGGCCATTCCGCCCAAGGCCTTTTCCAAGCGGGTCGATCTTTGGCACCAGCGCCTGCGCGGGGCGCAGTTCGCGCTGTTGGATTACCGCGAGGCCATGGCGCGGGCAGAGCCGGGCGATGTGATCTATTGCGACCCGCCCTACAGCTTTTCGCAGTCCATCCTTTATGGCGCGCAAACCTTTCATCTGCCTGATTTGTTTGATGCAATTGCCGCAGCCAAGGCGCGCGGGGTGCGGGTGGCGCTCTCGATCGACGGCACCAAGAAATCGGGCGGCACCTACTGCGATCTGCCGCTGCCGCCGGGGCTGTTCGAGCGCGAGATCATGCTGAACGTTGGCCGGTCGATGCTCAAGCGCTTTCAGATGGGCGGGCAGACAATGGAGGCCGAAGAGGTCAGAGACCGGCTTTTGCTGAGCTATTAGCGCTTGCCGCCATTAACGCTTGCCATAGTAAAGGCCCACCACATGCTCAGCCTGCGCAAAGAAAAGCCAACGCGCGGCGAAGGCCCCCAGAAGATGCACCATGACCGCAAGCGCGGTGAGCAAGGGATGGGCGGGCAGCATCAGGATCAACGCGGGCACAAGGCAGGCCAAGATCAGCGCCAGCACCCGCAGCTTGGCCGCGTGCTTGCGCCCGACGACAAAGATCATCTCGCGCAAGAGGTAATTGCCCGCCGTATGGGCCGGGTCAAACACCGAAATCGCGCCCAAATGCCCAAGCCCCGTGGCGCTGCCCATGGTGGCACCGACCTCGGCAAAGCGGCGGTCACCGAAATACCAATGCGCGGCGAGTGCGGCGGCCAGAAGGGCCAGAAGGCCAACCGCAACCGCCCCCTGCCCCGCCAGCATCGCGCCCCCGGCCAGCGCAAAGGCAAAGAACTGCGCGGGCGTGGTCCAATGGTTCCAGCGCGGCACGGTTTTCAACTGGGCATAGATCATCGAAGTGGTGGCAATCGTCGCCAGCGCCAAGACCGCGCCGATCAGGCTCGGTAGGCGGCTCCAGCCAAGGCCAAGCCAATCCGACAGCGCCACGGGGGCAAGGATCAGAAGCGTTGCCACCGCCGCAATCCCCTCGCGGCTAAGCCAACTGCTGCGCCATTGGCTAAAGGCGCGCCAAGCGCGTTCGGGCCGGCCAAGGTGGGTGGTCGAGGCCAAAAGCCCGCCCACCGCCAGCCCATAGCCCAAGGCCCAAAGCCCGAAGGCCGCCCAGCCTTCAGGCTGCACCAACCCCGCGCCCAAGGCGGCAAGATAGCCAAAACCAAGGCCCGAAAGCACGGTGAACAAAATGACAGAGGGTGCCGGATGCATCAGATCTTCCCCAGCATGCGGTCAAGCCAGCCCGCAAACCCCGTGGCCTTGATGTCGAGAAGCGGGGCCAAGGGGCTTGCAGCCAGCGCGTCCTTCTTGCGCGGCGGCAGGTAGCGGTTGACCGGGTTGGTGCCCATTTCCGGCATCAGGGCAAAGCCGCCGCGCTCGGCGCTGAGGCGGCTGACTGCGCTGTCGGGATCGGCGAAATCGCCGAAATGCCGCGCGCCGGTGGGGCAACTGCGCACGCAAGCCGGTTCACGGTCTTCCTCGGGCAGGTTTTCGTTGTAGATGCGGTCGACGCAAAGGGTGCATTTCTTCATCACCCCCGCCGCCGCGTCGAGTTCGCGCGCGCCGTAAGGGCAGGCCCATGCGCAAAGCCCGCAGCCGATGCAGGCGTCCTCATTGACCAGAACGATGCCGTCCTCGGCCCGTTTATAGCTTGCCCCCGTCGGGCAGACGGTGACGCAGGGTGCATCATCGCAATGCAGGCACGAGCGCGGGAAGTTGACGGTGATCGCGGCGGCATCGGGTGGCTGCACCTGATAGCTGTGCACCCGATTGAGGAAGGTGCCGGAAGGATCGGCGCCATAGGGGCTTTGGTCGGACAGGGGCACGCCGTAGCCCTGATCGTTCCAGCCCTTGCAGGCGGTCACGCAGGCGTTGCAGCCGACGCAGGTGTCAAGGTCGATGGCAAGGCCAAGTTTCTTGTCGGTTTTCGCAGGCAGACAGGTCATTTCTGGGCTCCTCCGCCACTCCTCGTCGGCTGCGCCGCTCGTCGTGGGCCTCCCGACGAGACGCCAAGGGCGTCCGAGGAGGGATGGGCGCGCTCTGTGCCTTGGGGCACCACGCGGGGGATCGGGCCAAAGGCGGGTTCGGCATGGGGCCTTGGCCCCACACGCTCGATCCTGACGCGCAGGTCGAACCAAGCCGCCTGCCCCGTCACCGGATCTGAATTCGACAGCCGCCCCTCGCCCGGCAGACATTCCGGGATGAGGTGGTTGAGCAAGAACCCCGTCGTCGCCTCGGACGCGCCTTCGTCGAGCGCCCAAGCGCCCTTGCGTTTGCCGATGGCGTTCCAAGTCCAGACCGTGTTTTCGTTCAGCGCGGCCATATGGGCCACGGGTGCGACGATCTCGCCCGTCGGGCTTGTCAGGCGGGCATAATCGCCCTCGGCAAAGCCGTGTTCGGTCCAGATTTTGGTGGGCAGATAAAGATAATTGCGGCCCCTGATCTGGCGCAGCCATGCGTTCTGGCTGCCCCAAGAGTGATACATGTCCATCGGGCGCTGGGTTAACGCATGGATCGGGTAATCGGTGGCGCTGTCCTCGCCAAAAGGCGGATACCAGCTGGGCAGCGGGTCCATCGCCTGGATCAAGCGCGCGCGCAGATGGTCGGGGGGCTGAAGGGGGCCGATCCCTTCGGCCGCAGCCTGAAAGCGGCGCATCGGTTCGGACCAGATGGAAAAGAGATAGGGCTGCGGGGTTTCATAAAGCCCGATCTTGACCGCCCAATCCTGATATTCGGCGTTCCAGGGTTTGTAGAAAGCGCCCTCATCGGGGACATGGGCCTGAAAGAAGCCGCCGTTTTCGATATAGCGGTTCAGCTGTTCGGGGTTCGGCGCGCCGCGCCCCGCCTCAGACCCATCGCCGCGCCAGCCGATCAGCGGGCCGACGCCGGGGCGGCGCTGATGGTTGACGATGTAATCGGCGTAATCGGCGAATTTCGGGCTGCCATCTTCGTTCACCATGCCCGGCAGGCCAAGCCGCGCGCCAAGGTCCAAAAGCACCGACTGAAAGCCCCGCACATCGCGGTCCGGTTCCACCACCGGCCAGCGGATGCTGTCGCCCGCCGCCCCCGGCTCGGAGATCGGCCGATCGAGAAGGCTGATGCAATCGTGGCGCTCAAGATAGGTGGTGTCAGGCAGGATCAGATCGGCATAGGCCACCATTTCGGAGGCATAGGCGTCGGAATAGATGATGCGGGGGATGACATAGTCGCCGCTGGCATCTTTGTCGGTCAGCATCCGCATGACCTCGGCCGTGTTCATCGACGAATTCCACGCCATATTGGCCATGTAGAGAAACAGCGTGTCGATGCGGTAAGGGTCGCCCGCATGGGCGTTGGGGATCAGCATATGCATGAGCCCATGGGCCGAGAACGGGTTTTCCCAAGAAAACGCCTTGTCGATGCGCAGAGGGTTGCCCTTGGCATCCACTGCCAGCTGTTCGGGGCTGCGGACATAGCCGAGATGTGGCCCGGGCAAGGGCTTGCCCGGGGTCGAGATGGCGTGGGGCGTCGGATGCGCCTCGACCGGTTTGGGGTATGGCGGTTTCAGCCGGTAGCCGCCCGGCACCTCGACCGTGCCAAGGACGATCTGCAACAGATGCAGGGCGCGGGCGGTCTGGAAGCCGTTGGAATGGGCCGAAATCCCGCGCATGGCGTGGAATGAGACGGGACGGCCGGGCATGGATTTATGATGATTGCCACGGAAATCGGTCCATTCCTGCGGCAATTCAAAGGCCTCGTCAAAGGCCACGCGGGCGAGTTCGGCGGCAAGGCTGCGGATGCGGGGGGCCGGGATGCCGCAGCGGGCGGCTACGGCCTCGGGCGCGTAATCGGGAGAGAGGTAGCGTTCCGCCATGTGCTGAAACACGGTGCGGTGGCCTTGCCAGGTGGCGCCAAGATCCGGCTCAACCCCCTTGCCGTCCCATGGTGCGGGCTGGCCGGTGCGACGGTCGATCACGAAGGGCTGGCTTTCGGCGTTCTTCAGGATCATGCCCTTTTCGGGGCCATCGGCCACAACGAGAAGCGGCGCATTGGTGAATTGCGCGAGATAAGTCAGATCGACCTTGCCCGCTTCCAGTAGGCAATGGATGAGAGACAGGATCAACAGCCCATCGCTGCCGGGCGTGATGCCGAACCAGTCATCGGCCACCGCATTATAGCCCGAGCGGATCGGGTTGACGCCGATCACGCGGCCGCCACGGGCCTTGAGCTTGCCAAGGCCGATCTTGATGGGGTTGCTGTCATGATCCTCGGCCACGCCGAAAAGAACGAAGAGCTTGGTGCGGTCCCAGTCGGGCTGGCCGAATTCCCAAAACGCCCCGCCGATGGTGTAGATGCCGCCCGCCGCCATGTTGACCGAACAAAAGCCGCCGTGGGCGGCATAGTTCGGCGTGCCAAAGGCTTGCGCCCACCAGCCGGTGAGCGATTGCGACTGATCGCGCCCGGTGAAGAAGGCCAGCTTCTCGGGCGTGGTCTCGCGCAGGGGTTTCATCCATTTCACAGCCAGATCAAGGGCTTCGTCCCAGCTGATCTCCTCAAACGCGCCCGATCCCCGGGGGCCGACGCGCCGAAGCGGCGCGCGCAGGCGGCTGGGCGCGGTGACCTGCATGATGCCCGAGGCCCCCTTGGCACAAAGCACGCCCTTGTTCACCGGATGGTCGCGGTTGCCCTCGATGTAGCTCACGCGCCCGTCTGTCAGATGCACATTGATGCCGCAGCGGCAGGCGCACATGTAGCAGGTGGTGCGGCGGATCTCGTCGGAGACCTTGGGCGAGGTGTTCAGCCTTGGCTCGGTCATGCGCCGCCCTCCCTGACGGTCATCGCCTCTAATGCAATCTGGCGCTCCTCATCGGCCGGGACTATCCAGATTGCGACATGCGAATGTGTTTCGTGCAAAACCGGCTGACAGCGGGCATTGCGCGCGGCGTCATAGGCAAGCCCAGTAAAGGCCAGATGGTCGAGAATGGCCGCGCGGCATGCTGCATCCTTTTCACCGATGCCGCCGGTAAAGACGATGGCATCAAGCCCCCCCATCGCCACCATAAGGCTTGCGCCGTGGCGCGCCGCCCAATAGGCGAAATGATCGCGGGCAAAGGCGGCCTCGGCGGTGCCGGCCTGTTGCAAGGCCCGCATGTCCGAGGCCCCGCCAAGGCCCAAAAGCCCAGCCTCGCGGTTCAAGAGACACGCCGCGCCTTCAACCCCGTGGCGGGCGGCCAGATCCAGCACCACCGCCGGATCAAGACTGCCTGCGCGGGTGCCCATGGTCAGACCGTCAAGGGGCGAATAGCCCATGGTGCTGGCGACCGACTGGCCATCCCGGATTGCGCAGGCCGAGGCGCCATTGCCCAAATGGAACACCAAAAGCCGATTTATGGCGGCTGAACCGGCAATTTCTTTCACTTTTCGAACAATTGCCGCATAGGACAGGCCGTGAAAGCCATAGCGGCGCAAGCCCCGCTCGCGCTCGGCCAAAGGCAGGGCATAGGTGGTGGCAAGTGCTGGATTCGTGGCGTGAAAGGCGGTGTCGAAACTGGCATATTGCCGCAGGTCGGGGGCAAGCGCCGAGAGCGCCCGGATGCCCATCAGATTGGCCGGGTTGTGCAAAGGCGCAAGTGCTGCACAGGCGGCGATTTCGGCCTCGACATCCGGGGTGATGCGGCACGGCGCGGTAAGCCGCGCGCCGCCATGGACCACCCGATGCGCGGCGGCGGTAAAGTCGCCCGCCGTAAGCCCCATCTCGGCGAGACCGGCGGCAAGGGCCGCGCGGTGATCCCTAGCGCCGCCCGTGCCGATCCGTTCAGCCCGCGCCTGCGCCACCTGATGCAGGCCCTCGTCAAACACCGCGAGTTTCAGCGAGGAGGAACCGGCATTGACGACGAGCAACATTCAGGCCACCGCCTTTATAAGGCCCATCGCCGCCAACCCTGCCAGAAGCAGAATGGCGAAGCGGCGGAAATCCTGCGGATCGGTGTTAAAGAAATGCCGCCCCCCCAGCCAATTGCCAAGGAAGGTCAGCGGCAGGATGATGAGGCTGGCCCAAAGCGTGTCCCATGTCACAAGGCCGTGCCAGAAATACAAAGGTGCCGAGTAGAGATCGAGGATCGGGAAATAGGCGACCAAGGTGGCGCGAAAGGTCGCCGCACTCATCGGTTGGGCGGCGAAAAACGCCGCCACCGGCAGCCCGCCCATCCCGGGCGCATTGGCCAGACCCGAGACGATTCCGGTGGTGAAGGTGCCCCCCGCCCCGACCTCGGCGCGCAGCCGCCAGCCCCACAACAGGACCAGACACATCGCCAGCACATAGGCCGAAATCACCGCCCGCGCCGCATCTTCCGAAATCGCCGTCAGCGCCCAAAGGCCCACGGGCAGGCCGATGACCGCCCCCAGCAAGAGCGATTTGACCCGCGTCCAATCCACATCAGGCCCGACGCCACGCCACGCCTGCGCCGTCATCAGCATCTCGGCAATGATCACAACGGCCACGAAATTCAGTGGGTTGGTGACCAAAGTTGATGCAGCAATCACCATGGCCGAATAGCCAAACCCCGAATACCCCCGGACAAAGGCGGCCACCAAGGTGGCCACCCCCATCCAGACCGCGCCCCAAAGGCCGATGTCGAAGGGCAGAGTCATACCTTTTGCGGCCGCATGTCCGCCTTGGAGATGCCCGCCACTTCGACAGGCTTCTTCATCGCGTCGCGGCGGAAGGGCTCGCCCAACTCCTGGTTGATCAGCGCCTCGATCAAGGTGGTCTTGCCATGGGTCATCTGATCGTCGATCGCCTTGCTCAGCGCCGCCGTCAGCTCTTCCATTGTCTTGGCCTGCACGCCCTGAAGCCCGCAAGCCCGCGCGATGCCGGCATAGCTGACGTTGTTGTCCAGTTCGGTGCCGACGAAATTGTCGTCATACCACAGGGTGGAATTGCGCTTTTCCGCGCCCCATTGATAGTTGCGGAACACCACCATGGTGATGGCGGGCCATTCCGGGCGGCCGATGGCGGTCAGTTCGGTCACCGCGATGCCAAAGGCACCATCCCCGGCAAAGCCGACCACGGGCGTGTCGGGGCAGCCGATCTTGGCGCCGATGATCGAGGGCAGACCATAGCCGCAGGGGCCAAAGAGGCCGGGGGCAAGGTATTTGCGGCCGGTCTCAAAGGTGGGATAGGCGTTGCCGATGGCGCAGTTGTTGCCGATGTCGGAGGAGGTGATGACATCCTTCGGCAGTGCGGCCTGAATGGCACGCCAAGCCATGCGCGGGCTCATCCAATCCGGCTTGGCCGCGCGGGCGCGCTGGTTCCAGGTGGTGCCGGGATCGTCATCTTCGTGATCCATGCTGGACAGGGCCTGCGCCCAGGCCGATTTCTTCTGCGCGATCATGGCCTTGCGATCCGCTCTTCCGGCATCGCCCGCGCTCTTGTTCAAACGTGCAAGAATACCTTCGGCCACCTTTTTCGCATCGCCGACGATGCCGACCGTCACTTTCTTGGTCAGGCCGATGCGGTTGGGGTTGAGATCGACCTGAATGATCTTGGCCTCTTTCGGCCAGTAATCCAGCCCATAGCCCGGCAGGGTGGAAAACGGGTTCAAACGCGTGCCAAGCGCCAGCACAACATCGGCCTTCTGGATCAGCTCCATCGCAGCCTTGGAGCCGTTATAGCCCAAGGGTCCAGCGAACAGCGGATGCGAGCCGGGGAAGGCGTCATTGTGCTGATAGCCCACGCAGACCGGGGCATCCAGCCGCTCGGCCAAGGCCATCGAGGCCGGAATGGCACCTGCCAGCACCACACCCGCCCCGTTCAGGATGACCGGGAACTTGGCCGAGGACAAAAGCGCCGCCGCCTGCGAAATCGCCTCATCCCCACCCGACGGGCGTTCAAACTCCACCATCATCGGCAGGTCGATGTCGATGACTTGGGTGAAGTAATCGCGAGGGAAGTTGATCTGGGCCGGGGCCGACTGGCGCTTGGCCTGCAAGATCACGCGGTTCAGCACCTCGGCCACGCGGGAAGGGTCGCGCACCTCTTCCTGATAGCAGACCATGTCCTTGAACAGCGCCATCTGCTCGACTTCTTGGAAACCGCCCTGACCGATGGTCTTGTTGGCGGCCTGCGGGGTGACAAGAAGCAGCGGCGTGTGGTTCCAATAGGCGGTTTTCACCGCCGTGACGAAATTGGTGATCCCGGGGCCGTTCTGGGCAATCATCATCGACATCTTGCCACTGGCGCGGGTGTAGCCATCGGCCATCATACCGCCCGACCCCTCATGCGCGCAGTCCCAGAAGGTGATGCCCGCCTTGGGGAAAAGGTCGGAAATCGGCATGAAGGCCGATCCGATGATGCCAAAGGCATGCTCGATCCCGTGCATCTGAAGCACTTTCACAAAGGCTTCTTCGGTGGTCATCTTCATGGCGAAACTCCTGTTATCACGTCGCGGCCGAACTGGGCGGGCCAATCTCTGACGTCTTGTGTAGCCTCAGGCCACCGACCCACTTAGGGCCAGTCATTTCAGCCCTTTATCGCCAGTTTTCATCGCCGCAACGCAGCAGAAAAAACAGTGTTTCCTGCATGAATTCATGGACTTACCCAAGACCACGCAAGATTCCATTGGCAATCTTGGCCACGCCGTCTGGAATGCGCACGGGCGTCGAGGAGGAATAAGCCAGCCGGTAATGGTTGCGCACCGGGCGGGCGGGGTCAAAAAACGCCCGCCCCGGCTCCATCAACACCCCATCGGCGCGCAATCGCTCGGCCAGAACCTCGGTGTCGACCGCCTCGGGCGCCTTCATCCAAAAACTCGATCCGCCAAAACCACCCTGCCCTGCAACGGTCAAACCTTGGGCCACGATCGCCTCTTCCATCACCTGCCGCCGCCGCCGATAGGCGTTGCGCATCCGATTGATCAGGCTGTCATAATGGCCCAAGGACAGGAAATAGGCCATGGTGCGCTGAATATGCCCCGGCGGATGGCGCAGCATCATCAGCCGCAGCGCGCGCGCGGCCTTGATAAAGCTGGGCGGGCCGACCAGATAGCCAAGCCGCATGCCGGGAAACACCGATTTCGAGAAGGAGCCGACATAGACCACCCGCCCCTCGGTATCGAGAGACTTGAGCGCGGGCGAGACGGGTTTGAGAAAGGACATCTCGAACTCGTAATCATCCTCGACAATGACAAAGCCCTCGCGACCGGCGGCTTCCAGCAGCGCAAGGCGGCGGTCCAGCGGCATGGTGGCATTGGTCGGGCATTGGTGGCTGGCGGTGGTAAAGACCACATCCACCCCCTTGGGAATGGCATCGGGCGGCAAACCATCGGCGTCGATATCCACCGAAACCGCCTCGGTGCCCGAGGCCGAAAGGATGCCGCGCAGCCCCGAATAGCCGGGGTTTTCGATCACCCCGCGCCGCCCCTGCCCCAAAAGCACTTGGGCAGTGATCCACAGCCCGTTCTGCGCGCCCATGGTTAAAAGCACCTCATCCTCGCCCGCCGCAATCCCCCGGCGCGGCAGGATGGTGCGTAGGACATGCTCGATCAGCAAGGGATCGTCGCGGTCGTAGTAATCCTGCGTCAGCGCTGCAAAATCCTTGCGGCCAAGGGCGCGCACGGCGCAAAGTCGCCAGTTCTGATGGTCAAAGAGGCTGGGGTCAGCCTGGCCATAGATGAAGTTATGCGGATAGCTTTCCCAATCGGCTGGCCGGTCGATCTGGGCAAGCCCCTGAAAGCGCCCGGCGATCAGACGCTGGAACTCGCCGCTTTCGACACGGGGCGCGCGCAAGGGCACTTCGGGCGCGCGCGGCGCGCTTTCCGAGACGAAATAGCCCGAACGGCCGCGCGCGGTCAGATAGTCGGAACTGACCAGCTCGGCATAGGCCAGCGTCACGGTGATGCGGCTGATCCCCAGATGCTGGGCAAGGCCGCGCGAAGAGGGCATCTTTTGCCCCGCACGAAAGCGGCCCGCCAGCACACCCTCGGTCACCATCTGACGGATGCGCTGTTGCAAAGACCCGCGCGTGGCAGGGGGCAGGACGAAGGCTTCGGGGGGGATCGACATTCTGGCCTCAAATCGCCAACGCGGCTGGACCTATCCTGCAAAAGCCAAGACTTATGTCAAGCTTTGGGACCGGGGGCCAGCCCCCGGACCCCCGGGATATTTCAGCCACATTGAAGGCCTTCAACGTGGAAACCAAATATCCCGGGGGAGTCGCGGCACGCGACGGGGGCAGCGCCCCCCCGAAAAAAAGGAATACCCGCGCCCCTGTCTTGCAGGGGCGCGGGTGCAATCAGATCACGTCCGGTTCAGCCAAAGACCTTGGTCAGCGCCTTGTCGATGGCGCCAGTGATGGCGTCGATATCATCGGGCGTGGCAATCAGCGCGGGCGAGAGGCAGAGCGTGTTGTTCAGCCCCGGCAGCGAGCGGTTGGTCATGCCGATGATCACGCCTTGGGCGTTGCATTCGGCGACCACGGCGGCGACTTTCTTTTCGTCCATCGGCTCTTTGGTCTGGCGATCCGCGACCAGTTCAGCGCCGCAGAAAAGGCCCGCGCCGCGCACATCGCCGATCACCTTGTGCTTTTCCATCAGCGCCCGCAGGTTGTCGGTGGTGCGTTTGCCCATGCGCAGGGTGTTGTCGAGGAGGTTCTCATCCTCGATAATCCGCATGTTTTCCAGCGCCGCAGCCGGGCCCGAGGTGCAGCCGCCGAAGGTCGAGATGTCGCGGAAATAGCTCATGGAATCCGAGGCATCATCCTTGAACATGTTGAAGATTTCCTCGGTCGTGACCGTGCAGGAAATCGCGGCATAGCCCGAGGCGACGCCCTTGGCCATGGTGACAAAGTCGGGCTTGATGCCGAAGTTCTGATAACCGAACCACAGGCCGGTGCGGCCCACGCCGCAGACCACTTCGTCGATGTGCAGAAGGATGTTGTATTTCTTGCAGATCTCCTGCACCCGCTCCCAATAGCCTTTGGGCGGGACAATGACGCCGCCGCCGGCGGTGACGGGTTCCAGAACCAGCGCGCCAATGGTGTCAGCGCCTTCGCGCAGGATCACTTCCTCGATCGCATCCGCGGCCCGCTCGCCGTAGTTTTCCACGTCCCACTGTTTGCGGTATTCAAGGCAGTGCGGAACCATGACAAAGCCGTCCGGGTAGGGTCCATACATCGCCGCCCGTTCGGCCTGACCGGAGGTGGCCAGCGCGCCGATGGTGGTGCCGTGATAATCGCGCTCGCGGTAAAGAATCTTGTATTTCTTGCCCTTGTGATGGCGGTGCGAGATCTGGCGCACCATCTTATAGACCTTCTCGTTCGCCTCGGAGCCCGAGTTCGAATAATAGACCCGGCTCATGCCCGGCATCTTCGAGATCAGCTTTTCGGCAAACAGCGCGCCGGGGATCGAGCCGCCGACACCGGCAAAATAGTTCATCTTGATGAGCTGGTCGCGCACGACATTGGCGATGCTTTCGCGCCCGTAGCCGACGTTCACCGTCCAGACCGCGCCCGAAACCGCGTCGATATATTCCTTGCCCTTGGCATCCCAGACGCGCAGGCCCTTGCCCTCGACGATCACGCGGGGGTCAACGGTTTCGAACATCTTGTGCTGGATCAGGTGGTGCCAGACGTGCTTTTTGTCGGCGGCGACGACCTCGTTCAGGTCATTGACGGATGCATAGCCTTCCATGGCTGAACCTCATGCGCAGGGGGCCGCCCGATGCAGCCCGTGATGGGGGTATCATCAGGGAAAGCCCGATTTTGCCTTAGGACCAGAGCAATTACGCCTTTAGGTCCAGTGTCGGCGCGCGGGGTCAAGGCCCATGTTGCCAGACCCTTCGCCACCGTTTAAGGCGGCGCGCAACGGAGTGTATATGATGCCAGACCTGCCCCTTCCCACCTTGGCCCCCGAGGGTTTCTTGCAGGCCATCGCGGCGCGGGACGATTGGCAGGAGGCAGCAAAAGCCGCGGGCTGCGATCTGCACCTATTGGCGGCGGGGCCAGATATGGCCAGCCTTGCCGGGCTGCACGCGGCCGGCGCACGCGCTTTGGCGGCCAGTATTGCCCGGGATGGGCGCCCGATGTTGCTGCGCTGCGACGGTCTGAGCGACGCTGCAGCCTATGGCGCGGCGCTAGAGGCCGGGCTTATGGGCTATGAGCGGATTTTTTATTGGGTTCCCACCCCAACGCAGGAGCGCCCGGCCGCAACGGCGGCTGATCTGGGCCAAAATCATCAGCCCGCCGCCCTGATCTTGATCCTGCCGCCCAGCGGCACCAACAGCTATTGGCAGCGCTAAAGCCTAGCCGGGAATCCGCCCTTCGGCATTGAAATGGCGAGGAAAAAATGCGGCGGCGGCGCAATATACCGTCGCCAGCCCCTCTTCACGGTCATAGGGGCGCGCCATGGTGACAAGGTCCATCCAGACCCCTTCGGTCACCAGCCGAAGCGCCCGGCTGATGCGCGGCGCATCGCCATGATAGCCGCCCTCGTCGATCAGGGCCGCGCAAATCTCTTGCTTTCGGCGGGCCAGATCATCGTCTTTTGCCCCGCATTTTTCCTGATAAAGCGGGCGGCTTTGCGCCTCGCCCCAAAAGGCCACCCATGCGGCAAGCCGCTCTGGCGTGAAAATCTGCGGGGAGAAATCTGCCCGCAAGAGAGCGTCAAGCTGGCTTGCCGGATCTTGTGGGGCTGCCGCCAAAGCCTGAGCCCAGCTTTCGCGATATTCGTCTGACAGGTAAGATAGGGTTTCTTCCAAAAGCAACTCTTTGCTTTGAAAGTGAAAGTTGACCAGCCCATGCGACAGACCCGCCTGTTTTGCCACATCTGACAGCGTGGCCCGCGCATAGCCCTTTTGGGCCAAAACCTTGATCGTGGCCTCGATCAACTGTTCGCGTCGGGCCTCGCGCGGGCGTTTGCGCGGGGCTGGGGACGAGGGATATGCGCGGTCAGATAGATCGGTCATCGGAACCTCGGATCAAAGCAGGGCGTTTCTATCGCAGCAGCTGCGAAATGAGAACGGCGAAGTGCCAAGCCAATTGGCCTGCGGTCAATCGCGTGACGATCTGGCAGGTCAAGGCGGGATTTATGCCGCAAGGTGACGGTAGAACACGCCATTTTGCCGGTGCAATTGCGGTTCAGCCTGCGGGGGGCATCGGCTAGTGTCGGGGCAAGGCAAAGGGGCAGACCATGGACCGTTCGACAATCGTGCATGACAATTTTCTGGCGCGGGTGGCCGCAAGGGACCTGCCGCAGGGCAAGCCGCCCAGCGGTCCTTTGACGCCTGAGGGGGCCGTGACGCTGTGGCATGCGACCTGCCTGACGCGCGCGCTGGACCGTCAAAGCCGGGTGATGCAGCGGGCAGGTCAGGGGTTTTACACCATCGGATCGTCAGGTCATGAGGGGATGGGCGCGGTGGCCTTGGCGCTGCGGCCGACGGATATGGCCTTTTTGCATTACCGCGACGCCGCCTTTCAAATTGCGCGGGCAAGCCAAGTGCCGGGGCAGAACCCGACTTGGGATATGCTGTTGTCTTTTGCCTCGTCGTCTGAGGACCCGATTTCGGGCGGGCGGCACAAGGTTTTGGGATCAAAGGCGCTGAACATTCCACCGCAAACCTCGACCATTGCCAGCCATCTGCCCAAGGCGGTGGGGGCGGCCTATGCCATTGGTGCTGCGCGCAGGGCGCGGCCCGAACATGCGCAGATGCCCGATGATGCGATTGTGATGTGCAGCTTTGGCGATGCCTCGGCCAATCATTCGACGGCACAGGGGGCCTTCAATGCGGCAGGCTGGACCGCCTGGCAATCCATTCCGATGCCGCTTTTGTTTGTCTGCGAAGACAATGGAATCGGAATTTCCACAAAGACGCCAAAGGGTTGGATTGAGGCGAATTTCGCCGCGCGGCCGGGTCTGCGCTATTTCAAGGCCGATGGGCTGGATTTCTACGACGCCTATAAAGTCGCGCAAGAGGCCGCCGATTTTGTGCGCCGCCGCAAGAAACCTGCGGTTTTGCACATTCGTACGATCCGGCTTTATGGCCATGCCGGGGCTGATATGCCGACCACTTACCTCTCGCGTGAGGAGGTAGAGGCCGAAGAAGCGCAGGATCCGCTGCTGCATATGGTGCGGTTGATGGATCAAGCTGGGGTCATGTCACCAGATCAAGCGCTTGAAATTTATAACGAAACCAACGCCCGTGTGGTCCGCGTGGCTGATGAGGTGGTCACCCGGCCGCGTCTGAAAACAGCCACCGAGGTTATGGCCAGCATCATCCCGCCTGCCCGCCCCAATCCCCCCAGCAATGGGCCCAGCCCCGAGGCGCGGGCGGCGGTGTTCGGGGGCGATCTGAAAGCCATGGACGAGCCGCAGATCATGTCACGCCTTATCAATTGGGCGCTGACCGATCTGATGCTGGAATACCCCGAAATCGTGATGATGGGCGAGGATGTGGGCCGCAAAGGCGGGGTTTATGGCGTCACGCAAAAGCTTTCGGCGCGCTTTGGTCAGGGCCGGATGATCGACACGCTTCTGGACGAGCAGACCATTTTGGGCCTTGCCATCGGCATGGCGCAAAACGGTTTTATCCCGATGCCGGAAATCCAGTTTCTGGCCTATTTGCACAATGCCGAAGACCAAATCCGGGGTGAGGCCGCAACCTTGCCGTTCTTTTCTAACGGCCAGTTCACCAACCCTATGGTGCTGCGTATTGCGGGGCTGGGCTATCAAAAGGGCTTTGGCGGGCATTTCCACAATGACAACTCAGTCGCGGTTCTGCGCGACATTCCGGGCGTCATTCTGGCCGTGCCGTCGAATGGTGCCGATGCCGCGATGATGCTGCGCGAATGCGTGCGGCTGGCGCGGGATGAGGGGCGTGTGGTGGTGTTTTTGGAACCCATCGCGCTTTATCCGATGCGCGATCTGCACCGGGAAAAAGACGGCGGCTGGATGCGCCATTATCCCGACCCCTCGCGCAAGATTGCCTTGGGCGAGGTGGGGGTGCAGGGCGATGGCACTGATCTGGCGATTGTCAGCTTTGGAAATGGCATTTATCATTCAAATCAAGCTATTGATGCCCTTTCTTCACATGGAATCTCAACAAGACTGGTTGATGCACGTTGGCTGTCACCCTTGCCAAAATCTGCGCTGACCGCCGCTGTGCAGGGCTGCAAGCGCATTTTGATCGTTGATGAAACCCGTCATTCAGGCGGTGTCGCAGAGGCACTGATGGCGCATTTCCATGAAACCACCGAGGCCAAATTGGCGCGTGTCACGGCCGAGGATAGCTTTATCGCAACCGGGCCTGCCTATGCTGCCACCATGCCTTCGGCTGCAAGCATCACACAGGCCGCATTGGAGCTGTGCAAATGAAAACCGCCGTCCTGATTTGCCCCGGTCGCGGCAGCTATACCAAGGCCGAGCTGGGCAGTCTTGCCCGCTTTCCCGACCAAAGCCTCTTGGCGCGCTTTGATGCGATGCGGCGCGCGGTAGGTCAGGAAACGCTCAGCGATCTGGACGGAGCCAGCAGCTATTCTGTGGCCCGCCATACACGTGGCGATAATGCCAGCGCGCTGATCTATGCCTGCTCTTTGGGCGATGCGATGTCCTTGCGGGGCGTCAAGCTTTTGGCGGTCACTGGCAACTCGATGGGCTGGTATTCGGCGCTGGCCTGTGCCGGGGCGCTCGCGCCCGAGGCGGGGTTTGAGGTGGCCAACACCATGGGCCGTTTGATGCAAGAGCATCTGATCGGCGGGCAATTGATTTACCCTTTCATGGGGCCAGACTGGGCCCCTGCCCCTGACCGCAAGGCCGAACTTCTTGCACTGATGTGCAACATCAATACGCGGGCTGGCCATGTCTTGGGCCTGTCGATTGATCTGGGCGGCATGTTGGTTTTGGCGGGTAATGAGGCGGGGCTTGCCGCCTTTGAGGCGGCCGTGCCCCCGTTGGAAGGGCGCTTTCCCATGCGCTTGGGCAATCATGCAGCCTTTCACACGCAGTTGCAGGCCCCCGTCGCCGCACTTGGCCGTGCCGCCCTGCCCGCCACGCTTTTTGCCCAACCAAAGCTGCCCTTGATCGACGGGCGTGGCCATGTCTGGTGGCCGGGGGCCTCCAGCACCGATGCGCTTTATGCCTATACGCTGGGCCATCAAGTGACCGAGCCTTATGACTTTACCGCCGCCATCCGCAGTGCAGCGCGTGAATTCGCCCCCGATCTCTTCATCATCGCAGGCCCCGGAACCACCATGGGCGGGGCGGTTGCCCAAGCGCTGATCTTGTCCAATTGGCGCGGCATGGCGTCGAAAGCGGACTTTCAGGCACGACAAAGCGCAGAGCCCTTGATGGTGTCCATGGGGCTTGCCGATCAGCGAAAATGGGTGACAGCATAGATTAGGGCTTGTCTGGGATTAGAGAGTTCTTCATGGCCATTTCAGCCGGTTGGCGTCACAGTCTGCCAACCGCACTGCATAAGACCCGCGAAAGGAAGACCATGACCGCACATGACCGCGTCAGCCCCGCGCGCGAGTTGCACCAGAATGTCTCGGTGCCTTTTGAACGCGCCCATGCCATGCCGAAATCGGTCTACACGAGCCCCGAGTTTCTGGCACAAGAGCAGCGCCACATCTTTGCCAAGGAATGGATCTGCGCGGGCCGTGCCGAAACCCTGCCCAACCCCGGCGATTATCTGACGCTGACCTTGGCCGAAGAGCCGGTGATCGTGTTGCGCGACCGCGATGGCGAGATCCGGGCGATGTCGAATGTCTGCCGCCATCGGATGTCAACGCTGCTGGAAGGGCGCGGCCATACCCGCAGCATCGTCTGCCCCTATCACGCCTGGACCTATAACCTGGACGGCAGCTTGCGCGGTGCGCCCGCCATGACGCTGAATGAGGGCTTTTGCAAAGAGGCCATCGCCCTGCCCCGCATCCGCTGCGAAGTGTGGCAAGGCTGGATCATGGTCACGCTGAACCCTGATGCCCCGCCCCCCGAAGAGGCGCTGAAAGATGTCCGCGCCCTGATCCCCAATCTGGACATGGCGACCTATACCGAAACCTACCGCGAAAGCTTTCGCTGGGCGACGAATTGGAAGGTGCTGGCCGAGAATTTCATGGAAAGCTATCACCTGCCCGTCTGCCATGCCGGCACGATTGGCGGGTCGTCCAATCTGGAGGAAATGGTCTGCCCAACGGGGACAGAGGCCTTTAACTATCACTGGATCTTGAAGAATGATCTGGTGCCCTTGGCGCTGGCGCATCCGTCGAACACCACGCTTGTGGGCGATGATCGGCGCAAGACATGGCTTTTGGCGATTTATCCCTCGCTTCTGATCACGCTGACGCCGGGGTATTTTTGGTATCTGTCGCTGACGCCCGATGGGCCGGGGCATGTGAATGTGCTGTTTGGCATGGGCATGTCGGCCGACTGGATGGCCGACCCCGCCGCACCAGAGCATCTGGCCAAGGTCAAGGCGCTCTTGGATGATGTGAATATCGAGGACAAGGGCTGCACCGAAAAGGTCTATCGCGGGCTGTTGTCGGGCATGGCCGAGCCGGGGCCGCTGTCGCATCTGGAGCGCCCGAATTTCGAATTCGCGCAGTATCTGGCGAGCCGGATCCCGGGGTGAGGGACGGCCCCGCGCCCTTGCGCGGGGAGAAAACGCTCCAGTGGAGCGTTTTCAGTCCCGAACGCCCGCGCACGCCTGCGCGGGCCGGGTAAGGCCGAACGCCTGCCACGGACGACACTCCTTTTCTTTCCCCTTCGCCCGGAATCAAGGGCGAAGCCCGCCGGGCCGCGCCCGACCTCCCCCCGGGAGGGCGCTTTGCGACGGTTGCCAGTAGAATATCGATGGGAAGGGTTGAGGGATAAAGCGACTAGAACCAGCGTCGGCGCGCCGTCCCGAGGTCAGGCGCGGCCCTGTGGTGGTTTGGAATTTGTTAACCGGTTTTGGCGATCATGCGGCCCATGTCGAAATACATCCGCCCCAAACGCCCCGGCGCCTCTATCTTTTTCACCGTGGCCTTGGCCGACCGTGGCGCAAGGACATTGGTGGATCATGTGGTGGTCTTGCGCGAAGCGGTGCGGATGACAAAGGCCGAACGGCCCTTTCAGATCAACGCATGGGTGGTGTTGCCCGATCATATGCATTGCGTGTGGACCTTGCCCGAGGGGGATGCGGAGTATTCAACCCGTTGGAGTGTCATAAAGGCCCGATTTTCTCGAGCGATGCCGATCATTCAACGGCGCAAAAGCCATGAGGCGCGGCGCGAACATGGCATTTGGCAAAGGCGGTATTGGGAACATCATATCCGTGATGACGCAGCATTTGCGGCATGTGTGCGGTATTGTTGGATCAATCCCGTAAAGCATGGATTGGTTGAGCATCCAAAGGATTGGCCATATTCGTCATGGCACCGGGATGGACCGCACGATTTGATTTTGTAGGGTGCGCATTCATTGCGCACCGAGGTGAACAAAAAGGTGCGCAATGAATGCGCACCCTACGGCTTGCTACCCCCAAACCTCACAAAACTCCCGCCACTCGCCCTTCGACATGCCGGATTCTTCCTGCGTTACCGTCTCACCTTTAAGTTGCCGCTTCAACACCGCAATCGCCTTACCCGACAAAGTCACCCCACCCATCCGGTAGTCCTCAAACGCCCCAAACGCCAAGGGGACCCAATCCTTCACGCAGGCCGCAATCGCCTCGGCGTAGACGCGGATTTCGTATTGGGCGTGGGCGTCGGCGCGCAGGCGCAGGAAGTGGAAGAGGTTGTGCAGGTCGGTTTTCCAATACCACTGGGTATAGATGTTCATCGGCAGGTTCATGCGGGCCAGTTCGCGGGCAAGGCCTTGTTGGCCGTCTTGGCTGAGCATCGCCTCATAGTTGTCATAGCTGCGCGCGGCGTCGGATTTCAGCATCTCCAGCACGCGGGCGGATTCCTCGCCTGACAGCACCTCGCCCCGGCCTTGGTTGTTCACCACCGATTGCGCGGCGAGTTGGCCCGGTTCGGGGATATAGAACTCGCGGTCCAAAATCGAATAGCGCGCCGAGTATTCGTTGACGTTGGCGGTGCGGTGGCGGATCCACTGGCGGGCCACAAAGACCGGCAGTTTGACGTGCAGCTTGATCTCGCACATCTCGAACGGGGTGGAATGCCAGTGCCGCATCAGATAGCGGATCAACCCTTCGTCGTTTTGCACATGTTTGGTGCCCGCGCCGTAAGACACCCGCGCGGCCTGCACGATGGCGCTGTCATCGCCCATATAGTCGATGACGCGGATAAAGCCGTGATCCAAGACCTCATGCGCGCGGTACAGATGCGCCTCCATCCCTTCGGAGACCGCGCGCAAGGTCGGGCGGGGCGTGGCGCGGGCGGCTTCGATTTCGGCGCGTTGGTCAGGGGTCAGCGGCATGGGATGGCCTTTCGAGACGAGGAATGAGTCGCAGTCCACTATATCTGGGGGTTTGGCATTTAGGAAACCGCTAGCTGCGGCGTGATGCGGGGCTGCATCATAAATCTGACCAATCGGATCATTTGCGTATAACTTTTGACATTTCCGCAACTTATGGGCATCTTTTCATCTAAAGATAAAAGACGTGGGGCAGATCATGATGCGGTATCGGGTGGCATTTGCGGCGTTGCTGGTCGTCGCAGGGTGCGGCGGCAATCCGTTTTTGGACGAAGATGCGGCACCGGTTGTGCCGGTCGATCCCGAGACGGGTGAAGAGATCGCAACGCCTTTGGCCAATGGCGTCTTGGCCTATGACGATGTGCGCGGCAATGTGAATGGCGTGACCTTTGCCAGCACGCCGAACGGGCCGATCAGTCTGAACATCGATGCGCAGGATGCGGTGACGCTGGAAGGCACCTATACGCGGGATGCCTCGCTGGATTGGGGCAAATACAAGGCCTATTCCTATCAAGACACCGGTTCGAACCGCAAAGTGGTGGCGCTGGTGTCGGATGAACTGGATTCGGCCCGCGCCGTGCTGGCCGTCGATGGCGGGCAATTTGCCAATTATCATGGCGGCGGGGTCTATACCCGGGCCGAGGCCTTTACCCAGCCCGTCGCCACAAATGACAGGCTGCGGGCCTTCAATTATTCGGGCACCTATGTGGGGATGGTGAATTTCGGCACGCCTACACCGGGCGGGCCGGGTGGGTCTTTGAACCCCACTCAGGCCTTCCGCACCGAGGGGCGGATTTTGGTGACCGCCAACTTTGCCGAGATGTCGGTGTCGGGCGGCATAGATGGGCGCCGGATCATTGAGACGCGCGAAGAACTGGCTGATCAGATGATGTATCTGGGTGACATTGACGCGGCGGGCAATTTCACCGGCAAGATGCAGCGGCTGGATGTCGATGAAACCACCGGCGCAGGCAGCTTGACCGATTCCGGCACCTATGCGGGCATTTTCGCCGGGCCCAATGCCTCGGAAATCGCAGCACTTTACGTGTTTCAGCCCATTCAAGGCAATCCAGATGCTGAAGAACGGGGCATGTTCACCTCGGACAACTGTGTGATTGAAGACGGACCGGCCTGCCGGCGTTAAGGGCGCGGGTGTGGTTGGCGTTGCACAGATGACAAGGCTTTGGCGGGGCGGTCATGCTGGCCGCTTTGTCCGCAGGATTGTCTGTGCTGTGGCTTTGGGATCGGCACTTGTGCCGCTGATCTTGGGGCAGTTGGCGGTGGCAGAACCGCAATCCGTGCACCTGATGGTCGAGCCGGGACAAGCCCGGATCATGGCGCAGCGCGCCTTGCATCTTGGCCGCGCGGAATTGGCGCGCGACATTGCCGGGCAAATTCTGGCCCAAACGCCACAAGATGCCGAGGCGCGGCTGATCCTGGCCGCGGCCGAGGCGCAGTTGGGCCGCGCCCAAGTGGCCGCACGGCAGGGACGACTGGCCTTTGGCCAAAGCAAAGACCCCGATCTGCGGTTTCAGGCCGCCTTTTTGACCGCCAGCGCCTTGGCCGCGCAAGACAGGCTGGCGGGTGCCAAATTCTGGCTGCGCCGCGCCGATGGCTTGGCGCAATCCCCCCAAGACAGTGCCGATTTGCGTCGCGCCTTTGCCGGGCTCGACCGCCGCGCGCCCCTGCGCTGGTCGGTGCAATTCAGCGGCGGGCCGTCGGACAATGTGAATGGCGGCAGCCTGCACGATACGTTTTGGGCTTGGGGCCTGCCGATCCCGATTGCGCAGGCGCTGCCGGGCCATGCCGTTCAGGGCCGGGTCAAGCTGGACTGGCGCTTGAGCGAAAGCGCGCGCCACAAGCTGATGATGACGGCGGCGCTCAGCACGCGGCAGGTGCATTTGTCGGCCCGCGCGCGGGCCTTGGACCGAAGCGCAAGGGCGCGCGATTTCGAAAGCCTTGGGGCCGAGATTGGGGTGGAATATCGCTGGCGCGCCTCGCAGGTGCAGGGCTATGGGCTGGACGTCATGCTTGGCCATCGCTGGTTGGCACAAGGACAATCCAGCAACAGCCAGACCATCCGATTTTCCGCCGATCGTGCCTTGAACGGCGGGCAGACCTTGGCCTTGGGCCTGACGATGACCGGCACGCAAAACTCATATGGGCGCACGCGGCATGCCCTGTCGCTGGGCAGTCAGGCTGCGCTGAGCTTTGCGATGGGGCAGAGCCTTGTGACGGGGACCATCGGCTATGATGCGGTGATCTCTGATGCCGCAGGGGTGGCATGGCGCGGGCCAAAGGCCGCCGTTGAATGGTCTCCGCCCGCCCTGCCCGGCCAAATTCGGTTCAGTGTCTTTGGCGAGCTGCAGTCAAAAGACTATTGGAAAACCACCTCACGCCCCGATCTGGTGGCCCAAATCGGTGCCTCGGCGCGGTTTGATGCTTTGTCGGTGATGGGGTTTGCCCCGACCGTGAGCGTGACGAGCACCCGCTCACACTCGGCCATTGTGGTGCGCGACACGGCAGAGACCTCGGTGACCTTGGGGGTGCGCTCGAAGTTCTGAGACTGGTCTTTCACGCTGTGGCACCCTAGGTTGCCGGTGATGAACATCTGAAGGGGGGCAGGCGATGACGCTGCGCTATTTGCACACAATGGTTCGGGTTTTGGATTTGGAAAAATCCATGGCCTTTTATGCGTTGTTGGGTTTGAAAGAGATCCGGCGTTATGAAAGCGAACAGGGGCGGTTCACGCTGGTCTATCTTGCCGCCGATGGCCAACCCGAAACCCCGCTGGAATTGACCTATAACTGGGATGGCGATGATGGCTTGCCCAATGACAGCCGTCATTTCGGGCATTTGGCCTATGAGGTCAGCGATATCTACGCCGTTTGCGCCCATCTGGCCGCCCATGGCGTGGTGATCAACCGCCCGCCCCGCGATGGGCGCATGGCCTTTGTGCGCAGCCCGGACAATATCTCGATCGAGCTGTTGCAGGCGGGTGAAGCTTTGCCGCCGGCCGAGCCTTGGGCCTCGATGGGCAACACGGGGCATTGGTAACCACCGGCGGGGCCGGGCAAAATTCTTATGCTAAGAATTTTTCAGGGGGGCTGTCTGCCCCCCTCGCCGCCAAGGCGGCTCACCCCCCGAGAGTATTTGGCGAAGGGCAAGACCAAAGCGCATAAGTGTCGGTGCCAAGGATGCGGGTTTCGCGCAAGCTGAGGCGCGGCGCGAGGCCAAGATCGGTCAGGCCCAAGGGGGCGAGGGCGGCACGGCCATCTGCGCCGATCAGTGCGCCTGCCTGATATTGTGCGAGATCATCGACAAGCCCGGCCTTGATCAGGCTTGCGGCCAATTCTCCACCGCCTTCGCACAGGATGCGCGTCAACCCGCGGCTGGCCAAGGCTTGGAGAGCAGCCTTTGGGTCGATATGGCCATTGGGCGAGGTGGCGACTTCGATCAGCTCGGCCCCCGTGGCGGCCCATGCGCTGCGGGCGGCGGGCGGGGCGGCGGGGCCGTGCACCATCCAGACCGGGATTTGGCGGGCGGTTTCACCAAGGCGGCTGTCGGGCCTATGGCTGAGGCGGCTGTCGAGCACGATCCGCACAGGTTGGTGCGTGCGTCCCATCTCGCGCACGCTCAGATCGGGATTGTCAGCGCGGGCCGTGCCGGCACCGACCATGACCGCATCATGCGTGAGCCGCAGAAGATGCGTGTGGCGGCGGGCGGCGGGGCCAGTGATCCAGCGGGATTGTCCAGAGGCGGTGGCGATACGGCCATCGAGGGTGGTGGCAAGTTTCAAGGTGACAAAGGGCAGGTTTTGCGTGACGCGTTTCAAGAACCCTGCATTCAGGCGCGTGGCCGCCTCGGTCAAAACTGCTTCGGTCACCGAAAGAGATGCGGCGCGCAGCATGGCGTGGCCCCGGCCTGCGACGCGTGGATCGGGATCGGTCAGGGCAGTGACAACGCGGGTCACGCCTGCCGAGATCAATGCCTCGGCGCAGGGTGGGGTTTTGCCGTGATGGGCGCAGGGTTCCAGCGTGACATAGGCGGTCGCCCCTTTGGCGAGCGGGCCTGCTTCATCCAAGGCGCGGGCTTCGGCATGGGGCCGCCCGCCGGGCTGCGTCCAGCCGCGCCCGACGATCTGGCCATCGCGCACCAAGACGCAGCCCACGGCCGGATTGGGCCAAACAGACCCAAGGCCCCGCGCCGCAAGGCGCAGGGCGTGGGCCATATGGACCCGGTCTTTTTCGGCGTCGCTCACTCTTCCGGGCTTGCGCCGGGGCGCAGTTCGCTGACGAAGCGGTCAAAGTCATCCGCCGCCTGGAAGTTCTTGTAAACGCTGGCAAAACGCACATAGGCGACGGTGTCGATCCGGGCGAGGGATTCCATGACAATCTCGCCGATGGTTTTCGACGGGATGTCAGTATCGCCAAGGCTTTCCAGCCGACGCACGATGCCCGAAATCATCTGATCGATGCGATCAGGATCAATGGGCCGCTTTTGCATGGCGATGCGGATCGAGCGTTCCAGCTTGGTGCGGTCAAAATCCTCGCGCTTGCCCGAAGATTTCACGACCACAAGGTCGCGCAATTGCACACGTTCATAGGTCGTGAAGCGTCCACCACAGGCAGGGCAAAAGCGGCGGCGGCGGATGGACACATGGTCCTCGGCCGGGCGGCTGTCTTTCACCTGTGTATCGACGTTCCCGCAGAATGGGCAGCGCATCGGCTCCCTCCTTGCTTGTTTTATCTATCCTGCCTCAAGCCCGAGGGTATGCCCCCGTGATCTTTGGGCAACTATAGGCATGCAGGGCTTATCTCGGGTAGCGGAAAATGACGCATACAGCATCTGGGGGCGCATCTGTTGCGAACAAGACTCAGGTGGTGGATAGAAAAAGGCCCGGCGCGTTTTGGGACGCTGGGCCTTTTGCTGCAATTCCAAAGCATTGGCGGCTTGCCGTGGTGGGTTGGAAACCCACCCTAGAGGCCGCGCCGTAGGGTGGGGTTTCACCCCAGCTTGCGCTTAGAAGAACGCCTGCAAGCCGGTGATCGCGCGCCCAAGGATAAGCGCATGCACGTCATGGGTGCCTTCATAGGTATTCACAGTTTCAAGGTTCACCATGTGGCGGATGACCTGATACTCTTCCTGAATACCATTGCCGCCATGCATGTCGCGCGCCCAGCGCGCGGCATCCAGCGCCTTGCCACAGTTGTTGCGCTTGACGATCGAGATCATCTCGGGCGCGGCATTGGCCTCGTCCAACAGGCGGCCAACGCGCAAGGAGGCCTGCAAGCCAAGCGAGATTTCGGTCATCATATTGGCCAGTTTCAACTGATAAAGCTGGGTCTGGGCAATGGGTTTGCCAAATTGCTTGCGGTCAAGGCCATATTGGCGGGCGGCGGACATGCAGAATTCTGCCGCGCCAAGGACACCCCAAGAGATGCCGTAACGCGCACGGTTAAGGCAGCCGAAGGGGCCTTTCAGACCCTCGACATGTGGCAACAGCGCATCTTCGCCCACCTCGACATTGTCCATCACAATCTCGCCGGTGATGGAGGCGCGCAGGCTGAGCTTGCCGCCAACCTTCGGCGCTGACAGGCCCTTCATGCCCTTTTCCAGCACAAAGCCCTTGATCTTGCCGCCATGTGCTTCGGATTTGGCCCAGACCACGAAGACATCGGCGATGGGGGCGTTGGAAATCCACATCTTGGCGCCGTTCAGCACATAGCCATTCGCGGTTTTCTTGGCCACGGTCTTCATGCCCGCGGGGTCCGATCCGGCGTCGGGTTCGGTCAGGCCAAAGCAGCCGATCCATTCGCCAGTGGCGAGTTTGGGCAGGAATTTCTTGCGCTGCGCTTCGGTGCCGTAGGCATAGATCGGATACATCACAAGGCTGGATTGCACCGACATCATCGACCGGTAGCCGCTGTCGACGCGCTCCACCTCGCGCGCGATCAGGCCATAGGCCACATAGGACGCGCCGAGGCCGCCGTATTCTTCCGGCACGGTGACGCCCAGAAGGCCCATCTCGCCCATTTCACGGAAGATGGCGGGATCGGTGGATTCCTCACGAAACGCCTGAATGACGCGCGGTTGCAGCTTGTCTTGCGCATAGGCGCGGGCGGCGTCGCGCAGCATGCGCTCTTCATCCGTCAGCTGGTCATTCAAACGGAAGGGGTCTTCCCAATCAAAGCGGCCCAGATCGGGGGCGTCTTTGGCTTTCAGCTTGGGGGTGTCGAGCATGATGTCACCTTTCGCGTGATGAGGTTTGCACAAGTCTATTGCACGAATCTGCCCCAATCACTAGCGAAACAGGGGCAGGTTTCCATGAGGAAACCTCATACTGTACAGGGGGCCGCCATGCTCGTTTCACGCCGTTATTTGCCGTCGATGCCCTCGCTCTTGGCGCTGGAGGCGGTGGACCGTCTGGGCAGCGCCAGTGCGGCGGCCGAGGAATTGAACCTGACCCAAGGGGCGGTGAGCCGTCAGTTGCAGGTGCTAGAAGGGCAGTTGGGGGTGGCGCTGTTCATCCGCGACAAGCATCGGCTGCGCCTGACCCAAGGGGCGCGCGACTATTGCCGCGAGGTGCGGCGGATGTTGCAAGGGATTGGTCAGGCCACGCTGACCTTGCGCGCCAATCCCGGCGGTGGGGCGCTGAACTTGGCCATTTTGCCCGCCTTTGGCATGCATTGGCTGGCCCCAAGGCTGGCGCGCTTTGCCGCCCAGCACCCGGAGGTGACGGTGAACCTGTCGACCCGGCTCAAGCCCTTTGATTTTGAGGCCAGCCAGTTTGATGCGGCCATTCATTATGGGCGGCAAGATTGGCCGGGGGTAAGCTATCTGCCCTTGATGCAAGAAGAAATGCTGGCGGTGGCGGCCCCATCGCTTGTGCCCGCCCCCCTGCCCCGCGCCGAAGATGTGTTGGGCCTGCCGCTCTTGCAACTGGAAAGCCGAACGGGCGATTGGGGCCGCTGGCTGGCCCATCACGGCGCGCCGGGGCTGCGGCCTCCGGCGATGCTGTTTGACCAATATGCCACCATGATGCAGGGCGCGATCCATGGGCTGGGGGCTGCCCTCTTGCCCAGCTTTCTGATCGGGCGCGAGGTTGAGGCTGGGCGGTTGGTGCCGGTTTACGGGCCCGCCATCCCGGCAGCGGGCAGCTATTACCTTGTCTGGCCCAAAGATCGCCCCGACCGTGCGCCCTTGGTGTCGTTCCGCAGCTGGTTGGCGGGTGAGGTCAGCCCCTGATCGCCTTGGCCGCCAACCGGCCTGACAAAACCGCGCCATGGGCGGTGCCCCAATATTCGGGCGAGCAGGCCTCGCCGGCAAAGACCAAGGCCCCCTGCCATTCTGCCCCACCAAGCGCGGCGCGGCTCTGCGGGCCGGACCCCACGGCGTGAAAGGAATAAGCCCCCCGGCTGTAAGGATCTTGTGACCAGCGGGTGATCTGGGCCGCTATTGGTGCGGCAAAGCGGGTGCCGAACATCGATTTCAACGCCTGATGTGCGGCATCCATCGTTGCGGCGTCAGATTGACGTTCCAGATCGCGCGCCGCATCGGCGGCGTGAAAGGCCAACAGAACCGGCGCTGACAGCGCTTGGCCAAGACTGACCCATTGCGCCCAGCCACCCGGCCTTGGGCCAAGCCACTCGATCCAATCCACATCATCGGGCCAAGAAATCCGATCAAACCGCAGCCAGCATTTGTTCAAAAGCCCCATGCCAAGGGTCGAAATGGCCGTCTGTCGCGCCGGGGAGAGCGGCGGATCAAAGGTGATATCGCCCGCCTGCAACACGCCCAAAGGCACGGTAAGGATGACATGGTCGGCGGTCAAACGCTCGCCCCCGCGCAAGGTCAGGCGCGCAACCGCGCCATCCTGCGCCACCCCCGTCACAACGGTCTGGGTGCGGATATCCAGCCCCCGCGCCAGATGCCGGATGATCTGGTCAAACCCGCCGGGAAACAGGGCGTCCGGGCCGCTGAATTCCTGACTGTCATCGTAATACCAGCCCGACATCTCGGCCAGCGATCCGCCATACTCCGCCTCAAGACTGCCTGACAGCACATGGCGCAGCCGCCGCAGCCGCGCGGGGTCGGCCTTGGCCCAAACATCCGTCGCCTCAACCGCCGCTTTCACCGACACATCCGCATCAAGGCGCTCGGCCTTGGCGCGGGCCTGACCCAACATCCGCGCGGCAAGGTCATAGGCCGCGGACAGATCCAGCTCTTGGCCCTCAGCGTCCAAAGCCATGGCGCTGTCATAATCGGTGTGCACAAGACCTGCCCCGGCCTGATCGGCCAGCTTGGTCAACGGATTGCCCTTGGTGCCGTGAATCCAGCTGGCCCCGAGATCCATGGGCAGATCGCGCCAAAGCCGCGAGGTCCAGATGCGCCCACCAATCCGCGCACGCGCCTCCAACACCTGCACATCCGCGCCCATCGCCTGCAGATCGCGCGCCGCCGCAAGCCCCGCAAGCCCGGCCCCCACCACAATCACCCGCCGCCCCTGCAAGGCGTACGCCGGCTGCGGCACGATCTGGGTCAGACCCGCGGCAAGACCGGCCAGAAGACCACGACGCGACAGGGACATGAACCGCTCCACCAAAGACCGGGACAACTGGCCAGAGCTTATGCGATTGGCTAGCATGCTGCCAAGACGGGGTTAACTGCGGGAGCCGGGACAGATGAAGATCGGGGATGTCAGCTTTTGGTATGCCGACATGGGCCTGCCAGAAACGCGCCGTGCGGCCCTTGGGGGCGATGAAACGGCAGATGTCGCCATCATCGGGGCGGGTTTCACCGGGCTATGGACGGCCTGGTATTTGAAACAGGCCAAGCCTGATTTGAAGGTTTTGGTCATTGAGAAAGAATTCGCCGGTTTTGGCGCCTCGGGGCGCAATGGCGGCTGGTGCATGGGCACCTTTGCTTGGAACCACGAGGCCTATGCCCGCGCCACCTCACGCGAGGCGGTGCTGGAGCAGGTGCGCGAGTTGGAAGGCACGGTGGCCGAGATCACCCGCATCTGCGCCGAAGAGGGAATTGACGCCGACATCCTGCCCTCGGAAGAGATGATGGTGGCGACGAACCCCGCGCAACTGTCGCGCATGAAAGAGGAAATCGCCCATCGCCAGCATTGGGGCGATGGCCACAGGGTGCGCGAGCTGACCCCGGCCGAGGTGGCCCAGCGCATCAACATTCCCGGCGTTCTGGGCGCCATGGTGGTCAGCGGCATGGCGCGGGTGCAACCGGCCAAGCTGGTCCGCGGGCTGGCCGAGGCGGTGGAACGCAAGGGCGCGGTGATCTTTGAGGAGACCGAGGTGCTGTCTTATGCACAGGGCCGCGTGGTGACCAATCGCGGCACGGTGCGCGCGCCGATCATCCTGCGCTGCACCGAAGGCTTTACCGCCGGGATCGAAGGTTACAAGCGCGACTGGTTGCCGCTGAACTCGGCCCAGATTGCCACGGTGCCGCTGCCGCCCGAGGCTTGGGCCAAGATCGGCTGGGACGGGCACGAGCTGATCGGGGACATGAAGAACGCCTATTGCTATTGCCAGCGCACACGCGAGGGGCGCATTACTGTGGGCGCGCGCGGTGTGCCTTACAAATACGCAAGCCAAATGGACAAGAACGGTGCGCCGGACGCCGAAACCATCCGCCGCCTGACCGCCATCTTGCACGAACATTTCCCCGAAGCCGCGAAATACCCCATCGACCACGCTTGGTGCGGTGTCATCGGCGTGCCGCGTGATTGGTGCGCCACCGTCGGGCTGGACCGGGCCACAGGGCTTGGCTGGGCGGGGGGCTATGTGGGGGTGGGGGTCTCCACCTCAAACCTTGCCGGGCGCACGCTGGCCGATCTGGCGCTGGGGCGCGACACCGCCATCACGCGGCTGCCTTGGGTCAACCGCCGCGTGCGGCAATGGGAGCCAGAACCTTTCCGCTGGCTGGGGGTGCATCTGATGTATCGCTTGCTTGGCATCGCCGACCGCCGCGAGGCGCAGCTCAGGGGCAAGCCCTCACGCTTTGCAGCACTTGGCAATTGGATCACCGGGCGGCATTGAAGGGGCACGAGTTTTCGTCGAAAACTCGAAAACATGATTTTTCGACGAAAAATCAAAAGGCCCGCGGCATGCGCGGGCCTTTTTGCTGTCAGATCGCCTCTTCCAAGGCTTCGGCCCGGCGGGCTTCGGCCTGACGTGCGGCCTCGATCCGGGCCAGACGCCGACGGTTGATCTCATAGATCAGGGCCAGCGCCAGCGTGACAAGGATCAGCAAAAACGCCAGCGCATTGATCGTAGGCGTGATCCCTGCGCGCACCTTGGAGAAGACATAGACCGTCAGCGTATCAGCCCCACCCCGCGTAAACTGGGTGACGTTGAAATTCTCGATCGACTGGAAGAAGGCCACCGCCCCCCCCGCCAGAATGGCCGGGTAAAGATGCGGCAAGAGGATGCGGCGCATCACCTGACCATGGCTTGCGCCCAAATCCAGCGCCGCCTCTTCCAGGCCCGCATCAAAGGATTGCAAACGTGCCAGAACCAGCAGCATCACCATAGCGGCGATATAGCTGACCTGCCCAAGCACCGACAGGTGCAGACCCGGCACGAAGGGCCAAGGCTTGCCATCCGGGCCAAAGATCGCGCCCCCCAGTTTGGTCCACATGATCATGGTGGAAATGCCGATCACCACCCCGGGGATCAGGATGGTTGAAATCATCATCCCATAGATCACCGTCCGCACGCGCCCGGAAATCGAGTTGATGAGAATGGCCGAAGCCGTGCCGATGATAATGGCGATCACCGCCACTGCAACGGCCACCCAAAGGCTGTTGCCAAAGGCCAGCATCATGCGCTGATCGGCCAGCATGTCGCTGAACCAATGGGTGGTAAAGCCCTTCCACGGCACGATTGAGGGCAGTTTGCTGTCGTTAAACGCCGCCCCCGACATAACGACCAAAGGCGCGATCATATAGATCAGGAACAGCACCATATAGGCGTGGGCGAGATTCAGTCGAAGCTTATGCATGATATCCCCCCCTTACTTGGCGATGTCAGAAAGTTTGACCCTGAACAGCTTCATCGCGACCGAGACGAAGACCGTGCAAAGGATCAACAAGAGGAAGGCATAGGCCGAGGCGGTGTTCCAATCGAGCGCGTCCTTGAACCATTGATCGATGGTTTGGGTGAACCACTGCGACGTGGTCGATCCAAGGATCGAGGGCACCAAAAGCGAGCCTGCCGAGAGCATGAACACCATGACAGAGCCGCTTGCAATGCCCGGTTTGGCATGGGGCAACACAATGCGCCAATGGATCTTCCACCAAGGTGCCCCGAGATCATCCGCCGCCTCGATCTGGTTGGTGTCGAGCGAGGAAATCGCGTTGTAGATCGGAAACAGCATGAACAGCACATAGGTATAAACCAAGCCCACCATGACGCCTGTATAGCCCATATTGGTCCAGCGGATCGGGTCTTCGATCAGGCCAAGCCCCAAGAGCATGGCATTGAGCGGCCC
This sequence comes from Tabrizicola sp., assembly GCA_965284335.1. Taxonomy (GTDB): domain Bacteria; phylum Pseudomonadota; class Alphaproteobacteria; order Rhodobacterales; family Rhodobacteraceae; genus Tabrizicola_A. The sequence continues at coordinate 705,197 of OZ260076.1, read as the reverse complement.
TTTGAAGGCCAGAATGATCCACCAAGCAAAGGCGCGCAGCACCTCAGACACCCACAAGGGGACAAAGAGCAAAAGCAACAGCGTCGGCACCGATTTCGGCGAGACGATCTTGGCCATGTAATAGGCCAAAGGATAGGCCAGACCAAAGCAGATGATCGTCACCACCATGGAATACCAGATGGTCTGCGAAAAGGTCTTCACATGAACCGGCACTTGGAAATTGATCCCAAACAGGCTGGTTTGCACCAACCCGTCAAAGACCTTGGCATAATTGCCCAAGCTGTAAACGTCGCGGGGTCCCCCCACCTCGGCCACTGGCAAATAGGGCCGGAAGCTTTGTTCAAAAAGGGTGATATTGGGCATGATCACCAGCATGATCAGCCAAAAGGCCACCAGAAGCACGATCAGGCCCGACAGGCCCGGACCATAGCGGCGCAACAGATCTTGCATCGGCTACCCCCTTACATTCGCATCAGGCAGCAACGAGGCGCGGGCGGCATCAAAGCGCGCATGCAGCTTGGCCCCGATCTCGGGCACCGTGGCCGAGCCGTCATTGCGGATTTCAGCGGTGATCACTTTGCCGTTCTCGCTGACCCCATGCACCGTGATGAAGGCCCCTTCAAACGACACCTCGGTCACGGTCACCGGCACCGAATTTTCACCCGCTTTGGTTTTGGCCAGCGTGGTGTGTTCGGGCCGCACATAAAGCTTCACAGCCTTGCCCACCGCATCGGGGGCCAGACGCGCGCGGAAGGAACCAAGGGCGGTGTCAAAGCTTGCGATCCCGTCAGCGGCCACACCTGCGCTGCCCTCGAACACATTGTTTTCGCCCACGAAAGAGGCGACAAAGCCATTGACTGGATTGTTGTAGATATCGCGCGGATCGGCGATTTGCTGAATGCGGCCTTGGCTCATCACGCCGACACGGTCGGACATGGCCAAGGCCTCGCCCTGATCGTGGGTGATGTAGATGAAGGTCACGCCGGTGCGCTTTTGGATGGCGCGAAGTTCGGCGCGCATATGCTGGCGCAGTTTCAGGTCCAGCGCCGAAAGGGGTTCGTCCAAGAGCATCACCGCCGGTTCCACCGCCAGCGCCCGCGCAATCGCCACGCGCTGCTTTTGACCACCCGAAAGCTGGCTGACCATCTTATCCGCCGCATCTGGCAAATCGACCAAGCGCAGCAATTCTTCGGCCTTGGCGCGGCGGGTGGCCTTGTCGACCCCGCGCATCTCAAGCCCGAAGGCGATGTTTTCCCAGATGGGCATCAGCGGAAACAGCGCCAGATTTTGAAAGATCAGCGCCGTGGGACGCTGGTTTGGTCGCTGGCCCTTCATGTCCTTGCCACCAATCTTGATCTGGCCCTCTGTCGGATCAATAAAGCCCGAGATCATGCGCAGGATGGTTGTCTTGCCACAGCCTGACGGGCCAAGGAACGAAAAGAACTCTCCCGGTTTGATGGAGACATTGGCATTGTCCACGGCCCGAAAACTGCCAAAGTCGCAACACACGTTTTCAAGATCAATCCCTGCACTCATGGATCGTCTTTCTCCCTGTCTTTATGGTTTTGTTGGAGCCTAGCAGGCCCGATGTGCCATGCAAGCGATATAGCCAGATTTCCTTGGCTTTCAGTCCAGCACCAAAGGCTGCGCACAAAAAAAAGGACGCCGGGCATTGCGGCCCGGCGTCCCCCTTTGGCAGCCCTGATCAGGCGGCCTTGTACTTGTCGGCGTATTCGGCGCGCTTGGCAAGGAAGTCGGCCGACTGGTCGGGCCACCACCACAGCTTGGACAGCGCTTCGTCGTTGAAGGTGCCGTTGTAGTACTTGGACACTTCGGGATCCATCAGATCAGCTGCGCCCTTGCCCACCGGGTTCGACGAGAAGGCGGTTGCCCAGCCAGCCGCGCCCTCGGCGGTCGAGACGAATTTGACGAATTCATGCGCCTGTTCGACGTTGGCAGCATTCTTCATCATGACAAAGCCCTGATGCCACGCGAAGGCACCTTCGACCGGCGCGACATAGGCATAGCCGTCATTGCGCAGGTTGAAGCCGGTCGAATCCCAGCACAGGCCGACGGTGGCGCCATTGGCGGTAAAGCCAGCGTTGGCCTCGTTTTCACCCGACCACCACTGCACGACATTGCCTTTCATCTCGACAGCCTTGGCAAGCGCGATGTCCCACAACTCGACCATGGCGCCCATTTCGGAATAGCCGTCCATCCACGGACGCGGCAGTTGGCCCGTGGCATCGAGCCAGCGGCCCATAGCGGCCAGAGCCGAATGCGGACGCATCACGGCCGCATTGTCCGCGCTGAAAAGATCACCCAGCGAGGGTGGGGACGACAGCTTGGCATCGGCAGTGTTCACCACCATGGCCTCGGTGCCCCAATTGGACGGCACATATTTCAGCTGACCACCGGGACGCGAACGCTCACCCGCGGCACCATCGGCCAGACCCGGCAGATAGTTGTCCATCGCCAGCTTGGATTCGTCAAACGTACCCAGAAGACCGTTTGAGTCCCAAGCGCCGACGCGGTCGATGGTCGGCTCGATAATGTCGATGCCGCCGGCTTCCAGCGCGACCTTGGCTTCACCGAACATGGTGTCTTGGTCGGGAAGTTCCTTGAAGTTCACCTTGATGCCGGTCGCGGCCTCAAAGGCGGGGAAGACCTTTTCGGTCAGGCCCGGATAGCCTGCCCAGCCGACAAAGTTGATTTCGCCCGACGAGGCCAGAGCCTTGGACGAAATCAGCGCAGGGGCGGCAAGCGCGCCCACACCTGCGGCGCTGCGCTTGAGAAAGCTGCGGCGGTTAAGATTGGCAAGAGATTTGGTCACAGAAGTCTCCCTGGGTTGGTCCGGTGGTCCGGAGGTGTTGCGGGTAAGGTCATGCCATCCCGTCATTTTGCGACATCATAAAGCCGGTCCTTAGCTGCAATGTGACAGCGCCAGCCAAGTCCCGTCGATAGCGCCAGATTAGTGCAAGCCGGGCGCCTTCTGTCAACGAAATGTCGCTTTAGGCCCTGCCAGATATGGTTCAAAACCAAGCGAGCTGCCACAGCCTGCCTTTTCCGAAGGCAATTGGCCTATTTGGTCAGGATCAACTTGCCCTGTCGGGTGATTCGCAAAGCATAGATCTGATCGTTCAGGGTGATGAGCGCGAGGTGGCCACCCTTGGTCAGATCTTTGGCGTCATGCTGCGGCAGCGAGGGGGAAAGAGGGGATGCAACAAAAGCGTTTGGCGAAATTTGTGCGGTCATGGCGCGGCCCTTTGGTGAATGGAGTGTGGGTCAGGTCGGATGGCTGGCCTGAAGGGCTGGCTTGCGATATTACCTTATCAAAACTGTCGGGTTTGTAAAGTCACAGATGAAATCAGGGGTGCCATGGGCTCAGGGCAACTGATTTTCGTCGAAAATCAGGGTTTGCCCCTTGGGTGGGATCAGGCACCGACACGTCAAAACAAAGCCCCCTGATTTTCATCGAAAATCAGGGGAACCGCAGGGCAAATGGTGCAAAGGTCAGAGGTTACGCCAACCGATCAGCTTTTGCCGGGGCCGGTCCAGCTGTCCCATTTCGGCCGGACCAGATCAAAACTGTCTTGGGTGCGCACATAGGTCGAACCATAGCTGCGCCCCACAAGGCCCAGCGCCGGGGTGTCGATATGGGCGCGCTCTTTATTCAAAACAAAGCGGTCATCAATATGCACCGCTTTGACGCGGCCAATGACGACGGTCTGATAGGGGCCCGTCACCACCGACGAATGCAGCACACATTCAAAGGCAACCGGACTTCCCTTGATCCGCGGCGGTTTAACTTGGGTCGAAGGCACGGCTTCGAGGCCGGCGATGTCCAACTCATTCATCCCCGGCGGCGCGTCGAGCGCGGTGATATTCATCGCAGGTGCCATGGATTCAGGCACGAGATTGATCACGAATTCCCCCGTGGCATGGATATTTGCCGCGGTATCTTTGAAGCCACGCCCAGTGTCGGACTGAATGCCCAAAACCACGGTTGGCGGCTCGGACCCCATCGCGTTGAAAAAGCTGTAGGGGGCGGCGTTGATCCGGCCCTCTTGGTCTTGGGTGACCACCCATGCAATGGGGCGCGGCATGATGGTGGCAGCCAAGAGTTTATAGGCGATGGGTTCTTCCACCGCGTCCATATCCCAATACATTACAGATCCTTTATTGCGGCATGGTCGACAGAAGCCTGCGCGGTTTTGACTGCGGTTTTGGGCCTTGTGTCGACAGTCAGTTGAAAGACGTCCGGACGGGCATAATGGCCGGTGACGTCGAAATCAAATTTGGCGCGCAGGATTTCGGCCGGGTCGATCTGGGCGTAAAGGATGCCTTCGCCGGAAAAATCGGGGCCAGCGAGAACCTGCCCCAAGGGGCCGATAATGGCAGATCCGCCCCGCATCATCACTGTGCTCGGATCATCGCCCAGTGCGGATTCGTGATCAGGACCAAAGGCTGCGCGGGTGATGTGCTGGCAAGCGGTCAGAACAAATGTGCGCCCTTCCAAGGCGATATGCTGCATGGTGGCAAGCCAGGTGTCGCGGTCGTCCGCCGTGGGCGCGCAATAAAGGCTGACGCCTTGGTGATACATATGCATCCGAAGCGCGGGCATGTAGTTTTCCCAGCAGATCACGGCGCCGATGGTGCCGTAATCGGTTTTGAAAACGGGCATGGTGGAGCCATCGCCAAAGCCCCAAATCAGACGCTCACCAGCGGTGGGCATGAGTTTTCTATGCTTGCCAACAAGACCCTTGGCGCCGTCGAAGTAAAGGACGGTGCAGTAAAGCGTGGCGCCATCGCGTTCAATAACGCCAACCACGGCGAAGGCGCCGGTTTGCTTTGCCGCCTCGGTCAGGCAGGCAACTTCGGGGCCCTCCAGATCAATCGCGGCGGCATGGTAGCGGGCAAAGGCATCGCGGCCTTGCGCCTTGCGCATCCCGATGGGCGCGCCAAAGCTCGCGCCTTTCGGATAGCCGCCGATCAGCGCCTCGGGGAAGACCACAAGCCTCGCGCCTTTCCCTGCCGCCTCACGCAAGGTTTGTGCGGCCTTTTCGGCGGTGGCCATGGGGTCGGACGGGATCGAGGCGATTTGCGCGACGGCGACGGTGAGGGTCATGTGGCGTTCCTTGTGCGGACAGGACCGGGGGCCAGCCCCCGGACCCCCGGGATATTTGTGAACAGATGAAATCAGTCCGGCGTTGAGTTGACAACCGGGTGACGCAGCGCGCCAATGCCTTCGACGCAAGCGACAACCGTATCGCCGGGCCACATGAATTCCTGCGGGTCGCGACCGGCACCGACGCCTTCGGGGGTGCCTGAGGCGATAATGTCGCCGGGCTCCAACGTGATGCCTTGGGAGATGTCGGCGATGAGTTCGTCGACCTTGAAGAGCATCTTGGCGGTGTTCGAGCGCTGCTTTTCGACGCCGTTGACGGTGAGCCAGAGGTCGAGGGTTTGCGGGTCGGGGATTTCATCTGCCGTTACGATCACCGGGCCGAAGGGTGCGAAGCTGTCCATCCCCTTGGAGACGATCCATTGCCCAGCGCGGCGGTTGTCGCGGGCCGAGACATCGATCATCACCGAATAGCCGAAGACATGTTTCAGCGCGTTTTGGCGCGTGATGCGGGTGGCGCGGGTGCCAATGATGACGGCGAGTTCCACTTCCCAATCCAATTGCTGAGTGATCTTGGCATTGTGCAAGATCGGCTCATCCGGGCCGATGACGGCGGTGGGGGGTTTGGAGAAGATCACCGGCTGTTTCGGAAGTGCATCGTTGGTATCAAGCGCCTTGGCGCTTTCGAGCACATGGTCGAGGTAGTTCAACCCGATGCCGAAGATGTTCTTCCTTGGCCGCGGGATGGGGGCAAGGAGCCGGACATTGGCCAGCGCGGTTGCGGTGTGGATCGGGAAAACGCCATCAGCCTCATCAAGGCAGGCTTGCAGCGCGTTTAGGCCGGGACGGCCGGCGTCGATCAGGCCCAGCATAGTTGCAGGCAGATCTTCGCCATAAGCCTCGCCCAGGGCGGCCACATCCACCACCAGATCATCGACGATCACGCCAAGGCGGGCGGCATCTTCAACCGATGCCCGGTAGGTCACGAGTTTCATGGGATTTCCTTACAAGATGGGCTGGTGGCCGTTGTTGTCGGCAAAGGCCTCTTCGCGGTAGAGCGACAGGGCGCGCATCACGGGGATGTCCGACAGGCAGAAGAGGCAGGCGTCGTTGCGGTCATCGAGATTAACATGTTCATGCCAGGCCCAGGAGGGGACGCAGAAGATATCGCGTTCCGACCAGTCGAACCGTTTGCCGTTGATGATCGAATAGCCGCGCCCCTTGGCGACGTGGTAAAGATAGCTGCCGGTGTGGCGGTGGGCCTTGGTCTGTTCGCCCGCGCGCAGCATCTGCATCGAGGCACCCAGCGTGCGCATCACCGGGCCGTTGTTGGTGGGGTTGACGTATTCCATCATCACCCCGTCAAACGGGCTGCCTTCGGTGCAGGCGGCGTATTTCGTCAGCGCCGCATAGGTTGGTTCCCATTCATATTTGAACATCGGCGAATAGCCGTGCGACCACTTGCCCGTGGACGGCGTCAGCCCAGCATTGCCCCAGGTTTTCGTCATGTCATCAACGGTATAGCCCACGGCCTGATTGAGATCGGGGTGGACCTCGTAGAAATTCGCCTCCATCGCGTTGACGAAGGGGATGTCGAGGCCATCCTGCCAAAGGCAGAGCGAGCCATCGGCAGAGACGCCATGTTCGTGCCAGGTGCCATTTGGCGTTAGCACAAAGTCATTTGCGCCCAGCGTCATCTTGTGGCCATCCACCACCGTATAGGCGCCGCGGCCTTCCATGATGAAGCGGATCGCGCTTGCCGAATGGCGGTGGGCGCTTGCCACCTCGCCGGGGTTCATCACCTGGAGGCCGGCGTAAATCCAGCCGACGGCGGCGGCGACATCGCTGCGGCCGGGGTTGTTGAGATAGATCACTCGTCGTCCGGCCTTTTCCGGCGTCACGAGATCGACCGAGCGGATCACATGGTCGCGCAGGTCCTTGTAGCGCCAGACCACTGGGACAGACTGGCTTTTCGGCTCCCAAGGTTCGATCTTATTGGCGACCGTCCACAAAGCCCCGGCGTGGTGTTTGTCCAACTCGTCATAATAGGCCAGAAGTTCGGGCGTATCTTCGACATTCGCCCGACCGGCCACATCCTCACGATGGTTTTCGCGCGGTTTTGACATGGGGGCAGCTCCTTGGCGCGGTTCGCGGATGACCAAAGGGTGCGGCATCATATTTTCGATTGCAAGCCAGATTTTCGAAAATTCGCATTTGCCAGATCATCTGGGCCGCGCCATACTGTGCCGCAGCAACTGAGGGGGGCCATGGCACGTTCTGCTTTTGTGATCGGATCCGCCCCCCTGCCTCGCAGCCCTTTGCCCGGCGCGTCGGAACACACACGGACCGAGAAAACCACGCTGACCGAAAAGGCCTATGATGGGCTGCGGCAGGATATTGTCACGGGGGCACTGGCACCGGGACAACCCTTGCGCATGGCCCTTTTGGCGCAGCGCTATGACATGGGGTTTTCACCGCTGCGTGAGGCGCTTAATCGGTTGCAGGCGGAACGCTTGGTGATCTCGGTTGCGCTGCGCGGCTTTTCGGTTGCGCCTTTGTCGATCGGCGAAATGTGGGATGCAACCGAAGCCCGCATCTTGATTGAAAGCCAAGCCTTGCGGCTGTCGATCCGCCACGGAGATGACGCTTGGGAGGCCGAGATTGTCGGCTGTCTGCATGCCTTAGTCTTACAAGCCACGCGTGCGGTTTCCCGCCCTGAAAAAGCGCGCGCGCTGGAGCAGCGCCATTACGCCTTTCACCGCGCTTTGGTGGCGGCCTGTGGGTCTGCTTGGCTTTTGGAGTTCTTTGCCCGCCTCTATCTGGAAAGCGAGCGCTATCGCCACCCGGTTCTGGTGCCCAGATCGACCGGCACAAGCCCGAAGACACCGCCAGAGGCAACACAACGTGACCTGCAAGGCGAACATGACGCTTTGGCCAAGGCGGCCTTGACAAGAGATGCCGATCTTGCCTGCACGCTTTTGGCCGAACACTACCGCCGCACGGCAAAACACGTTGAGGGTTTGCTGGCAGGCGAGGACATGAAGACGGGGTCACAGCAGCACGATGAACCCATGCGATAGCACGGGAGATCAGCTTGGCAGCGATGCGACACGCCCGGCACTGATCGAGAATCGGGGCCATCTGGCACATCTCGCCTGCTCGTTCAGGCGTCGAAGCAAGGGAGAAGAAAAGTGGTGGCGAGGGGGGGACTCGAACCCCCGACCCCATGATTATGAGTCATGTGCTCTAACCAGCTGAGCTACCTAGCCACTGGCGCGGGGGATACGGCGGGGCGCGCGGGGCGTCAAGGGGGATTCGCCGCAGATCGGGCGGTTTCCTGCGGACAACGCGCCGGGGGTTTCACACCCCCGGACCCCCGTGGAGTATTTCGCAAGGCGCAAGCCTTTCTATGGGCAGCAATGCGCCCCGACGAGGGCACCGGTCCAGTGCGCAGAGAGAGCTTCTCACACCCGTCGGGACGACTTGCGCCTTGCGGTCATCGGGACTCCTCCCTGTACCGCCCCATGAGCTTACCCCCTCAAGGTTAAGAAAGGCTGAAGGATTTGCGCCTTTCAAAATACTCCCGCCGGGAGCGTTCTGCGCGCGGGGGATCAGCCGTGCGCGACGCGCGGGCGGCCTGCGGCTGTGACCGAGACCGAAGCCTCGACAAACATCTTGCGGCCCTCGATCTCGACCTCGCGCAGGTCCTGCTTGGCGGTGATGCGCAGATCTTCGGCACCTGCGGCTTTGGCGCGAGATTCCGCCTCGTGCCGCAGAGCAGTTTCCAAGGCGGCGAGTGCATCGCTGGCGTTGGAGAAGGTTTGCAGCGCATCGGGCAGATGGGCGACGTAGCGGCCTTCGGCGGGAGAGGTGACGATGCCCGTCACCTTTTGCGACACCTGCCCCACCACCGCGCCGATGGCATTGGCCACGCCCGCATGTTCGGGCAGGATCATCTCGCAGCCCAGCACCTTACCCACGGCCCCATAATAGGACGGGGCCGAGGCGCCAAGTCCGATGACGGGCACGCCAAGGCGCGCGGTCAGTTCCACCACGCCGCGGTGATGTTTGAGCCCGGCGGCCATCAGGGGATGGCGCGCTAGCACCTCGGAAGGCTGGCCGTCAAACGCATCATCCTCGTCAAAGGCCGCTTCCAGAAGGCAATCCACGGTTTGGGCCGTGAGCTGGTCGATGATGGCTTGGGCGATGGTTTCCCCATCGGGCGCAAAGCGGTCACCGGCGCCGTTGCGGCGGCGGGCGAGAAGTTTCAGCGCCTTGGCGGCGGCGCTTTTGTCCCAACTGTCCAAGCGGCCAAGAACATGGCTGGCATCCGAAGGCGTCACCCCCGACAGCATCACAAGACCGCGCGCGATCAGCCGCTCGAGTGCGGCGACTTCGATGCGACTGGTCAGGGCGGCGGCCATCGGCATGGGATGGGTGATGCGGGCCAAAACGGTGGCTTCGCGGGCATTAAGCCCGCCTGCATTGCCGCCCATCGGCACGACAAAACGGCCATCAAACTCGCCCGCCGTTTCGGAGGACAGCGCGCGGTCCAGCGTGGCATGCACCATCTCGCCATGCTCCACCGCCAGCAAAGACACCGGCATCAACCGGCGCGGGCCAAGGCGCAGGCCCCCTTGCAGACCTTCGGTTTTCAGATGCACCTCGCTGTCGCCGCCAAGGCCGGTGGTGCGCATCGCCACCGCCTCGACCATGGTGCGAAAGCCGCCGACGCGCGCGCCTGCGGGGTCAATCTCGGGCAAGCCATCGCGCAAGAGCGCCACATCGGTGGTGGTGCCGCCGATGTCGCTGACCAGTGCATCGGGGGCCCCCGTCAGCCAGCGCGCGCCGACGATCGAGGCGGCAGGGCCGGAAAGGATGGTTTCAATCGGCCGCTCGCGCACCATGGCGGCCGAGATCAGCGCACCGTCACCGCGCACCACCATCAAGGGGGCGTCGATACCAACTTGGGCCAGATGCCGTTCGCAGGCCGTCACCAGACGGTCGATCATCCCGATCAGTCGGGCGTTCAGAACGGCGGTCAGCGCGCGTTTGGGGCCATTGAGGTTGGCCGACAGTTCGTGGCTGCATGTGACGGGCCGCCCGGTGACACGGCGGATCACCTCGCGCGCGGCAACTTCATGCGCGGGGTTGCGCGTGGCAAAGCGCGCGGCCACGGCAAAGCCCATGACACTGTCGCGCAATTCCAAAAGCTGTGCTTCAAGCCCGGCGCTGTCCAGAACCGCAGCCTCGGTTCCGGCATGGGTATGTCCGCCATCCAAAAGGATCACCGGATCGCCCTTGAGCGCCTCGGTCAGCCCGCCGCGCTCCATGTCGCCTGCATCAAAGCCGATGAAGATCAGGGCGACGCGCCCGCCTTGGCCTTCCACAAGCGCATTGGTGGCCAGCGTGGTGGACAAAGACACCAGCGCCACATCGCGTGCAGCGATCCCTGCCCCTTCAAGGGCTGCATCCACCGCGCGGCCAATGCCCAGCGCCAGATCTTGGCGGGTGGTCAAGGATTTGGCCTTGCCAATGACGGTATCGGCCGCCTCATCGACAATCACGGCATCCGTATAGGTGCCGCCGGTATCAACCCCGAGAAAATAGGCCATGGTCTGCAAACTCCTGTCGCGCGCAGGATCAGTTAGCCCGGGCGAGGGCAAAGGTCACCCCGGCGCGCGACATTTTCTGCGCTTCGCCCGACGCGCTTAGCCCCGCCGGGCCATGATGCGGGCCAGGATCGGCACCAGCAATAGAATGACAGCGGCAAAAACAAAGGCATAGCGTAGGCCAAGACTGCCCGCGATAAAGCCAAAGCCGGGTGGGCCGATGAAATAGCCCAGATAGCCAAAAAGCGTGGCCCGGGCCACCGCGCGCGCGCGCGCCTCGGGCGCGGCATGGCTTCCCACCAGCGAAAAGGCCGTGGGCGCAATCACAGATGAGCCGATGCCCATCACGATGAACCCCGCATAGGCCATCCAAGGGGCCACAGCAGCGGCCACGGCAAAGGCCCCAACCGCCGAAATCAGCGCGCCACTGGTCAGCAGCACAACAGGCCGCACCCGGCCCGCCAGCCCCTGCCCCACCAATCGCGCCACCCCCATGGTCAGCGCGAGCGTCGCAGGCCCCATGGCGCCATGGGCGGGGCTGCCGCCCAAGGTTTGTTCGATATGCAGGGCCGACCAGTTCTCGGCCGCATTTTCAGTCAAGAAGGCGATGAACACGATGCCGCCACCGATCACCGGCACCCAGCCCAAGCCGCGCCCGGCGGCGGTTTTGGGCCGCGCCAAGCCGTCGATGCGGCCATCACGTTCAAGCGTCATCAGCGCCATCAGCGCGGCGAGTGCCGCCATGCTGCCCAAGACCCAAGCCGGCGACCAACCCGCCTGTCGCATCATCCCCGTGACAATCGATCCGCCTGCATAGCCAAAGGAATAGGCCGCATGGGCCAGATTCATCAGATGCAAACCGCGCTGCGACTCCATCGCGGCCACGCGGGCATTCATCAAGACATCGGTCAACCCCGTGCCAAATCCCGCCGCCATCATGGCAAGCGGGAACATCCAGATCACGCTGGCCTGACCGGGCAGAAAAAAGCCCGCGCACATCAACAGCGTCGCCACCGGCAAGGCGACACGGCCAAAGGCAACCCCAAGCGCGGGCGCGATCAGCATCGCAACCACCGCCGCCGCAGGTGTCATGAACATCAACAGGCCCATCTGCGCCTCGTCCACGCCCAGCATGGCCTTCAGGTCGGGCAAGGCTGCCGCAAAAGACCCCCACAAGATGCCCATGGCGGCAAAGGCGGCCATCGCAGGGCGCGAAAGGATCAGAAGGGGCAGAAAGGACATGCACGGCTCGCGTCGGGATTGGCCTTGTGCTAGCCCTTGGGGCGGCCAGCGGCGCGCCTTTGGCCGACACTTGATTTCACGGCCGCGCCGCTTTTGGCGCTTTTCATCTTTTCCTTGCCCCGATTCCCCGCTATAGGCCCCCGGTCGCGCCATGCACCCTTGGAGGATGGCGGACTTATCAAGGAGAAGAACCATGGCTCGTGAAGCTCAAGATTTCATCGCCGCGGTACGGACGGGGACAGGCAAGGGGGCCGCTCGTCAAGCTCGTCGTGAGGGCTACGTACCCGCAATCGTTTATGGTGACGGCAAAGAGCCCGTCGCTTTGAACATCGCCTACAACTATCTGATCAAGCGTTTGAAGCAGGGCCGCTTCCTGCAATCGCTGTTCAACCTGAAGGTTGAAGGCCAAGAAGATGTGCATGTCGTCTGCCGTGGTGTGCAGCGCGATGTGGTCAAGGATCTGCCGACGCATGTCGATTTCCTGCGCATCCATGACGACTCGAAGATCGAACTCTTCATCCATGTCGAGTTCATCAACCACGAGGCCGCACCGGGCCTGAAGCGTGGCGGCACCCTGACCGTCGTGCGTTCGGAAGTGGAACTGGAAGTCACCGCTGGTGATATTCCTGACCACATCACCGTGGACCTGACCGGCAAGCAGATTGGCGATGTGATCCACATCAACGATATCACCCTGCCCGCTGGCGCAAAGCCGACCATCGCGCGCAACTTCGTTGTGGCCAATATCGCCGCACCGTCGGGTCTGGCCGCTTCGGCTGAAGAATAATCCTTTCGCCGCAAGGCATGGGAACAAGGCGCGGCAGGGCAACCTGCCGCGTTTTTTGTTTTGCGCGACAGGGAAAACTGCCCCGCGCGGTCAAGCGGTTTGGCTGGATCGTCAGATCAATGATCCGAGTGGGAGGATGCGATTTGGGCAATCTCATCGCCAATCGAGAGGAAAGCCGCCGCAATGTCAGGATCGAAATGGCTTCTCGCGCCATCCCGGATCACGCCCAAGGCAGTGTCATGTGACATGGAGTTTTTGTAACAGCGTTTGCTGATGATGGCGTCATAGACATCTGCCACCGCCATCAGGCGCGCCGCGATTGGGATCGCCTCGCCGGCCAGACCCTGTGGATAGCCGCTGCCATCCCATTTTTCGTGATGCGACAAAGCCAGCTGTAAAACTCGGCGATGTGGTCATCTAGTTCCGGCATGATCCGCGCGCCAATCTGGCGAACGACGGCCAGATCCTGCGCCTCAATCCGAAATTTGGAGAGCGTCTCGATGATCATATTCGGCATATCATGTCCTGCGCCCATCTGCCTGCCGCCCGCGGCAACAAGACCTATCGACGCTGACGGCTTGATATTCTTGTCGCACAATTTGACGGCAAGGCCCGAGGCACTTTGGATCGGAGGGTCACTCTTTCGATAAGCTTGCGTCAATTCGTGATGCAATAAGCTGATAACAAAGGTTTTTCCGGCGTGACCTTGAGTTAAATCCCGTTGGAAAACACCGCAGGCCAACCAAAACATGGCCAAGCGCGACCCCATGCATGATCTGGTATTTGCGGCCCCCAAAGCGTAAAGAGGGCCAATGTGAACGGGCCGCTTTCACGGCTGTGGCGTTCAAACAACCCTAAGGCCGGTGACCTTATGAAGCCCATCGCGCTTGATGCTGCGGACATACGCATTCTGTGCGCCTTGCAAGAGCATGGGCAGCTTAGCAAATCGCGGCTGGCCGAGTTGGTGGGGTTGTCGGCCACGCCCTCTTGGGCGCGGGTGGCGCGGCTGACGAAGGCCGGGCTGATCCGGGGCTATCATGCCGATATCGCACTGGGGCGGATTGCCGATCTGGCAAAGGTGGTGGTGACCGTCTCTTTAAAAAGCCACCGCAAGGCAGATTTTGAACGGTTTGAAACTTACGTTCTGGCGACGCCAGAGATCACCGAGTGCATCTCGACCGGGGGCGGGATGGATTATGTGATGACGGTGATAACCCCCAACCTGCCCGCCTTTCAGCGCCTGATGGAGGCGATGCTGGAGGCAGATTTGGCGATTGATCGCTATATGACCTATATCGCCACCCGGCAGATCAAATCGGCCCGGCCTGATCTGGCACGATTGGTGCCGGTGCAGACCGGAAAAGACGGCAGCGGCGCAAAAGACTGATCGGTCTTTGCCGCGCAAAACTTTGGTCTGATCGGACTTTTGCGAAGGCCAACTTTGGCCCGCCCTTGGCCCCTGTCACCGCTAACCTTCTGGCATCCACGAAACGCGACGTGGTCTGGTCACTCTCTCTGTTCCAGAGCTTTGGACGCAGACCCGCCATGAAGGGCATATCACATGACAACGGCACAGAACTTTGGCTTTGGCACGCAGATCCGCAAATCCCCCTATTTCGACGCCACCGTGCGTTGGGGGGCCACCGCGTTTTCGGTCTACAACCACATGTATATCCCGCGCGATTTCGGAAACCCCGAACAGAATTTCTGGAACCTTATCAACGACGCGATCCTGTGTGATGTGGCGGTAGAGCGTCAGGTCGAGATCACCGGCCCGGATGCGGCGCGCTTTGTGCAGATGCTGACCCCGCGCGATCTGTCGAAACTGGCCGTGGGTCAGTGCAAATATGTGCTGATCACCAATGCCCAAGGCGGCATCTTGAACGACCCGATCCTTTTGCGGCTGGAAGAAAACCGCTTTTGGCTTTCGCTTGCCGATAGCGACATTCTGCTGTGGGCGCAGGGCGTTGCGGTTCATTCGGGCATGGATGTGACCATCCATGAACCCGATGTCTCGCCCCTGCAATTGCAAGGCCCGAAATCGGGCGAGGTGATGCGCGCCCTGTTTGGCGACAGCATCATGGATCTGAAATACTACTGGCTGCGCCGGGTCGAGCTGGATGGAATTCCCCTGATCGTGTCGCGCACCGGCTGGTCCAGCGAATTGGGCTATGAGATCTATCTGCAAGACAGCGCGCATGGTGATGTGCTTTGGGAAAAGATCATGGCGGCGGGCAAACCCTTTGGGCTAAAGCCGGGCCATACCTCGTCGATCCGGCGGATCGAGGGCGGGATGCTCTCCTATCACGCCGATGCCGATATCAACACCAACCCCTATGAGCTGGGTCTTGACCGGCTGGTGAACCTTGAAAGCGGCGCTGATTTCATCGGCAAGGCCGCCTTGCAGAAGATCAAGGATCAAGGCGTCAGCCGCAAGCAAGTGGGCCTTTTGATCGACGGTGCCCCCTTGAGCGGGCCGAACACCACCTTCTGGGCCATCCACCGCGAGGGCGCCGCGATTGGCAAGGTCACCTCGGCCATCCATTCGCCGCGCCTGAAGCAAAACATCGCGCTGGCCATGGTGGCGGCCGATCACACCGCCTTGGGCACCAAACTCGAGGTGGTCACCGGCGACGGCACACGCTTTGCCACAGTGGTGGAACGCCCCTTCTACGACCCGAAAAAGACGCTGGCCGCGTCCTGAGAACGGCAGAAGGAAACGACAGATGAGCGCACTTTCCATTCAGCTGCATTGGCATCGCCAAGAGGCCGCCCTAAAGACCGGGGCCTTTTCGAATGCCCATACCGTTCAGTATAGCGACCGCTATGATCTGCCCGTGGATGCCGCCCCCGATTGGGGCGGTGACGCGGCCAATACGAACCCCGAACAGGCGCTGGCGGCTGCCCTGTCCAGCTGCCACATGATGACCTTTCTGGCGCTGGCCGCCAAGGCCGGTTGGCCTGTGGCCAGCTATCACGATCATGCGGTGGCCTATCTGGGCAAGAACCCCAAGGGCCAAATGTCGGTCACCCAGATCGACCTGCACCCGGTTGTGCGCTTTGACACCGGCTTTGTGGTGGACGACGCCACTCTGGCCGAGATGCAGGACCGCGCGCATCGCTATTGCTTTATCGCCAATACTTTGGCTGACAGCGTGGCCGTGAACATCCTTTAACCCCTTTGCGGCACAAACGCGGGCCTATGCGCAAGCATCGGCCCGCGCTTTGGCCCCGGGCAAGAGCGTGGCAGGAGAGAGCCAATGGAATCCGATGATATCTTGCTGTCCAATCTGGACGACAGCGGCATTCTGCGTCTGACGCTGAATGACGCACGCCGCCGCAATGCCTTGTCCGAGGCGATGCTACACCGCTTGGGCGATGCCTTTGCCAAGGCAGGATCAGACCCCAAGGTGCGCGTGGTGGTGCTGGCGGCCAATGGCCCGGCCTATTGCGCAGGCCATGACCTCAAGGAATTGACCGCAGGACGCGCCGCAGCCGACGGGGGCCGCGCCTATTTCGCAAGGATCATGGCGCTGTGTTCAGGGGTGATGCAGGCCATTGTGACCTGCCCCAAACCCGTGATCGCCGAGGTGTCAGGCATTGCCACCGCCGCAGGCTGCCAATTGGTCGCAAGCTGTGATCTGGCAATCGCCGCCGATACCGCCCAATTCAGCACCCCCGGCGTGCATATCGGGCTTTTCTGCTCGACGCCGATGGTCGCGCTGTCACGCAATGTCACCAACAAACACGCGATGGAGATGCTTTTGACCGGCGACATGATCGGGGCAGACCGGGCTGCCGACATGGGGCTGGTGAACCGTGCCGTGGCCCCCGAGACCCTGCGCGAGACCACTCTGGCGATGGCCCAGAAGATCGCCTCGAAATCCAGCCTCACGCTGGCCACCGGCAAACGCGCCTTTTATGAACAGCGCGAGATGACGCTGCCTGCGGCCTATGACCATGCCTCGGCGGTGATGGTGGACAATATGCTGGCGCGCGACGCCAAAGAAGGCATCGGCGCCTTTATCGAAAAACGCGCCCCCCAATGGCAGGATTGCTGAACCATGGCGCAAAACCCCTATAACACCGATCTAGACCGCAACCCGGCGAATTATCAGCCGCTGACCCCGCTGATGTTTCTGGAACGCGCCGCAACGGTCTTTCCCGATCATACCGCCATCATCCATGGCCCCTTGCGGCGCAGCTATCGCCAGTTCTACGCCCGCGCGCGCCAGCTTGGCTCAGCGCTTGCGCAGGCGGGGCTTGGTCGGGGTGATACCGTGTCGGTGCTTTTGGCCAATACGCCTGCCATGCTGGAATGCCATTACGGCGTGCCAATGTGCGGGGCGGTGCTGCATTCGATCAACACCCGGCTGGATGCGGCGGTCATCGCCTTCCAGCTGGATCACGCGATGGCGAAGCTGGTGATCGTAGACCGCGAGTTCATGCCGCTGATGCAGGCCGCACTGGCCTTGGCCCGCGTAACGCCGCGTGTGGTGCAATATGATGATCCTGAATATGACGCCCCCAAAGGTGAAGGCCCCCTGCCCGCACCGCTCGACTACGAGGCGTTTTTGGCCGCAGGTGACCCCGGCTATGCTTGGTTGATGCCGCTGGATGAATGGGATGCGATTTCCATCAACTATACCTCGGGCACCACGGGCGACCCAAAGGGCGTGGTGTCGCATCATCGCGGGGCCTATTTGTTGGCGCAGGGCAATGCGCTGACCACCTCGATGCAAAAGCACGCGGTCTATCTGTGGACGCTGCCGATGTTTCACTGCAACGGCTGGTGCTTTCCCTGGACACTGTCGGCCATCATCGGCACCCATGTCTGCCTGCGCCAAGTGCGGGCCGAACCGATCTGGGCGGCGCTGGACGATCATCGCGTCACCCATCTGTGCGGCGCACCCATCGTGATGTCGCTGATACTGGGGGCCGCGGGATCGGTCAAACGGGCCTTGCCGGAGAGGGTGCAGTTCTTCACCGCCGCCGCACCACCGCCGGAACGGGTGCTGGCCGATATGCGCGAGGCAGGGTTTGAGGTGACCCATCTTTACGGGCTGACCGAAACCTACGGGCCGGCCATCGTGAACGACTGGCACGCCGAATGGTCCCTGCTGCCACCCGCCGAGCAAGCCGCGCTCAAGGCCCGCCAAGGCGTGCGCTACCTGCCGTTGGAACAGGTGGATGTACTCGACCCCGAAACGATGCAGCCCGTGCCCCGCGATGGGCAGACGATGGGCGAAGTGATGTTTCGCGGCAATGTCGTGATGAAGGGCTATTTCCGCAACCCCAAGGCCACGGCCGAGGCCTTTGCCGGCGGATGGTTCCATTCCGGCGATCTGGGCGTGATGCACCCTGACGGCTATCTGCAACTGAAAGACCGCTCTAAGGATATCATCATCTCGGGTGGCGAGAACATCTCGTCGATCGAGGTGGAGGAGGTGCTTTACCGCCACCCCGCCGTGGCCGTCGCCGCTGTCGTTGCCATGCCGCATGACCGATGGGGAGAGACGCCTTGCGCCTTTGTGGAGCTGGCCGAAGGCCAAAGCGCTGATGACGCAGCGCTGCGGGCATGGTGCCGCCAGCATCTGGCAGGATACAAGGTGCCGGGGCAGTTCGTGTTCACCCAGATCCCCCGCACATCAACCGGCAAGATCCAAAAGTTCCTGCTGCGCGACACCGCCCGCAAAACTGCCGGCGCAGAAACAGCCGGGGCACAAACAGCCGGGGCTGTGTGAACCGCCCCGGGTTTACCGGAGGGCAAAACTCTCGGAGAATTGCCCGTTATGGAACATGCACAAAAGAAGAAGACGTCGAAGCCGTATTCACCCGAGTTCCGCGAACGCGCGGTGCGGCTTTTGCTGGAACACCGCGATGAGTATCAAAGCGAAGCTTCTGCGCTGGTGGCGATTGCAGGCAAATTGGGTTGTTCGCCGGACAGCCTTCGCGTTTGGGTGCGTCAGGCCCAGCGTGATGGTGGCGAACGGCCAGGTCTGACCAGTGCCGATAAAGCTCGAATAAAAGAGCTTGAACGTGAGAACCGTGAACTGCGTCAGGCTAACGAGATACTGAAGAAGGCATCAGCATATTTTGCAATGGCGGAGCTCGACCGCCCGTTTCGCAAGTGACTGCTTTCATTGAAGAACATAGGGGACAGTTCGGGGTCGAGCCGATGTGCAAAATGCTGCAAATCGCCCAGTCTACCTATTATGAGCGTCGCGCCATCGGGCGTGATCCTGATCGTGCTTCGGCTCGGGCAAAGTCGGACGCGGATCTCTGCATCAAGATCGATGCCGCCTGGAAAGACAACCGTAAGCTCTATGGGGCGCGGAAGATCTGGCACGTCTTGCTCAGAGGCAATCAGGACGTCGCGCGATGCACTGTGGAGCGTTTGATGCGCGATTTGGGCCTCAAAGGTGTGCTTCGGGGCAAAAAGGTTGTCACCACGAACCCTGACACATCGCAGCCCTGCCCAGATGACAAGGTGAACCGACTGTTCATGGCAGACCGTCCGAACAAGCTGTGGGTTTCAGATTTCACCTACGTGCAAACTTGGTCTGGGACGGTCTACGTGGCATTCGTGATCGATGTGTTTGCGCGTCGTATTGTCGGCTGGCGTGCCTCGACCTCGATGAAGACACAGTTCGTGCTCGACGCCCTGGAGCAAGCGATCTGGCAAAGAAAGACGCCAGATAACAAGAGCTTGGTTCATCACTCGGACCGTGGCTCCCAATACTTGTCCATCAAGTATACTGAGCGCCTGGCCGAGGCAGAGATCGATCTTTCCGTAGGCACCGTCGGCGATGCCTATGATAATGCCCTTGCCGAATGTGTGATAGGCCTCTTCAAAACCGAGGTCATCAACCAGATCGGCCCATGGAAATCGATGCGCGAGGTCGAATGGGAAACCTTGAAATGGGTCGATTGGTATAACAATCGCCGCCTTCTTGGCCCCATCGGTTATATCCCGCCCGCAGAAGCAGAGGAGGCGTTCTATGCAAACCTGAACTCACTCGATATGGTCGCCTGAAATATGAACAAATCACCCTCCGATAAATCCGGGGCGGTTCAGTGTAAACCGCCCCAAGGGCCCCTGCCCGCATACGGCCGAGATAAAGCCTGCCCAAGTAGCCGCAAGGCTGAGATCCAACTGAACTATCGACTGGCCCCGGCCACCCAGCGCCCGCGCTCTACCTTTCTGCACGGACGCGGTTGCAATCCATCCGGAACAACAACTGTATGAGGCTTGCCACTGATGGTGCCATCACGGCCTACTGCCGGTGTCGTCGACACAAAGATAGGATCGTGACAAAGCAAAGTGAGAGTGGCGGAGGAAATAAACTATGCCACCAACTATCTCCCGTTTACGTTCGCAGACTTGCGTGTTTCAAGCGCAACACACAATATGGAGATCGACAATTACAATGTATGTATTTTGCGAGTCACTAGGGTCAGGATGCATTGATTTCCGTAGCGCTGCGTGATTCACGGCTCCGAAAACGGAGCGGTGACATGAGCGAGCTTTACTGGCTTAGCGATGCGCAGTTGGCCAAGCTGGAACCCTTTTTCCCGAAGTCCCATGGCAAGCCCCGTGTTGACGACAGGCGGGTTTTGAGCGGTATAATCTTCATCAATCGCAACGGCTTGCGTTGGCGTGATGCGCCCGCGGAGTATGGGCCGCACAAGACGCTCTACAGCCGTTGGAAGCGATGGAGCGAGAAGGGTATCTTCGCCCGAATGCTTCTCGAACTGGCCGATCAAGGCGGCGGGACTGACACGCTGATGATCGATGCGACGCATCTGAAGACGCACCGCACGGCCTCCAGCCTGGGGCTGAAAAAAGGGGGCGCGGTCGCCTGATCGGACGCACCAAGGGCGGGATGAACTCGAAACTGCACGCGGTGACCGATGCGGCAGGCCGTCCGCTGCGGATGTTTCTGACGGCCGGTCAACGGAGCGATTACATCGGCGCCCGGGCACTGCTAGACGGCCTCCCTCCCGCTGACCACATGCTGGCGGACCGTGGATACGACGCAGACTGGTATCGCGAAGCCCTTGAAGACAAGGGGATCACGCCGTGCATCCCTTCCCGAAAGAACCGTAAGGTTCCAATCCCCTATGACGAAGCCCGATACCGCAAGCGCCACAAGATCGAGAACAGCTTCGCTCGCCTCAAGGACTGGCGACGGGTCGCCACCCGTTACGACAGATGCCCTAAGGTCTTCCTGTCGGCATGCGCATTGGCTGCCGTGGTCATGTTCTGGCTATGAATCCTGACCCTAATCAAATAGAACTAGCAGCTCGCTGGAAGGTCAGCCACCGAACACTCGAGCGTTGGCGGTGGACGAGTGAAGGTCCGCCATACTTGAAAACTGGAGGTCGGGTATTGTACCGAATTGTGGATATCGAAAAATTTGAACTTGCGGCATTGCGCGCCGCCAAGCGTGAGCATCAAGGTGGACAGGTAGACAAGGAAAGGGCATTTTTCGTTTTTGATTAGCCGGAGACAGGTTCGCAGGCAAGGAATGGTAAAGGGCGCTGGATCACTTTCTACAACCACCAACGCCCTCGCACTGCCCATGGCGGACAACCGCCCGCCGTGGTTTAGTCCAACAGCATTGAAACCGATCAGCAGATGAAGACATTAGTAGACAACCCGAAAATCTGCCCAAGACTTGGGGAGTAACCCACATATGCAGATTGAACAGACCGCCCTTGCGGGCGTTGTCATCCTGACCCCGCAGCGCTTTGGCGATGATCGGGGCTGGTTTTGTGAGACATGGAACGCGGCGCGGATGGCGGCGGCGGGGCTGGATCTTGGCTTCGTGCAGGACAACCATTCGATGTCGGGCGCAGCGGGCACGCTGCGGGGCCTGCATTACCAACGCCCGCCGCACGCCCAGGACAAGCTGGTGCGCTGCACGCGGGGCGCCATCTTCGATGTCGCGGTCGATATCCGGCGCGGCAGCCCGACCTATGGTCACTGGCTGGGCGTCGATCTGACCGCCGCCAACGGCAAGCAACTTCTGGTCCCCAAGGGCTTTCTGCACGGCTTTATCACCCGCACCCCCGACACCGAGGTGCAATACAAATGCACCGATCTCTACGCCCCCGACTGTGACGGCGCGATCCGCTGGGATGACCCGACCATCGGCATCGACTGGGGGCTTTCGGCCGCCCCGATCCTCTCGGCCAAGGACGCCATCGCGCCCCTGCTGGCCGATTTCGACAGCCCCTTCGTCTGGGAGGGCGCGTAATGAAGATCCTTGTGACCGGAGGTGCGGGCTTCATCGGCTCGGCCGTGGCCCGGCTGGCTGTGGCGCGCGGGCATGAGGTGGTGAACCTTGATGCGCTGACCTATGCCGCCTGCCTTGAGAACGTCGCCGCCGTCTCGGGCTCGAACCTCTATTCCTTTGAACAGGCCGACATCCGCGACCGCGCCGCGCTTGACCGCATCTTTGCCACCCATCAGCCCGATGCCGTGATGCATCTGGCCGCCGAATCCCATGTCGACCGCAGCATCGACGGGCCCGGCGCCTTTATCGAAACCAACGTGACCGGCACCTATAACATGCTGGAAGCCGCCCGCAGCCATTGGGTGGCCCGGGGGCGCCCGGACAGCTTCCGCTTTCACCACATCTCCACCGATGAGGTCTTTGGCTCGCTTGGCCCCACGGGCCAATTCACCGAAGACACGCCTTACGACCCACGCAGCCCCTATTCCGCCTCCAAGGCCGCCTCCGACCATCTGGTGCGCGCCTGGGGCGAGACCTATGGCCTGCCCGTGGTCTTGACCAATTGCTCCAACAATTACGGCCCCTTCCACTTTCCCGAAAAGTTGATCCCGGTGGTCATCCTGAACGCGCTTCAGGGCAAGCCCATCCCGGTCTACGGCGCGGGCGAGAATGTGCGCGACTGGCTTTATGTCGAAGATCACGCCGACGCCCTCCTTTTGGTTCTGGAAAAGGGCGCCATCGGTCGCAGCTACAACATCGGCGGCGAGAATGAGCGGCGCAACATCGACCTTGTCCGCACGATCTGCGCGATCCTTGACCGCAAGCGGCCAAAGGCGGGCTCCTATGCCGACCAGATCACCTTTGTCACCGACCGCCCCGGTCATGACGCGCGCTATGCCATTGATCCCAGCCGCATCCGCAAGGAACTCGGCTGGCGGCCCTCGGTGACGGTCGAAGAGGGGCTTGAACGCACCGTTCAATGGTATCTCGACAACGAGGCCTGGTGGAAACCCCTGCAGGCCCGCGCCGGTGTCGGCGTGCGGCTGGGGGTTGCGACATGAGGGTTCTCGTCTTTGGCCAGACCGGACAGGTCGCGCGCGAACTCGCGCGCCGCGTGCCACCGGGCGTCAGCGCCCGCTTCCTTGGCCGGGCCGAGGCCGATCTGATGGACTCCGCCGCCTGCGCCGCCGCGATTGTCGGTTGTGACGCGGTCATCAACGCCGCCGCCTGGACCGCCGTCGACAAGGCCGAGGCCGAGGAAGCTGCCGCAACCGTGGTGAACGGCGCGGCCCCCACAGCCATGGCGCAGCGCTGCGCCGAACTGGGTCTGCCCTTTCTCCATATCTCTACCGATTACGTCTTTGACGGCACCGGCGAGACCCCCTTCCGCCCCGACCATCCCACCGCCCCCCTTGGCGCCTATGGCCGCTCCAAACTGGCGGGCGAACAGGGCGTGCAGGCGGCAGGCGGCAAGACCCTGATCCTGCGGACAAGCTGGGTCGTCTCGGCCCATGGCACGAATTTTGTGAAAACCATGCTGCGCCTTGGGGCCACGCGCGACAGCCTCACCGTGGTCGCCGACCAGATCGGCGGACCAACCCCGGCCGCCGCCATCGCCGATGCGCTTTACACCGCCGCCGCCGCCATGACCCAAGGCGCGCCCGGCGGGGTGCATCACTTTGCAGGTGCCCCCGACACCTCATGGGCGGGCTTTGCGAAGCTGATCATGGCTCGCGCCGGGCTTGCCTGCCAGATCACCGACATCCCCTCCTCGGCCTACCCCACGCCCGCCCGCCGCCCGCTCAATTCGCGGCTGGACTGCACAAGCTTTACCGCCGCTTACGGCACCCCGCGCCCCGATTGGCGGGCAGGTCTGGACGATATCTTGCAGGAGCTTTCCCATGCAGCGTAAAGGCATCATCCTCGCCGGCGGCTCCGGCACCCGGCTCTGGCCCATCACCATGGGCGTCTCGAAACAGCTCTTGCCGATCTATGACAAGCCGATGGTCTATTACCCCCTCTCGGTCCTCATGCTGGCCGGCATCCGCGAAATCGCCATCATCACCACCCCCGAGGATCAGCCGCAGTTCCAGCGCCTTCTGGGTGATGGGGCGCAATGGGGTGTCGCGCTGACATGGATCGTGCAGCCCTCGCCCGACGGGTTGGCGCAGGCCTATCTTCTGGCGAAGGATTTCCTGAATGGCGCGCCCTCGGCCATGGTTCTGGGCGACAACATCTTCTTCGGCCACGGCCTGCCCGAAATCCTTGCCAGCGCCGCCGCGCGACCCTATGGCGGCACGGTCTTTGGCTACCGCGTCGCCGATTCCGAACGCTATGGCGTTGTGGATTTCGACCGCGACGGCACCGTCAAGGCGATCATCGAAAAGCCCGAACGCCCGCCGTCGAACTTTGCCGTGACGGGCCTCTACTTCCTCGACGGCCGCGCCCCCGATCTGGCCGCCCGCGTCAAACCCTCGCCGCGCGGCGAGCTGGAGATCGTCGATCTTCTGGAATTCTACCGCGCCGAAGGCAGCTTGCAGGTGGAAAAGATGGGCCGCGGCTTTGCCTGGCTTGATACCGGCACCCATGGCAGCCTTCTCGATGCCGGAAACTTCGTGCGCACCCTGACCGAGCGGCAGGGCCAGCAGGTCGGCTGCCCCGATGAAATCGCCTACCGTCTGGGCTGGATTTCCCGTGCAGAGCTTGCCGCGCGCGCCGAGATGTTCCGCAAAAACGATTACGGCCGCTATCTGGCGGCGGTTTTGCTGGACTAGGGCAGGAGGCATTGATTTCTTCTGCTCTGCTTGATTCATGGCTCTGGAAACGGAGCGGTGACATGAGCGATCTTTACTGGTTGCGCGATGCGCAGATGGCAAAGTTGGAGCCCATTTCTCCGAAGTCCAACGGCAAGCCGCGTGTGGATGACAAGCGGGCGTTGAGCGGCATAGTCTTCATCAGTCGCAACGGCTTGTGCTGGCGCGATGCGCCTGCGGATTAAGGCGCTCACAAGACGCTCGACAGCCGGTGGACGTGCTGAAGCGAGAAGGGTATCTTCGCCCAGATGATTCTTGAACTGGCCGACCAGGGCGGAGGCACCGATGCGCTTATGATCGACGCGACCTATCTGAAGAGGCACCGCACGGCCTCCAGCCTAGGGCTGAACGAGGGGGACGCGGCACACAAAGTCATTATCACCGACGTCGCCAGAAAGCTGATCACCATCGCGAGCGGGCTATGTAAAACTCGACAAAAATGGTCCGCCCCAGCCACCTGACAGATACAGTTGCTAATCACCCAAGGACAACGATAAAGAACTGGATATCCGTAAATCGTCTGGAAAGCCCCAGATTGATACGTATATTTCCGGCTGGCCCGTTTCGCTGACATAGGATGGCGACACTTCAACTATACGAACACGAAACTGTGCATCAGAACGGATTGCAGAGTATAATATCTTCGCCAGCTCCGGGGCCAGATAACCAAGCCAGACTGCCTTCGGGCGGCCAAATCCAAATGGGATACGCGAGGCTATTTGAGTACATACACCTACATAGCCATCCTCGTAGCACTCAAAACGCGCGGACAGGCCCATAACAAGTAAAGCAGCGCTATCAGACAACCTACAATCTAGGAGGGCAGTTTTTGCTATCAGTTGCTCCATAGAAGACATATTTTAACCTCTCTCAGAAATTCAGCAGATAATCAGGCCACGTGAAAAGCAATCTTGTGAGTGGTCAACGTAGCCGCGAGAGACGCTAGAGTATTCTTAGTGGACGCAGCAGTCCTCAAGGCATTTTGAATTGCATCGAACTTATCAGCGTCATTTGCAAGACTCAGCACCAACCGCTTTCCTGAAAGATGATCATAAATGATCTGCCAATGACCGCCTCGCTCACGCAGGCCCAAAAATGCCAGGCCATCTTGAGTATGAAAAACCATGTGTTCACCCTACGCAGCTTGTGGATAACTTAGCGTAATTTCATGAATTTAAACACTTAGATGTGAGATGCGCACTAATCCGTGGCTGAAGCGCAACAAAGTTGCCCAATTAGAACTGAACTTCCACTACATGATGTATCAATTCGTTAGGTGATAGAGAGATATAGGGTCAGGATTCATAGCCAGAACATGACCACGGCAGCCAATGCGCATGCCGACAGGAAGACCTTAGGGCATCTGTCGTAACGGGTGGCGACCCGTCGCCAGTCCTTGAGGCGAGCGAAGCTGTTCTCGATCTTGTGGCGCTTGCGGTATCGGGCTTCGTCATAGGGGATTGGAACCTTACGGTTCTTTCGGGAAGGGATGCACGGCGTGATCCCCTTGTCTTCAAGGGCTTCGCGATACCAGTCTGCGTCGTATCCACGGTCCGCCAGCATGTGGTCAGCGGGAGGGAGGCCGTCTAGCAGTGCCCGGGCGCCGATGTAATCGCTCCGTTGACCGGCCGTCAGAAACATCCGCAGCGGACGGCCTGCCGCATCGGTCACCGCGTGCAGTTTCGAGTTCATCCCGCCCTTGGTGCGTCCGATCAGGCGACCGCGCCCCCTTTTTTCAGCCCCAGGCTGGAGGCCGTGCGGTGCGTCTTCAGATGCGTCGCATCGATCATCAGCGTGTCAGTCCCGCCGCCTTGATCGGCCAGTTCGAGAAGCATTCGGGCGAAGATACCCTTCTCGCTCCATCGCTTCCAACGGCTGTAGAGCGTCTTGTGCGGCCCATACTCCGCGGGCGCATCACGCCAACGCAAGCCGTTGCGATTGATGAAGATTATACCGCTCAAAACCCGCCTGTCGTCAACACGGGGCTTGCCATGGGACTTCGGGAAAAAGGGTTCCAGCTTGGCCAACTGCGCATCGCTAAGCCAGTAAAGCTCGCTCATGTCACCGCTCCGTTTTCGGAGCCGTGAATCACGCAGCGCTACGGAAATCAATGCATCCTGACCCTAGTGTGTCCACGAAACCGGCAGCAGGCCACTGCAATGAGCGCGCTTTGCGTGGGTGACCCGTTTGATGAAAGAACGTAGGCATCATGAATGGCAAGGATTAAAGCGAATACAACGGCTTAGCTAGCTGATGGCAATTGAAGTTTACTTTTGATACTTAGATCTGCAAAAGAGTATTTGCCTTGAGGACAAGGGCAACGCCAAGCTCGATTATGGGCGGAGGTGCGGGATGACATTCCATGATCGCGGCGCGAGCCGGTTTCTGGCGCGGCTAAAACCGAACTGCGGCAAGATCGCGGAAAAGAACCTCAAGCGCCAGGGCTTCCAGACCTTCCTGCCGATGGAGGAGGAGACGCGCCAGCCGGACGGCAAGTTTGTAACCGCGATGCGACCTCCGTTTCCAGGCTACATCTTCGTGGCCTTCGATGCGGCGTGCGGCTTCTGGCGGACGGTCAACTCGACCTACGGCATCACGCGGCTGGTGAGCTTTGGCAAAGAGCAGGCAGCAATTCCGCTGGAGCTGGTTTCACAGCTGATGCTGCGCTGTGACGCGAAGGGCAAATTGTTGCCTCCTAAGTTCCTTAAGCCAGGAGATCAGGTCACCCTGACCAAGGGACTGTTTGACAATTTTGTGGCAGAGGTGAAAAAGATCGCACCTAACCGTCGCGTTTGGGTCCCGATGGAACTCATGGGTGGACAAACCCGCGTCGCGGTCGGGGCGGATCAATTTCGGTCCGTGCGAACTCTATAGATGACTGCAATCTCAAATAATTCGTTGCGGATGACCTTCATGAAACCCGTTCGCAAAGCCGTCTTTCCTGTTGCCGGTTTCGGCACCCGCTTCTTGCCGGCCACCAAAGCTATGCCGAAGGAGTTGCTGCCCATCGTGGACAAGCCGCTCATCCAATATGCAGCTGAAGAAGCCATCGCGGCCGGGATCGACACGCTGATCTTTGTGACGGGGCGCAACAAGCGGGCGATCGAAGACCATTTCGACAGCAATCAAGAGCTTGAAGCCGCGCTCCGGGCCAAGGGCAAGATCGAACAGGCAGACATGGTGCGCAATATCCTGCCGCAGGGCGTCGAATGCATTTTTGTGCGCCAGCCTGAACAACTGGGGCTTGGCCACGCCGTGCTCTGTGCCGAGCGCGCCGTGGGTGATGATCCCTTTGCTGTGCTCTTGGCCGACGACTTCCTGACCTACGAGGGGGCGGGCGTGACCGCTGATCTCGTCAAAGGCTATGAAGCCTCAGGTCGCACGCAGCTGTCGGTCATGGAGGTTGATGGACCCGACATCTCGAAATACGGTGTGGTGCAGCCCGGCGCCTCCGCAGGCAGCGTTGCGGGCTTGGTCGAGAATCCCGCTTTCGAGCAGGCGCCGTCGAACCTGGCTTCAATCGGTCGCTATGTCCTGACGCCTAGCATTTTCGAGATCCTGCGTGGCCAGCCCCCCGGTGCCGGTGGTGAAATCCAACTGGCGGACGCAATCAACGCCCAAGCCGCTGCCGGCCAGGTGGAGGCCGTGACGCTAAAAGGTCAGAGGTTTGACTGCGGGTCTGTGAAAGGGTTCTTGCAAGCCATCATGCATGTGGCAGAGCGCGACGGGTTGGTTTGAGCTTCAACGTCTTGTCAACCGATGGACCACTCGGCCAACGCATGGGGGGGGGAGATTAGCCCCCGGTTCAGGCTTAATCATCCCAACCGTCAAACCATCTTGATTCGTTACCTGAATCATTTGCCGTTAGAGTTCAGCAACAATACTGGGATCACCCGATCGCATAACACAAAATGGAAAAAACGCTTCTTCGAGCACCTCATAGATAGAATTTCCAGTCAACACACTTGATTTAGGAGAAGCAGAGTGGCACGATAAATTAAGTCACGCATCATGGATGGGGTTAAAATGGATATTAAATCATTGAGTTTGGAAGAGCTTAAAGAACTGTCATCTAATATTGACCGAGCCATTGCAGACTATGAAGAGCGAAGGAAGCGCGAGGCGCTTGCGAAGTTGGAGATCACTGCGCGATCTTTGGGCTTCAGCTTATCTGAGCTTGTAGGTGAGGGGAAGCTTGTGGGGAAACGAAAGCGCGCATCCGTCAAGTATCGCCACCCTGACAATGCGACGCTGACCTGGACGGGGCGTGGTCGTCAACCCCGTTGGGTTAAGTTGCTATTGTCATCTGGCGGATCGCTGTCCGACCTGCTAATTTAACGGGCCTCTGAAATAGTCCGGGCTCGACAATGGTTTGAGAGCATCATTCATACTTGGCGCGATAACAGCATCATACCGAAGACTGGCGCAACAACGCCGCATGGGATGTGCATCGGCGTCATCACTTAAACCATAGCGATGAAAACAGTCTCTTAAGTTCTACAGGCACACTCCCTTATGGTGACTAGGAGACTCCATTTTTATTATTGCGGTGGCCTGACCATGGCATAAAGAACACCAAGTCGGAGGATCTATGGGAACAACGTGGATGAAACACATGAGCTTGGTCAATGAGATTTTATTCCCTGTTGATTTGCGCCGAGGTGGTGATACGAACATGTGCTGTAAGGATGAATCTGCGGCATTTATAATTTAGCTGTAGATAATCGTTATTCATACGTCCAATAGATGTGGTGGCGAAGGTGGTAGATAAACAACGATACAATCTTTTGGTGGCGGACGGTCATGCTTTAGTTAATGATGCGATCGCAGCCTTCTTGTCTGAGAATGTTGAATTTTCGGTCGTGTCAGCTTGCGATTTGCCTTCTACTTTAGAAGCTCTGAGCACGAATCCCAAAATAGACTTGCTACTTCTTGAGGTATCATTGCCTGGAATGGCAGGCTTAGAGTCTATTAAAAAAATTGTTACCGAATATCCAGGTTTGAAAATAGTTCTGTTATCAGGAAGCGTTTCAAGCCAGTTTGTGTTTCAGAGTCTTCAGCTAGGGGTTCAAGGGTATGTGCCTAAATCGCTCCCCTTAAGGTCCCTCACATCGGCTCTTCGTCTGGTGCTATCAGGTCAGGTTTTTCTGCCCTTTTCGTTGCTGCCCGAAGTTGGTTCTGATACTTTTCAAAAAAATAGTGGTGCAAGCTCGGGGAGTCTTACAGACCGCGAAATAAATATCTTGAGGTTGGCCTCCAAAGGGAAGACAAATAAGGAGATCGCTTGGGCACTTGGCACATCAGAAATTAGTGTCAAGATGTACATTAGAACAATTTTTGCGAAACTCGGGGCATCAAACCGTACTCATGCAGTTATGTTGGCAAAAGAGAAACTACTATTCGAGTAAGTTTCACATCCCGTGAGGTAGTATGGTTGTTTTTTTGAACAGCTCTGGTACGAGGTTGTACCAGTCCTGCATGGCGAGCAAGGGTGGTTTAGATGCCAATGCGGACTGTGAACGCTGCTGATTGTGGAGCGTGACTGTTGATTGTCAGTAAGCGTTTCCTGCACCGCATGGTAATCCCCCCCGAAAGTAAGGGGCTGCAAAAGTAGAATTTTCTCGGCAAGATGAACGAGGAGATTTCGAATGAAGACAAGCAGATACACTGAGGCGCAGATCATCGCGATCCTGCGGCAAGCCGAAGGCGGTGTGCCGGTTGCCGATCTGTGCCGCGAGCATGGGATGAGCGACGCGTCATTCTACAAATGGCGGGCCAAGTATGGCGGCATGGATGCGTCGATGGTCAGCCAGATGAAAGCGATGGAAGAAGAGAACCGTCGGCTGAAGCGGATGTATGCCGATCTGAGCATGCAAAACGATTTGTTGAAGGAAGCTCTTGGAAAAAAGTAACTCGGCCATCTCAACGGCGCGAGATGGCCGATAGCGTCCTTGGCTTCATCGACATAACGTTGATCCGCCTCTGGCCCTGCCGTATGTTGGCGTGACATAATTAATCCCTCAATGCAAGTTCCTGCACCTTCGCCATCGGCTGCCAAATATATTCAAGCACCGTGCGCTTGCCGGAGAGCACATCAACGGTGGCGGTCATGCCGGGTATAAAGGTCACAGGCTCCTCATCGACGAGCAGTTCGCCTTCGATCGCCACATCGATTGTGTAATAGCTTGCCCCGCCGTTTTGCTCATCAACCACTGCATCAGGGCTGATGCGCAGCACCCGGCCGTCAACAGTGCCGTATTTGGCCGAGTCATATGCGGACAGGCGGATACGCACGGCGTCATCGGGAAGAATGTTCGAGATGTCCTGCGGCGCAATCTTCGCCTCAATCACAAGCGCCTCACCCGTAGGCACAAGTTCCAAAACTACATCGCCGGTATTCACGAATCCGCCCGCTGTGCGGAAGTTCAGCCGGTTTACAATACCCTGCATGGGCGCTCGGATAACCGTGCGGCTCACGCGTTCTTCCAGCTGTGGAAGCACCTCGCGCAGTTCACTTTGTTCCGCTACGACAGTGTTGAGCTCGTCTTTGGATTTCAGGCTGTAATTGGCCTTGGCATTGGCGATTTCCGTCTCAAACTCTCGGATGCCAGAGCGCGCTTGTTCAATCGACACGGCAGCACGGTTCCCCTCGCCTCTCGTGCGCTCCAGCTCACGTTGTAACTCCAAAAGGCGGGTCGCGGGCGCTATATTGTCTTTCACCAGTGGTGCAACAACCGCGATTTCTTGCTCAAGCAACGCAGCCGTGCGCTCGGATGTACCCACAACGGCCTCTGCCCCCCGCAAATCCTGCTGTCGCTGCTGCAGGCGCTGTTCCAGCACCGCTAGCGTGCCCGCGAGTTCGGCCCGGCGTGCTGCGAAAAGGCTTTGCTCCGTCAGTGCAACCATCGGAGAGCGCGCATTCAAATCTGCCGGAATCACAAAACCAATGCCTCCAATCTCTGCGCGCAACCGCAATTCCTTGATGTCCAGCGCAGCGAGGCGCTGGCTCAGGCGATTGAGCTCACTACTGGCGTCTACGGGATCGATCTCGAATAGAACCTCCCCTTCCTCGACGATCGTGTTTTCGGATACATAGCGGCGCAGGATCACCCCGCCTTCGGCGGCCTGCACCATCTGGTTCTGCACCGAGGAGATGATGCGCCCTTCGCCGCGCGTGACATTGTCGAGCTCAGCGTAATTCGCCCAGACCAGAAGGGCCGCGACCAGCGCGATGATCGTGAACAGGACCGTTGAGCCCGCGAGACCTTCACGGCCCGCCATCTCGCGCGCCAGGCGCTTGAATTCCATCTCAGCCATATCTGTTCCTCACCGCCCCTGCGCTCTGAGTTTCTCGGGCGTGGTATCCGCCAGCACCGTTCCCTGATCGATCACCAGCACGCGATCCGCCAGATCCAGCAGCGTGTTGCGGTGAGTGATCATGATCATCGTCCGATGCCCTGCCCAGGCCTTGATCCGCTCCAAGACTGCTTTCTCCGTTGCGGTATCCATCGAGCTTGTCGGTTCATCGAGGATCAGCAGGTTCGGGTCATGAAGCAACGCGCGCGCCAGGTTGATCGATTGGCGCTGGCCGCCTGAAAGACCTTCCCCGCGCTCCTTGAGCTGCATGTCGTAGCCTTGCGGGTGGTTAGCCACAAAGTCATCAACACCCGAGATTTTGGCAATGTTCAGCAGATGGGCATCGTCATATTCGTAAAAGCCCATTTGCAGGTTTTCCTTGACCGTTCCGGAGAAGAGCCAGGTTTCTTGCAGCATCACGCCCACGTTGCGGCGAAGGTCCGACTTGTCGATCTGACGGATATCGACGCCATCGATCATCACCGCCCCTTCGCTGGGCTCAATCAGCCCGGCCATCAGTCGCGACAGAGTAGACTTGCCCGACCCCATGCGCCCGACGATCGCCACCTTCTGGCCAGCCGGGATCTTCAGCGAAAGATCGCGAATGATCGGCGCACTGGCACCGGGGAAGGTATAGCTGAGATTCTTCAGCTCGATGCTGCCCTGAAGCCGCGGCCGGCTGAGCCGAGGGCGCGGCGCATCCGCCTGATCACTATCGTCATTCATCACAGAGGACAGTGAGCGATAGGCCTGCAACGCACCATTGGCGCGTGACATGGCAGAGGCAAGCTGTGAGAGCGGTGCCAGCGTACGACCACCCAGGATCACAGCCGCGATCATCGCACCCATGGTGATCACCCCGTCCCGGATCAGGAATACCCCGTAGAAGATAGTCGCGATCTGTGCCAATTGCTGTATCGAGGCAGCTGAGTTGATCGCGAACTGCGAAAGCATCCGATTTTTCAGCCCAAGCTCGGCCTGTGAATCCGATGCCTCCTCAAACCGGCGCCGCATTAGCCGACCCGATCCTGTCGCCTGAACGGTCTCGAGCCCGTTAAGTGTCTCCACCAGCACCGCCTGTTTGGACATGTTGCTCTGCATCGAGCCCTCGGCAATACTCGCAAGGAAAGGCTGGATCACAAGGCCCGCCACAATCACTAACGGCACAGCGATCAGCGGTACCAACGCCAGCGGACCGGAGAGCAGGTAGATCACCCAGATGAAGAAGAAGATGAAGGGCAGGTCCACCACCGCGATCAAAGTGGCCGAGGTAAAGAACTCTCGCAACGTATCGAATTCACGTACAATACTCGCCATGGCACCAGCCTTGCGGCTGCGCTTGTCGAGCCGCATGTTCAGGATCCTGTCAAAGATTAGCCGTGACATTCGGAGGTCTGCGCGCTTTCCGGCACGGTCCACGAACTGCGCTCTGAGCGTCTTGACGGCGAAATCAAAGCCGAGCGCGACGAGAACGCCGATGGTCAGCGCTATCAGCGACTCGATCGCCTCGTTCGGCACGACGCGGTCATAGACCACCATGATAAAGAGAGAGGTAGAAAGCCCAAGGACGTTGGTCATCGTCGCGGCGGCCATCACTTGCCCATAAAGCCATTTGCTTTGTGAAAACGAGCCCCAGAACCAGTCGTTTTTGCCCCTTGGCCGCGAGGCTTCATGCACCTTGCGGGCGAGGATCACGTGGGACAACAGCGCTTCACTCAGATCTAATCGGGAGAGGACCGTGTGTTGACCGGCTTCGGCAAAGCCACGGATCACCGCATCCCCGTTCTCCTCGATCTTCTCTATCACAACTGCGTCGCCGTCTTTCGAAAAAGCAATCAGCGGGCAATGCTCGGGGGCGAGCGCATTGACCTGCAACTCGCCTAGGCTGGCTTCAAAGCCAACATGCCGCAGGGCAGACACCGCCGCCTTTGGATCAAAGGCCTCGCGGATCAGTTCCGGAAGATCCCGGATCGCACCTTCCGAAAAAGCTACGCCATTGAGCGCCAGAATGTGCTGCACCGCAAGGATCAGGCTATGCTCTGTGGCCAGGCGAGTGTCTGTTTCGGCTACAGGATTTCCCGCTTCCAGCGCAGTCTGGGCGACGTCCTCGTCAGAGCTTGACGCGGGACCTTGCGCAGCTGGGGTTGCGTTCGGGTCAAAGGCACCAAGAACGATCGAAGTATTGCCCTCAGGCTGATATGTCGTCATGTTAATTATGTCCCATGCGGCACAACGGCCGCGTCAGTCTGAACGAATTACAACTTAAGGCCGATGACCTCGGTCAGATATCCCGTGCGCCCTGCAATCGTCATCAGAAGCACGATCTGCTCAGCATGCATCTGGATCTGCTGGTCGCAAGCCCGATAATTCTCGATCTCTGCAGAGATCAGCTGCTGCAGGTTGGCCTGACCCGTCGCAATCTGCGAACGCGCGGTCTCTGCCTCCGACTTGGTCAGGCTGATCTTCTGCACCACAAGCGGCATTGACCGTTCCAATGACTCCAGACGCACCATAGCGCTCTCTGTCTCTGCCTTGGCAATCCGCTGAGCATCCGTCAACTCCGCCTCAAGTGCCTCGACACGCTTTTCAGCCGCCTCAAGTTGCGATTTTCGGCGGCCACCATCACCAAACACATACTGCACCCGCAGCCCTGCGGACACGTCAGTCGTGTCGTCCTGATCCATCGGGGACATCACCCCAGCCTGCAGGCTGACCTTGGGGCGGAAGGCGGAGCGGGCTTCCTCGGCAGCACCTTGTGCCGCGAACAGTTCTGCCACCGTCCGCTTCAGGACCGGAGCACTATTCCAATCAGCCAACCGCGCGCGGGCCATTTGTAGGCTCACCAGTTCCGATGGGCGCGTAACCTTGTCTGGCGCTTGCCGGAAATACCGCTCAAACCGCACCGCAGCTTCCGCGCGCGCAGCTTCCAGGCTTGTCCGTTCCAATTGAATATTCAGATATTGCCGCCGCGCATTATCGACCGCAGCACGATCAAGCATACCATTGGCGGCCATCCGGTCCATCTGCTCCATCAGATCGCCCAGATCGCCCGTCTTGAGCTTCAAAAGCGTCAAACGCTCCGATGCCATCCAATAATCCACCCAGGCGCGCGCGGCCTCAAGTGCCACAGTGTTGCCCCGATCGAGCCTATCGGCCTGGGCCGCCAGCGCCACAGCAGTGGCCCGATTGATCGCGCCGCCCGTGGCTCCGCCATCATAGACAAGTTGTGAAAGCGTGATGTCACCGGCTGCGCCAGTGGTGGTCTTGGAAACAGGATCGCCCTCGCGCATCGCGCCGACCGTGCCGTTGATGCCGAGCTGAGGACGCCTGGTACTTATCGCTACAGAAACACCCGTCATAGCTGCAGCCTCATAAGACTGTGCCATCCGATACCCCTCGTTCGCGGACACAGCACTCCTTAACGCCTCGGCAAACCCAGCGGTCAACGTGACAGTGTCACCAGAGTTTGCGTGCATAGCTTGTTGCGCTACAAGCGATTGTGCGAGACGATCCCGCATCCCCGCCTCCATAGTGCTGACAGAACTTACATCAGTGGTACAACCGACCAGAACTACCAGCCCACACGCTGCCAAATTTTGTGCTCGCCGCATGCTATTTACTCCATAGCTTTGGAATCAGCCATTGTGGCCTTTGCCTTTTTAATTACACTTTTCAAAGGCTCACCTTTGCAGTTTTATCGACGGGAACCACATTCTTCATCGCGCGCATCTGGCACTCCAAGAACTCAAGGCTCATCAGTTAAGCATTGCAGTTGTTGTTCCGTAACTTAGTGTTGTATTCGATGCTATCGGCCGCTACGTTGGTCATTTAGTTTTACTCCGCGCCAAACAAAATTGTGATATCAACGCCGGTTTGTTCTTTGTGATTTCCGTATTAGGGTCAGCGATATAGACGTTCTTGGACCTGGTCAACAGCACCATCAGTTACTATTCTCGAACAATTGGCCAAAACAATAGGGTGATCTCTTCCGTGCGTAAGCATTTAGGCCTGACGCAGTAGGAACTCGCGGAACGGATCAATGTATAACTCGCCGCGATCCGCAACTGGAAGCGAGGTAAACGAGCTGCCACAGGGGCCGCTAAGGCGCTGTTCAGAATATTGAACCGCTCACCAAAAACTGCACTGGCAGCGCTGAGGTAATTGCCTGATGTTATCACATAACGTTGCCTTCAATTCAGCCTAACTTGCGCCCCCTACCCGGTGCCCCCCCGCCGCGGCTTGCTCCGACCCGAGCCAGTCGGGAAATACGCGCAAATCCCAGCCAAATCGCCGCGGCAAATCGCAGGCCCCCAACGTCGAAAAGCTCACACGCATCGCGGCGGTGGTGAAAGTCGACCTCGAGTGGCTGCTCTCTGGCAAGGGCCGGGTGGATGGGGATGACCCCATTACAGAAGAGTACCACAACGACTTCGTAGCGATCCAATACGCCCACGCCCGCCCCTCAATGGGCGGCGGCGCAATCGTTGAAGATGAAGATCGGGTTGGGCGGGATTTCCACTTCCGCCGCGCCTGGATCCGGGAGCGCCTGAGGGCCGCGCCCTCCATGCTTCGCGTCATGACCGTTCAAGGCGACAGCATGATCCCGACGCTACTGGATGGCGACGTCATTCTGGTCGACATGACGCAGCGCAGCCCAAACCCGCCAGGCGTCTTTGTCCTCCACGACGGTATGGGCCTTGTGGCCAAGCGGCTGGAGTTCATCCCGATGAGCGATCCGCCGCGGGTGCGCATCATCTCGGACAATCAGCAGTACAGCACCTATGATGGCACCGCCGACGAAGTAAATATCATCGGACGCGTCAGATGGTACGGGCGGGAGATGTGAGAGGTCACCTCACAAAGAACAGATCATCACGCCCTTATCTATCCAATGTTCGTCGTGCACAGACTTGCGGGACTGCAGCTTGTTGACTAAGTTAGCCAAGGAGGAGCACACGATGACCCAAGTCAACATTCATACCGCAAAAACACAGCTCTCGAAACTGATCGAGGCCGCTCTGGCGGGTGAGGATGTTGTGATCGCCAAGGGCTCGCAACCGGTCGTACGTCTCGTGCCAATCCCGCAAGGTCGCTTCAAGCTTGGCATCATGGCCGGTGGGCTTGGCACCATTCCCGACTTTCCGGAGCCGCAGGACGAGGCCGATCTCGACGCCTGGGAGGGCGCACCTGCGTGAAATCCCTCCTGCTGGACACCCATACCTGGGTCTGTCCTTTCGGTGCAGATCACCTCTTGTCCGACCGCGCCCGTGCGGCCATCACGACCGCTGACGTGGTCTATCTGTCCCCCATAAGCTTTTTTGAGATCGGCCAGAAGGTGCGGACCGGCCGATGGGCCGAGATGGAGGCACATGTTCACAGCCTGCCCGACATCTTGCGCAACCAGGGCGGTGTGCTGGCGCCCTTCTCACCCGACATATGCCTCAGAGCCAGCTTGATGGACTGGCAGCATCGCGACCCCTTCGACCGGCTGATCCTTGCCACAGCCGAAATCATGCAGGTTCCGCTGGTCTCAAAAGACAGCGCACTCCACGAACGCCACTCAGCCCATGTGATCTGGTAAGACCGCCCTCATGACCAACCCTCTGCAACTCCGCCAATTCGACCCCGAGTTTCTCGCCAATTTCCAGAAGGGGCTGGCCGATCTCTTGAATCTGGACGGCACCGATGCCCTGCCGCCGATCTTCAAACTGCCCGTGGCTGTAGCGCTGACTGAGGATGCGGCCGAGCAGCTCTGCCAGCGTCACGGCATCGCGGACCACGATGAGCGCGCCAGGCATGTGGCCGCAGCAATCGAGCGCTACAAGCGCCGGGTGCAGTACCATTACGCCATGCTCAAGGGCGAGGCAAAATACGATCTCGACATGCAACGCGCCGGTGAAATCACGAACCGCGAGCGCGACGACTGGCAGCGGCGCTTCGATCACCTCAAGCGTCAGCAGAAGATCGGCAACCGCAAGGCGCAGATGACTGCCGTCCAGCGGCAGTTCGCGCGGGTGTGAGGCTCTGCACATATGAGACACACCAAATATGCGCATGATTGACGCGCACCCCAACATGCGTTACGGTTTGCGCAGCTGGAGGGCCGACATGAATGCTCAACCGAAAAAAGCGACCAACCTTACCCTCGACGCGTCTCTGATCGAAGAGGCCCGCACGCTGGACGTAAACCTGTCTCGTGCGGCGGAAGAAGGGCTCCGAGTCGCGGTTCGCCAAGCGCGTGCAGACCGCTGGCGCGCCGAAAATGCAGAAGCTCTTGCCTCTTCGAATGCTTGGGTAGAACAGCACGGGCTGCCACTTGCGCGATACCGAGCGTTCTGATGGCACAATACGACGTATTCCGGAATCCGGAGGGGTCTGGGTACCTGCTTGATGTTCAGAGTGATCTGCTTGACGGACTGACCACCCGACTTGTCGTTCCCCTTATGCCGCAGACGCAGGCGCCCAAACCAGCAGCGCGACTCAATCCGATCGTGAATATCGCAGAGGAGCCCCATATCATGGTGACGCAGTTCATGGCCGCCGTGCCCGCAAAGCTTCTGAGCGAGCCAGTCATGAGCGTTGCGAGACTACGCGATGATATCACGGCAGCGATCGACATGCTGACTCATGGGTTTTAGCAAGCAACAGGGCAAGATAACGTTATCACATAACGCTACCCTCAATTCAGCCTGACTTGTGCCACCTGCCCCGCGTTAGCCTGCTCCGGCCCGAGCCACTCTGGGAACACGCGCAAGTCCCATCCCGCTTTGGCATAGCTGTTGCGGAAAATATCAAGCACAGCGCGCAAATGCAGATCGGCCAGCGGGATCTGGGCTTTGCAGGCGGCATCGCCGGTGAGGGTTACGGCAAGTCCCGTTGGCTGCTTGCTCATCTGGATCGTGGTACAGAGCCAGCGCGGGGTCTCAAGATCGGCCTGCACTGGTTCTGCCGCTGGCTCAGCCTTGCGGGCCTGACGCACACGTTCCTGTGTCATCGACTGGACGACATCGGCGGGAACCCCCTTCGGCGTCTTCTCCTCAAGGTGCTTTGCCACAACCGGAATGATCTGATCCATCAGCCGACGCGTCAGGTAGATCGCTTGCTTGGCGCCCGTGGCATCCACCGCGTTCAGGCAAATCCGATCTTCGACAGGATCATAGCGTGCGGTGAACGTTTGGACGGCAAAAGTGCTCTCCTCTGAGGGAGCGCCGCTTGGCAGGTCTTGGGCCACATCACTCATGGGCAAAGCCCCTATTCAGACGCCGGCGCTTGATCAGCCACTTTGGCGTTGGACTTCTCCAACTCTGCTTTCAGCCCGGCGATATAGCTGGCCTTAGCCGTGTTATAGACGGCAATCTCGTCCTTAATCTTGCGCATCTGGAATTCGAGAAACTGAAGGCTAGCCAGCTGCGCCTTGCCATTATCGCTCAGATCCTCGGTGTTATAGTCGATGCTGTTGATTTTCACCCAGAACTGAGCCGGTTTTTTCACCGAGAAGTGAGCCACCTCTGATTATGGATTTCGGTTCATGCCGGGGTCAAGTGCGGGTTTGTCTCCTTCTTTTTTCGGGCTGCGGCGGCTGAGCTTGCCTTGAAGCGGAAGCTGTCGTTTCCGGTTTCAAGGATGTGGCAGCGGTGGGTGAGGCGGTCGAGCAGCGCGGTGGTCATCTTTGCGTCGCCGAAGACCGTGGCCCATTCGCTGAAGCTAAGGTTCGTGGTTATGACGACGCTGGTGCGTTCGTAGAGCTTGCTCAAGAGGTGGAACAGCAGGGCCCCGCCCGATGCACTGAAGGGCAGATAGCCAAGTTCATCCAGGATCACGAGGTCGAGCTTGGTCAGGCCTTCGGCGATTTGCCCGGCCTTTCCCTTGGCTTTTTCCTGTTCAAGGGCGTTGACCAGTTCGATGGTGGAGAAGAAGCGAACCTTCCTGCGGTGATGTTCGATGGCCTGGATGCCGAGGGCGGTGGCAACATGGGTTTTGCCGGTTCCTGGACCACCGATCAGGACCACGTTCTGGGCACTCTCCATGAACTCGCAGCGGTGCAGTGTCCGCACGGTGGCTTCGTTGATCTCGCTGGCGGCAAAGTCGAAGCCTGTCAGGTCCTTGTAGGCCGGGAACCGTGCGGACTTCATGTGATAGGCAATCGATCTGACTTCACGCTCCGCCAATTCGGCTTTGAGGAGTTGCGACAGCATCGGGATGGTGGCTTCAAAGGCCGGTGCGCCCTGCTCGATCAGATCGGTCACGGCTTGGGCCATGCCATACATTTTGAGGCTGCGCAGCATGATGACCACGGCGCCGGCGGCTGGATCATGACGCATGACGGCCTCCGGTGATCTCGGCGCGCAGGCCGTCGTAACGTGCGACATTGGCCTTGGGTTCACGGTGCAGAGCCAGCGCTTGCGGCGTGTCCAGCGGGGGCCCACCGATCACTTTGCCGTCGACCAGCCGGTGCAGCAGGTTCAGGACATGGGTCTTGGTCGGCACGCCCTCGGTCAGTGCCAGCTCCACGGCGGTCAGCACGGCCTGTTCGTCATGCTGCAGAACGAGGGCAAGGATATCGACCATCTCACGATCGCCACCGGGCTTGCGCAGCATATGGCCCTGCAACTGTCTGAACGCAGATGGTAATTCCACAAAAGGCGCGCCGTTGCGAAGCGCCCCTGGCTTGCGCTGAACAACGGCCAGATAATGTCGCCAGTCGTAGATTGTCCTTGATGGCAGCGTGTGGTTGCGTTGGATCACGCGGGCATGTTCGCACAGGATGTTGCCCTCGGC
Organism: Tabrizicola sp.; assembly: GCA_965284335.1. Taxonomy (GTDB): domain Bacteria; phylum Pseudomonadota; class Alphaproteobacteria; order Rhodobacterales; family Rhodobacteraceae; genus Tabrizicola_A. Next base: position 664,242 of record OZ260076.1, on the reverse strand, counting down.
CGCCACCACCAAACGATCAGGATAGATCCGCATGCTGACGGGGCGGTTCGCAAATGATGCCGGGACACTGTAGCGATTGCGCTCAAAACTAATCAGGCACGTGGGCGAGACGCGTTTGCTCAGTTCCACAAAGCCGTCAAACGCGACGGGCAGCGGCATCAGGGCCGCCTGCTCTTCGGCCCAGACATCGGCAATCGTGCCGGGCTGTTTGCCATGCGGGGTCTCCCGCCACAGTTCGAGGCAGCGCTCTTCCAGCCAGGCATTCAGCGCGGCAAGGTCGGGAAAGTCCGGCATGCCTTGCAACATCTGGTGCCGAGAATCTCGAACGTTCTTCTCGACTTGCCCTTTCTCCCAACCGGCGGCGGGATTACAAAACTGGGGCTCATAGACGTAGTGGTTCGTCATGGCGAGAAAGCGCATGTTGATCTGGCGCTCCTTGCCACGGCCGACACGATCCACCGCCGTCTTCATGTTATCGTAAATGCCTCGCGCAGGCACACCACCGAAGACCCGGAACGCGTGCCAATGGGCATCAAACAGCATCTCATGCGTCTGCAGTGGATAGGCCCGCAGCAAAAAGGCCCGGCTGTGCGACAGCTTGATATGCGCCATCTGCAGCTTGGTGCGCTCGCCACCCAGAACTGCAAAATCCTCGCTCCAGTCAAACTGGAAGGCATCGCCGGGATCAAAATGCAGCGGCACAAAGGTTCCGCGCCCTGTCGTCTGCTGTTCGCGCTGCCGATCTGACCGCCACCTGCGCGCAAAAGCCGCCACCCGGGCATATGAACCCGTGAAGCCAAGCGCTACGAGATCGGCGTGCAACTGCTTCATGGTCCGCCGCTGCTTGCGCGACTTCCCGGCTTCGGTCTTGAGCCAGCCTGCAAGCTTATCGGCAAAGGGATCAAGCTTGCTTGGACGTTCCGGCGTCGCGAACTTTGGCTCGATCGTGTTCGCCGCCAGATGCTTGGTCACGGTATTCCGCGACACGCCAGTCAACCGCGCAATCTCGCGGATCGAAAGCTTCTGCCGCTTATGCATCCGGCGAATGATGTTCAAAAGTCCCATGTGGATCACTCCGTTGCCCCCGCAGCTCTCAGCTTCGGGGAAAGGTTCACATGGCTCAGTTCTCAGTGAAAATTATGCGCCTAACCGGCTCAGTTCTGGGTGAAAATCAACACGTCAGAGGCCCTGACAGTGACTGTGCGCCAATTTCGCGCGCGCTAAACGAGCCAACAACAGCCAAAACATCCCTTCTGCCATGAAACATGGCAGTGACAGAGCTTCTGGTCGGCTTCGTTTCCTGTTTTTTTTCAATGCTTTGACGCATCTTCTCCTGCTCTTTTACCGTCACTTTCAGTTTCGCTGGCGGACGGAAGCAGGAAGAGATGTCGTAAAAACAAGAGGTTACGGGCGAAAAACGCCCTACTTTGACCTACCACCTACCAGAAACACACCAAGCAAAGATGCTTTATGTATCGCTTTTGAATTTATTTGCGTCTATTCAAACGGTTGCGCGCGCGGGCGCGTGGTAGGACGTTGGTACGTCACCGAAAAATCCTACCAAAAACCTACTCTGAGGCCCGTTTTCAGGCGATTTCAGAGTGGTTTTGGTCGGGTTTGTGCCTCGGGACGCCGCCCCTCCAGGCACACTGACCTTCCCGCAAGACCACCGCGACAACCGGGGCCGCTGACCAGATGGTAGGATCCTACCAGGCCATATTCTGGTAGGTTCCTACCACGAACGCCTACGCGGGATTGCGCTGCATGCCACCCCTGACTAACGAAGCTGGCCGCTAAACGGCCCGCCCTTGGTAGGATCCTACCAAGGCGGCCTGACCCATGGCACAGCTGTCAGTCTGCGTCGCTGGATGGCCTGACCAAGACGCCAATACCCTGCTGACCGTCATTGATGAACTCGATACCGGCCGCGTTCAGCGCCGCGATGACCTTGTTCAGGGTTGAGCTACGGCTATCAGCTTGCGCGCTCTCGAGACGCAGCAAGGCAGAAAGCGAAACCCCGGAGGCTTCGATCAGGTCTGCCCGGCTCCAACCCAGCAATCCGCGTGCTGCGCGGATCTGACGACCTTCGATCATGGCTGTCTCACTTTCATTTCTCATTAGACACTTTTTATGTCGCTTTGGCAGCATATTACGTTATGGTCTTTTACAACTCAACAGGAGACCGTCATGCCCAGCCAAGCCCTCACACCTGAGTTTCTGGAGACCCTGCCCAGCCTGACACCCGAAGCGCGCGGCACCTATTATTTCGACACGGAGATCACGGGCTTTGCCGTTGAGCATCGCGCCAATGGCCGGGCCACCTACTATTATCGGTATCGCGATGCCGGAAAACGCGTCCGCCTAGCCCGGATCGGCGCTGTCGATGAAATCTCGCTGATTGAAGCGCGGGTGCTGGCGTCACGCATGAAGAAAATGGTGGCAGAAGGCGGTGACCCCAAGCTGGAGGCCGACCGGTTCAAGGACATCCCAACCTTTGCCGAGTTCGCCGCCGAGCATTACCTGCCGCATATCAAAACCCGCAAACGCAGCTGGATCTCGGACGACAGCTTGTTGCGCAATCACATCCTGCCTGTCCTCGGAAAGCATCGGCTCAGTCGGATCCGGCGGTCGGACGTCATCGCGCTGCATAACGGCATGAAACACGCGGGCTATGCTGCCGCGACGGCCAATCGCGCCTTGGTCCTGATCAGCTTTATGTTCAACTGCGCGATGCGATGGGAGGTGATGCCCATGACGCCAAATCCTGCCAGCTGCATCGAGCCCTTCCCTGACAACGGGGCACGGGAGCGTTATCTCACACAGGAAGAAGCGCAACGGCTCATGGCCGAGTTGGAGACCAACCCCAACCGCCAGGCCTGCAACATCATTAAGCTTTTGCTGTTCACCGGCGCGCGCAAAACAGAGATCATGCATGCCCGCTGGGAGTTCGTAGATTTCGAGCGCCGCTTGCTGACCGTGCCACTATCCAAATCGGGCAAGGCGCGGCACATCGCGCTGTCGGACGCGGCCCTTGATGTTCTGCGGTCCCTGCCCCGCGAGCCTGAGATCCCTTGGCTGTTCTGGAATCCGAACACGGGTCGGCCGCAGGACTCGATTCATCACGGCTGGGACACGATCCGGCAGCGGGCTGGCATTCCTGACGTACGGCTGCATGACCTGCGCCATTCCTTCGCAAGCTTTCTGGTCAACTCGGGGCGGTCGCTCTACGAGGTGCAAAAGCTGCTCGGCCATTCCAACGCCAAGACCACCCAGCGCTATGCCCACCTCGCGCCCGGCGCGCTCATCGAGGCAGCGAACATCGTCGGCGATCTGGTGCAGGCGAGGCCTCGCGTGGCGGCGGAGTGATGCCGCTCCCACACCTGCAAGGAAGGCCATTCAAAACAGACCGAACAGATCGCGCCTGCCATGCACCACGCGGACGATTTCAACACCGTCTTCCGCAATCCGGTACAAGATCAGATAGGTGTCACTGACCAAGTACCGAAGATCCGGTCGAATATCACTACGCGCAGGCCCCATCCGCGGATTTTCGGTCAAATTCGTTGCAGCGAGCTCCAGTCGGTCCAACACGCGATCAGCAGCCCTGGGATCGTCCGCTGCAATGTGCAACCAGATGTCGATCAAGTCCTCGCGGGCTCGGCGAGAAAAATACACTGCTGCCATGTTGATCAGTTGCCTGCGAGGCGGCGCCTCGCTTCGCGCTTGATGTCAGCCATTGAGAGGCCGTCGTCACATCGCCCGCTCACCAGCCCCTCGTCCCATAGCTCACCGACAACCCGCTTTGCGCGCCATTCCCTGAGTGCTTCCCGAATGACCTCGCTGGATGACGCATAGGCACCGCTGCGAACCGCTTCCTGCACAACAGCAGCATGTTCATCTGTGATCGAAATACTGATTTTTCCAGCCATCTGCACACCTCCGACGTAAGAGTAGGAAAAAATCGTACCGCACGCAAGGACAACTTCACTTCCCCGCGCACACGCCTCGCGCCCGGCGCCGTTATAGAGGCGGTCAACATCGTAGGTGATCTGGTGCAGGCGAGGCCGAGCGTGGCAGCGGCGTGAGGCCCATGAAAGCGTCAAGGACCTCGACGCCCCACGAGGCCTTAGGTCAAAGCGGAGTCGTATTGCAAATTGCGCTACGCTCACATATATTAGTCGAAGCCAAAGGAGGCTTCACCATGACTGCCATGACCGAACGAAAAGATTTCCCTATGTCGATGCGCCTTCCAGAAAGCGACGTCGCCATCATCGATCGAGCAGCTCGACTACGCGGTCGCTCTCGAACGGACTTCGTGCGTGACGCGGCTGTCCGAGCGGCAGAGGACGTCCTGATGGATTCAGGCCTTGTGCGCATGAGCGCGGAGAGCTTTGAGGCATTTGTATCGGTGCTTGCGGCGCCCGCCGCGCCGGTCCCAGAGTTGGTCGAGCTCGTTCGCCGCCCTGCCCCCTGGGAGATGCCCACAGAAGACGGGCGATAGTCTGTGCCGCTCTCTTTTCCGGAACCTATTAGCGCAGCTCATGATGTTTCGAGTTTTTCTTGCGGGAAGCCCCCGCTCGACAACTGGCTAAAAACCCGCGCTCTTTCTAATCATCAGAAAGGCTTTTCGGCGGTAATCGTGGTGCATGACGACAATCGGGTCGTGGGTTATTATGGCCTTGCGCCAACGGCGGTGGTGCCAAACACAGTACCTCGGGCGATCCGGACTGGTCAGCCGCCTAATCTCGTTCCCTGCTTACTCCTTGGGCAAGTTGCGACTGATCTGGATTGGAAAGGTAAGGGCATAGGTTCAGGGCTGATCAAGCACGCCTTGGAGCGCAGCGTACAAGCTGCATCGTTGATCGGCGGGCGTGCACTCATCGTGAATGCCATCGACAGTGAAGCCGCCGACTTCTGGCGACGGCGCGGATTTGTGCCGTCGCGCGATGATCACTTCACGCTTTTCATGTCAATTGATGCTATTTCCGCTTCGCTGCGCGTAGGAAAGGAGTAAGGTGGGCACCAATCATCAAGGAGCCTGCCCCGGCGCCCTGATCGAGGCCGCCAACATCGTCGGGGATCTAGTGCAGACCAAGCCGCGCGTGGCGGCGGAGTGAGGCTCAAAGCACTCTAACTCAGGCCAAATCGGACAACATCTGTAGAGCATTGCCGAGCGGCAGAGCCCTTACGCCCCCTGGCCCCGGAACGTCCTTATCCCCTGCAAAGACAAGCAGCCGCTTTTCTGCTCTCAGTTCTTCGGCCGCCGTATGAAACCCTTTGGTTACCTTGGGCGTTGTGGTCCGCTTGATTTCCAAAGCCCAAATTTCGCCAGCTGGCAATTTCAAGACGAGATCGATTTCAGCACCGGCGGCAGATCGATAAAAACTCGCCTCTGTGCCCCTAGGCGCAACTGAGATCAGGTTTTCGATACAATACCCCTCCCAGCTGCCGCCAACGACAGGATGGCCCAACAACGCCTCCAAGCTGCCAATACCAAGTAGCGCATGGAGCAGACCGGCGTCGCGAATGAAAATCTTCGGGGATTTTACCAAGCGTTTACCGGCATTCGAATGCCATGGCTGAAGACGGCGCACGAGCATTAGATCAACCAGAAGATCCAGATAACGCGAGACACTTGTTGATGACACGCCGAGACCAGAGGCATGGGTTGAAATATTCAATAATCCACCTTGGCTATGCGCCAGCATTATCCAGAAGCGGCGGAGGGTTTCAGCCGGTATCCTCAGCCCGAATGAAGGGATGTCGCGCTCTAGATATGTCCTTATGAAATCTTCGCGCCACCTCAGGCTGGACCTGTCATCTTTTGCCAGGAAGCTGTCAGGGAATCCCCCTCGCAGCCAGAGCTTCGACAAATGCGCACTGCCCGCTTCCAGCAGCGTGAACGGCGTCAACTCAAGGTAGCTCACGCGGCCTGCAAGCGACTCCGCGCTCTGTTGTAGCAGCTCTCTGGAGGCCGAGCCGAGCAAAAGAAATTGTCCCGTTCGGAACCCTCTGCGCCGTCTTCGATCGATTTGGCCGCGCAGCACCTTGAAGAGATTTGGCAGAAACTGAACTTCGTCGATGACAACCAGACGCCCAACCTGTTCATCGAGATACAGGTCCGGCTCTTCAAGGATCTGACGATCTGCAGACCGTTCCATATCCAGATACACAGCGTCGCGGGCGTCGGCGATGTCCTGTGCCAGCGTTGTCTTGCCGACCTGACGAGGCCCTAACAAGACGACACCGGCTTGCGTGTCCAACGCTTCTTCAATCAGTTCTCGATGTTTTCTATTCAGCATAACCTCGCATATCCCACATGTGATGTAGGATTTGCAAGGTTAAATTGAGAGAGGCGCTTCCGGCTGGGCAGCATTAGCCAAGCGGATTGACTGCGGAAAGCATGTCACCTACCCGCCCTCACCTGCGCCCGGAGAACGGCGTAGTCTGCCAACCAGTCAACGATCCGCGCGTTCTCGGGCAGCGCGGCGATCTCATCCGCCACCTGCGCCTGTTAGGCTGCGCTGTATTCGACCACCGGCGGGCAGGCAGCTGCTGGGTCAGAACCCACCCTGGCGCAGCCGGTCAAGAAGATCATCGCGGTCACGAGGGCGGCGGCTGGCCGCGTCCAGCATCTGGCGTTGAATGGCATGTGCACGCTCCAGGTTTTCGAGCCGCTCGGCGGCGCGGCCGGCACGCTCACCTGCACGGCGGAGATTGAACAGAAACAAGATGATCGTGAGTGCGATGAGGGCGATGGCCGCCGCTCGCCGCACCCATGGCCGTGCGAGGATGTCGGTGAATAGGCCGCCCCACATCAGCGCCGACCCTTTCGCCAATCATCGAGCCGGGCGTAGATGGCCGCCGCAATCCCTGCCAGTGCGAGGGCAATGAACAGCCAGCGCAAGGAGTCGAGATAGGGCACGAGAGGCAGGACGGCGCCTTGCGCCTCGGCCAGCACCTCCTGCGCCACCTCAACCCCAGCCGCGCCCATTGTGGCGGCACCCGCCGTTCCCGCGCCGCGCAACGTCCGGCTTTCGGCCAGCACCTCCCGCGCGGGTGGTGTCTCGGTGGCGAACGCCGTCGGTTGCGCCGGAAACCGCTCGCCCCAAGTTCGCGCTGGTCCCAGATCGATGTGCATGAAGCCCGAGCGCGGGTAATAGCCAAAGCCCTCGAACCCGACCTCCCGCGCCGCCGCCTCGAAGGCTAAGGGATCATGGTTTGCCATGCCGATGTCAAATGCCGTGCCGTCCATGTGCTTGGATCGAGTTGCACCACCCACGGCGCGATTGTGCTCGGGGCTACGATAGGCCGAGCGGATGATCAGCGGCTTGCCCAGCCGATCGCGCAGCGCCTGCAACTTGTCCATGGCCTCGGAATGCAGTTTCAACTGCCCCGAGCCGCGGCAGGCGATTTCGGCGGGAGAGAAATTTTTCCAGCGCCAATCACGCTCCGGGACATCGCGCCAATGGCGGTAGTTTTTGACTTGGTCAGGCATCTGGGCCTCCTTGACATACAAAAAACCGCCACGTCAGCGACGGGCGGCCAGGATTGGGATTGTGAGTTTTAGGGCGGGATTAGCCGTCGCTGCGCCGCCCGGGACTTCCGGGATCACCGCGACCGGTGCCACCCTGTGCTGATTGAGCCAGGGCAAAATCCGCAAGCCGCTGATCGAGACGCAGGATGGCCGCGCGCAGATCGCGCAGCGCTTCTTTCAGCTCGGCACGATCTTCATCGCGCTGGTCCTTGCGCTCGCTGAGCAGCGTCATGATGCGCAGGACTTCCTTTTCATGCGCGCCGATTTTCTGGTTGTGGACCCAAAGCATCGCCGCCATGGGGATGATCACCCATTTCATGAGGGCGTCGAAAAGGGTCCAGAGCTCGATCTCCATCGAGGAGCCTCCTTGTTTTTGTCGTTTACGGGTGTGTGGCAGGATGTGCTGAGCGCCGCCTCGCGCGTTGGCATGTCAGCCGGGCAGGCCGGGCACATCCTCGATCACGAAGACCTCGATGAAGCCGAGATTGGGGAAGGTCTCGACGCTACCGTCGAGATAAGTCACGCGGAACTCGGCCTCGAAACGGCCGGCTTCGTCCGTTTCAGCCGAGGTCCAGCGATGGACCACCACGGCGGGTGCAAACACGGTCTCGATCTGGGCCGGCCTATCGATCACAGTGGCGCCGCTCCTGGCGCGCATCTGAAACCTGACCATGGCCCCGGCCAACGAAACCCTGTCGGGCAGCAATGCGAAGCGCAGAGCCGGCGAGGTATCGCCACGCTTGATCGTGAACTTGAGCATAATGTGTCAGCCTCTCAGAATACGGCCAGAGTTGGTGGGGATGAGCCGACCGCTGAGGCCAGTCCGGGGCGACTCAGATCGCCGTAGCGCGGGCGGCGCGCCAACGGCGCGGAAGGCAAGACCGAGGTCCATATCCGGATCTGTGGCGATGCCGAAAACAGAAGCCTGTGCAATCCCGCGCCCTGCAGCAGCCATGTCCCGCGCGGCGAATTCCACCCGGATCACGTTGGTGACGCTGGCCACGAGCTGGGGCGCCAGTGAAAGATTGGCAGCGGCACGCGTGATATTGCGGGTATGGGCGGATCCCAAAAACGCAATGCCACGAGCAGCGGCCCCCGCAACCTGCACATCACCCAAGCCCAGCCGGACAAAGGCAATACCTCCAGAGCTGATCGCAAATATGCGGGCTGCGCCGGTCGCATGGCCCTGGACAACCATGGCCGCGCCTCTGGCCAAATTGGCCGCCGCCCGCACCCGCGCGGTGGCTGTGCCCGCAAGCGCAATCGCCCCTTCTGTGCGCTCGGCCTGCACGACGTTCGTTCCTGCAGCAGCGCCAGCAAGAGGCAGCGTGCATGCGGCCTCGCCGGTGACCTGCACGCCCGCATCACTGTCCCGCGTGACCGTAAACCGCCCGGCCCCTTTGCCAGAGACAGCAAAGCTTCCCTCCGCTGACCCATCCAGGGCAGCATCGGCAGTCAGGCCTGCAGTGAGCGCCGCGACCCCAGCAAGCTCGCCGCCTATCGAGAGGCCGGGAATCCTCGCCGTTGCATCCACTGAAGGCCGCGCCAGGCCCTTCCCGACAAGGGACAGGGCGCCCCGGCTCTGTGCCGATTGTGGCGCGGTCGCTGAGCTTGGATTATCCAGCCGATTGAGCCGGAGATTATCCCGGCCGTAACCATATCGGCATGAGCTGCGCCAGCCAGCGCCACACTGGCTACGGACTTAGCCCCAGTCACAGCGCGCGCAGTAGAGCTCCCCGTCAGCTCGACAACAGTTTTTGAGGTTTGACTCGTGCTTGGCGTCCGTGCTGATGCTACGCCACCGAGACTGATCTGGCGGGTGCTATCGCCATGAACATCAACATCGCCGGTAAAGGCCCGCGCGACAGCGACGGTGCTGCGCGCCGCGCCATGGGTAGCACTTGCCCCCCGAGCCGCGCCAGCCCTCGACAAAGCCATGATCGACAGGAAAGCGGCGGCGGCACTGCTCTGCGCGACGGAGTGCCCCCTGAGTTCAGTTCCAAAGCTCTGCGACAGCGTCGAAGCCAGAGCCTTTGCGCCTCCCGCCCCTGAGAAGGCAATGGTGCGCCCGGCCTTGGCGATCACCTGCAGTTCCACCGCAAGCCCTCGGGTCAGGCTGAGCTGGCCAGCCGCGTAAAGGTGCGTTGTGCTGATAGCGGAGCTGTTGCCTGGTAGCGGGATCGCCCCGATGCCGTGCCCTTTCAGGGCGCTGACCGCCTGAGCTTGCGCGTTTAGCCGCAGCTCACCTGTCGCGGCGCCCTCACGCGGTTGCAGGATCGTGCCGGCGGCCTGGCCCGTGAATGACAGGCCAGTCTCCCAGGCTTGCGCTGCAATTGAGGTCCCAATCAACGCCTCGCCAGCAAGCAGAGCCGCGCCGTCGTTGATCGCACCGATCGCTGTCCGTCCATCGGCGCGCAGGCTGAGGGACAGCGGGATGGCACCCGTGCCGTCGCCCGAGACGTCTGAAGTCCCGGCACCTACAACGGAAACGCTCGCCTCGGCGCGCGCAACTGTGTTACCGCCTGCTCCAGCGCCGCCTTCAATCGCAAGACCTTCTGCACCCCGACCGGCCGCAAGGTTGGCGAGCTCGCCTGCGCCGGCTGTGGTGAGCGAGGTAACAATGGCGCCAGTCGCGTGGCATTCCGCCTGCGCCAGGCCGCCAAGCGCAAAATCACCGAGGCCCCTCAAGGCGACCCGCAGCTTGGCTGAGGCCGTAATGCCAAAGACAACCGTGGTCGCGGCCGTTCCTCGACCATGAAGGTGCGCTGCTGAATTTCCCACCAGCGGCAGGCTGCGCGCAGCGGTGATATCGACCTCGACTGCGGCCACAGCGTGACGCTGCAGCCCAAACACCGTGACGGCGGATCCTTGAACGCCGATGGCGCTCCAGGCTGCGTCACGCAGATCGAGCGTGTCGCTTGCGGTGGCATCTACCCGGGCCTGTGCACCCCCACCCCCTGACAGCGGGACATCGGACTGCAGGCGGGAACCGATCGCCCCCTCGCCCCGTGCCACTCCCGCGAGCGGCAGACCCGCCAGGCCTTGCCCTCGCACCGAGGCTTGAACCTTGGCATGACCTCCCAGCGGCAGGTCTGTTGCTAAGCCGCGCTTTTGTGCGCTTATGCCTGTCCCTGCGTCACCCACACCCCCAAGGGCCATGGCGTTGGCCGCTTGCGCGAGAATCTGCGGTAAGCGTGGTGCGACCGCGGCGAGTGGTGCTGTGGCAAGAGGGCTGAAGGCAAGCATGGATCAGACGTCCGGAGGGGTGGGCCAGGTGATCTGCCCAGGAAAGCCCGGCTGGGTGGGCAAATCGCGCAGCGTTTGGCGATAGGCGGCCCAGGCTGTTTGGTCGACCCAGGCCGGCGCATCCGCCAGCTGGCTGAAATCCGATTCCCTGAGCTTGAGGTCGCGCGCATGGCGCACGCTGTTGGCCGCATTTTCGTCTGCCGCCGCACGCTCGGCCTCGGTCATCGGAACGATCTGCCAGAGCTGGCGCCAGATGCCCGCGGCATCGCGCGCGGGCGGTGCTTCGACCAGCTTGTCATAAGGATCGTCAAGCGGAGGGGCTGGGGTGAACTCGAAGAGGCCAAAGCCCAGCGGCTCGGTGATCTCTGGCGTCAGCAGGGGCGGAAAGAGCATCTCCGGATAGAGGGCGCGGAATGTCTCCTCCAGCACCGGATGTCCCACAGGTTGGCCGTTCTCAAGGCGTATCAGCATCACATGTCTCCTGTATTGAGCGAGGGAAAGGCGCGGCCATCGCCCCAGATGAGGCGCACGGCCCCAGGAGCGCCTTGCCCGCCGAGATGATAGCCAGCGCCGCCCCCGCCACCGGGGGCGCCACCGGCACCGCCCGTGGCGGCATAGTTTGTCGCAGGTGCGGGTGCGTCACCGCCCCCGGAGCCGCCCTGACCTTGCACCATTGCGTCTGCGCCAAGGCCGAGGAGCCCGACACCGCCGCCGCCGCCCGAGGGCGAATGGCTCGTCGATCGAAACCCCATGCGCCCCGAACCCGAGCCTGCGACATAGGTCTCAAGCGTGGAGAAGGCCCAGGTCCCGCCGGTGCCGAGATAGCCGCCCGCGCCACCGCCGGGGTAATGATAGCCCGATCCATAGGTGCCCGAGCTGCCGCCTGCGCCACCGCCATCCCCGGTATAACTGCCGCCGGTTGTGGCACTGGAGCCGCCCTGGCCAGCGCGGCCACAAACCGTTGCCGTGCTGATGAAATAGCTGTCGCCGCCATGGGCCCCGGCCCCGGCTTCCCAGATGGTGGCCCCCTTGGCGCCCCCGGCACCGCCGGCGCCGACCACCACCGTATAGGACTGGCCCGGGGTCACGGGGATGGCGTTCTTCCATCCCAGCCCGCCGGCGCCACCTCCCCCGGCGTAGCCACCCCCGCCACCGGCACCGCCGCCAATGCAGACGGCGCTGATCTGATAGACGCCGGCCGGGGCAATCCAGCTGTAAGTGCCGGGGCTGGTGAAGGCCTGTTGGCCATAGACCAATGTGGGTGGAATGGCGGATTTGCCATAGCTATCGGAGAGGCGAATGGGGCCGCTGGCGATCCCGAAGAGATCACGCACGGCAGCCTCGCCGAGGCTGATTGGCGCGAATGAGTTGCGACCGAGCTCGGCATTGACGTCAGAGAGCGCGATGGGGCCTGAGGATTGCAGCGCCATGTCACGGCTCCCGGCGCTCAAAGGCGTCAACGCGCGCCGCAAGCTCCTTGATGGCCTCGACAAGGAGCGCCACCATGTTGCCATAGGCGAGGCTGCGTAGGCCCTCGCCGTCGATCGTGACCGCTTCCGGTAGCACGGCTTCTACCTCCTGGGCGATGAGGCCTGCGTGTCGGCGCAGGGGGGCTGGTCCAGCCGGTTCATCGCGCCGTCGGAATGTAACCCCATTCAAGGTTCGGACCTTGGCGAGCGCCTCCGTGATCGGTTCGAGGTCAGTCTTGAGGCGCGCGTCGGAAAAGGCGGTGACATCCCCCACCGCGGTCAGGGCGTTAACATGCAGGTTGCCGTCATAATTGAGGCGGGTGGTCGAGGCGGGATTGGTGGCGCCGCCATAAAGCCGGCCATCGGCACGGGTGGTGCCGTTGTAAAACAGGGCCCCGGTACTGGTTGAGCCTGCCGAGATAGCAAGCAGGCTGAGCGATCCGCTTGAGGTAACGGTACCGGAGAGGCCGGTGCCGCCGATGACCGAGGTCACCGTGCCGCTGGTTGCGGTGGCCCCGGAGGCGATGCCATCGAGCTTGCTCTTGTCGGTTGCCGACATGAACCCCGCGGCGGCAGTTGTGGCGGCCGTGTGGCTATGGCTGGTGCTGGCGGCGCCCACATCTGCGGCGGAGAGCGTGACCGCCCCGGTTTTGCCAGTCACCGAAGTCACGCTGTTGACCTGCGCCCCCGCAGCGATGCCATCGAGCTTGGCCTTGTCGCCGATCGCCATCAGCCCGGCGATGCTGGTGGTGGCCACGGGCAGCGTGACATTGCTGCCCGTCGAAGACGTCAGGGTCCGGCTGTCGCCTGTGCCGGTGATCCCGAGGTTGGTTGGCACATTCACCTGCGCGCCAGCGGCGATCCCATCGAGCTTGGTCTTGTCTGTGGCCGACATGAACCCCGCGGCCGCAGTTGTGGCGGCCGTATGGCTATGGCTGGTGCTGGCGGCGCCGACATCTGCGGCGGAGAGCGTGACCGCCCCGGTTTTGCCCGCCACCGAAGTCACGCTGTTGACCTGCGCACCTGCCGCTATGCCATCGAGCTTGGTCTTCTCGGCGGATCCTGCCCACCAGGCGAGGATGGCCTGACGGATGCGCTGCGCCGTGAAAGCGCGCCGGGTGGTGGAGGTCCCAGTCTCGGCCTCGGATTGCGTGACCGTGGATGCGTTCCACTCGCGCGCATCGGTCAGACGCGGGTCGGTGCTGGCGACCTTTGCCTCGATATCTTCGGCGGCCGCGGTCAGGAAAACCGTAGCCTCGCCGCTCAGCGTGATGGCTGCCCCAGCGGCACTGCTCTCAGCCGGAGAGCGCGTGAGACTTGGCCCAGCAGCCGCATAACTGCCGGTGCCGATCTCCCAGGCATCGCCATCCTCAATGACATAGCGCACGACATCGCCATTGATAACGCCGGCATCCGCGAAGGACTGGAACCCGTCAACCGCGGGTCCCAAGGCAAGGGTTCCAGTGCCGATGGTGGGCGTCATCACCTTGGCGCGGTTGACGAGCTTGACCATGGTTTACGCCCCCCCGGCGGTCAGGGTGAAGGTGGTGACGGTGACCGACTGGTTCTGCGCGATATTGGGGTTGTCGAGTTCCATATCGCCGCCGCCCCCGGTGATGGTGATGGTGCCTTGGACATGGGTGATGGTGCCTGCGTTGTTCTTGATCCGGAAATGACCTGCATTGGTGCCACCACCAGCGGCGGCCGTGCCGGTGCCGGTCCAGATGCCCTTGATGGTCTTGACGCCGGTGGCAGCGTCTTCGAGCCAGTCTACGGGGAGGGCAATCTCGACGAGGAGATCACCGGCATCGGCGGCCTCGGTATTGGCCGGCAAGGTCCCCGAGCGCAGTTGCAGCTTGGGGGCTGTGCCAATAGCAGTCTCGATGGCATCGAGGGCGGCATTGCGGGCCGCGGGGGAGAACTGGAAAGACATGAGGTGCTCCTTTCAAAAGCAAAAACCCGCCAGAGGCGGGCCGGTGGGTGGTGGTGAAACGAAAAACGGGCGCCACGCAGGCGCAGCGACTGACGTGTTGGCGTCAGCCCGCGGTCAGGGCGGCTAGCTTAGCATCCATCGCGGCATTGGCCTTGGCGACGAGGTCATGATCGATGAGCGCCCGGCGCGACCAGGCGGTATAGGCCTCGATCGCTCCCGTGGTCAGGGCGGCGGCTTGTTCTGCGCCGCAGATCACATCGACGGATTCTGTGACGGTTTGGCCGTCATGGGTGAGCGTCACGCCCACCGTGAACCCGATATGCTGGCCGTCTTGCAGGACGGGTGTATTGGCGAAGGGCAGCGACAGGTAGCGGGGCGTCTCAGCCATTGTAGGTCTCCTTGATGATGGCAGTGATCTGGGCATCATTCATGCGGCCGCCGCCTTCGATCTCGATCTCGATCGTGTCCTTGACCCGGAAATAAGCCCCGGCGTTCTCGAGGATCTCGGCGCGGATGGTGGCGGTGTTGCCGACCATGTCGCGGGCGAGGCTGATGAGCTTGATTTTGCTCATGTGGTGAACTTCCCGACATAGACCTCGAAGGTGATCTCCCAGGTCGAACTGGTGTTGTCTGGGGGCGCCCAGGCTGAGGGAAACGAGAAACAGCTCTCCGAGTAGTCAGTCGCCCGCACGGAGGTATATTGCCGGTTCGAATGCTTGAACTCTGCCTTCACGGCATCCCCTTCGAGATACACGGTGACAATCCGGCTGAGCCAGGGGGCGCCGCCGGGGATGAAGGCGCTTTCGAGCACGGTCGATCCATTGGCAGCGATCATCTCGCCATTGGGGATGGCGCTGACGAAGGTCCCGAAGTCGCTCTGGCTGCCCGCGACGGTGCGGCCCGCGCGCATCAGGACCAGCAGGAAATCGGGATTGGTCCCGGCTTGCAGGGTGCCAAGCGTGTAGGTCTGGCTGTGTTCCAGCGCCGAGACCTGGTTGCCGCTGGAGGTGTAATAGCCCTCGACATCGACCCAGTCGCAGACATTCTCGTATCCGCAGCGCTCCTCATAGCCGCAGGAATAGACATTGTTGCAGACATATTTGTAACTACACACGTTGCGCGCGAGGGCAAAATCCCACTCGCAGACATATTGGGTTCCGCAGACATAATCGTAGCCGCAGGTGTAGACGTCGTTGCAGACATATTCGAGGTTGCATTGAAACTCCCGGCAGCCAGAAGAAAAAGCGCTGATATACCCGCTGGCCAAGGCCACGGCTGTATCGCCGCTTTCCGGAAAGGCATGCGTGACGGTGCTGTTCAGCACTGCCGCGATATGGGGCATGGGCGTGCCGGTATCGAAGACCACATCGCCATTGGTGTCGGTGACGCGGATGACATTGTCGCGGGCCTTGAAACTCAAATGCGCACCCCGCGACCGGGCGATCCGGCAAAGCTGCCGGTATAGGTGGCCGATTGCATCGCGAGCGTGCCATCGGGCAGCACGACCTTGAGGCCACCGCTCTGGACGTCGGCCGTTTTGCCGGCCGTCACGAAGACATCCGGGGCGGCGCTTTCGCGCAGATAGCGATAGGCGGTGCTGAGCTTGCCAAAGCCCGCGCGGAAGAGGCTGGGCTCGATGCGGATGCTCTCGTTGCCCGAGGGGGCAAAGAGCGTCTCGAACAGAAACACCCGGTAGCGGCGGGTAATGGCGGGCAGCGTATCGTCAAAGGTCACCCAATTCTCGAAGGCGCGGATCGCGGTGCCCGTGACAAAGATGCTGACGGCGCGGGCGCTTTCGCCGACCTGCTGGACCACGGTGCCTGAGGGCATTTGGGCAGAGCCATAGAAAGGGATGAAGGGCACGACGCGGCCGAAGCCGTGGCTGGCAAGATCATAGGTCTCTGTGCCTTGGCGCGGGTTGTACCAGGTAGTGGAGCCAAAGAGCCCCTTGGATGTCGAGGAGCTGCGCGTGCGCTCGGGATGGGTCAGCGTCACATCGATCACTTGGGCATTGCCGAGATAGCTGAGGTCCGAGTGGAAATGCAGATCGCCGAGCTGGGGCCCGGTCGGGGTCTCATAGGTCGAAGGGGCGGCATCGTTCTTGTAGATAAACACCTTCCCGGTTGTGCCATCGGCATGAAGGGTGCGGGCCATCAGCTTTTGATCCTCATGAAACTCACCACCCAAGCCCGCCAGCGCGCGTCGAACTCCTGGATGCAGGAGGCGCGGTTGGGGAAGTGATGCAGGAAGCGGTCGTCGCCCAGATAGACGCCGCAATGGTTGGCGCGGTTCGGGCTTTCCTCGTCGCGACGCGACAGAGAAAACAGGATCCCGTCGCCGGCTTGCGGCACGATCACGCGCTCCCAGCGGTGCAGCTCGGGGTTGGTGACGAACACCCCGTCCGTCAGCCATTGGTTGACCAGCCGCTCGGGCGTGTCGGTGAGCATGGCCATCTCATGGCCGCGCTCGCGGGCCATCCAGTCGCGCACAATGGTGTAGCAGTCGTACTGGCCCAAGACGTAAGGGCGGCCCTCGTAGGGTGCGGCCGTGTCCCAGGAGGGTGGCAGGTGCAAGCGATGCCGGCCGCTCGGCCATTCGACGAAGACCGTGGGGTCTACAACCTGCGCTGAAACTGATTCCAGCGAAGGCACGGTGCGCAGATGGGCGAAGAGGCACTGCGGCGCGGTCAGCGCCAAGCTGATCCGGCCCGCTTCATGGCGCAGCCAGAGGGGGCGGCTGGGATCCTCGGCCCAGTAGTCGCTCGCCGCGATCAGGGGGGAGAGGTCTTGCAGTTCGTGCGTGGTCATACGGTTATCGTGATGGTCTTGGCGTTGAGGTCGATCTTGAACTTGCCGTCGGCACTGCGGATCACGCCGGCGGTGGCTGTGCCGATATCGGAGGTGATGGCGGAAAGCTGGGTCACGCTCATCACCTCGGCGCTGATCCCGCCCGCGGAAATCAACCCCGCGATGACGGCATCACCCGCGAGCGTGGTCCGGCTGCCGGGCGCGCCCAATTCGCCGCTGATATCGCCCGCATCGATCTCGCGGCTCCAGGCGCTGCCAGTCCAGCGGTAGAGCTTGGCATCACTGGTCAGGAAGACGACGCGACCGGGGATATTGCCGGTCTCGGGCAAGCTGGCCAGGATCTCGACGGGGGCAAGGTTGGCCTCATCCATCAGCCCCTTCAGCCCGCCGTGCAGATCGGCGCCGTTGAGATAGATCCCGGGCGTGGTGACAGAAAGCCAGCTGGACCACTCCGTTGGGCGATCGAGGATATAGCGGGCGCGCACTTCGTAGTCCGCTTCGGGCAATAAGCCGTCCGAGACCAGTACGGATCCAGCTGCCCGGTCCGCCAGCCCCGAGGCCACGACCTGTGCCGTGGCCTTGAGCCGAATCTCGTAGCGCACGAAGAGCGCGTCAAGTGCAGCGCTGCCCACCCAGGACAAGATAATGGCAGGACGGCGGTCGAGGCCGAGCGCGTCCTTGAGGGTGCTGGCAGCGACCGACCAGCCTGCGATGATCTGCGCAGGGCGCGGCGCAAGACCGGTGACCGGAACGACGGCCGGCAGATCCTTTGCAGAGGTCCAGCCATAATCGCCGGGGTCGCGTTCGCGCAGCACCAGTTCCTGGTTGATGGTGCCGGGCTGGTCGGTGATCTCAACCACCTCGAAGATCTTGTTCGTGTAGCCGTTGCGTGCGCTGGTCCAGGCGATGGTGTCGAGCGGCTCGAGCAGGAAGGCCTCGGGCGGCAGGACAAGCCGATGCGTCCGGAAGCGGCGGGCGTCCTTTATATAGGCCGCCATCAGCTGGGCGACTTGGGAGACCTCCGCACAGGCCGGGAAGTTCAGGCTGGTCGAGAGGCGGCGGCCGCCATCCTCGGCCTCCCAGGTCGGGTTGAACCGGGGCGGGGCGGCCCGAGAGGTCCAGAGGCTGGCGGGTTCGGGGTATTCCGAGGCGATGGCATTGGCGCTGGCGGCGAGGCCCGGAAAGGGGTCCAGCTCCTGTAGTGCGGAGATGACGATATCCTCATCGGTGATGAACTGCACCGGGGCCGCGGGCGCGCCGACGCGCATGCGAAACACCCCGCCCATCTCGCTCACCTGCCCGAGGCATGTCTTGGCCAGCTCGTCGATCACCTCGGCCGGTTCCATCGCCAGCTTGATCTCGAGACCGGCTGCGAAACTCGCCCGGCTGCCGATCGGGGCATCGCAGGCGTTCATGGCCGTGACCCAGTTGTCAAACGGCAGATCGTCGGCCGGCACATCGCCGCCCCAGATCTCGCCGGTGGGAAGCCGAATGCCGCGAAGGATGTTGTAGATCATCACGGCCGGGTTGGCCGCGCGCGCCCAAGTGGCGGGGTTGGACCAGCGTTGCGTCCCGGATCCGCCCACGCTGCTGTCATAGCGCGGGTCATAAAGCGGAATGCCGTCCAGTTCGAAACGGACGGTGGGCAGTGTGTTGAAGACCTCGCGGTTGTAGCGGAAGGTCAGGATGGCATAGGCGGTGCCGTGCCCGACAAAGCTGTTGCTCCAGGGCCGGTCGGGGTAGCTGGCGTATTTGGCGACCAGCATCGGATCGGCGGCGGTTTGGTTCCCATCGTAGAACTTGATCCAGGCGTGATCTGTGCCGCCCACACGCTGGTTCAACAGTGGGAAGCCATAGTCAGGGTGCGCCGTGGGATCGACCTCGGAATAACCATCATTGAGAATGACGCGGCTGAGGCCGATGCCCGGCAGATCGCTCAGTTCGACGACATAGGTCAGAAACCCATTCGGCGTGCCACCGTCGTCATGGCTCATCGGCGGGCAGACATGGTGACCGGCAGTAGCGGTTCGGCCGAGGATGAAGGCTTGCGCTTCCGTGCCCCCGGTGGTGGTGACCGCCGTCTGGATGCCACTTTGCTGGATCGTAGGTTTGGGTGTGAGCGCCCGCGCGATCAGCGAAATCCCCACCGAGATCGCGGTATTGACCAGGAGCGAGCCGATAAAGGAGCTCGCGGCAAAGGCTGAGACAGCCGAGATCGCCCCGCCAATGGCAGAGCCAATGGCGGCAATCGCTGCACCAACGGGCGGCATCAGTCAGACCTCACCTGAAACGCGCGGCGCATCCCGCTGCGGGGGATAAGCCCGAGGCCCTGGGGCTTCAGGCAATAAATCATCTCGCCGACGACGATGCCAAAAGCATGGTCGTCGAGGACGGCGAGGTCACCGATCTGTGCGAAAGTCGGGGCAATCTCAGGCAAGTGCGCGGCGGCCAGCGCCACGTGGTCGGCGAAGCCTGCTTCTTCGAGCATCTGCTGGCCGCGCTTGAGGCTGCGATAGGTGCTGCGCCAGCCGCGGGCGTGGTCCTGGCCGGTGGCAAGCTTCACCCATCCTGCCGCGAAGAGCGCACAATCATGACGGCCAGGGCGAAACGGCTTCTGGCCTGCGTCCGCGGCATAGGCGATGAGCAAGGACAGCCGGTCCATCAAGCCCGCTCCCGCTTCTCGCCCCACCAGACACCGACCTCGCCTGCGATGTCCGTATACCGGCGAAACGCATCACCCGCGTTCCGGCGGCGCATCTCGGCGTCGGAGCGCGTCAGTGTCAGGGGACGGGTGAGCCCACGCGCGGCGCTGGCCAGGGTCACCGTGGCCTCGCCAGTGCCGCCCACTTCGCTGGTCCGGATCTTCACCTCATCGACCCAACCACGAAATACCCTGATCGGCTCGGCGATCAGCTGGCCCGTCTCGATCGAAAGGAGCCCGCGGTGGACCTCGGCCGGGGCGAGGCGGGCGTCATAGCCACGCAGAAGCTGGGCCACCTCCGGCGTCAGCGGGCTCAGTGCCAGCTGCAGCATGCGGACCTCGAGCCCGATGCCGGCGCGGATCGGTTCCACGCCGATCAAGCCGCCTGCGCCGTAATAGGTGCGGTTTGTGCCGCCGATGGCGATGGTCAGGTGGTCGTCGCCTTGCCAGAGGCCGAGGGCTTCCGGCAGTCCTGTCTCCCGGTTGCGGGCGATGACATGCACCATGTGGCGGCTGGCCACGCCGTTGCGGGCGGCGAGATACGCCGCTGAGGTCGGGTCGAGGAGGCGCATGGGGATCTTTCTTTCCGTCACCTTGACGAACGGGGATCAAATCGTATATACAACTACGATGGAACTGGAGTTTGACGCTGAAAAGGACGCGGCGAACCGCGCCAAACACGGTGTCTCACTGGCAGAGGCCGTGAAGCTCGAGATGTTGGCCGTTCTGGAAGACCACCGGTTTGACTATGGCGAGCCAAGATATCGGGCCTGGGGCGTGATCGATGGCATCTACTTTGCCTTTGCCTTTACGGTCCGGGGCGAGAAAATCCGTCCGATCAGCCTGCGCCGAGCCCATGCAAAGGAGATCAAGCGTTATGTCGCAGACCAGGAAGAAAGCTGACCTTGATAATCCTGAATGGACCAAGGCCGATTTTGCCAAGGCCGGGCGGCCCGATGCTGTGCTGCCAGCCGAGGTTTTGGCAGCGTTCCCTCGCACGACCCGGGGCGCGCAAAAGGCGCCGACCAAGGTGCCACTCTCCATCCGGCTGAGCCCGGAAGTGGTCGCGCATTACAAGGCGACAGGACCCGGCTGGCAGACAAGGATCGACGAGGATCTCAAGAAGGCCGCGGGGCTGTGACCCGCGCGACATGAAGATGAAGACATCCCACTGGGACCCCATAGAACGTCTCAAGACCGACGAGGCCCGTGCCGCTTACCGCGAAGCGGCAAAGGAACTCGGCGATGAGGACCTGATCGCCGTGGTCGAGGCGGATATCGCCCGCGCCGAGCTGAGGTATGCGGAAGCCCGCCTCGAAGAGCCGCGCAGGTTCCGCAGAAAGCTGCCGGCGGCAGAACGCCTGTCGCGCGACGCCGCCAACGCAGATGAATGACGCAGACCGCAAGCCGTGTCGTTCAGTCGTGGAATCTGGCAAAGTGACATCGTCCATAAGCGAGGCCAGAATGTGCCCGCACAATATCTCAAGCCAAGACTTCGAGCAGGATCCCGAACGGATGTTGCGGATTGCAGATGAGCGTCCTGTGGTCATCAGCGATGAAGGTCGACCGTCTCATGTCCTCCTCAGCTGGCCTGATTACTGCCGCTTGGTCGCTGGGCGGCAAAATCTGGCCGCGAAGCTTGGTGCGCCGGGGCTTTCGGATATCAACTTTGAGCCTGAGAGGGTCCACGTCGTTCCTCGCGATGTCGACTTCAGCTGATATGCCCGGGCAGCCCTTGTCATGATCTGGCCTCCTCACCTAAGCGTCTGGATGAAATCAAAACTTGCCCCACGACTCAGCGCCTGTCGGCCTGAGCCATAGGTCGGTTCTGGAAGCAGCCGCGCTTTGCAGGCCGGCCGGATCAGCGAGACCGTCAGCCCCGCCACCGCGCCGGGCCGCAAGTTGGGCACCACTTCCAGCAGCGGTGTGAGCCCGCCACTCGAGGCCGTGCCGCCGACCACGATGCGGTGAAGCGCATATCGAACGGGGTTTGCCCCATACTGAAACCCCAGCATGTCGCCTGCCGACAGCACGTATCCCGAGGGCAAGCCCGCCAATCGCAACTCGCGCATGGTGCTCGCGACCGAATGGATCATGACAGTGCGGCTGCCGAGGATCGCGCCCGTCGGATCACCCGCCGGGCCCACATATCGCGGATCATGGCACAGGAATGTCGCCCCAGGCTGATCCATCAGTCCAATGAGCGCCTCCATCTCGGCGTGACGTGGGTGGTTCGCCGGTGCCAACCGGATCGTCCCGGTCCAGAGCGACGCCCCAAGGCTGGCGCTGATCACCGTGCCGTCGCCAAGGCGCGTGTGTTCCTGCGGATGGGACAGCCGAAACGTCACCTCTTCGACGCGGAGCGCGCCGAGGAATTGGGCATAGGAAAGCGGATATGTCAGTGTGAACCGCCCCGGGTTTACCGGAGGGCAAAACTCTCGGAGAATTGCCCGTTATGGAACATGCACAAAAGAAGAAGACGTCGAAGCCGTATTCACCCGAGTTCCGCGAACGCGCGGTGCGGCTTTTGCTGGAACACCGCGATGAGTATCAAAGCGAAGCTTCTGCGCTGGTGGCGATTGCAGGCAAATTGGGTTGTTCGCCGGACAGCCTTCGCGTTTGGGTGCGTCAGGCCCAGCGTGATGGTGGCGAACGGCCAGGTCTGACCAGTGCCGATAAAGCTCGAATAAAAGAGCTTGAACGTGAGAACCGTGAACTGCGTCAGGCTAACGAGATACTGAAGAAGGCATCAGCATATTTTGCAATGGCGGAGCTCGACCGCCCGTTTCGCAAGTGACTGCTTTCATTGAAGAACATAGGGGACAGTTCGGGGTCGAGCCGATGTGCAAAATGCTGCAAATCGCCCAGTCTACCTATTATGAGCGTCGCGCCATCGGGCGTGATCCTGATCGTGCTTCGGCTCGGGCAAAGTCGGACGCGGATCTCTGCATCAAGATCGATGCCGCCTGGAAAGACAACCGTAAGCTCTATGGGGCGCGGAAGATCTGGCACGTCTTGCTCAGAGGCAATCAGGACGTCGCGCGATGCACTGTGGAGCGTTTGATGCGCGATTTGGGCCTCAAAGGTGTGCTTCGGGGCAAAAAGGTTGTCACCACGAACCCTGACACATCGCAGCCCTGCCCAGATGACAAGGTGAACCGACTGTTCATGGCAGACCGTCCGAACAAGCTGTGGGTTTCAGATTTCACCTACGTGCAAACTTGGTCTGGGACGGTCTACGTGGCATTCGTGATCGATGTGTTTGCGCGTCGTATTGTCGGCTGGCGTGCCTCGACCTCGATGAAGACACAGTTCGTGCTCGACGCCCTGGAGCAAGCGATCTGGCAAAGAAAGACGCCAGATAACAAGAGCTTGGTTCATCACTCGGACCGTGGCTCCCAATACTTGTCCATCAAGTATACTGAGCGCCTGGCCGAGGCAGAGATCGATCTTTCCGTAGGCACCGTCGGCGATGCCTATGATAATGCCCTTGCCGAATGTGTGATAGGCCTCTTCAAAACCGAGGTCATCAACCAGATCGGCCCATGGAAATCGATGCGCGAGGTCGAATGGGAAACCTTGAAATGGGTCGATTGGTATAACAATCGCCGCCTTCTTGGCCCCATCGGTTATATCCCGCCCGCAGAAGCAGAGGAGGCGTTCTATGCAAACCTGAACTCACTCGATATGGTCGCCTGAAATATGAACAAATCACCCTCCGATAAATCCGGGGCGGTTCAGCTTGCAGGGGCTGCTCCGCCCCAAGCGTGGTGCTGGCAAAAGGCATCCGTGTGAAGCCGCTCGCGGGCGGCGTGCCATAGCTCGTCTCGAACGCCAGCGCCATTTGCGCCCGCGCCCCTTGGGCTCGTGCCATCGTCTCTCTCCGTAAATGTCAGGTGGTCAGGCCAGCGCGTCGCTGGTCGCGTAATGCAGGACGATGGGTACCACCGCGGCCTTGAGGCTCGCGGCACCCTCTACAGGTAGATCGACCGGCTCGGGGGCCTCGGCCTCGACCCAGTCGCAGCGGCCGCGTAGTGTGCGGTCGGCTGTGATGGCTGCGCCAATGCGCCCGATCAGGCGGTCAAACCGCGCATCGCGGTCCTCACCGGTCTGTACGATCACCTCGAGCTCGGCGCGGTGCTGGTAGTGGTACGTCAGCGGCGAGAGCGTGACGCTGGGCTCGCCGGGGTTCCCATCGCGCAGGATCATCAGGCCCGAGGGTGGGATCCGTTCGGGAAGAACCTCGCCGCGCAGCACCGGCACATGCGGGACCGTACGCAACAGGTCCGCCAAGGCGGTCAGGATCGTTTCGCGGGGGGTGGGCATGCGGGATCATTTGGTTGTTTTGAATCTTTGACCCTGCATCTGCAGCGGTCCCTCATTCTTGACTCGTACGGCAAAACGCCGTACATATCTCCTAAAAGGAGATTGAGCATGTTTGCCATCGAAAAAGTCACACCAACCCCCGGCAAGATGGAAGCGCGCAAAGAACTGCGCATGCACCGTGCCGACGAGGAGCGGATCCGCGCTGCCGCTGCGGCCACGGGCTTGCAAGAAGCAGACTTTATTCGGCAGGCTGCGCTGCTGCGTGCACAGGAAGTAGAGCAGCGCATGTCACTCTCGATCTTGCCGCATGAAACCTTCGAAGCTTTCAGGAATGCCGTCGAAGCCCCTGGCAAAATGGTGCATGGTCTGGCGCGTGCTGCTGAAGCGTCGAAGGGGCTGCTGAAGGATGCCATCTGACAGCCCGGCAGGAACAGCCGCTCTTTCCATCGCAAGATTCGAAAAAGCGCTGCATGATCGCAGCGCTTTCTCTTGCGGTTTCACCCCAATCGACAACTTCCTGAAGTCCTCGCTCTCGGATCAGATCAAGGGCGGGCTGGTAACAGCATGGGTCGCAACATCGGGAGATGATCCCGCCGTCCTCGGCTTTTACACGCTGAGCGCGATGGCTGTGCGCGCCTGTGACGGCCTGACCAAGTGGCGACGGTCAGGTGTACCCGATATTCCAGTGATTTATGTTCGGGCCGTTGCCGTCCGTAAGGACATGCAAGGCAGAGGGCTGGGGACTGCCCTCTTGCTAGATGCCATGAAGCGGAGCTTGGTAATCACAGAGCAGCTGGGCGCAGCGGCAATTGCGCTCGATGTTCTTGAAGACCAACATTTTGAGCAGCGCTGGAAATTTTACATTGATCTTGGCTTCAGGCCGCTCGGAGATCCCGACAACCCTCGCCGTGTTTTCATTCCCATGGCCGACGTCCGCGCGACCCTCGGTTAGTCTTTGGAGGCTTCAACGTCGGGTTTCCACCCAATTTGCCAAGATCGCGCCCGGGGATACCCCCGTATGCGGGCTGGAAGTCAGCGCAACATTGTGCTAATCAGGTATTACCTGATGATACCCACGCGACGGAGATGCTCATGAACGCCGTACGACCTGTTGCAGTCAAATTGGACGAAACCACGCGCATCCGGCTTCAGAAGCTGGCTGAGGCTCGTGACCGCACACCTCACTGGATTCTGCGCGAGGCTGTCGCTGAATTTCTGGATCGCGAAGAAAAGCGTGAGGCCTTCCGTCAAGCTGCGCTTGAAGCATGGCAAGACTACGAACTCACCGGATTGCACGTGACGCATAACGAGGCGGATGCCTGGCTGGCCCGTCTGGAGAGTGGCGAAACTTGCGAGCCACCTGAATGCCACAACTAATTTGGTCGCCGGCGGCACTGCGTGACGTTGACCGTTTGCACCGCTTTCTCGTTGAAAAGAACGCCTCCGCAGCAAGAGAAGCCATCAAGGCCATCAGAACTCACGTCGATATACTGGCAGAGCAGCCAGGTGCCGGGCGCCCTGCCGAAAACATGGCGCCAGAGTTTCGAGAATGGATGATCCCTTTCGGTGGCAGTGGTTACATAGCCCTCTATCGATATGATGGCCAAAAAGCAGTCATCTTGGCCGTTCGCCATCAGCGAGAAGCGGGCTATTGATCGATCTGCAATTAGGCTCGATCTGCCACCCAATTCGCCATGACCGCACCCAGGATACGTTCCTGCGCGGATTTTGCATCCCGTATCAGATCCAGCCGTTTGCCCAGCTGCACCTGCGGCACAAGCAGGAAGATCGACACGGTGGTCAGCCCGAAGGCGGGATCAGCTCGGGCAGCACCAGCACATGTGGGACTGTGCGCAAAAAGTCTGCCAGGGCGGTGAGGATGGTTTCGCGAGGGGTAGGCATGAAGGCCAGCTCATATTTCCGCATTGCAAGTTAACAGCCTGAAGGCTATATAGCCTCAAAGCAGTGAGAGCAGAATGCAGTGGACCGTTTTATTTGCAGACGAATTCGAACCAGAGTTCGACTCACTTCCGATCCAGGTGCAGGATACCATCCTTGCTCGTGCGCTTCTTCTGGAACGCGAAGGGCCCGTACTCGGACGACCGCATGCAGACACCCTTACCGGATCGAAGCATGCAAACATGAAAGAATTACGCTGCAACGCAGCAGGCGGCGTTTGGCGCATTGCCTTCGCATTCGATCCGGATCGACAGGCAATCCTGCTTGTCGGCGGGGACAAGTCAGGTGGCAGTGAGAAGCGCTTCTATAGATTGCTGATCGCGCGAGCCGATGAACGGTTCGACAATCATCTGCAACGACGGAAAGGATCATGACAATGGCACGAACCCTTCAAGATAAACTCTCGGCGATGGATGCCGCACGTCGTGCAAATGTAGAGGCTGAGGCTGACCGTCTGCATACGGAATATCTGACCTTGCAAGAATTACGGAAAGCTAAAGAAATGACCCAAGTGCAGTTAGCGGAGACACTGGGCATCCAGCAGGCAACGGTCGCGAAATACGAGCGGCAAAGCGACCTTCTCCTTTCAACCCTGACAAGCTATGTTCGCGCGATGGGCGGCAACCTGAAGCTGATGGTCGAGTTTCCGGGTAAGGCTCCGATCGCGCTAGAAGGCCTTGGCGAGACCGAAGAACCCCGCCGACACCGTCATAAGACAGGTCAAGATAAAGCAACACAAGCGCACGCCTGATCGTCAAATCCGACCCGCGACCCAATTCGCCACGATCGCGCCCGGAATTCCGTCCTGCGCAGCTTTGGCAGCCAGATCCAGATTCAACCGCTTCATCAGCTTCACCTGCCGCACCAGCAGGAAAATCGGCACCGTGGCCAGCCCGCGACCGGACTTGGATCGTGAGGCCACACCGAGCCCCCGGGTATTCAGCCGACCTTCTGCTACCAGCAGGCTCGGCCCGCTGCGGCGATAGATGAAACGCAGCCGCAGTCCACGCCTGCGCTCCCACTCGCCCGGGCTGATCCGGCCGCCGCTGGTGGATTTGCCAGCGGCCGCCGTCGGGATGGCCAACCAGAAACCGTTGCGAGACCGGATCAACGCCCCTTCGTCATGCGCGCCGACGATCACCCGTGCCTTCGACCAGACCAGCGCCGCCGCATTGAGGCTGGGCTGACCCTTGGGATAGAGCTCCGAGCGGATCGTCCGCGACAGACGTGCACCAAGACCTGCACCGGTGATCTGGCCACGCCAAGCCATCTTGAGGCTGCTGCCCGCCTCGCCAACAGCCTTGGTGACGGCCTTTTCGCCAGCGGCAATCTCGGCGGCCATCATGGCGTCGATGTCACCGACGATCTCCATGCGGATCATTGGCCCATCCTCGCGTCATTGTTCCAGGTCGGCATACGGATCCGGCCACCAGGGCAGAAGCTCCACCGTCCAGACCAGCCGCTCACGATCGCGCCGAGGTGAGCCCTGCACGACGGATATCTCGCCCGCGATCTCGAAGCGGTCGCCTGCGGCCAGCTCCGGGCAGTCGCTGACGCGCACATCGAGAACCACACTATCGCTGACGAGCCGCGCCGCGCCAAACTCGACCATGCGGTCGGGGTTGCGGCGCATCACGCGGACCGCCCGCTCCACCCCGATGCCGGATTGTTGGTAGAGTGCCGGGGTGGAGAGGTCCGGATCCGCAAAAAGTAAGTCCACCGCCGCCGCGAAAGCGGTCATCAGAACGCCCCGTTCAGGCGAACGCGCCCGATCGTATCACTTGCCCCACCTGCGACTGGCAAAAGCGCCACCCCAATCAGCGTGTTGGATGTGGCCGCGGTGGTCGTGACCTTGTTGGTATCATCCCAGTAGATCTTGGCCCCCGCAGTCCATGCCTGGCTCGGCGCCTTCGCGAGATCATGCACGCCGGTCAGCATCACTTCCACTTCGGCGGCAGCAGGCGCATCACTTGCGGCGACACCGACAATGGCGCCCACCTTGAGGCAGGCGCCAGAGACAACGTCATATGGGGCTGTCAGCGTGACCGTCTGGCCCGGTTGAATGAAGGTTTTCATGGGAGGTCCTTTTCTATGAAGGTACACGCGGCACTTGCGAGCACCGCCTTTTACGTGCAGCCCCTAGTGTTGGGGCACGATGACTGCCGGTCAGATCGTCCGACGTTGGTAGGGTTCGCTCTTGCGAAGCCCTTGAGTGTATCTCATTTGAGACCTATATTGGTGGATGTGAAGGAGGAGCCGCCATGCCGTCTCAAACCTCAATGTTGCACGTCCGCGTCGACGATCATGTCAAAGCACGAGCCGCTGAAGCCCTCTCGGGTGTCGGGCTCACGCTTTCCGACGCCGTGCGCATTCTGTTGACTCGTGTCGCGGCCGAAGGGGGCCTTCCTGCTGGACTGACCACAGATCCAGACAGCTATGATGCCTGGTTTCGGGCTAAAGTGCATGAAGCCCTCACAGATCCAGGCCCAGGCATCCCGCATGATCAGGTCATGCAGGATGCGCGCGCGCTGATCGATGGCAAACGCGGTGCCTAAAGTCGAATGGTCTGCGCGGGCGGTTTCCGACCTATTGGCCATCATTGACTATATTGCAGATGACAACCCAGCGGCGGCGCGCGCGCTGCTGGAAACGATCGGAACCAAGGTATCGCACCTACCTGCGCATCCAAAACAGTGTCGGCCTGGCAGGGTGCGGGGGACGAGGGAATTGATCGTTCACCCCAATTACATCGTCATTTATGCGGAACGGTCGACCAAAGTGACCGTGCTGCGCGTACTTCACGCAGCACAGATGTGGCCCTGACAAGGTTACCCGCCCCACTCCGCTGTCTGAAATGTCACCGCAGATCAAGATAATCAACTCAGCGCCACGCCCGGGTTCTTGTAGAGCCCGCGCCAATCGATCGCCTTGGCGCCAAAATCGAGCCGTGCGCGGATTTCCATCCCGTCGACGTCAAAGCCCATCCGGGTCTCCATCGCGACGCCCTCCTGCCCCTCAAGATAGGCATATTCGATCGTGTCGATCGCCGCCGGGCTTGCCATCAGATACCACGGCACGGCCCCGGTGCCGGGATCCAACCGCGGCTCAGAGATCACCGTCAGGCTTCGGAGCGAGCCCGGGACCACATCGGTGGATTTCGCGGGCACGATGTTTTGCGCCAGCAGCTGTTCCGCCTCCAGTTCCAGCGAGGTGGGCACCACCAGAAACGCCGGGCGGATGTTCAGCACGATCTTGCCATCAAGCCCCTTTTGCAGGCTCATGGCTGTGCGCGCCTTGGCCAGCCCCGCGACATCGAGTTTCACGCCGGTGGCGGCGATGTTGTTATGTCCGGCATGGAAGAGCGCCTTGCCATCGGCCATGGCCGCATTGGCGGTGATCACGCCCCAGACCACATCGCTCTCCAAGGTCGCTGCCGCCGTGCCAAAGAGCGCAGGCACCCGCGTGAAGGCATCGAGATCATCATTGATCAAGACCTGCCGCGTGATCCCGATCACCTTGCCAAAGGTCTCGATGCGGTATTTCTCCTGCGCCTCACCCAGCGTGCCACGCTTGTATTCACCGCTCTCGTTCACCTTCTCAAGCTGCGGTGCCTCACCCAGTTGGAGACGGTGCACATCGCGGAAGTCGGCCACCGTCGTGCGCCGCGCAATCGGCGCGAAGGTCCGCGGCGCGGTTTCATAGGCTGCACGCAGGGTCTTGTTGGTGACATTGGACAAGATCAGCGGAAAATCGGAGGTGCTGTGCAGCGCCCGCGTCGCCAGTTCATCGCGACTGAGCCCGCGCACCCGCACCCCTTCTGAGGCAAGGATGTCACGCGCCATTTCGATGAGCGAAAGCCCGCGCCAGTCTCGCGCCGCTGCCGTCAGTTCGAACCGGCCAGGGTCGTGACGATGCAGCAAGGCTGCTTCCACCGCCGCGCGGCGGGTGTCCACTTCGCATTGCCCGCCCATGCGGATATGCGGGCGCGTCTCGACCGCGCGGTCATTTTGGGCCGCGGCGTCGATCAGCGCGCCACGCGCCTCATCGAGGCTGACACCCTGGCGCACGAGATCCGCCGTGATCTCTTCGCCTAGGCCCAATTTGCGCGCGGCATCCTGAATGCCCGATATCCGGGCGCGCTCGCCTTCCATCGCATCCTGCGCGATCCGGCGCATGGCAGCTTCATCAACCACAGCGCGGCCAGCCTCTGCGACAATGCTGGCGCCAATCGCGCGGCGCTGCTCCTGGGTGGCCGTTGGCTCTGCCGCCGCCGCCCTGCCCGCTGTCGGCTGTTCTTCTGCCGCTGCGTGGCGCGGGTCTGCCGCAGGGCGCGCCGCATGCTCGGGCGCCACCCTGGTCTGACGCCCAATCTCGAAAGCGTCGCCAGGCTCCGTCATCCCACGCGCAACGGGGGTCTTAATCTGCTCATCCATAGTCTTGTCCTTTTCCTGGTCTGTGACCGCTTGCCCGGTCTCGGTCTGTAGCTGTGACGGTTCGGGCGGTGTCGCGCGCACCAACTGGCAAAAGACCTCCGGCGCTCCGCCACCTCGGAAGCCCGCCGCAGCATCGGCCCCGACAGGCACAGCCGAGAGCTCCATCGGCTGCCAATCCACAGCGCGCCAGATCGGCACCTGCCCCTCTTGTTCGGTGATCTCGAAGCGGCGCACGCTGTAGCCCACCGACACATTGCGAATGATGCCGGCTTCCACATCGCGCCAAATCGGCTCGACATCAGCGCGCGCCGAGAAGCGCACGCGCGCCCTACCCTGCGCCCCTGCCTCGCCGGCCTCGACCCAGGCGCGTTCCACCACACCCAGCACCTGGCCCAGATCATGCGCGCCATGCGTGTTAAGGAGCGGCGCGCCCCCATTGAGCCGGCTCAGATCCACATGCCCTGCCTCCAGCGAGAGCACCTCATCATAGGGCTTGCCGGTCCAGGTATTGCGCCTGCGCACCATCGCGCCCGTCGACCAGACCAGCTCCACCGTGCGGGCCTCGGCATCGACCGTCTCCGGCATCAACCGCACATCCGCGCGCATCTGCAGCCCAAGGCGGCGTTCTTCCGGCGCGGGAATCGCAGGACCCTTTGCCCCCTCAGCGGGATCTGTCCTCTTCGTCATTGTCCTGTCCTTCTGTCTGCTCGGGCGGCATTGCGCTTTGATCATTGGCACGCCCACTGTCCTGGCCGGTCTTGGTCGACCGCCGGGGATCGCTGTCGAGAATGAGCCCCAGCGCATCGAGCTCGGCATTGGTCGCGGCAATCTCCCGCAGCACCTGCGCGGGCTCATAACCCTGGCGCGCAATCGCCTCCTTCAGCGTCATGACGCCTGCGCGCACCGCCAGCACATCCGCCTGGATATCCTTCAGCGGATCCACCGCCTCGAAGCGCGGGGCCGTCCAATCAGCAATGATCTCGGCGTCCTGGGGCAGCTGACCTGCGGCTTGGGCGGCTTGCACAAAGCGGCGCCAGACCGGCTGGCAGAGCCCGGGCACCAAAAGCTGCCATTGCAGCGCCTCCATCCTGCGGCGGAACTCGATCAACCCAGCTCGAATCGAGCTGTAATTCACCTGGCTGAGATCACCAGTCAGCAGCTCATAGGTCAGCCCTACCCCGGCCGCGATCGCATGCAGCTGGAAGCGCATATATTCGGCATAGCCGCCCGAGGATGCGGGGCTGGCGAATTTCACATCCTTGCCGGGCTCGAGATATTCGATCATCCCCGGCTCGAAGCTCTCGACCCGCTGCCCGGCGGCATTGGTCTGCGCCGAACCAAGCGTACCTTCGTCCTCCACGCCCGTCACGAAGGCCGCAAAGCAGGCCTCGATCTTCTTGCGCACGAGTTCCGCCTCGTCATACTCATCGAGGTCGCGCATCTTCAGCATAACTGGCGCAAACCAGGGCACGCCCCGCACCTGGCCCGGGCGCAGACGCTCGAAGAGATGCAGCACTTGATCAGCCGGCACGCGGCGCGATTGCACAGCCCCCTGCCCCATCAGCGCATTGGCATCGCCCGGATGACGGGGGAAGAGCCAATAGGCCACACGCCGCCCCAGAGGATCGAACTCGACCCCTTGCAGGATATAGCCCCCGCCTGACAGCTCCTCTGTGCGCAGGCTGTCGAGATGATCAGGCTCCAGCACCTGGATCTGCATGGGCACCGGCAGACCATCCTCGCGACGCCGCGGTCGCAGGCGCACCAGCACCTCCCCACTTTCTACCAGGGAGCGCACGATCAGCGCCTGCAGCCCGGCAAAATCGGTGAGCCCATCGGCATCGCAACTGGCGGCAAAGCGGGCCCAGAGCCGATCCGCCTGGGTGGCCAACTCCGTGTCCTGCGCCCGGGCGCGCGGCATGAGCCCCGTGCCCACCATATTGCTCACCAGCGCCTGTACGGCCTTGGCGGCATAGGGGTTGTTGCGCACCAGGTCACGCGAGCGCGACCTGAGCCGGGCCAGCGCCGGGCCGATCTCGGCATTTGCGCCGGTGCCCGGCGTGATCCAGCCTTCCGTACGCCGTGATTGGCGCGCGCCCTCATAGGCGCGGGTCAGCACATCCAGAGCCTGGCGGTGCCGCACGCGGCGCAGGCCAAGCCCCGGCGCCACGGCACCGATGGCGCGATCAAACCAATGCATGGCGCTCAGCCTTTGGAAAAGCGCGCAAAGCTGCGCCGCGGCTTGGGCTGGCCCGCGCTCACGGCCATCTCCGCCTCGATCACACGGATGCGTCGCAAGAGATCGCTGGCCGTACCATAATCGATAGACTTGCCGTCATAGCTCACGCGGCTCGTTCCGCTGGCATAGGCCCGCCGGAGGGCGGCCAGTTCTTCCTCGCTCCACGGCATGTGATCGTTGTCCTATAGCCAATTGCCGCGCCGGCGGCCTATCCAACCGCGACCCTGCGGCGGCCGGGGTGTCGCCGGGCCTAACGATGCCGATGGCGCGGCAAGCTGCGTTGGAGTTTTCAACGCAGCTGGAGTGGCGACACCCAGCTCATCGGCCAGCGCCGCCCATTGCGTCTCCGACCAGCGATCGATCCCGGCAATCCAGGAAGCGGCCCGCGCGTAGACCCGGCAGTCCAGCGCCTCGTTGCGCTCCCGCAGCTTTTGCCATTCGAGCTTGGTGAAGCCGCGCTTGGTCTTTACCGTCACCAGCTGTTCCGCCGTCAGCTGTTTCAGCCATTCGCTGTCCGCCCAGGTCGGCAGATGCACCGTTCCCGCCGGGAACGAAGCACCGGCGGTGATCTCTTCCGGCGTGGGCCGACCCTGGCGCAGAAAGCGATAGGTCTCGGCCTTGAAGGTCGATGTCGCCACCGACCAGAGCCGCGCGCCCCGGCGCAGGCGTTTGCCGCCCACCGTAGCATCGACATAGGTCGGACCAGTGACGGGGCTTGCGCGGTTGAAGCCTTCCAGCCCCTTGATCGGGGCCACCTGTCCAAAGCCCACTTGCCGCGCCCAGGCATAGACCGCGCTGGTCTCGTAGCCCGTGTCGATCGCCAGCCGCGCGATGGTCAGGTGCTGACCGCTGGCGTGTTGCCATGTGCGCCCAAGGAGGTCGGACAGTTTCTGCCAGCAAGCCGGATCCGCGGGGCCGCCCGCGATCATCACATGATCGATCAGCCAGCTTTCCAGCCCGCTGCCCCAGGCCCAGACATCAACCTCGATCCGGTCCTTCTGGACGTCGGCCCCGGCCGTCAGGAACACCCCGCCCGCAGGTACCGTACCCGGCTTCCACTCTTCTTTATGACCCTGCAGGCGTTGCCAATCCGGCGCCTCGCCCGTCTCGAACCAGGTCTCGCCCAGGATCGTGTTGCGAAACGCCCGCATTGCCTCGTCATTGCCCAAGGCCGCCTCCCAGGCCCGCGCGATCCGCGCCCAGCTGAGCCAACCCAGCGGCGAATAAAGCGCCGAGAGGTGATAGCCCACCGTCAGCGGATCGGTCGCCTCCGCCGTCGCCCGCCATGCGCCGCGCTCCAGCATGACCGTCTTATGGTGCTCCGCGATCGGCCGTTCGCAGCCCTCGCAATGATAGACCGCCGTCTCGGGCTGGCCCTTCTCCCAGCGCAGCCGCTCGAACTTCAGCCATTGCTCCTCGCCACAATGCGGACAGGGCACGAAGAACCGGCGCTGGTCACTTGCCTCAAACTCCCGCTCGATGCGTGACAGCCCCTTGATCGTGGGCGTCGAGACCAGAAACACCTTGCGCCTGTGCGCGAAGGTCAGAGAGCGCGCTTCCGCCAGGCTGACCGGATCGCCTTCCTCATCAGCCGAGGCCGGATAGGCATCGACCTCGTCCAGAAAGATGTAGCGCGCAGGCGTCGAGCGCAGTCCCACCGCCGAATTGGCCCCGGTCAGGATCAGGATGCCCCCCGCGAACTCCTTCGACAGCATCGTGTTGCCGGCATCGCGCGAGCGGGCAGGTTTCACCTTCTCCCGCAGCTCAGGGCTTTCCTCGATCAGCGGATCGATCCGTTGCCGTGAATTGCGCTTGGCCAGCTCCACCGTCGGCTGCACCGCCAGCATCGGGCCCGGCGCGTGGTGCATGACAAAGCCAATGAAGCAGTTTCCAGCTTCTGTCGCGCCCACTTGAGCTGCTTTCATGAACACCACCCGCTGCGCCGAGTTCGAAGGCGAAAGCGCATCCATGATCTCGCGCATATAGGGGGTGCGCGCGGTGCGATACCGCCCCGGCTCGGCCGAGGCGCGGGACGAAAGCCAGCGATGCCGGTCGGCCCATTCCGAGACCGTCAGGTTCGGGTCAGGCCGGATGCCCTGCGACCAGGCGCGCAGCAGGTCCTGCGCCCCATCAAAGGCGAGGATCTGCTCATTCAGCACCAGTGCGGATCTCGGCGAGGCTGTCGAGTTGCGTGCGGACATGGGTTTCCAGAACTTTCTGCATCACCGACGCCTCCACCGTGATCTCGCCTCCCAGGGCCGCCCCAAGCTCCGAGGCCATCAGCGCTGCCACGCGGCCCGGCCAGGTCACCCAGGCATCCCGCTCATCGCGCGCCAGCCGAAACATCAGCGCCTCGGCCCGCGCCTTTTCGACCAGTTCGCCCTTTAGCTTCTGGAGCCGGATGCGGCGTTCCTGCGCCTTCAGCACCTCGTTGGCGGTCTTGGCTTGCAGAAAGGTCGTGCCACCGGCAGCAGTTGGGGCGGGCAGGCCTTCCTCGCGCAGGGTTTCTCCCACAGAGGCGACCGCCGCTTCAGGGACGGGTTTCAGCTTGGGTGCAGCAGGTTTCGGCGCGCTTGGGGTGGCGCGGGATTTCGACGGGTCGGTCAGTGCGCTCCGGCGCTGATCCGAGGCCGCGGCATCGATGCTGCCATCAGTATGAAGCACCAGCCGACCCGCCTCCTTCGCCTTCTGGATTGCCCCACGCGACAGCCCGACATGGGCGGCGTATTGGCGCTCGCTCATGCCCTGCATGCGGCTCTCTCCTCGTCAGTCGTCCGAAAGCGCCTCTCCCATCCAGGCTGGGATATCCTGGCTGCCGTGAAGCACGCGCCACACATCAACCTGCTGGTCGGTCTCGTTGTAAAAAACAAGCCAAGGAAAGCGGCGCAAAGGCCAGGCCCTCAAGCCCGGCAGATCGAGCTCATAGGCGTAGCGAAGCGATCCGCTCGCAGGATGCGCAGAGAGATGCCGTAAGGCCGCTTCCACCGCATCGATGAACCGCAAGGCAACATCTTCACCGGCTTCCGTCAGTTAGTAGGTCAGCGCGTCATCAATATCCTGACGGGCGCGCGCACGTGGCACGACAAGCTTGCCACTCACGCCTTGCGCCCGCCCCTCACGCGATCGCGCAAACCTGCAAAATAGGGCTCATCAATCGGATCCCCCGCTGGCGACGCAGCACCTTCCAGCAGCAAGCCGCGCAGCCTCTGGCGATCCTGATCCTTGCGGATCAGCTCGCGGACATATTCGCTGGATGTGCCATAGCCGCGACCGGTGACCTGTTCATCGACATAGGTCTTCAGCGCGTCTGGCAGGGAGATGTTCATCGTTGTCATAGGATCAAGCTTAACCCCCTTTGCCAAATTTTGCCAAGCGTCATTTTGCGAGGTCGAAAGGCTTTGAAGCCCGCGGCTCTCGGATGCTTACGCCAACGCCAGGAAGGTTGGCTAAAGCAATGTAATTGCTTCGAAATCAGTTGATTACACTCCGCACCGGAGCGACTCTGATCCCAAGGCTGCGGGTGCATCGCACCCCGCACACAGGGATCGGAGAGAGCCATGCGCGCACAGGAGAAGATGGGCCACAGTTCGATGAGCGAGGGGTGGCGCAACCATACCAGCCCCGCGCAAGAAAGGGTGAACTGGGTGATGGACGAGGTGATGTCCGGCCGCATGAGCCAAGCCGACGGGATGGTCGAGATGGCCCGCGCCCAGGAGATGATGCGCGAGGAAACCCGCGCCCGCACCACCCACCCCGAACACCGCTGGGAGGACTGATGATGGCCCGCAGCAAGCAAACCGACCCCAACACCGCCCGCGACGCCCTGCTGCTGCAGATCGCAGAACGTCACCTCATTCTCGACACGCTCGAGACCCGGAATTCCGACAGCCTCGATTTTCATGAGCACGCTGTCTGGGCGATCCGGTCCGCCCTGGAGGCCGCCTTTGAGGCCGGACGCCGTGCAGGCCCCGCCGACACCCAACCATGAAAGGACATCCCCATGACCGCCATCACCACCATCCGGATTGACCACGCGGCCTTGCCGGAGGCTTTCGACCGTAGCCGCCCCGATGCAGTTGCCGAGGCCATCGAGACCGCACTGCGAGAGGACGGCATCGCGGCGGAGGCATCCGATGTGATCTCCCACATCAAGATCGAACTGCCAACGCCCCAGCTTGCTGCCGCCAGCGCCCTGCTCGCCAGCCTCCAACTGATCTGAGGGCGCGACGATGAGCACGCGTGCGCAGATCGCCATCCAAATTGGTCCCGAGGAATGGGCCCACACCTATGTGCATTTCGACGGCTATCCGTCGCACATGCTGCCTGCTCTGGCCCCATGGACGCCCGAGGACATCCTTGCCGCTCGCGAAATCCGCCAGATCATCGCCGAAGCGCTGGACTGCTTCGACCCGCCCCGCGCGCCCCGCATCCTGCCGCGCCCAACCTGCGAGTTTTCCCATCTCTACCTCTGGCAGGATGGCGTGTGGATGGACGCGACCGATCACTCCGAATGAGCAGATAGCAAGGTTATTGCTCTGATTATGCTACGATAATCAACGCACCAGAGCGATGGTCATCGCACCAAAACGATGCAACTCACCTCACGGAGCCACCGCCATGACCCACCCCGCCGCCACCCTGATCGCCGAGTTCCGCGCCGCCGTAGACGAGATCGAAGCCCGCCTCGCGCCCAGTGCTTGCGCCACGATCGCCTCGCATAACTGGATCGTCATCGACGATTTCGGGCCCCTGGCCTTCACGCTGACGCCCGAGGGCCGCAAGCACCGCGCCACCTGCACGGGCCATGGCCGCGCGCACAAGGTCAACCGCTTTACCCGCGAAGACGCCGAGCGCCTCGCGGCCGCCTGCAACGCCCGCGCCGCTTTCTGGACGGACGCCGCGCACGAAGAGGCCGCGACGCTGCGGCGCCACATCGCCGCGCTGGAAGCCGCCAGCGCCGCTTGATCGCGACCGTGCGGGGCCCTGCGCTCCGCCAACCTCACCGAGAAGGATCCCGCCATGACCACGCACGCCTGCCTTCCCAGCCGCAACGAGGATTACGGCTTCTTCCGCACCCTCACTGTCTGCCCAGAGCGCGACCGCCGCAGCGCGGAGATCTGGACGCTCGCCTCGCGCCTGATCGCCGAAACTATCCGCGCCGACAGCGAGGACGAGATGATCGGCATCCGCGACTTTCTCGACAGTCGCATGGGCCGCCACTTCGCCGACGATGTCGTCGGCAACATGACCGGCTGCAACATCGAACTCGAGCCCGCCATCGCCGCCGCGATCCGCCGCTGGCAGGGCTGGCGTATCGACCGTGCTACGGAACGCTCCGACGGCATCCCCGCGGGGCTGCCATACCTCACGGGCTGGGTGCAGCACTTCGCGGTGACGGCCGCAATGGAGAACGCGGAATGATCGAGCTGCGCCCATTGCATCTGCAGCAGACGCGGTCTCAGACCCTGCTCTCCGGCACCGCATTATGCCCGATCAAGGCCGCCACACCCAAGCGTCAGATCATCGTCAAGGGGCCTGTGGCCAGTATC
Organism: Tabrizicola sp.; assembly: GCA_965284335.1. Classification (GTDB taxonomy): domain Bacteria; phylum Pseudomonadota; class Alphaproteobacteria; order Rhodobacterales; family Rhodobacteraceae; genus Tabrizicola_A. Next base: position 626,043 of record OZ260076.1, on the reverse strand, counting down.
CGCCTCCAGAAACAGCCGTCCCAACCCTACCCCATCGCCAAACCCCAAGGAGTCCGCTGGATCATGACCATAAATGCCGAACAAGCCGAAACCGCGCCGGCGCCCGCGATCCTCGACCATTCGCCCGCTATTGCACCAACCGAGCGGCAGACCAAACTCAACACGCTGATCGCCATGCTGCGCCGCGAAGGCGGTGCCACCATCGACGAAATGGCCGCAGCGACGTCATGGCAAGTTCACTCAATTCGGGGCGCCCTGTCAGGCATCATGAAGAAAAAGCTCGGCCTCGAGGTCACCTCCGAAAAGGTCGAGGGCAGAGGAAGGGTGTATCGGGCAGCCTAAACGGCGGGCCGGGATCACACGCTCCTCGTCAGTAATGAAACCGAAGCTGGGCGATTTCCAGGCTTTGGTGATCGCCCGCCCCACTCACCCGGTAGACCATGCGGTCTTCATGCGAGATGCGCCGCGACCACCAGCCAGAGAGATCGCCCCGCAGAGGCTCGGGCTTACCAACGCCCTTGAAGGGCGTGCGCTTGCATTGCTTGATCAGTTCATTGATGCGGTCACGCACCTTGGGATTGTTCTCGGCCCAGAAAAGATAATCTTCCCAAGCCTCATCCGAAAAGACGAGTTTCACTCGAGAAGCTCACGTTCCTTGCCACCATCCCCGTCAAGCTGGGCAATCGCAGAACGCAGGCGGGATGCATTGCGCGGGTTCGACAGCAGATGAAGCGTTTCGTTGATCGCACTCCACGCCTCGAGCGACACGATGACCACCGCTTCACCCTTCTTGCGCGTCACCACGACCTCTTGCTTGTCGTGGATCGCGCGATCCATCACGCCCTTCAGCTGCGCGCGGGCATCGGAATATGTCATCACGTCCATGGTGGCCTCCTGTTTGCCCACCACATATGTACGACTTTTGGTACGTTTGCAAGGGACCGATCTGACAGGGCAACGCGTAATCTCAGTGATCATGGCCGGCGCGTCGTTCAAGATTGCGCAGCTGCAAGCGTTCTCGAACTGTCTCAGCAGGAACAACGCGATCCGGGCAGGCCATCACCTCGTCATAGGTCCTGGCGACTTCACCCCTCAACCAGCGAACTACGACCAGATCACGATCTTGTTGCAAACCGACTGGCGTCTTCCGCGCATTGGCCATTTCATCTCTCCAATCGAAGCACTGTCCCATGGTCATTTTTGCACGACGACACCTGCGGCGCAAACGCAGCCTTGTATGACCGCAACGGCGAACGAACATGCCGCCCCTCAGGCAGCGCAGCCATCACCCACTCGACCGGCGCCAAAATCGGCGCTATATTCGCATCAAATTCGATGCGCTCCCGGAGATCAGCCATGAACATCACCAAAGACATCAGCCCGCTGACCGAGTTCAAGCGAGACACCGCCCGCATGATCGCTCAGATCAAGGAGACCGGCCGGCCGCAGATCCTGACAGTAAACGGCAAACCTTCCGTCGTCGTGATGGATGCCGCTGCCTGGCAGGAGATGCAGGACCAGCTCGACTATGCCGAAACGGTCGCGGGGATCCGCAAGGGCATGACGCAGGCCCGAGCCAACGAGGGTACCGAGGCAAGCCAATTCTTCGACGGCCTCGCCCAGACGAAATGACCTCCTCTTTACCCGTGATCATCACGCCGAACGCGGCGGATGATCTGACAGCGTCATGGACCTACCTGCGGGAACGCAACCCAAGCGCGGCGGATGAATGGCTGGCAGGCATCCGCGACACGATCCTCGCGCTTGGCGCGATGCCGGAAGCGTATCCAATCGCCCCGGAATCGCGCGACTTTGATCTGCCGATCCGCCGGGCGCTTTATGGAAAGGCGACGCGCTGGCGGATCTACTATGCCGTCATCGACGATGCAGTTCAGGTTCTTCATGTCCGGCACGGTCGCCGGAGTGACTGGCAACCCTGATCCACTCGAAGAGCCGCCGCAGCAGATACCCACGCACTAAGGAGACGCCGATGAAGGCGAGACCGATCGCCAGATGGTCCACCAACGCGGCCTCGATCCCGAACCACGGGAACACGACGATCTGCGTGGCGATTGCCAGGACGTAGCCCACGACGACATTCGTCGCAGCCTCGATAAGCGACATGGCACGCGACTGGGTCATGGACTGGCCTTTCGCAATATCGCCTCTTCGGCAAAACTACGCCCAGTCTCGGTAAGCACCGCTTCACGCCCAGTGAACGCCTGCCAGCGCTGAACGATCACATCGACATATTTCGGGTCGAGTTCCAGGAGCGCAGCGCGCCGCCCGCACACCTCCGCCGCAATCAGCGTGGTGCCGCTGCCGCCGAAGGGATCCAGCACCAGGTCACCGCGCTGGCTGGAATTGCGCAGCACCCGCTCGACCAAGGCCACGGGTTTCATGGTCGGGTGCAGGTCGTTCTTATGTGGCCGCGGGATTTGCCAGACATCTCCCTGGTCGCGATCCCCGCACCAATGGCGCTTCGCGCGTTCCGGCCAGCCATAGAGGATTGGCTCATACTGCCGCTGATAATCAGACCGCCCCAGCGTGAAGCGGTCCTTGGCCCAGATCACGAAGGTCGACCAGTGTCCGCCCGCTTCCTTGAAGGCCGCTTGTAGCGTATGCAGCTCAGACGAGGACATGCAGATATAGACCGCGCCATCTGTGTAGAGGTTGATCAGCACGCAGGCGTCGTACAGGAACTGCCCAAACCCGTCGCCAAGGTCGTCATTCTTGATTCTGCGTCCCTTGCCAGCTTTTTCGCCGCCGACGCCACCGGCGTAATCGACGTTGTAGGGCGGATCGCAAAAGGTGATGTTGGCCCGCGCACCGTCAAGCACGCGTTCGACATCGGTGGTCACCGTTGCGTCCCCGCAGAGCAGTCGATGGCCGCCAAGAAGCCACAGATCGCCCGGGCGACTGACCGGATCCTCAGCGGGTTCTGGAACCTCGTCCAGATCTGCGCCCTCGCCGGTATCAGCCTCCGGCTCAGCCGACAGCAAGGCATCCAATTCGCCATCGTCGAACCCGATCAGCGACAGATCGTAATCCTCCGCCAGCAGGTCCTGCAGTTCTGCCGACAGCAGAGCCTCATCCCAGGTGCCGAGTTCGGTCAGTTTGTTATCAGCCAAACGATAGGCCCGGCGCTGTGCCTCGGTCAGATGACCCAGCACGATCACCGGCGCTTCAGTCAGCCCCAGCTGCGTCGCAGCCAGCACCCGCCCATGGCCTGCGATCAACTCACCATCCTCAGCCACAAGGCAGGGCACAGTCCAGCCGAACTCGGCCATGCTGGCCACGATCTTCGCGACCTGCCCGTCCCCGTGCAGCTTCGCGTTCTTCGCATAAGGCTGCAGGCGCGCAAGCGGCCATTGCTCGATCCGCTCTGGGGCGAAGGCGAGGGTCATGAGGGTGATCCTGTTCGATAGATTGGCGCGCGCGCCCATCGACGGGCGGCGTGCTGGCTTCCGGTGCGGGGTCCGGGTGGATTCCGCAAGTGGACCCCGGTGGTGGATTCCAACTGGACCCTGGGGTCCACCAGGTATCCACCTGCGGATTCCAGCTAGATGTTTGATTTTACGATTATTTCAGGCGCTTTTGGGTGGACTCCGACCGGGGTGGACTCCCAAAAAAATCGCCCTGTCGCTAGCGAAGTTCCGGGCCTCGCCCCCCCGAATACATTCGGGCCCAGAAGGACCCGTAAAATCAACGGGTTGGGCGCCGAAGCTCATCTGGTCGCTCAACTTGCGCCTTCGGCCAACGAAACAGATCGATCAACGCCTTCGCCTCACGATCACCCTTCCGCCGCTCACAGCCCGTGCGACCTTGGGGCCAAACTACACCCCCCGAGGAAAAAGGAAATCCCATCCGGTGTCTCACCAAAAATTGTCTCGCTTGCACGAAAGGGGTTGACAGGCGAAAACCTAACCGTCGCCTCACACTCCTGCCATTAACACATCGATCGCGCGGGTGATCCTATCCCCTTGATCTGCAACATTACCGACCTCGCGCAAGCTGCCACGGCGCACCGACGCGATCAATCTGGTAGCCATCACCAAGCGCCGACCGTCATGAACGATTTCCGGGTTCAGATGTTTGACCGCCGGATAGTCGGAAAGCAGCGGGATAACGACCACGCCCGGGTCTGGCGGCAGAAGGTCACTCTCGACGACCACCATGAAAATGCCGTTGTGTTCTGCAACGGCATATCGGCTCAGGCTTTCCAAGTAGCCGCTCCCGGTGCCACCATGATTTCTGCAAGCGGATGACCATGACGGGAATGCCATTCGGCTTGTGACGCGAAGGCATCGGCGTTTTCGCTCAGCCACTGCTCGCGCCGAGCATCAGCGATCGCTTTCGCAAGCGCAGCGTCCGCAACAGCGGATACGTTGATATTCAGTTCTCGCGCGCTCTCCAACGCCGCAGCGTCAAGGCTGAGTGAGGTCTTTCGCTTTGCTGCAACCGTCATCTTGCCATACCTCTTTTTTGTACCGTCGAGATATACCTCCGGCCATCCATACACAAGCTTAACTACGCCCTCGGCTCAGGCGGACGATCCTCAGTGGCCACTAATCTCGACCTTCAGCCCTGCAAGCCAAGCTGCGAACGCCTCTTCCGACATGATGCCAGAGGCGAGGTCTTCCATTGCTCTGACGCCGTCGAGCGGGTCTGGGCGCACCTCAAAGCCGTTCAGGCGCAGAAACGTCGCAGCCGTCACAAACGCCGTGCGCTTGTTGCCATCAACGAACGCATGTGCCTTGGCAATGCCGAAGGCGTAGGCGGCAGCAAGCTCCTCCAGGCTCGGTGAACCATAGGCGCTTTTGTTGCGCGGCCGCTCCACCGCCGCCTCGAGAAGCTCGATGTCCCTCATGCCAGCCGCGCCGCCATGCCGCGCTATCTGACGGTCATGGATGATGAGAATGGCCTGCAGCGGCACCCAGACCAGCTCGCTCACGCAAGGGCCTGCAACATGTCGCGATTGTCATCCATCACGACCTGCGCAGCCGCAAGTGCAGCCGCCAGCTCCGGATTGTGCGGCGTGATCTTCAAGCTGCCATCATCGCCGCGCACCAAGTAGACGGTATCGCCCTCACGTGCATCGAGCGCTGCCAGCATGTCAGCCGACAGGGTAACCACAGCTGAATTGCCAACTTTACGAATGCGGGTTTCGAACATCACGGCCTCCATGAGCATACGTCAGTATATACACCCTGGCACCAGTCAGGTCAAGCAGACGCGCCACACCATCCTTTAATAAGCCCAATGCGCAATTAAAGGTTATGGCGCTAAGCTTTAATAAGAGCGACGGTGATCACACCCCGCAACCAATCCTGAGCGACATCCACCGCTTGCGCAACCGTGCAGTTTTCGTAGAAAACGGTCAAAACGGAGGGCGTCATGATGACGAGCCAATCCAACACGACACAATGGCGCAAGCGCCTAGCGGCGCTCGGCTTTATCCGGGTGGAGGTCAAGGTGCGCAAAGAAGATGCCGACTTGGTGCGTGGGATCGCAAGCGCGCTGCGCGACCCATCGCGGCACGAAGCCACCCGCGCAGTCTTGCGCAAACACATCACACCCTCGCCCGCCAAAAGCTTCAAGGCGCTTCTTGCATCTGCTCCCTTGGCGGATATCGAACGCGATCGCTCGACAGATTCCAGCCGAGAGAACGATCCGTGACCCGGGCGCCGATACCAACGTGCCTTTAATAAGCCTGCCGCGCTATTAAAGGTTGGAGCCTTAACCTTTAATAAGAGGCCGCGAGACGCGAGCGTTACCCAACCAGCGCACGCAGATCCTTGATCAGCACGAACAAATGCAGCGGGTCGGTTGGACTCGGCTCGAACCCAAAGCGCTCGTACCACTGTCGCGCAGCATCATCTTTTGCGTGAACAAGCAGAGCACGGATTCCAACGATGTCCGCAACCTGCAGCGAACGCAGGATGGCATCTTTGAGAAGCGCAGCTCCCAAGCCACGGCCGTGACAGGTTTCATCCACGGCAAGCCTCGCCAACAGCATGACAGGTACTGGATGGCGGGCCAAGCCTTTCGTCACACGCGCAGGCGCTGCGGCATGCTCCACCGAACCAACCGTCAGGCTGTAATATCCAAGCACCACTCCACCCGCCCGGGCAGCAACATATGTCTGAGCAGCACCCGCCTTGGTGTTCACAAGCGCGTGGCGGTCGAGGTAACGGTTCAGGGCCTCAGATCCACAACCGAAGCCATCCGTGCTGTTAAATGCCGAAAGCTTCGTGATCTCGACGTCGCGGAAATCGGAACTCATGTTTCCAGGATGCTACGGTTCTTGAGCAAGCTGGCCATCCGATCATTATGTCTGACAGGGCGGTCAAGAACGCTCTGAAACTCTTCCCACCTGTCGTCATCAAGCGCAAACATCTTTCGATCAAGCAAGGTGTCCTCAGCCGCGCGCAAGCCGGCGTCCAGAAGGAACTCCGTCACATTCTTGTGCGACGCAGCTGCAGCACGCTGAAGCAAGCCTTTGGCAGCCGCAGTCGTCCTGACATCAATGCGTTCGGTTTTCGATTCAGAAATCATGGTGTGTCTCCTCAGCACAGTGTAGCAACCGTACGACGTCCGGACAAGGGATGATTTTGGGGCAGCACTGACCTCGCCACAGCCTCTCCGATTTGGGCGTATTTGGGCGTCAAAATGGCATTGCTAAATAGGCGTAATTGGGTGTATATTTGGGTATGGCACAGTCCCCGATCAATACCGACACGATCCTGATCACGCCGGAAATCCTGGCGCTCATTGCCGAGATCGACGAATTCAAGGGCGCGTGGCGCGCTCTGGGAACGCTGGCGCCCGAGCGGCTTTCGGCGTTGCGGCGCGTCGCCACCATCGAAAGCATCGGGTCATCAACACGCATCGAGGGAAGCAAGCTTACAGATCGGGACGTCGAGCGGCTGCTCGCCAATCTGGAAATCAAATCCTTCGCCACACGCGACGAGCAGGAGGTGGCCGGCTACGCCGAGGCAGTGGATCTCGTCTTCCGCGCTTGGGAAGACCTCAAGATCACCGAAAACCACATCAAGCAGTTGCACCGCGACCTACTCGTCTACAGCGAGAAGGATGCATGGCATCGCGGCAACTACAAGACATCCTTGAACAGCGTTGCCGCCTTCGATGAGGACGGTAAGCAAATCGGCATCGTCTTCGAAACCGCGACACCCTTTGACACTCCCCGCCTGATGACCGAACTGGTCGGCTGGCTGACATCTGAGCAAGAACAACGACGGCTGCATCCGCTGTTAGTGATCGCGGTGTTCACCGTCGTGTTTCTAGAAGTTCATCCTTTTCAGGACGGCAACGGGCGGCTCAGCCGGATCCTGACCACGCTGCTGCTATTGCAGGCAGGATATGCCTATGTGCCCTACAGCTCGCTCGAAAGTGTGATCGAGCAGAGCAAGGAGGGCTATTACCTTGCGCTGAGGCAAACCCAGGGCTCGATCCGCAGCGGGGCGCCGAACTGGCAACCATGGCTGATCTTCTTCCTGCGCGCCTTACAACAGCAAATGAAGCGGCTGGCCACCAAGGTTGAGCGTGAGAAGTTCGTACTACCGCGTCTGCCAGAACTGTCGCTGCGAATTCTGGATCACGCCCGTGAGCATGGCCGTGTCGGCATGGGTGACATCATCAAGCTCACGGGCGCCAGCCGCAACACGCTTAAACAGCAGCTGCGTCAACTCGTCGAAAAGGGTTATCTGATTCGGCAAGGTGGCGGGCGAACAACCTGGTACACGCTTCCGTAAGCACTTCAACGCAAATGGCAGAGGCAACTCTCCATCACACGGTCTGCCCGATCACGAACTCCATCGACCGCTTGCGCTGCACGGTCTTGCCGTTCAGGCGCAAGGCGATCACTGCGAGACCATACTCGTACCGCCGGCGGGCGGTGGGCCGACTGATTGCATAATGCCAGCAGACCTTCTTCCAGGGCCAGCGATTGGATCGCGCCCAGAGGATCTGGCCGATGTCCTTGTCGACCCATCGTAGCCACAGCATGGCTTCGTCAGCCTCCGTCATCATCCGCGGCGATGGCAGCGGCTTTTTCAGACGCGGCTCCTGGCCGACCTGATCGCCGAAGCTGGACGCGTAATCCGGCCAGGCGTTGAAATACCCTTGCGGGCGCACGGGCGGCAGAGATTTCATAACCTCGGCCGCGAGCTCCAGCCGGTCGGCCACCATGGCCCGTGTCCAATCATCGGCCATGGCGCACCTCCTTTGCCTGATGGCGTTTGCCGTAGAGTTTCGATCCCAGTTGTTCGACCAGTTCACGCTCGGGCCAGGTCAGCCGATGGTCATGGATGCTAACGGCGAGCAGACCCTGCTCATGCCAGCCGTCGCGTTTGACCTGATCAGGGTCGCGGCGATGACCGCCGTAGCCTTTCGGGTGAAATCGCATACCCATCATGCCAGCCCTCCTCGCGTCTCGATGGCCCACAGCAGAATGGCAATGGCGTCTGCCTCGTTGTCATCGGCGGGGCTAAAACCGCGCTTGCGGGCGGCATCGATCATGGCCTGCTTGGGTGCGTTGCCGTGGCCAGTGGCGTAACGCTTGATGGTGCCCACCGGGACGCCCTGGTAGGGAACGCCGCGCAACTCGGCCCAGCTGGTGAGAACAGCCAACAGCCCACCGTAAACGTGGGCCGCGTCCGTTCCAACATGTCGACGCACTTCTTCAAAATAGATCGCCTCGATCGGCCCCGATAGTCGGTCCAACTCCGTCAGCCAGTTTGTGAAGCGCATATAGCGCATGCCACCGCCGTCATAGCGTCCGGGCTTGAAGCTGGTCGTGCCGCTGGTGATCAGGCCATCGAAGCCTCGTAGCGCCCAGCCTGTGGTGGTGCCGAGGTCGAGGGCAAGGATTGTGTGGCCGCGCTCCGGCAGTATCGTTTTGGGGGTTGCGCCGGCGTCGATGCCGGACAGAGTCGGGTCAGCCATGGGTGGTCTCCTCTTCTGGTTGGCTGCTTGGGGTGGAAGACGGCGGCGGTTGATGCTTGGCGGTACCGGCCGCCGTCGTCGGATTGCTCGCGGGCCGGAACTTCGGCCCGAGAAGATTGCCCAGGGGTAGGTGGTGGCCTCCCCCGCCTACAGCGGGGAGGTCACCTACCCCTTTAGGGGGGATTTTTCTGAAATCTGAAATCTGGCACAGGCCACTGATTTCATTGAAGATTTCCAGATTTCGGGACAGATTTCGCAAACCCTCTTCCGAAATCTGGCATCGTGCCCTCAACCCGCTGATAGATAATATAAAAAACCAGATTCCAGATTTTGCACGGGAGCCAGATTTTGCAAAATCTGGCCAGATTTCGGAACATGGACCCCAGATTTTGGAAGGCAGAACGGCGTGTTTCATCGTGCCTCCTCCGTGTCCCGATAGATCCACACGGACGGGTTTTCGACAGGCAGCACGGCGCCGGTCTGGGGGCATTTGTAATGACTGGGAAGCACGTCAATCAGCTCCGAGGTGATCTCCCCTGTGTCGGGATCGATATGCTTCCGGCTGTTCGCAAGGCGCATGGCCTCGACGCAAAGATAGCCGTACTTGCTGCGTTCGGTCGCGAGGTCCAGCGCCGTCGCTGCTTCCCCGCGGACGAACTTCACGTAGCCTTTCGTGGTCAGCACGTTCAGCCGTTCGCGGATGATCGATTGCCCGCCCAAACCTGCGGTATTCTCGAAGGTCTCGGCAAATAAGGTCATGGTGTACATCCGGCCCTGAAGGGCCTCCTCGTGCAAAAGGCCGCAGATGACATCGCCTTTGCGGTCACGTTCGGCATCGTGCTTCGCCCCGACCTCCTGACGGACCAGCCGCTCGTTCATCGGGTTGATCTCGACCCACTCACCTTTGACCTTGTCGATGATCTTCGCCGCGAGCGCGGGCCCGTTGCGCAGCTCGATTTCCAGCTTGCGCTGCGAGTTGTCTTCCTCTGGACGGTGCAGGATCAGCCCTGAGGTGTAGAACCCGCGCAGGGCACTCGCGCCAGACAGGGCAAGGAACGGGTCGTCTTTGACCTGCTGCTTGCTGAGCTTCTTGGTGTGGTGGACGAGGATCACGCCGCAATCGGGGTTGATGTGATCGCGCAGAACCTCGACGCGGTCCTTCAGAAAGAACATCATCGCAGCGTTGTCGTTTTCGCCGCCGCCCTCAGGACCGCCGTCGAAAAGGTTCCGGATCGGGTCGATGCAGATGATGTCCACGGGCTCGGCCGGAAAGGCGCGCCGGATAGCTTGGGCCACATGAACACTGCCCTCGGTGTCGAGCAGCATCTTCAGCTTGGGCGTGGCCACCAGATTGTCTCGGGCAGCCGCCAAGAGACGCGGCGGCAGGGTGATCTGCTGCATACGCTCGCGCAGATAGTGATACTGGATCTCCGCCTGCAGATAGAAGATCCGCAGCGGGCTTGGTGGCGTGAAGCCAAGGAAAGGCTGGCCGGCCGCCATATGCACGAGCCAGGAGATCAGCAGGTCGCTTTTGCCGACCTTGGGTGCACCGCCCAGCACCAGCAGCCCACCAGGCGTCAGCACGCGGGGCGCGATGATATCCGCCGGCATCGGGCTTATGTCATCCAGCAGCGCGCCAAGGGTGAAGGCGAGAATTTCGTCTGGGGCGGGCGCCGCGCTGTCGAGCCGGATGACGGGCGGCCCGTGTTTTTCGACATGGATCGCCCAGAGACGCTCGGATTCGCGCTTGAGCCGCTCGACGGACCACTGGGGCCGCAGCATGGCGGCATTATAGCCGCAGATCGCCTCCCAGCCTTCGTCCTTTGACAGCCGCCCTTCATGGACCATGCGGATGAAATACCCGATGGCGGCCGAGGCGCCCTCGAAGCGCGACCAGTCATCCTGACCGCCCTCACGCACCGGCGTGACCAGCACCTCATCCACGCGTGGCTTGTCCGGCGCGGAGAAATCGGGGGCCAGATTGACGCCCGGCGCGGGCGGCATGTCGGCCACTGCCTCGATGAACTCACCGAGGTCGCGTTCGCGGTCCGGGTTGAATTCGACAATCTGGACCTGGGTCTTGAGATTGTTCTTGTAATAGACCGAGCCTGCCACGCGGATGGGCTGGTGGGCGGAGCGGAAATGCATATCGCCCGCAACCTTAGCGGCAATATCGCCCCGCAGGCGCGTCACGCGCGCAATGTCACTGCCTTCGGCGGGCTCCGTGAGTTTCCACCAGACATGCGCCTTGCGCTGGCCCTCGGGCGTGACGCCGCCGCTTTCCACTACCATGCTGGCTGGGCCAAGATGGCGCTCGAGATGGGCGCGCTTGGCGGCGATGTCGCCCGTGTCGATGTCGACCACCACCGTCTGCATCTGCAGGATGTCGGCAGCCTTGGCCTGGCCGCTCGCCGCAACCGTGCCAGGGATGACATAGACGGCCGCGCCTTCGCGCGCTGCCCAATTGGCGAAAGTGGCCATCTTGTCAGTGGTGTTTGCGCCAGCCTCGATCCAGATGTTATGGGGCCGGCCATCGATGCCCTGGCCCTTGTCGATGAAGCTGCGCACCGGGATCAGCCCGTCGCAATAGCCGAAGACCACCTCCATGAACTGGGCGATCTGCTCAGGATCTGGCTCGTCGCCAAACACATCACCCATGGGCGCGGCATCGTTGAAATCGCGCCACGGATTGAAATGGATCAGGTTTTCCTTCGGTGGCTCCAGCGTCTCTGGGCGGTCATCGTGATCATCGGTCATGGCGGTCTCCTTGGGCGCGTCGGGCGTATCGGGGGTCTTGGTCGGTACAGGCGGGTCTTTCGGGGCATCGGTCATGTGGGCAGCCCCCAACAGCGCTCAGCCCAGGCGCAGAACCGACATTCGAAGAAGTCGCGATTGGAGGCGACGCGAGGCAGCAATTCACCCGCATCCGTAGCGCGCAGGATGCGCACACCGCGATCCGACATGCGCTGCGCCAACTCGGCGTCGAAGGGCACAAGCTCGTGGTAAAGCTCGGCCGTGTCCTTGTTGATCGCGGTAAAGAGCGCCGGGTTGGCGGATATCCCGGGCACCTGCGCTTCCATATAGGCCTGGTAGACGGCGATCTGGGCGGCATAGACGGGCTTGGACTTGATCACGCCATCCTTGACGCAGGCGCGCCAGTTCTTCGCGTTCATCGTCTTGCATTCCCAGAGCGCGGGAACGGCCAGACCAAAGCCTTCTGGGCCAGCGGCGATGATGCCGTCGACATGGCCCCGGATGCGGCCGCCGGCGACGGAGAAGCCGAACTGGCCGCCATCGGGTCGGTTGCCCTTTTGGGTGTAAAGATCGAAACCCGCACTGCGCAGCCAGCGGATGGCAAGCTCCTCCAACTCGTGACCAATGGCGAAGATGCGCAGAACCTGGCCTGAAAAGTCCTGGCCATCGTCCTTCGGCGTGGCCGTGAACTCGAATTGCAGGGCGCGTTCGCAGGCATGGCCAAGGCGTGAGCCGCCGAGATAGTCACGGGGCGCGCGGGTGGCGTTTTCGGATGTGATCGCGGCGTCGATGGTCTCATTGACCCGGTCGGCGAAGCTGGGAGTGTGGTTGTAATCCAGCATCAGAAGGGCACCTCCGACTGGCTGGCGATCTCGAACATCTCCTTGCGGAAGGCCTCGACGGTGACCACGATCAGCCGGTGCATGTCATTCCGGGTCAGCTGGCCCAGAGTCCGATCCCAGCCAATCCGCTCCATTTCGGGCGCCAGCGCGCACATCACGGCGGGCAGCGCCTGGGTTTCCTCTTCGGTGAAATCGACCATGCTCAATCCTCTTTTCGCTTTGCTGGTGAAGGCCGACTGGCACTGCATCGAGCAGAACCAGCGGTATGTGCGTTTGCCGCGAGACTTGTTCGGATCGAACCAGCCAAAGCCGCGCGTGCGCGATGTGCAGACGGCGCAGGGCGTGCCGCGCGGATGCCAGAGGCGATCAAAGCCCGGGCGATCCGCAGCCTCTGTGGGCGGGGATTGCATTTGCGCGACATGGCTCATGCTGCCTCCCGCGCGCCGGGCGCCGCCTGCATGATCAACCCGCGGATCTCGCGCTTGTTGAAGGTGAAGGTCATCAAGGCCGAGGCCTTGTAGCGGGTCAGGCCATAGTCGCTGCGCGCGGCAGCCGAGAGATATTGCAGCTGCTTTTCGGTGGCGGGTTGGCTGAGCCAGCCACGGGTCTTGAAGGCGCTTTCGTCGGTCTCATGCTCATTGAGCCAGTCGTCCGCCTGCGCCAGGCAAACAGAACGCTCGCCGATGCCAAGAAGTCGGGTCTGGGCGCCCTTGCGACCGCCGACCGCATACCATTGGCCTTGATACCAGAAGATGCCGCCCCAAGCCGTGAAGCCCGTGGCCATCAGCGCGTCCTCGGACCCGAAGAGGTCAACCCAGGAGAAGCTTGAGCGCTTCAGGAGGTCGATTTCCGTCATCACGAAGCCAGACAGATCACCGTCCGTTGCCTCTTGGCTCTTGGGATCGTCATCTTCATCGACCAGTGTTTCGCCGCAAATCGGACACTCCCGGCAGCCAAGCGGGATTTCTGCTGCGCATTCCGGGCAGGTCTTGGTCGGGGCCTCACCGGTTCCAGTGATGCCGTCGAGGTCAACATCCTGCTCCAGCGTGCCATGCGTCAGGCTCGAGGTGCCGAAATCCAGCACGATGCAGTCGGTCTTGATCACGCCCGGGAACTCGGCGGGATCGACAGTCCGCAAGCCCCGGCCCACCATCTGGATCATGGTCGATTTGTAGGAGCTGGGGCGCAGCAGCACGACGCAGGAGGTGGGCGGATGGTCCCAGCCTTCCGTGAGCACCGCCACGTTTGTGATGACGCGGATTTCGCCGCGGGCGAAGGCCGCCAGAATGTTGCGCCGCTCCTCTCCGGGCAAATCGCCATGGATCAGACCGGTCGGTATACCAGCCGCGTTGAAAGCCTCGGCCACATGCGCCGCATGCGCCACGGTGGAGCAGAAGACGACCGTAGGCCGATCGTTCGCTTCCTCTTGCCAGTGACGGATCACCTCCTCGGTGATCGGCGCGCGGTCCATGATTTCGGCGACTTCGGCCATGTCGAAATCCAACACGGTCTTGCGCACGGCCTTGAGCTTGTCCTGCACGCCCACGTCGATGACGAAGGTGCGCGGTGGCACCAGATGCCCCGAGGCGATCAACTCGCCCAGACGTACCTGATCGGCGACATTGTCAAATACCGCGCGCAGGCCTTTTTTGTCGCCGCGGTTCGGCGTGGCCGTGACCCCGAAGATGCGCGCATCCGGGTTGGAATCGCGCACATGGTCGATGATGCGCCGGTAGCTGTCGGCCACCGCATGATGGGCCTCATCGATGACCAGAAGGTCCAGCTTCGGCATGGCAGCCAGATTGCGCTCGCGGGTGAGCGTCGGCACCATGGCGAAGGTGACCTGCCCCGCCCATGATTTGGCTGTGGCATCAACCACGGAGGTGGTCAGGCCCGGATTGACCCGACTAAACTTCTCGCGGTTCTGCGCGGTCAGCTCATCGCGATGGGCCAGTACGCAGGCCTTGGCGTCAGTCTCGCCAATGCGCTCTCCCGCCACGGCCGAGAGCATGATGGTCTTGCCCGAGTTGTGCGTGAGGGTAAAATCCCCCATCAGGTAACGGTGGTCGCCATCGACCGTGAACCCGAAATACTCTCCCTCGCCGACAGCATGGACAGTGAAGCCGCAGCGCAGCACGTTCTTTTTCTGCTTGCGGGGTGGGGCCTGTTTGCGCAGCACCCGCGTCGGGATCTGATCAAGATCGCCAGAGATATGGACGCGCAGATAGATCTGCCCACCCACTTCCTTCTCGGCAATGCTCGCCAGAAACCCGAGGCTGCGGGCGATGAACACCACATCAGCAGCCAAGCGGGGAGACTTGCTGACGACCTCGAAACAGCGGCCATTCATCAAATGGCCATCGGTATCAAGGAGACCTGCCAGCATGGCAAAGCGTATGGCGCGCGACCCAAGCCGGTAGGCGTCGGGGATGAATTTCTCCGCAGATTTCTTGCCGAAGAGGTCAAGGGCGCGCAGCTGGTTGATCGGTGCGTTGCCCTGTGACCGATCATCGACCAGGAAATAAGTGTTGGCCGCGTTGTCGGGCAGCTGGGCACATCGGATCCTGAACCCCATCTGCGCCGCGGAGCGATAGAGCGTTTCAACGATCTCAATGTCCGGCGTGGTCACCGACACGCAGTTGGTGATGCTGCCATCGCCCAGGATGATGCCCAGAAGATACGGATCGAGGTCCGGGGTGGCGCGCTCAGGAAAGTCCGCGGGCATCCGCACAAGTTTATGAAGATGCCGAAAATGGTCGGAAGCGGCCAGCCAATCGGCGACACTGATGTCCACCAACTCGCCATCGCGGTTCCGGCAACCTGCGGGCATGCCATCATTCGTCCGCACCAAGGTGAGAATGTGACCCAAATTTACAACAAAAGGGCTGCCCTTCAGGGGCCGGATCTCGACCATCTGATCACGACCGCGATGCAGTTCACGCACATGGCGCGCGGCACTGCCCGGGCCCATGAGCACATCGCCAACATCGATATCCTCCACGCGCTTTGTGCTGCCATCGAACATCAGGATCGGCGTACCAGCTGCATGGCAGCCCGTTGGCGCGATCCCAAGCGTGTTGGAGCGGGTGGCGAGCGCAGCCAGGCTGCGCTCTACAAAAAGTTTCTGGCGGGGACGCAATCGCATGGCTTATCCCCTCACTCAGCCCAGCTGGGACGACCGGGGAATCCGGGGCTGGCAGGCGGCTGCGCCTGGGCTTGGGCGGGCTGTTGCGGGGCTTGCGGTGCGGAGCCATGACCTTGACCCATCGGCGCTGCCTGTGGCGGCGTGCTGGGCGGGGCATAATGCGGCACGGAGGGTGCCCCTGACATGGCAGGCGCCCCGAGCCCCATAACAGACGCATAATCGCGATGGTTCGGCGCCAGTGCGCTTTTGATCTCGTTCTTTTCCTCACCATTGGTGTCGGTGCCGACATCGATGCGGGCGACGAACTCCACCCCATCAAGCTCATGGAAACCGGCAATCCTGCGCCGCGCCTGGGCCTCGGGCGAGTTGTCCTTGTCAGAAATCCCGCGCGATGAGTTGAGGATACCCCGGATCAGGCTGCGTCCCATATTGGCCCAGTTCGGGCCATTGGGGCTGTAAAGCCCGATCATCGACCAGATCTTCCGCTTGGCGTAGGGCCCTTCGAGCACCGTAAATTCGGCATCAAGATAGACAGCACCCGTGCCGCCGCGCTTGGCATAGCCGCCGGTCCAACCCTGGGCCGGATCGTCAAACCCGCCCGGGCGGATGGTCAGGCGCACCTTGGCCAGTGTGCCCTTGGGGATCAGGTTGATGTTTGACCGCGCGTCGTTGAAATCGTTCCAATGTCCAGACATGGCTGGGCTCCTTTCAGCTTGATGGGGTGTCGGTGGGGGCAGCCTGCGCCGGGGATGGCGCGGGCAGTTGTGGTGGCTGGTAGGTCAGGCGCCGCTCAACCGGCACCAGCGGGCCGCGGATCTTGTCCATGAGCTTGCCCAGATGCGGGACCTCCAAGAGGTCAAGACGGCCAGAGCGATCCTTGGCGGGGTAGCCCCAGGGGTTCAGGGTCTGGCAGACGAAGCCGCGCTGGAGCTGGCCATCCTCGCCCTTGATCTCGGCCATGGTGATGACCTGATCGACGATGCCCGGCAGCTCGAGCCCGGTCTTGCTGCCGTCGATCTGCGGTACGAAGACCTTGCGATTGAAGTCATCGAGCTTCTCGTCAAGGATGCCCACGAACCAGACATTCTTGCCGCGCGTGTGCTGCAGATGCGTGAGCCAGGCGATCATCTCGCGCCCATGCAAGCCGTAGGCGCCGCGCACATCGGGCTTGCCGGTTTTTTCCGAATGCGCTTCGGGCTGCCCTTTGCACCATTGGAAGCAGAGCCGCCCGGCCACGGTGATCGAGTCGATGAACACCGTGTCGTATTTGTCGAGCGCAGCTGGATCGCCGAACTTCCGGCAAACGGCCGCATAGTGCGCGGCGCTGTAAACCTGATCGTCGCGCAACGCCGGGTTTGGGCCGCCAATGAACACCGCGAAATCCCGACATTCCGTCCAGGTGCGCGGCCGGATGGCGTCGATGGCCAGCCCCTCGATGGCCAGATCCCCAGCTTCGAGATCAAAGAACAGCGTGGTCGAGGCGTTCAGCGTCCAGAGAAGGCTGGTCTTGCCAATCCCCGAGCGGCCGAAGATGACGCCCTTGATGCCGCGCTGCTCTGCCATGCGCTGATCGGCGGTGATGATGGGAAGCGCGCCGGTCATGATGACACCTCCTGCTGCGCAGCGATCGCAGGGTCGTTGCCAGTTACCGCCGCATAGAGCGCATCCAGCCGGTCGGCTTCCTCGAGATATGCGAGGGCCTGAAGCCGCATGGCGCGGCGCTTTTCTTCAAGCAGAGCGAGATCGGCAGTCGGAGTGTTGGGGATGGCAGGCAGCGTTTTCATTGCACGGCCTCCCCACCGGGCGCGGTGCCGCCCTTTGCCAGGATCGCATCCAGACACTCGCCGAAGCTCCAGTCCGGGTTTCCCTCCCAGAACTGACTGGCCTGACGCAGAGCCTCGCGCCATTCACGCAAAGCCGCACTATCATGGGCAATTTGCAGGTGACGGATCTCGATGGCTCGCACGAATTCGGCGCGCGTCAGCTGGCGTGTGGACACCAGCGTCGTGCCTTCGAGATCCATGGCAACAGCCACCGGCAGTGAAAACGGCAGCTCGGCTTGCACGGGTGTGGCTGCCTGTTCTGCCCTGAGCTTCAGGCGGCGGGCACGGGTGTCGATGCGAGCGACAACGCCGTCAATACCGGCCAGATATTGGCCGTCCGCGTCGATATCGTCCCAGCGATTGACCGCCGCTTGCCGTTTGTTGATCGCGCGCCCCGCGATCACCTCGCCGACGATCTCGGCGACGACATCATTCAGTCGCATATGTCCCATTTTGGACCTCCTGTTCGTAAAGGGTGCTGAAGTCGGTGAGCCAGGCCGCCGCGCGCCGGATCGGCGCGGTATCGACGGCATGGCGAGACGCGGGCGGAACGCGGCGCACCGCCTCTGCGGGGCTTGGCTGTTCGTCGATGCGCTCGATGATCTCTTCGATCCGGCCGCAGATCGCGCGATCCTCTTGCGTCCCGAAGACTGCGATCTGGCGCGCCCGCATTTCCGGCGTCAGCGGCGGCGGGCGGTTTTCCTCGAGGCGGCGGACGCTTTCATGAATGCGCTGCAACCGATCGAGTGAGCGTTGCAGACGATCTTCCGCTGCACGGCGGACCGCGGAGCGGGTCGGTTCTTCACCTCGCTCGAGTTTCGCGTCGAGGGTGCGCCGCACGATGCCGGGATCGGCCTCTTCCGCGTCGCGCAGCAGGCGCGCATCGTGGATCTGGTCGCGGCGCAGACCGAGGTCTGCTGCGGTTGCAGGTGCGTTGTCATCGCCAACGCAGCTGCGCGCACGACCCATTACCTCGCCACGCGCCTGTGCCGCGTCATATTCATCGGCAAGGCGGCGCTTGGCAGCGGCCTCGATCTCAAGCGCATCAGCCTGCGCGCGATGGGCGGCGGCAATCAGATCATCATGGGCGGCTTTTGCGCTTTTCAGCCGTGCGGCCCGTTTGGCGACATCATAGGCAAGGCCAGCTGCCTCACGGGCTTCCAGCACCTCAGCGGCGGTCTTGGCGCTGGCCAGCATGGTGGCGGCACGATCGATGAGACCTGGAAGGTTTGCTGCGGCCGTAGTAATAGGGGCGAGCGCAGTCATGTCCGCGCCTCATTCGGCTCGAGTATGACCTTCAGCGTGCCGACCTTGACGGTGCGCGCAGGCTCAAACCCCTTGCGCCAGGCCTCGGGCAGTGCGCCGTACTTGCGCTCGGAGACCGACAGCTTGGTGTCGATGAACTCGGTCGGGTCCTCGCCACTGTCGGCAATGTTGGCGGCAATCTGTGCGAGCTTTTCCTGGTCCCAATCGACGCGCTTGGGCAGATCGGCCACCACCGTGTAATCACCATCGACCAGCCGCACGGTCCCGGTGTCCTTACCGCAGGCGCGGCGGGCCTCCGCGGCGCGCGTGGCGTAGCGCACCTCAAGGGCGGTGCTGAATTTGGCGCTGGCGGATTTCAGCTGCTTTGCGGCATGATCCAGCTCGCCTTGAAGGGCGGCCAGCAGTTCCACCGGCAGCTGGGCCAACTCGCCTGCGGGCAGGTTCAGCATGTCCTTGATGCTGGGAATGTTCTCAGGATAGGGCATGGAGTGTCTCCTTGTCGGTTTGTGCGGGAATGGGGGTCTGGGCGAGGCGGCGCTGGAGCACGGCCAGCAGCGCCTCGAGCCGGTCAATCTCGGTGGCGATTGCGACGGCGGTCGGTTCAACAGCGTCCGACGGCAGGGTTGTGATTGTCGCGACGTTAAGGCTGGACAGTGGGGCGGCGGTCATCGCTCACCCTCCCCTGCCTCGAGCAGTGCCGTCAGCGCCGGTGCCTTGTGCCGTGGCCGGGGCCGCGCGATGGCGAGATAGGCGAAGACGTCCGTGGCAATCCGGCGCTGGACGAGGTGGACAAGACCGGCCCGCTCAGCTCGTGCCGCGAGGTCCGACAGGGTGAGCAGCCGCTTGCGATCGCCCGCTTCGAGCTTTGTGACCAGCTCCGCGCAATCCACGCAGAGAAAGCCGCGGTGATATTCCAGCGCCGCACCCGGTTCGGCCGTGGCAATCCAGGCGAGGAAATCGATGTCGGTGAGACCGGTTGGGTCTGCTGAACAGCCACGCGCCATCTCAGCCTCCCGCCTTCTGGCAAGCTCGGCTCTTCTCGCGGGCCGGTGCCTCGCATGCGAGAACGCTACGCAGCGGGTAGGCCGCGACGCCATTTTCCTCGACGAAATCCGGCCCAATACCTGCCTCACGCCAGGCTTGAAGTGTCCGCGGGTCCAATCGCCAGCGCGCAGCCAGCAACTCTTCGGATAGGGTGTCATCTCGCATCGGTGTGTCCTGCTCTGTCAGTCTGCGGACAGAGTGCCGATGCGTTGGTTGGGGGTCGTCACATGAGTGGTTGGGGGCGGAAATTTTTATTTTTGTTTAATTTCTGAAAGTTACGATGAGTTGGTTGGCGGCCCCCACCAATCCCCAACCTTTTACCAACCAAACCCCTCCCGACGAAAAACAAACCGAGACGGCCCGCGACCGGCTGAAAAACAAATAACCCGCCATCGGCGGGTCGGGGTGACATGCACGGAAGTGATGTCAGCGGGTCATGGCAACAACCAGGGGAGGATTGAGGACATACCAGCCTCGTCGCCCCTTGCTGCGATGCACGATCTGCGTCCAAGTTCGTCGCGTGGAAAACAAATGCGCCAATTTCAAGGAGGAAGAAGATGCGGCGCGCAAAATGTCATGGTAATGCTGCTCAGGCTCCCCAGCTCGCGCCGCTCGGAACAGAAACTGCAGGGCCGACGCCTGCATGTCCGTGAAGTCATAAGCAACGCTCTCGAATTCAAAGCGCCGAAAATCAGGCCCTTGGCTGGCGATCTGCCTCGCATCGTTCAGGATAGACTTTTCTACCCGAGTGCGTTCGGACTGTCGGATCAACAAATCGTCCACGGTGATCACGCTCAGGGCGCGCAGCACAGCTGGCGCCATGACGTGACCCGGCAAAGTATCGACGCTGCACTGTCCGTGTCGCAACACCAGTCCGGCCACATCGCCGGCGATTTCAACCAAGCGGGCCGCTTGGCCATCACCATAAGGTTGGCGCACGCAAAGCCGGATGAGATCATTGGCGATCAGATAGCGCAGGTCGGCACCTGCCAAACCCCAATCCTGAGCCACCTCACCCAGTTCATAGTAAGATTTCTGGAGACGGATCATCTCGAATCCCCACACCCAATGTTCATGCATTGTTCCTATCCACTTGACGTTCCGCAATCAATCATCACATATCCGCCGCAATGACATTTTCTGGGGATAAACATGTCGACAACTTTGCAGGACCGCATCTGCAAACGCCTTCAGCAACTCGGTCTGCGGGAAACCGATGTGGCAAAGCTGGCCGGCGTCAACCGCTCATTCCTGCACGACGTCCTCCGCGGGCGCTCCAAGCGGCCGAATCCAGAGAAACTCTCGCGCGTCGCAACGGCCCTCAAGGTCGATCTGCACTGGCTACTCACCGGTCAGGGAAACATTCAAGGCATCGCACCCTTCGATGAAGGGGCCGATGAAGACTTCATTGCCATCCCCTATGTCGAGGCCCGCCCGTCCATGGGCGGTGGCGCGGTCGTCGACGAGCCAGTCGAAACCGGTCGAGACTTCCACTTCAGACGCGCCTGGATCCGCGACAAGCTGCGCGCATCGCCCTCCAACCTGCGGGTCTTGCATGTTGAAGGCGACAGCATGCTGCCGACCTTGGAAGATGGCGACACCATCCTGCTCGACCTCAGCCTGAAGCGCCCCAGCCCGCCTGGGATCTTCGTCCTGCATGACGGCATGGGGCTCGTTGCCAAACGTTTGGAGCATGTGCCCAACAGCACGCCGCCCAAGATCCGCATTCTGTCCGACAACCCGCTCTACAGCCCCTATGAACGGTCGATCGACGGAATCAGGATCATTGGCCGGATCCGATGGTTCGCGCGGGAGCTTTGACGCAAGACCGCCCGCGACCTTCAAATTGACCCCTATACCATAAATTGGTACATATTGGGTATAGAGGTGATCATGTCTCGAAACACATCGATCTCGCTCGGAGACCGTTTCGCGAGCTTCATCGACCAGAGGGTCCAAGCTGGCCGCTACGCCAGCGCAAGCGACGTCGTGCGCGCCGGCCTGCGCCTGCTTGAGGAGCGAGAGGCGCAGTAAGCCTGGCACCATTCGGGTGGACAATGGCCCCGAATACATCAGCGAGAAGCTCAGAATATGGGCTGAGAAGCAGGGTATAACGATCCAGCACATCCAACCCGGCCGACCGCAGCAGAACGCTTATGTCGAGCGTTACAACCGGACGGTTCGGCACGAATGGCTGGACCAATACATCATCAAAAGCATCGAGGAGGCCCAAGATCAAGCCACGCAATGGCTATGGACTTACAACAACGACCGACCCAACATGGGCATCGGCGGCATTACACCCGCCATGAAACTGAAAATGGCCGCGTAAGTTCTACGGATGCACCCCGTTAAAAATGGGGAGATTACCTTGTGACGACTGATCAATGGGCTGAGCCACATCAGATCCGCAGATCATGTGCGGCCAGGATATTTCAAGGCGGCGGTTGGGGTGCACGTGATTTATTTTCGACAAACCGATGCCGCCATCGTTGTCGTGCGGATCCTGCATCAGCGGAAGGACGTCGATCAGCACCTGTAAGGTCGGTCTCGGGGCTGCACAGCAGAAGTCGCAGTTGGGCAATGCAATCCACGGCACCGGCCCAAACCGCTGATCTGCGTGGCAGTTTGACATCCAGGGGCGTGACGCCACATCGCGCGAAACGACGAGAACAGACAGAAACGCAACGACCACGAATCATGACCAACCCTCTGCAACTGCGCCAATTCGACCCGGAATTCCTCGCCAACTTCCAGAAAGGGCTCGTCGAGCTGCTTGGGCTGGACGGGACGGACAACTTGCCACCGATCTTCAAGCTGCCCGTGGCGGTGGCGCTGACCGACAACGCGGCCGATCAGCTTTGCCAGCGTTACGGCATCGCAGCTGATGACGAGCGCGCCAAGCATGTGACCGCTGCCCTTGAGCGCTACAAGCGCCGGGTGCAGTACCACTACGCCATGCTGAAGGGGGAGGCGAAATACGACCTCGACATGCAAAAGGCTGGCGAGATCACGGACCGCGAGCGCGAGGACTGGCAGCGCCGCTTCGAGCACCTGAAGCGCCAGCAGAAGATCGGCAACCGCAAGGCGCAGATGACCGCCATCCAGAGGCAGTTCTCGCGGGTGTGAACGACCCGGTACTGGCGACACCCGGCCATTTACCTTGACGAGGGTAGTTCATTGAACTACCTTGAAGCATGGAATTCGAGTGGGATGATGCCAAGAGCGACGATTGCTTCGCCAAGCGCGGGTTCGACTTCGCTTATGTGATCAAGGTCTTCCTCGACCCTGAGCGCATGATCCGTCAAGATGAACGGAAAAGTTACGGAGAGGAGCGCTATCAACTCTTCGGTTCTGTCGACGAACGGTTGTTCGTAATCGTGTTCACTTATCGAGGCGACGCCATTCGCATTATTTCGGCCCGCAAGGCCAACGCAAGAGAGGTAAGGGCATATGAAAACTCATCGGGTAACAATTGATGTCTCTGCGCCCAATTCGTTCCCTCAGGGCAGGTTCGATGCTGATCGCGTGGATGCAACCAAAGAGGCCGATATCGCACGACACATCGCCGAGGATGAAGCCGAGGCGGCTCAAGATGCGGCACGATACACGCGCAAGGTACGCAAGCGCTTGGGTCTGACCCAACAGGAACTCGCGGAGCGGATCAATGTGTCGCTCGACACGATCCGCAACTGGGAACAAGGCAAACGAGTTCCAACAGGGGCAGCAAAAGCGCTGTTCAAGATTTTGGATCGCTCACCGGAAACTGCATTGGCAGCGCTTCAATAATCGGGCAACGTTATCACATAACACCTCTATCAATTCAGCCTAACCTGCGCCCCCTGCCCTACGGCAGCCTGCTCGGGCCCAAGCCATTCGGGAAATACACGCATATCCCAGCCCGCCTTGGCATAGGTGTTGCGGAAGATGTCGAGCACTGTTCGCAGATGCGGATCGGCTAGTGGGATCTGGGCCTTGCAAGCGGCGTCACCGGTGAGTGTCACCGCAAGACCCGCGGGCTGCTTTTGCATCTGGATCGTGGTGCAGAGCCAGCGCGGCGTCTCAAGATCCATCAGCACGGGTTCCGCTGGTGGCTCGGCTTTGCGGGCCTGTCGCACACGCTCCTGGGTCATCGACTGGACAACATCCGAGGGAACACCCTTTGGCGTCTTCTCCTCAAGGTGCTTTGCCACCACCGGGATGATCTGATCCATCAGCCGACGTGTAAGATAGATCGCCTGCTTGCCCCCGCTCGCGTCCACAGCGTTTAGACAGATCCTGTCTTCGATCGGATCATAGCGCGCGGTGAATGTCTGCACGTCAAAGGGGCGCTCCTGAGCGGGAGCGCCAACTGACGTGTCTTGGGCCTGTTCAACCATGGGCAACTTCCCTCATTCGGAAGCCAGTGCCGGGTCGGCGACTTTGGCGTTAGACTTCTCCAACTCAGCCTTGAGCCCGGCGATATAGCTGGCTTTGGCGGTGTTGTAGACGGCGATCTCGTCCTTGATCTTGCGCATCTGGAATTCAAGGAACTGGAGACTGGCGAGCTGCGCCTTGCCGTTGTCGCTCAGGTCTTCGGTGTTGTAGTCGATGCCATCCACGGTGAACTTGGGCATGGTGTCTTACTCCTCGTCAAACAGCGTTGACAGATCAACGCCGGTTTTGTTTTTGATGATTTCGGTCTTGAGGTCGGCGATATAGGCGTTTTTCGCCTTGGTCAGCAGCGCCATTAGATTGCTCTTTTCTTCGAACATGCGGTCGAGATGGTGGAGCCGCACCACAAGCGTCTTGGCCTCGTCCGAGGCTTTGGAAAGATCGTAATACTCTCCGTCGAGGCGCAGGATTTGCGGTGCGTCGGCCATCAGCCTGCCGCGCCTTCCAGCTCGGCCTTGAGACCCTTTACATAGGCAAAATGCGCGGTCTGGCAGATCGCCAGCTCGTTTTGCAGTGCCATAAGCTTGGCCTCGGCAAATTGCAGGCTGGCAATTGCGCCCTTGGCCGGGTCGCTCAGGTTGGTCGCGTCATATTCAACGCCGTCGATGACGATCTTAGGGGTTTTCGGCGCATCAGCCTGAGGCGACACGTCTGCGACAACATCACTCGCAGTTTCCATAACAATCTCAGTCATCTCGGCATTCTCTTCAGGCTTTTTGGATTTCGCCATGTGCTTTTCCTTTCTTATGATTTTATTTCGTCAGCGCCTCAACCCAGGCAAGCTGCTTTGGCAAACAGACCTGGTTGAGATCATATCCGGAAACAGCCGTGGCGCGAGCCGCAGCACCAAGCCGCGCCCGCTGATCAGGGTCGTCCAGCAAAGTACAAACCTGCTCTACAAGACCCTTGACCGAGAAAAAATCGACCAAAAGTCCAGTCTCGCCATGCTGGATCACTTCGCGCAACGGCGCCGTGTCGCTCGCTACGATTGCCGCACCCGCGCTCATCGCCTCGATCAGGCTCCAGCTCAGCACAAAGGGATAGGTCCAGTAGACATGGACGGTCGAAAGCTGCAAAAGCGACACGAAATTTGTATAGGGCACCTGCCCCACGAAATGCACCCGCGCCCAATCCGCATCTGAAAGCTGGCCGCGCACCTCATTGAGGAACACCTCTTTCCACGATGATGCGCCGTTCTTTTCGATTGTGGGCTTGGCACCATAGCTTACCCCGTCGCCGCCCACTATGATGACCTGCGCCTTGGGGCGGTTCTTTAGCAATTCTGGCAGCGCCCGCAGAAAGATATGGCAGCCGCGCATGGGTTCCAGATTGCGGTTCACGAAGGTGATCACCTCATCCGCGCGTGTGAGTGTCAGCGGCTCATCCGAACCATCGCGGCGCAGCTTCAGCTGAACCTGTGGGTTGGGCTGGATGGCATCCGTGTCGATCCCGTCATGCACCACCGTGATCTTGGAGCGGAAGGGTTTGGGAAAGGTGCTGGCCTGCCACGCCGTCGGTGCAATCGCCGCATCCGCGACATCGAAATGCATGTAGTTGTTCAGGTTCTTGAGCCTGAGGCGGCAGTTGTTGCCCGCCACATCCTCGACCGGGAATTCCGGGTCAAAGCCGGTATCGGCCCCTTCGGCCAGGTAGAAGAACTCGCAGAAGATGCCGAGCTTGGCCTCTGGCCAGACCTCTTTCAGAAACAGGCTTTCGCCCCAACCAGGATGGGCGATGATGGCGTCCGGCGTAAACCCCTGTTCCTTGAGCGTAAGACAGGCGCGAAACGCCCCCTCGGCCCGGATGATCTTGGTCTCGAAATCCACCACCCAAGGGTGCGCGCCGGGCGTCGATCCTTGCGTCACTGCATAGGGAACCAGCTCCACCCCCTGCCACTGGGTGTCTTTCACCTTCTGCATGGTCAAAGCGACCACGCGATGTCCAACTTTGGCCAGCGCAGGTGCCAGATGCTTGAACTGGCCGGGAAAGTTCTGGTGGATAAAAAGGAGGTTCATGAGATGACTGCCGCACTTTCGCTCGTTGTCTCGTTATGACGCAGTTGAACTGAGTTGTTCGCTAGCCCTCATAACAATTTTTCTCCGATGACGTCTGCCTGTGGCCACAACTGGTCGCTCGGCCACCCCAGATCTATTGGATGGGCCGTAACGTCATTAATGTTTAATGAGTAGACCTTGACCCGTTGGCAGTTCCAGGATCGTATGGCCCCGCTCTGCCATGAAAGCGTCCTCAGCTTTCTTCTGAGCGCCATAGGCAGCCCAACCATAATCATCAAGCAAGATCATTCCGCCTGGAACAACGCGCTCCCAGAGTACCTCGAGGGCCGCAATCTCAGACGCGGCAGAGTTCATATCAAGATGCAGAAGAGCGATCTTTTCCGGGCAGGCTTGTGCAAAGGTTTGCGGAACTGTGCCTCTTACGAGATGTACGTTCTTCATATGCGCGAAGCGTGATTGTGCAGCTTTGAATATTGCATCCGGATCGTCCGCGTTCTGTTGCTGATAGACGGCATTGGAGCGGTTTTCAGAGTTGTATTGGTCAGGGATGCCTTCAAAGGTATCGTAAAGGTAAAGCTTCTTGGGGACTGACTGCCAATTCAGATAGTGTGTGACCACCCCGAAGCAAAAGCCCTTCCAAACACCGCATTCGACAAAGTCTCCTTCGTGGTGCAAAGCCTGCTGAGCAGCCCAGACCAACGTATGAACCCGCCAAGCTAGTGACTGTTCTTGCGCTGTTTGCGCATGGGCAGACATCGCGGCGCTGAATGCGTCATCTGCAAGAAAGCCAGTACTGCGATCAAAGGTTATCAAGTTATCAGCGGCATGCACCCGCCCAAACATTGGTCGCATCGCAGACAGTGCTTCACGGAACTTTGTCCCATTATCCCCGTTAAAGTTTCCGTAAAACATACTCGTCTCCTCAAAGCTTGGCATTTGCCATACAGCCCGCTGTTTATAATACGAAGGCCCCACCTCGCGGCGGGGCCTTCCATGACTTAATCATGGGTCCTTAGAAGCGCAACTCATACATGACAGACGCTGAGCTGCGCGTGATCTCTTCTATCTCCTCTGCTGCAATTTGCGCAGAGAAGCGACGAGACCCATCAAGTGAACTCTGGTTGAGCCCAATAGCCCCAGACAGGCCACAGCCAGAACGCGTTGCAACCGCATCTACCCGTTCACAGACCAATCCAGGCTTAAAGTTCACAATCCAGGAGTCCGCTGCGCGCTCATTGAGATAGTAACGGATATCTGTCGAAACATTCGCACGCGACAGCGTTGCTGTCAGCCCATTCCAAACCGTCGTTGATGCATCACCAGGAATGCTACCGTCGACCTCGATGGATGACGAACGGCTCTGAGATACCTGAATGCCCATCTCAGGCCAGATGTCAAAGTTACCGCGTTCATACACGCCAGAGACGATCCACCCGAGGTGTGCCTCTGTTGTCCCGTAATCTGCGGCAACGTCCAGATATCCATCCGTGAGATCAAGCTGGTTTTGCGACCGGCCAAGGCTGAGGTAGGCTTCTGAGAAAAGACCCTTCGCAAACTCATGCACGGCATAGGCACCAACACTCAGACCATAGGAGTCAACCGATCCTCCCATTCCACGTGAGACGTCATTCTGGTTCACGTTCAACCCAACAAAGAGGCCGTAAAGTGCGTTCTCAGCACGGAAATTTTCCAGAGCAGCGTAGCCACTGAAGGACAAGGTGCTGATGTTATCGCCGTCAGAGACCCCAAGGTTAAGATTTACGATCCTTCTCACACCGTTGAAGGTCTTCACCGAACTGTTCATTGCACTGACAGTGACAAGATCGGAGTTTGCATCAACGTCGAGGTTGGTTTCCTCAAAGTCACGGCAAGACTCGTCATCTTCCATTGCTGTAACCGCGGCGTCCTCTTCAGCTGAACCACATCCACCTGCCCCGGCCAGACGGTCTCGTGCTGACGAAGTCATGGCCCGCAGTGAGTTCTGCTGACCACGCAGTTTTGCGATCTCCGTATCCAAGATCACTTGTTCGATGTCGCTACGGCTGCGCGCCAGAGCTGCAGCAGCAGAGTCAACAATGCGGATCGTCAGCGTCAACGTTGAGCGATTGCCTGCAAGATCATAGGCTTCGATCGTCACCTCGTAAGTATTATCAGCCCCAGGTGCTGGATCGAATGCCGGAGCTTGCTTGAATGAAAGCACACCATCAACAAGTTGGAAGCGGGCATGGTCGGGCCCAGTTTCAACAATGTTCCAGTTCTGGATACCCTCGTTAGCGGAGAGAGCCCCAACTAAAGCGATACCCGCCTGAAGTTCAATCGCGCCATCTTCAGCGACATTCAAACCACTCGGAGGAGTAAGCACCGGAGCTGTATCGTCAATATCAAACTCGTTCAGCACAACTTGCACTGTCTGCGTGTTCACGCCGTCAAAAACCGTCACAGTCACAGTGTGGCTGTTCGGCCCTGTCTCAAAGTCATTGGCCAAAGACGTAACACCGGCCGTCGTCAGCGTGATCTCACCCGTCGTAGGATCAATCTCAAAGTTCGGATCCGTCAGGCTGAAGGTCAGGGTGCTGCCGTCAGCATCCGTCGCGGCAACCTTGCCAAGCAATGTCGTCCCCGTCGCACCCTCATTGTAGGTGAACGCGTAAGCACCATTCGCAAACGTGCCGCCGAAGCCGCTCGCTTCTGCAAACACTGGCGCCGTGTCGTTCACGTTCGCCTCGTTCAGCACAACTTGCACTGTCTGCGTGTTCACGCCGTCAAAAACCGTCACAGTCACAGTGTGGCTGTTCGGCCCTGTCTCAAAGTCATTGGCCAAAGACGTAACACCGGCCGTCGTCAGCGTGATCTCACCCGTCGTAGGATCAATCTCAAAGTTCGGATCCGTCAGGCTGAAGGTCAGGGTGCTGCCGTCAGCATCCGTCGCGGCAACCTTGCCAAGCAATGTCGTCCCCGTCGCACCCTCATTGTAGGTGAACGCGTAAGCACCATTCGCAAACGTGCCGCCGAAGCCGCTCGCTTCTGCAAACACTGGCGCCGTGTCGTTCACGTTCGCCTCGTTCAGCACAACTTGCACTGTCTGCGTGTTCACGCCGTCAAAAACCGTCACAGTCACAGTGTGGCTGTTCGGCCCTGTCTCAAAGTCATTGGCCAAAGACGTAACACCGGCCGTCGTCAGCGTGATCTCACCCGTCGTAGGATCAATCTCAAAGTTCGGATCCGTCAGGCTGAAGGTCAGTGTGCCGCCGTCAGCATCCGTTGCGGCAACCTTGCCAAGCAATGTCGTCCCCGTCGCACCCTCATTGTAGGTGAACGCGTAAGCACCATTCGCAAACGTGCCGCCGAAGCCGCTCGCTTCTGCAAACACTGGCGCCGTGTCGTTCACGTTCGCCTCGTTCAGCACAACTTGCACTGTCTGCGTGTTCACGCCGTCAAAAACCGTCACAGTCACAGTGTGGCTGTTCGGCCCTGTCTCAAAGTCATTGGCCAAAGACGTAACACCGGCCGTCGTCAGCGTGATCTCACCCGTCGTAGGATCAATCTCAAAGTTCGGATCCGTCAGGCTGAAGGTCAGGGTGCTGCCGTCAGCATCCGTCGCGGCAACCTTGCCAAGCAATGTCGTCCCCGTCGCACCCTCATTGTAGGTGAACGCGTAAGCACCATTCGCAAACGTGCCGCCGAAGCCGCTCGCTTCTGCAAACACTGGCGCCGTGTCGTTCACGTTCGCCTCGTTCAGCACAACTTGCACTGTCTGCGTGTTCACGCCGTCAAAAACCGTCACAGTCACAGTGTGGCTGTTCGGCCCTGTCTCAAAGTCATTGGCCAAAGACGTAACACCGGCCGTCGTCAGCGTGATCTCACCCGTCGTAGGATCAATCTCAAAGTTCGGATCCGTCAGGCTGAAGGTCAGTGTGCCGCCGTCAGCATCCGTCGCGGCAACCTTGCCAAGCAATGTCGTCCCCGTCGCACCCTCATTGTAGGTGAACGCGTAAGCACCATTCGCAAACGTGCCGCCGAAGCCGCTCGCTTCTGCAAACACTGGCGCCGTGTCGTTCACGTTCGCCTCGTTCAGCACAACTTGCACTGTCTGCGTGTTCACGCCGTCAAAAACCGTCACAGTCACAGTGTGGCTGTTCGGCCCTGTCTCAAAGTCATTGGCCAAAGACGTAACACCGGCCGTCGTCAGCGTGATCTCACCCGTCGTAGGATCAATCTCAAAGTTCGGATCCGTCAGGCTGAAGGTCAGTGTGCCGCCGTCAGCATCCGTTGCGGCAACCTTGCCAAGCAATGTCGTCCCCGTCGCACCCTCATTGTAGGTGAACGCGTAAGCACCATTCGCAAACGTGCCGCCGAAGCCGCTCGCTTCTGCAAACACTGGCGCTGTATCGTTGAGGTTCGTTACCGCGAACGCCACGCTCACAGAAAGCGACCAGTTCCCGGCTGCATCCCCTGCTTGGATCGCATAGGTGAAGCTGTTCGCGCCGGTCTCAAAGTCGTTGTTAGCCACACCCGCAGCAACGCCAGCAGCCGTGATCGTGACCTGACCGTCACTGGCGATCGTGTAGTAGCCGTCGAGCGAGGTCGTCGTGCCCGTGTCCGTGAAGCGGAAGCCCGTCACGCCAACTGCGTCCGTGGCCAGAACGGTCCCAATCACTGAATCAGCCGTCTGGTTTTCCGTATAAGTCAGGGTCTGGCTTGCGGTCACAATCGGGGCGGTCGTATCGCCCACTTCAAGAACCGTGACCGTCAATGTTTGGTTTGTTACATTGCCTGCGCCATCAACTGCCCTGATGGTTAGCACATATACGTTGTTGCCATCAGAATCGACCGGGGCCGAATAGTCCGTCGGGGCGTTGAACGTGAGAACGCCCGTAACAGGGTCGATCGTGAAATCGCCGGCATCAGTGCCAGAAATGGACCAAGTGACAGGCTCATTCGCAGTAAAGGAATATACAGCAGTTCCGCCCTCGTTCAGGCTGATGTTCGACGCTGCGCCCGTTGTTGTCACGTTTCCATCTGGCCCCGTGATCGTCGGGGCCGTTGTGTCCGCGACGCCAGCAAAGGCATTCAGCGCCGCCAAAGCGCTGCTCGCAGCTGCGTTGCCGTTGATGTTCACACCATCGTTGTAAACCGTCGCTGTCGTATTATTTGTTCTGAAAGCGAAATTACTCTCTGGTGCTGCGTTGTTAAGAGCACTCGAGATGATAACGTTATAACCACCGCTGAAACTTGCAAAAGAGCCAGAGTAATCAAGGGTGATCGGCGTACCAACCGGCGCATTGTTTGCAGTCGAGGCAGGGACGAAGCCGATATAGTCTGCCGTGTTTCCGGTCGTAATTCGCCAGTTTACGCAGGCCGCAAAGCTGAACGTCGTTGTACCCGACAAGGTTAACGTACCGCAATAGTCATTGCCTTGAGTGCCGCCGAAGCGGCCATCCGTGCCATTATTGGTTTGGCTAAAGGTGACCGAGGTGATGCCGACATTCGCTGTATTTACGATGGAATTAGCTTGCCCAGTGTTCGTACCTACAGTGCCGATTACGCCACCCAAAGGAAAACTCACACTCACGGTTTGTTCAGCCAGCGCAGGACTACTGGACAAACCAACAAATATGGCGAAGGCTCCAAGCCTTTTGAGACTTACATCCAGTATCCAGTGCCGCATCTTATATTTCCACTCCCTAGGGTTCTCTCGAAACCTCACGTTTCGTTTTTTTCTTCTCGCGCTCGACGCACAGCTTTCTTGTTTTTTATCATGAACAGCCTCCCAAATAACAAGATATTTGGCAGGGGTATTCTAAAATCATGCTATGGAACATCTGATCAACGGCTTCGCCTGCGCCGAGATAGCCGCGTGATCGCCTTTGGCGCCGGAAGGCGGGCTTCTGGCGACAGTTTTCGTGCATTCTGGGCCGCCACAGCGGGCATTTCGCGGTTTTCAGGCAGACTCGTCCTCATGCCATCAGCCTCCGTCGCACCAGGAACAGGTTGCCGAGGGCGAAGAGTGTGAACAACTGGGCGCGGTTCTTGGCGAGGCCGCGGTAGCGGGTTTTCACGTGGCCGAACTGACGTTTGATTATCCGGAAGGGATGCTCGACCTTGGCCCTGACCATCGCGATGATGCGGTTGATCCGCGCGTCGATGGGATGCAGGTCGCTGCCCTTCGGCGCCTTGCGCATCACACCCCAAACCTTGCCCGGTGCCTTGAACGCGGCCTCACGCTCTGAGCTGACATAGCCCTTGTCGGCCCAGATCGAGGTTTCCTCGCCATGCAGCAGTTCATTCCAGACCTGGCTGTCGTGGACCTTGGCGGTCGTGGTGTCGAGGCTGTGGGTCACGCCGCTGTCCACGTCCACCCCAATGTGCGCCTTCATGCCGAAATACCAGTCGTTGCCCTTCTTCGTCGACGACATCTCCGGGTCGCGGGCCCCGGCCTTGTTCTTGGTCGACGAGGGCGCGTCGATGATCGTCGCATCGACCAAGGTGCCCGAGCGGAGCGTGATGCCCTTGTCGGCCAGGTGCGCGTTCACGTCGGCAAAGATTGCCTCGGTCAGCCCATGCCGCTCCAGCAGGTGCCGGAAGTTGAGGATCGTGGTCTCGTCGGGAATGCGGTCGTCACCCAGTTCGATCCCGGCGAACCGACGCATCGCCTCGCTGTCGTATAGGGTTTCCTCGGCCATCGGGTCGCTCAGCGCATACCAGTTCTGGAGAAAGTAGACCCGCAGCATCGTTTCCAGCGGCATCGGCGGGCGCCCGCCCTTCGGTCCGGCTTTCGGATAGTGCGGAGCGATCAATCCGATGAGCCGCCCCCAGGGCACCACCGCCTCCATCTCCGCCAGGAACTGCTCGCGCCGCGTCACCTTCTTCTTCATCGCGTCGCGCAAGCCGGGAATGGCGGGCTGTTTCGGCATCAATGGGGCTCCTCGTCGTGTCCCGAAAATCCTATCAGATCACACCGCAACGCGCAGGTTTTTCAGACGTTCCCTATGATGGCGGACTGATAAGGATTGCTACGTTTCCGTCGATTAGCGATAGTTGATATTCATCAAACTCCAACTCGGCCAATTCGATGATATAGTCCGAGCTTGTCACTTCCCCATCAGCATCCGCGTCAACGATCAAGAAACGACCAAGATCGTTGTTACCAATCGAAATGAACGCGGCATTCACCGACCCGGCAGAAAAAGGCGCTGTAATTCCATTATTGTCGATCAAATCGTTAATTTGCACCAATAAGTCATTCCCTGAGGCAACAGGTTGACTCGCAAAGTATATCTCGTGTTGAGTAACGGCATCCACGTTAACGTGAAAGTCAAAAACGTCGCCACTATTAATCTCAACATAATCAAATCCAGCGGCTGGATTACTACCGGCCACAATATTTGATTCAGTAACAGTATTATACTTGTAGGTATTGAAGCCCCCACCGCCATAAATAAAGTCTCTACCCAAACCGCCCGTTATCACGTCGTCACCCTGGCCACCAATCAAGCTGTCAGAACCAGCACCGCCAACAATCGTGTCGTTGCCACCGCCGCCGTTGATCGTGTCGTTGCCAACACCGCCGACGATGCTATCATTTCCGTCGAAGTTGGTCGCAGACACATTAATCGCCCCCGTACCGCCCGTGAAGGCAGAGGCGTCGATCGTAAGATCCTGCGTAACCGCGTTGCCAGTCGTGTTGACGATCTCAACATTGGCATTGTCTCCGTTGAAATTGTCGCTAAGCGTGATCGTCATCGCCGCATTGGCGTTCACCGCGACCTGCTCGATGTTGCTCACCGTCGCGGACGTGAAGTTGTACGTGCCCGCAGCGTTAAGACGAATAACATCCGTATCGCCAGTACCGCCGTCAACCGTGTCATTTGCAAGATTGGCGCTATCCGCATATACAAATGTATCGCTCCCTGCTCCGCCCACCAGCCGATCGGCACCCACACCGCCTATGATTGTGTCGTCTCCCAAGCCGCCGAAAATCGTATCATTTCCTTCGCCACCATCGATGACGTCATTTCCACCGAAGCCATATATAATATCCACTCCGATTGTACCTGTGACAGTGTCACCTGAAGCAGTGCCAACGTGAACGACAGACGGGTGGGTTGTCACCAAACCATCTGACGTATTTACGAGGGTCATCTTTGCAGTTTTCACACCGGAAGACGTGTCGATCAGCGTTGTATTGAAAGTAAAGCTGGCCGACGCTCCAAGGTTCTTACTCACAGTATAAATACCGGTGTCTGTTTCCTTGGTGTTTTTGTTCGGCGTGACATCAACAGTGTGCAGGTAAGCACGGTAAGGCGTAGAGCCTGAAACAGTGATCCCACTGTCGCCAACGGTAAAAACGTCAAACAGAGGCGCGCCAGTATTTGATGCTGTGTCGGTTGGGGTTGCAGTCACGACACCTGAGGTTGTTGTGAGCGTCAAACCGCCAACAATAGTTGTATCCGCAGCATATACATAGTGGGTCAAGGTCCCGTCATTCCAACTAATTACATAGTCATCGCCATCACTTCCAGAAGCAAGTGTTGCTGTAAGTCCCGAAACACTGGCAAAACCGGACAGATCAAGCCGATCGTCAACTGTAAAGTTCAGAACTTGATCCATAGATGAAATACTGGGTGTCACAGGTGGATTAGGTGATGTAGCGGTATCGCCAGGGTTGAAAACGAAAGTGTCAATCCCTTCACCTCCAACCAACGTATCTATACCCGTGCCACCTTGAAGAGTATTATCGCCCGCACCACCATCGATGTAATCGTTCCCGTTCCCACCGATAAGCACATCGTTACCATCAGCACCATCAATAGATGCTGCTGCGTTGGTGAAAGTTACGAGGCTTAAATCGACGGTAGCCCCGGAAGCGGAGCCAATAACCTTGAGATACTCGACCGAACCACCCGTAGTGTTGCCTGTAACGGATGAAAGACCCGAACTGGGCAGCAAAGAAGCAGCCACAGTGACATCCGTCCCATCGCCCAGCAGCGTGAGGTTCTCAACACTCGTCCACCCGGATAGTGTCAAGTCTGCCGTCGCACGGAATTCGTCTGTGCCATTACCGCCATTTATTGACAAACTGCCAGATTGTGCGCCCGCAATAAACACGTCGCCAATTGATGTGCCGGTAATCACATTGGTCCCGCTACCGGCAATGTTGATTACTACTCGGTCGCCGCCATCATCAAAGGCATCTCCCCCACCGGCTTGGGTGAATACCAAGCTGGCGAAACTTTGGGTGCCGGTCGCGCCTGTGATGTTAAGCGTTGTGTTAGCGGTATTGGCACTCTCATTGATCGTTACCGAGGTGCCAGCAAGCTGATTAGCGGCAAAAGTTGCAGTCTCACCAGCCTTGATAATGACGATCTCGATACCTTCTTCGGCCGCGCCAGTACCGTTGAGAGAACCACCAGCAGCACCACTGTTTATCTTCAGTGCGGACATATTGACGCCAACACCATCAAGGTAGAGCGTGTCAGCGCTTCCCTCGTTGGTATTCTCGATGATAGTCTCGTTCGTGCTGACACTTGCTGTGAAGACATACCGATCGCTACCGGAACCGCCCTCCATCGTGTCACTGCCACCGTTTCCGGTGAGTATGTTATCCAGGGCGTTCCCAACCAGACGGTTATTGCCGTCGTTGCCAATCAAGCGAATAACATCCGATGCCGATGAGGCGTCAACGCTCTCGTTGGAGGTGCCCGATGTAGCTCCGGTAGCATCACTGATCCGGACCTCTTCAATTTCGCTTACCGTTGCCTGCAATGTCAGCAAGCTGCCAGACGTACTCGTGAAGCGAATTTGATCACCCGCGCTATGGATACCGCCGGTTATCACTTCACCGGATGCATGGTGAGCAGCCTCAGCGATAATGAACACATCGTCGCCACCGCCACCGACAAGAACGTCAGCACCAGCGCCACCAGTGATTGTATCGTCTCCGCTACCGCCAGTAATATTGTCGACGCCAACATTACCATTCAGTGTGTAGTCTTCAGACTGATTTGAAATATTTATGGTTGAACCTGATCCAGTAGCAGTAATGGTAGTGATTGCAGGCCAGGTTACATTGCCAACCACCACAGTTTGGCCAAGATCTCCATCTGAAGATGTTATCAATGACCCGCCTGCGGCAACTAGGATCGTATTTGATCCTGCAGCACGTGTTGCCCCATCTTGATCGCCTGGCACAGGGTCCCCAGTTAAATTCTGGATAAGATCAATATTGATAGTTTCCGTTTCCCCAAAAGCAGTGCCCTCCTTAGGGGTAACCGTCAAAGTTGCAACACGGTCAACATACGCATCTTTCCAAAGATTAAACGCAGCGCCATCGATTGTCCGAACAACTGCCTGGTTCGTCCCAGATGACGAAACAGTAAACTGACTCGCCGCCTCACCCCCAAGAACGTAGCTATCAGCGAGCAAGCCGCGCACGGAAACTGACTGAACATCTCGCGCGGCATTAACAACATCTGGCAAGAATGTTTTTGTTGATACTTTTCCACCAAAAACTTCCCAAGCCCATACGCCGTTAATACCGACATTTGACCCCCCGAGTGCGGTTTGCCAAAGGTTGTTTTTCGATGGGTTGATAAGGCCAAAGTTGGTGAGATCACCTGCCGTCCAGCCGGCAGTGGCACCTGAATTCTGTTGCGTTATCTCTTCATAGCGAATCTCGATGCCAAAATTCTTATCTGCAGCGCTGTCAGTGCCGGGTTTGTGCAAGATGATCTGGAATGCCGAGCCCGCGTCATTCGCACTAGAGCCTCCGCTATTTGAAATACCGTTCGCATACAGACCAACGTTATCCCAGGTGAACACCATCCGGGTCGCGTCCTGCCAGAAATACATCTGCCCTGTGGCGAGCGAGTTTCCACTCCCGGCTGCCCCAGAAACGTTTCTAAACGGGGTACCAGCATAAAGATCGTCATACTGAGCAGCAATCATAGGCGACCGCGTGAAAGTATCTAGGCCGCTTGGGGAATAACCACTAAAGCCAGTTCCGAAAGTCACGTATCCATTGGTCCCCATGTGCAGTACCGTGTAATCGGTGCCGAACATATCGAGACCGTTGGCCCACAGACTAGTAGGAACCGATATGGCGTAGGAAGCGTCGTCTCGTGCAGTTGGGTTGATCTTTGTTCCAAAACTGCCTGAGTTGGAGGGATCGCGAATGAGAAAATTGGTTGATCCATTTACTCGATCGCCTGAACCCGTGCTGCTAATTCCATCGTTACCAGGGGTAAAACTTACTGGTGAGCCGGACGTAATACCCGGAGTGTATATCGCCTCGGCAGATGGAATAAGAGAAGTCGAAGTGGTGACCGCACCTGATGGTGGTGCCACGCTGAGCACAAAGCTGCTTCCAACATTTATAGTATTTAGAGCATCATCGCCAACAATGCGCACAATCTGATCATCATTCGCAGCGCCGGTCCCACGCCCATAAGCATACGTGTCACCATTATGCACAAACCCGACAACCGGGTTGTTCGCAAGATTAGTATCAGTGTCCAAGGCAGCTCGAACCGCAGCTATCTTTTCTCCAAGCGTAGTTGCAACAGTGCCAAAGTTCGTCACGAAGCCATTTGCGCCAGTTGTAAAGCCTCGAATCGAGATGTTTGCACCCAGCGCGTCCGTTCCCTGGAAATCAATAACATCATTATTGTAATTCTCGATCGAGGTTATTCTCGCGGCCACTTGTGCATCGGTACCGCTAGTGTCAATAGCGGCTGTTGCAGAACCTGTGACCGTGAACTCAATCCGGTCGAACCCCGTAGTATCGCCTGCTCCGGTATCAATTGTATGGACCCCAACGCCTAGCTTAACCGTCTGTCGACCACCACCAAGGTTAACAGAAAAGTTGCTTTGATTGTCGCTTAGATCAACAATTTGTATTGTTCCATCAGCAGGCTGGGCATCGTCGGTCATATTTAAAACAACAGTGTCGCCAGCTGCACCGCCGCTTACGGTCGTGTCGCCAATGCCAATGAACAGACTGATCGTATCATCAGACTGATTGTCGTTGAGATCAACAATCAAAGTGCCCTGGACGCTTAAAGCATCAAGGTTTCCAATCAGATTAGTTACCGTGAAATTCGATGTCACGCCATCGTCGTTGATCGTCAAGGTCGTGTCATTGCCCAGATCTTGAGCATCAATGGTCAAGGCCGACGCATGCGTTTGACTTATACTGGTCGTGCCACTTCCCACCTTAACAGTCGAAAGCCCTGCAGAGTTCGCATTTGAACCGAGAGTAACCGTGTTCGCGCCAGTGAGTTCCAGCCTTTCAAACTGCGTGACTTTGCCAAAGTCGCTATCCACCAAAGTAACACCGGCGCTGAGCCGCAGAGCGTCTGTCCCAAGACCCCCAATAACAGTAGATACAGCTGCCAGATTTGCGGAAGATGCAAAGATAACGACATCATCATCATCGCCTGCATCTATACTATCAGCACCGCCAGCGCCCGTGATCGTATCAGACCCCTTACCTGAAATGATGGTGTCAGCCTGCGCAGTGCCGACGATGACATCGTTACCATCGGCAGTCACAACGGACGCAGAGCGACCAAATCCGGTCAGCGTAATGGTATCAGCACCGGTGCCGCCGGTGACTGTCACCGTGACTGCCGAGAATGCGTTCGTTGCGGTTGCCCCAATCGTCAGGCTGTTTGTTCCATTCGCAGTCGTGATCGCTTCAAGGTTGGACTTGTTTGCGAAATCTGCGTCAGCAACAGTTTGGGAATCGACTATCAGGATGACCGTATCAGTACCATCCCCCCCATTCACAGTATCACCCGCAATAAATTCGCCGTCGCCGAAACGGAAAACATCGTTTCCGTTTCCACCCAAAAGGCTGTCGCTACCGGCGCCTCCCGTAATGGTGTCGGCACCATCTCCTGCGATAATCGTGTCAGCCTGAGCAGTGCCAACGATTACATCGTCACCATTAGCAGTCACTACCGACGCGGACCGGCCAAAGCCAGTCAGAGTGATCGTATCTGCCCCATCGCCGCCGGTAACCGTAACTGTCACCGCAGAGAATGCGTTCGTTGCGGTTGCCCCCATCGTCAGGCTGTTTGTTCCATTCGCTGTGGTGATCGCTTCGAGATTCGACTTGTTGGCAAAAGCAGCGTCGGCAATGGTTTGGGTATCGGCCGTAAGGATGATCGTATCAGTATCATCGCCACCATCCACGGTCTCACCCGCGATGAACTCACTATTCCCAAATCGGAATACATCATTTCCGTTTCCACCCAAAAGGCTGTCGATGCCAGCACCACCCGTGAGCGTATCGTTGCCGTTCCCCCCAACTAGCGTGTCATTCGCAGAACCACCGATCAACGTATCGGCATTATCTGTCCCGGTTGCATGCACCGTAACTGTGGACAGCGCACCCTGAAGGTTGAGGTTTGAAGCCGCCGCGAGGGTTGTGATGGTAATTCCGGTTGCAAAGGCAGTGTTGGTTGCAGCGCCAAGAGTAACGCCCTGAGCACCAGTGCCATTCAGCGCTAAAATTTCAACCTGAGTTACTTTGGCGAAATCGCTCGACACAAGCGTAAGCGCAGACGTGGTCGAATCCATACGGATGGTATCTGTGCCATCACCGCCGATGACAGTTACATCTTCGATCAATGCGGCCTGAGACGCGTAAATCAGAACGTCATTACCAAGGCCACCATCAACGGAGTCTGCACCTGCGCCCCCATCGATGGTATCATCACCGCCACCGCCGATGAGCGTGTCATTTCCGCCAACGCCGAAAAGCTGATCATTTCCAGAGCCGCCAACAACACTGTCAGCAGCAGTACTGCCATAAACTTCAATATTCTCGGTCTGCCCAGTCAGGATCAAATCAATCCCTACACTATTAAGCGCAACCGTCGTATCGGCAGTATAACCAGTGCCTGCGTTGGTGATGTTGACAGCCGTAATGGCGCCATTCACCACCGTAGCCGTCGCCACAGCACCTGTTCCAATCGGCGTTGATTCACCCGTCTGCTGGTTCGTCACCTGCTCATTTGTAATCGTTAGTTCGTACGTACCGTCCGGAACCCCTGCCGCAGAAACCCCAGCGAACGAGATCTGTGTAATCTGACCAGTCGAAACAGTCACAGAGGCCGCCATGACCGGTTCGGGGGCGAGAAGAATCTTCTCCATCCGCACAAGTCGGTCGTCCGCTGTCGCCAGGTTGTTCGCGAAACTGTTAAGGTAAGGGCTAGTCTTGGTCAGCAGCAGCGTATCCGTGCCATCGCCGCCATCGATGATACCATTTCCACCACCAATCTCAATCACACGTGCGGATACCCGCGTCGGTATCCCGGTTTCGCCGTCAACAAGCTCAACCGAGTAGACAACACGCGCGTCAGCCAAAACGAATGTGTCGTCCGGATTGGTGTCGGGCAGAGGATCCGTTTTCCGAACTGTTGTTCCCAAAGGCCGACTGTCGGTGAAGGTGAAGCTGGTCCCGGATTGAACCGCCCCGGGTTTACCGGAGGGCAAAACTCTCGGAGAATTGCCCGTTATGGAACATGCACAAAAGAAGAAGACGTCGAAGCCGTATTCACCCGAGTTCCGCGAACGCGCGGTGCGGCTTTTGCTGGAACACCGCGATGAGTATCAAAGCGAAGCTTCTGCGCTGGTGGCGATTGCAGGCAAATTGGGTTGTTCGCCGGACAGCCTTCGCGTTTGGGTGCGTCAGGCCCAGCGTGATGGTGGCGAACGGCCAGGTCTGACCAGTGCCGATAAAGCTCGAATAAAAGAGCTTGAACGTGAGAACCGTGAACTGCGTCAGGCTAACGAGATACTGAAGAAGGCATCAGCATATTTTGCAATGGCGGAGCTCGACCGCCCGTTTCGCAAGTGACTGCTTTCATTGAAGAACATAGGGGACAGTTCGGGGTCGAGCCGATGTGCAAAATGCTGCAAATCGCCCAGTCTACCTATTATGAGCGTCGCGCCATCAGGCGTGATCCTGATCGTGCTTCGGCTCGGGCAAAGTCGGACGCGGATCTCTGCATCAAGATCGATGCCGCCTGGAAAGACAACCGTAAGCTCTATGGGGCGCGGAAGATCTGGCACGTCTTGCTCAGAGGCAATCAGGACGTCGCGCGATGCACTGTGGAGCGTTTGATGCGCGATTTGGGCCTCAAAGGTGTGCTTCGGGGCAAAAAGGTTGTCACCACGAACCCTGACACATCGCAGCCCTGCCCAGATGACAAGGTGAACCGACTGTTCATGGCAGACCGTCCGAACAAGCTGTGGGTTTCAGATTTCACC
Organism: Tabrizicola sp.; assembly: GCA_965284335.1. GTDB lineage: Bacteria > Pseudomonadota > Alphaproteobacteria > Rhodobacterales > Rhodobacteraceae > Tabrizicola_A. The sequence goes on along the minus strand of OZ260076.1, from coordinate 584,474 downwards.
TACGTGCAAACTTGGTCTGGGACGGTCTACGTGGCATTCGTGATCGATGTGTTTGCGCGTCGTATTGTCGGCTGGCGTGCCTCGACCTCGATGAAGACACAGTTCGTGCTCGACGCCCTGGAGCAAGCGATCTGGCAAAGAAAGACGCCAGATAACAAGAGCTTGGTTCATCACTCGGACCGTGGCTCCCAATACTTGTCCATCAAGTATACTGAGCGCCTGGCCGAGGCAGAGATCGATCTTTCCGTAGGCACCGTCGGCGATGCCTATGATAATGCCCTTGCCGAATGTGTGATAGGCCTCTTCAAAACCGAGGTCATCAACCAGATCGGCCCATGGAAATCGATGCGCGAGGTCGAATGGGAAACCTTGAAATGGGTCGATTGGTATAACAATCGCCGCCTTCTTGGCCCCATCGGTTATATCCCGCCCGCAGAAGCAGAGGAGGCGTTCTATGCAAACCTGAACTCACTCGATATGGTCGCCTGAAATATGAACAAATCACCCTCCGATAAATCCGGGGCGGTTCAATCCAGCACAGCGCCGAAAGAACGCCGAGAGCCGTGCCGAGGGCGATACCAAAGGGAAACGGGTGAAGTGTCGTCATCTCACCTCTCCTTCTGTGCGTCATTGTGAGCGGAGTGATGGTGCCCGCCGTGGCCGGACCGGTGCATCAGGACATGCATCAGCGGGCAGGCGAGCAAGAGCAGGAAAGGCGCGACCGCCGCCAGATGGACGCTGTGCCAGACCACCAGATAGACCGCAGCTATAGCGACAAGTCCGAGGATGACCTTGCCTTGGGTGGACCGGAAACAGCGGAACATGTCAGTCCTCTTTTTGTGCGCGGCTTCCGCAATTCGTGCCGGGGATGCTGAATGTGATCATCTCGGTCTCCTTGGTCTGGCGCATCTCTTGCGCCCCATAGTCAAGATGGGGATTCCACCCGCTGGAAGGTCAAGGCTCCAGCTCCGGAACGGCTTTTCAGAAAGATCAAAGCGAGAAATAACAGTTCTGCATCGAGATGCGTTGACGCAGATCATGGAACCGCTGGCCAGAGTCGATGTGATGGCCTGAACGTGCAGGAGGGTGGGATGGATCAGCCGCATGCTTCGGAACAGCCTCACATTTCCTACGTCTGCCCCATGCACCCCGAAGTGCGGCAGGACCATCCCGGCAGGTGTCCGAAATGCGGGATGGCGTTGGTTCCGGAAGGACAGGCCCCGCAAGGGCGCGGTCATAAAGTTCATGGTCACGGCCACGGTGAGGAAAGGCTGCAGCCGGAGGCCGCTGCCACCTTCGATCGCGTTCCGGCGGGATGGAACGGGCCTGTCTATTTCTGCCCCATGCATCCGGAGGTGCGGCAGACCGAACCCGGTTCCTGTCCAATCTGCGGCATGGGGCTGGAGCGTGACGCGACAAGCGCTGGGGAGGACGCGCCGAACCCCGAACTCCTGGATTTCACGCAGCGGATGTGGGTCGGCGTGGCGCTCACTGTGCCGCTTCTGCTGCTGACGATGGGTCCGATGGTCGGCCTTGGCTTTCTTCGCGGGATGATGGCCGAACGCACGGCGATGTGGGCGGAACTCGCGCTTGGCACGCCCGTCGTCCTGTGGTACGGCTGGCCCTTCCTGACGCGTGGCTGGGTGTCTTTCGCCACACTGCAGCTGAACATGTTCAGCCTGATCTCGATGGGTGTGATCGCGGCCTGGGCCTTCAGCGTGGCAGGCGTCGTGGCCCCGCAGATATTCCCCGATGGGTTTCGCGACGCGCACGGCCATGTCGGACTTTATTTCGAGGCGGCAGCAGTGATCGTGACGCTTGTGCTGTTGGGTCAGGTCATGGAACTGCGCGCCCGCGAAGGCACGGGTCGCGCCATCCGCGCCCTGCTCGACATGGCCGCCAAGACCGCCCGCGTCATCCGCCCGGACGGGTCTGAGGAGGAGGTGGCGCTGGATGCGGTGCAGGTGGGCGATCACATCCGCGTGCGGCCTGGTGAGAAGGTGCCAGTCGATGGGGAGGTGGTCGAGGGCCGCTCGTCGGTGGATGAAAGCATGATCACGGGCGAACCCGTGCCGGTGGAAAAGGTGGCGGGTGATCCGGTGACGGGTGCCACGATCAACGGCACGGGGGCGCTGGTGATCCGCGCGGCCCGTGTGGGGGCCGATACGATGTTGGCGCAGATCGTCGAGATGGTCGCCAAGGCGCAGCGGTCGCGGGCGCCGATCCAGAAATATGCCGACCATGTGGCCGGACTTTTCGTGCCTGCGGTCATTGCGATCGCGGCCTTGGCCTTTGTCGCATGGGCCATTTGGGGGCCGGAGCCTGCGCTGTCCTATGCGCTGGTCGCCGCCGTGGCGGTTTTGATCATCGCCTGCCCCTGCGCCCTTGGCCTTGCCACACCTATGTCGATCATGACCGCCACCGGGCGTGGGGCACAGGCTGGTGTGCTGATCAAGAATGCCGAGGCGCTGGAGCGGTTTGAAAAGGTCGATACGCTGATCGTCGACAAGACCGGCACGCTGACCGAAGGCAAGCCGCGCCTGATGGCAGTGCTGCCTGAGGCGGGGCATGACGAGGCCGAGGTGCTTCGCCTTGCCGCCTCGCTGGAACGCGGGTCGGAGCATCCCTTGGCCGAAGCCATCGTTCGCGGGGCCGAAGCGCGGGGCGTGCCGATGGCCGAAGCCACGGATTTCGAGGCGGTGACTGGCAAGGGCGTGAAGGGCAGCGTGGACGGGCGACCCGTGGCGCTTGGCAATCTCCGGCTGCTGGAGGACCTTGGCCTGTCCGGCGAGGCGCTCGTCGCCAAGGCCGATGCGCGGCGCGACCAAGGCGAGACGGTAATGTTCGTCGTGCTGGACGGCGCGGTGGCCGGTCTGGTCGCCGTGGCCGATCCGGTGAAGGAAACCACCCCCGCCGCGCTGAAGGCGCTGCACGGGCTGGGCCTGCGGATCATCATGGCGACGGGCGACAACGAACGCACGGCGCGGGCCGTGGCGGCGCGGCTGGGGATCGACGAGATCCGCGCGGACGTCCTGCCGCAGGACAAGGCGCGCATCATCCGCGAATTGCAGGAAGCAAGCCACAAGGTCGCAATGGCGGGCGACGGCGTGAACGACGCGCCTGCACTGGCACAGGCGGATGTCGGCATCGCCATGGGGACGGGCGCCGATGTCGCCATCGAAAGCGCGGGCTTCACGCTGGTGAAGGGCAATCTTGACGGCATTGTCCGCGCCCGCCGCCTGTCACGCGCGACGATGAGGAACATCCGCGAGAACCTGTTCTTCGCGCTGGTTTACAACGCCGCAGGCGTGCCCGTCGCGGCAGGGCTGCTTTATCCGTTCACAGGGCTTCTGGTCAGCCCGATCATCGCGGCTATTGCGATGAGCCTGTCGTCTGTCTCGGTTGTCCTGAACGCACTGCGATTGCGGTCGGCGAGGGTATGATCGGCGCCCGGAAAGCGGACGATCGGTGCCTCGCCCCAAACGTCTGCTTTCCGCCCCTTGCGACGTCTGGCCAGAAGGCTGACCCCGCGCTGAAGTTCGCGCCACCTCGCACGACCACGCCGCCTGCGGGTGTCTCCGTTCGCACCGAGAGCGGACCAACCCACTTCAACCGCGGCGCAGTGCGATTCCGCCAATATTCTGAAATCGCTTGATCTTTTTAGGGCCTGTGGACAATCAACGTGACGCGATGAGGGTAGCGGCAAGGTTCCAGTTGGCGGCATAGCTGCAGTCTGTCTTGTCGTAACGCGTCGCGATGCCCCTGAATTCCTTGATTTTCGCAAAGTAGTTCTCGATCAGGTGCCGCCATCTGTAGGCGTTGGCATCATAGTCGCGCTGCTGCTTGCGGTTGGCTTTTGGCGGAATGACTGCAGTTGCGCCCCGCACATCGAGTTCTTCAAGCAACCAATTCGCATCGAACGCCTTGTCTGCCAGTAGCGCTCCGAAGGACACGCCTCGGATCAAGGGTGCTACACCCTTCATGTCATGGGCCTGACCCGGCAGCAGCATGAAGCGCATGAGATTGCCAAGCGCATCGACGAGGGCCACGATCTTGGTCGTCAAACCGCCGCGAGAGCGGCCGATGGCCTGAGCCTGAGTCCCCCTTTTGCGCCGCTCGCCTTCTGGTGAACCTGAACGATGGTACCGTCGATGAGGGCATATTCAAGGTCGGGGTCACCACTCATCGCATTGAAAAGACGCTCGAAAACACCCGATTTGGCCCATCTGCGGAAGCGTCGAAATTGGCTGTTCCACTTACCGAAACCAGACGGCAGATCACGCCAAGGCGACCCCGTCCGGACACGCCAGAAGACCGCTTCCAGAAACAGACGGTTGTCCTTCGCCGTGACCCCCGCATTACTGGCCTTGCCTGGCAGATGCTCTTCAAGCCGCTTCCAAAAGGCATCTGTCACCACGAACCGCTGATCGTTCATTCAAACCTCCACTTTGGAAGCTTGAATCAGAAATCAGCCAAAATGGGAATCCTGATTGTCCACAGGGCCTAGTCCGTCTCGATTTTGGTGAAGGGCGGGTGGAAAGAGACGCGGGGCGTTCAGAGACCGATTTCGGCGAAAACGCCGGTCTCCAAAAGTCGGATGGCCCCGCTAAACCCCTTTGAAACAAAAAGAAAAAAGGCCCCGCGGGGGACCTCATTTCGGGTTTGCGATGTGCAAGTGGCGGATCGATAGGGATTCGAACCCTAGAGACGGTTCCCCGCCTACACACTTTCCAGGCGTGCGCCTTCGACCACTCGGCCACCGATCCGTTGGGGCGGTGTTTAGCGGGAAGTTTGGGGGCACTCAAGGGAAAAGGGGGAGAAAGGGCGCAGGAAAATCGGGGATTTTCGGGGGGATGCTATGTGGCGGCACCTCACAGCAAGATCAGGCTGACCCGGCGGTTGAGTTTGCCCTTCTTTTCGATCTTGCCAATCTCGACATGGCCGATTTCCGCGGTGCGGGCGACATGGGTGCCCCCGCAGGGTTGCAGGTCAATCTGGTTGGCCTCATCCCCGATCCGCACAAGCCGCACCCGGCCCTGCCCCATCGGCGGCATGACGGACATGGTTTTGACAAGGCCCGGATTGGCCAAAAGCTCTGCATCCGTGATCCAACTGTCGGTCACGGCGAGATCACGCGCGATCAAGGCGTTCAGCGCGGTGTTCAGCGCTGGAACATCCGTCGGCGCCTCGGGCATGTCGAAATCCAGCCGCCCTTTGTCTGCCCCAATCTGGCCCCCGGTCACCGGCAGCGGAATGACCACCGACAATAAGTGCAGCGCGGTATGCACCCGCATGTGGCGATGGCGGCGGTCCCAGTCGATGCGTTGGCGCAGCGCCGCACCAATCGGCGGCAACGGGCGGGGTTCAGCTGGCACAAGGGCGATGGCGCCGCCCTCGACCTTGACGGCGGTGGCAATGGTCATGCGCCCGCCGTCCCAATCGATCATTCCACTGTCGCCCGGTTGGCCGCCGCTTGTCGCGTAAAACACCGAGCGATCCACCACGATGCCGCCTTCAGGGGTATGGGCCAGCACAGTGGCCTCAGCCTCACACAAATAAGCGTCATCACGAAACAGCGGAAGGGTCATCATGTGTTGGTCGGTCCGGGTAAGGGGGCTTGGGCGGTCGGGCTGGCCGCAGATCCGGCGGGCGCCTCTGCGGTAACGGGCAACCCACGCAGCGCTTGGCCAATGGCCTCGACGTTGCGCAGATAAACTTCGGTCTGGGCGAAGGGGATTTCGATCCCCTCCTCACCAAAGCGGGTCACGATCTGATGGTTGATCTCGCTCCGCACCGCCATCGAGAAATTCACATCGCGCAGGATCATGCGGATTTCGAAATTGATCGCATCCGCGCCAAAGCCCGTCAAAAACACCGAAGGTGGCGGGTTCAGCACCGCAAGGGGCTGGGCTTCGGCGATTTCGCGCAAGATCGTCTCGACCTTGCGGGTGTCTGAGCCAAAGGCCACCCCAACCGGCACGATCAAACGCCCCGAGAGATTAAAGCGGGTGTAATTTGTGACCTGCCCTGAAATCAGATCGGAGTTGGGAACGATCACATCAGATCGGTCAAAGGTCTGAATACGGGTGGAACGCACCGAGATAGATTTGACCGTGCCTTGCACACCGCCAACCTCGATCCAGTCGCCCTCGCTCACCGGGCGTTCGACCAAGAGGATGATGCCAGAGACAAAGTTTGACACCACCGCCTGAAGGCCAAAACCGATACCGACCGACAGCGCACCGGCAACGATGGCAAGGCCCGACAGGTCGATCCCCGCGGCATTGATCGCGGTCAAGCCTGCAAGGAATATCCCGATATAGCCAATGCCCGAAACAATGGCATTCTGGCCGCCTTGGTCCAAAGACGTGCGTGGCAAGATCGAATTGCGCAACCCGCCTTGGAACATGCGCGTCAGAACATAGCCCAGCGCAAAGATTATGGCAAAGACCAAGAAATTGGTGGGCGAAATCCGGGTGTCACCGATGGCAAAACCCTCGCGGAACCGCGTCCAAAGCTCGGTCAGGTCCGAGGTGCGCGCGCCCCAGATCAGGGCAAAGACCGGCAGGCTGGCCAGCGCCAGCGCGAAATTGGCCAGCACCGGAAACAGCGCATCTCCAACATCGTCCTGCCGCCCGGTGATGGCAGCATAGATGTCTTCGATCAGATCTTGTGCCACCAACAACAGCCCGACGGTAAAGAGCGACAGCATCGCCGGATAAACCAGCGCCGAGGCGGCAGGCACATAACCCACCGCCGCCAGAACCGGGCCGATGATCCCAATCAAGATCGCCCCCTGCCCCAGCATCCCGATCAGCCGGTTGCCATAGCCCACCTGCTCGGCCTCACGCCGCTCTGAGGCCAGATGGCGATGCAATAGCTGCCCCATCCGCACCAGCAAAAGCCCCGAAACCACAAGGCCGGGAAAGCTGGTGACAGATGTCGTGCCCTCGGAATAAGACTGCGCATCCATTGCGGCAAAGCGCACCCCGTCCAGCCCCAGCAAGATGGCCATGGCCACCGCATTATAGCGCGCCTCGGCGCGCCGCTCGGCGGGCAGGTTCAGCGGGCCTTGCGACAGCCCGCGCGGAAAGACCCGCCCCGCCGTCCAAGCCGCCAGAATGACATAGACGGCCAAATCCGCCGTGGCATCAATGACCCTCTTGCCCACCTCACCAATCATGGTCGTCAGTTCAAGTGCTGCAAAACCGCAGATCACCCCCACGAAAGGAAAGATGATTTCGCCAAGCGAGGTGAACAGCGCCAAGACTTTGCGTCCACGCGCCGAGGCACGATCTTGCAACTGGCTGGACATCACCTGCACCCAAGCGCGGCCATAAACCGCCAAGCCCAAGGCGATTGCCAAGAGCAAAAGGATAAACGGCACATTGTCGCCAAAAGACGTGCGCGCGGCCGGATTGGCCCAAGCTTCGGCCGTTTCATCCCAAAGCCGCAGCCCGGTGTCGGTCATGCCGACAACCGCCTCGGGCCAATTGGCCGGGTTGATGGGGGCCGGCCAAAGTTGCAGCAATTGATCGGCCTGTCGCTCGCGCAAGACGCGGTCAATCTCGGCGATCAACCCATCAGCACGACGATAGGCCTCTTCGGCGGCAAGGCCGGGGGCTTGCAGGGTGACAAGTTGTTCGGTCAGCGCCGATCGGCGTTTGGCGATTTCTTCTGCCTCGGGCGCGCCTTCGGCGGGTGCAGGCCCCAATGCGGCGATCTGAGCGCGCAATGTGGCAATGCGGGCGGCATTGGCGTTTTGCTCGCCCAAAAGCGCGCTGCGCCAATCTACGATCTGGCGACGCAGCGCCTCCAGCGCCTCAGAGCCGATGTTGCGATTGGCGCTGGCCTTTTCGGCCCGTTCGGCCAGCCGGTTCCATGCCGCATAGTCAAGCGAGGTGGTCTCTTTCACCGCCGGGACCACGGGCTGCGTCACCAGACCCGGCCCTTGCCGTGCCACCAAGGCCCCGGTTTCGTCCACCTGCCGGATGGTGTCTTGGGCCTGCCCCGGCAGCGCCAAATGCGCCATCAGAACCACGCCGCAAAGCGCCAGCAGCCATAGGCGGGCGATCTGTCTCATGCGTCAAGAAAGACCGAAGGGATCGCCATCGGTGCGCGGTCCAGCCAGCGCGGCACGGGCAGGCCCTTTTCCTCAAGGAAGGCGGGGTTATAAAGCTTGGACTGATAGCGGTTGCCATAGTCGCACAGGATGGTGACGATGGTATGTCCCGGCCCCATCTCGCGCGCCATGCGGATCGCACCCGCGATATTGACGCCGGACGAGCCGCCCAGACAAATGCCCTCTTCCTCTACCATCGAAAAGACCAAAGGCAGCGCCTCGGCATCGGGGATGCGATAGCTGAAATCGGGGGTAAAGCCTTCGAGGTTGGCGGTGATCCGCCCCTGCCCGATCCCTTCGGTGATCGACGAGCCGGGCGCATCCAGCGCGCCGGTTGTGTAGAAACTGTGCAGCGCCGCACCTTCAGGGTCGGCCAGCCCGATCTTCACACCCTTGTGCTGAAGCGCCATGGCCACCCCGGCCAGCGTGCCGCCCGACCCCACGGCGCAGATGAAGCCATCCACCTTGCCGCCCGTCTGCTCCCAGATCTCGGGGCCAGTCGTCTCGATATGCGCCTGACGGTTGGCGACATTGTCAAACTGATTGGCCCAAACGGCGCCATTGGCCTCGGTCTGTGCCAAGGCCTCGGCCAGACGGCCGGAATAGCGCACATAATTGTTGGGGTTCTTATAGGGCGCGGCAGGCACCTGCACCAGTTCAGCCCCCGCCAGCCGCAGCATGTCTTTCTTTTCCTGAGACTGGGTCTCGGGAATGACGATGACGGTCTTGAACCCCATCGAGGCACCCACCAACGCCAGGCCAATGCCGGTATTGCCCGCCGTGCCCTCAACAATCGTGCCGCCTGGGCGCAAAAGCCCCTTGGCCATGGCATCGCGGATCATGAACAGTGCCGCGCGGTCCTTGACCGACTGGCCGGGGTTCAGAAACTCGCATTTGCCCAAGATCGTGCAGCCCGTCATCTCAGACGCCCGCTTGAGCTTGAGAAGTGGCGTGTTGCCGATGGTATCTGCCAGATCAGAATGAATGCGCATGTCCGTCCCCTTGAGTTCGGCCAAACCTAGGCCCAAGGGGCGGCAAACTCAAGCCGGACGCGTGGGAAAAGGTCAGCCGTCCGGCCATGGGGGGCAAAGCGGGAAAGCCGTTCCAAGCGGTTTGCGGGATGGGGAAATTTCCCCCATCAGCCCCAGATCAACGGGACGCGATCGCCCACCGCAAAGCGGCGCAGGACCGCCGGGTAAAGCTTGTGCTCTTCCACCAGCACCCGCGCGGCCAATGTATCGGCGGTGTCGCCGGGCAAAACCGGCACGCGAGATTGGCCAAGGATCGGGCCTGCGTCCAAATCCGCCGTCACCTCATGCACGGTGCAGCCCGCCTCGGCATCGCCCGCATCCAGCGCGCGCTGATGGGTGTGCAGGCCGGGATATTTCGGCAAAAGCGAGGGGTGGATGTTCAGCATCCGGCCCTCAAAGCGGCGGATGAAATCGGGTGTCAAAATCCGCATGAAACCTGCAAGGCAGATGATATCGGGCTTTGCGGCCATGATCGGCTGCAAAAGGGCCGTCTCAAACGCGGCGCGGTCACGACCAAAGGCGCGGTGATCGACGGCAGCGGTTTGAACGCCAAGCGCGGCAGCCTTGGCCAGCCCCCCGGCCGCCGGATCATTCGAGGCAACAAGCACGGGCGCGCAAGGATGCCCCCCCTGCCCCATGTCGCGCAACAGCGCCAGCATGTTCGAGCCACCCCCGGAAATCAGGATGGCAACACGTTTCACAGCAGTTTGCCCGTGTAGACCACGCCTTCGCCCTTGACCACGCGGCCAAGGGTGACAACGGTTTCGCCTTGATCGCGGAACAGCTGCGCCAGCGCCTCGGCGCGGGTCGCATCGACCACGGCAATCATCCCGATGCCGCAGTTGAAGGTTTTCAAGAGTTCCGGCTGGCTCATATTGGCCGTCTTGGCCAACCAGCGAAACACCGGCGGCAGGTCCCATGACGACAGGTCGATCTCGCAGGCCAGCCCCTCGGGCAGCACGCGCGGCGGGTTTTCCGTCAATCCGCCGCCGGTGATATGGGCCAGCGCATGAACCCCACCCGCGCGAATGGCGGCCAAGCACTGTTTGACATAAAGCCGCGTCGGCGCCAGCAGCGCCGCGCCAAGCGTGCCTTCGGAAAACGGCGAGGGCGCATCCCAGCCAAGGCCCGACAGTTCCACCACCTTGCGCACGAACGAATAGCCGTTGGAATGAACCCCATTCGAGGCAAGGCCCAAAAGCACATCGCCCTCGGCCACCTCGGCAGGCAGCACAGCCCCGCGCTCCATCGCCCCCACAGCAAAACCCGCAAGGTCAAAATCGCCCTTGTGATACATGCCCGGCATTTCCGCCGTCTCACCACCGATCAGCGCACAGCCCGACGCCTCGCAGCCCGCCGCGATGCCGGTGATGATGCGCGTGGCCTCTTCGACATCCAGTTTGCCAGTGGCGAAATAGTCGAGGAACAACAGCGGTTCAGCCCCTTGGCAGACCAGATCATTGACGCACATGGCAACGAGATCAATGCCGATGGTGTCCACATTGCCGGTGTCGATCGCGATGCGCAGCTTGGTGCCCACGCCATCGGTGGCCGCCACAAGGATCGGGTCAGTATAGCCCGCCGCCTTCAGATCAAACAGCGCGCCAAAGCCGCCAAGGCCGCCCATAGTGCCGGAACGATTGGTGCGCTTGGCAGCGGGTTTGATGCGGTCCACCAGCTTGTTGCCCGCGTCAATATCCACGCCCGCATCGGCATAGGTCAGGCCATTATGTCCAGTCGTCATGTCAAGAATCCCATGCAGGCGGCGGTTTCTCTGCCCTTACGCCATCCGCCCCGCGCACGCAACGCCCGGCCCGCTTTGGGTAAGACACCACTGCGCTTGCAACTGGCGGGCTGGCTCTGCTAGTCAGGCAGATGTGGGGCTGTAGCTCAATGGTTAGAGCCGGGCGCTCATAACGCCTTGGTTGGGGGTTCGAGTCCCTCCGGCCCTACCACAGCCTCAGCTTGCAGCAAAAATCAAAAACATGCGCCGGACCATGGCACATTGCGGGCCTTGCTGCGCCATGGCCATTTGCGGCGGCCCTTTCTTGGTTTTCGAATCAATCTTGATGGGTTTTTGGCTTTGCAGGTCTTGCGAAACAATCCCGCCTTTCCCCGCGGATTATCCATCTTTTCGGGCGGCGATCACGAAATTGCCTCTGGCTTGCCCAAATCGACACCCCGCAAGCCACATTGAGACCCGGTTTTCCGCCTAAACCAAAAGGCTGAAAACCCCGGCCAATGGCCACGCATAACAATTCGGAGCATCAGAATGGCAACGATCAACGGTGGCAGCGGTCATGACACGCTGACGGGCCTGGCAGAGGCCGACATCATCACGGGTAATGCCGGAAATGACTCGATCTCGGGCCTTGGTGGGGCCGATACGCTGTTTGGCGGCGATGGAAATGACCAGTTGTTTGGTGGGCTTGGCGATGACCTTCTCGAAGGCGGCGCGGGCAATGATCTGATGGAGGGCGGCGACGGGATCGACACGCTGTCTTATCAAAACTCGACGGCAGGGGTTTTTGTCAGCCTGAGCAGCGGCACCGCAGAAGGTGGTCACGCGGTAGGCGATACGTTCAGCGGCATCGAAAACCTGCGCGGCAGCGCCTTTGGCGACACGCTGGTGGGCGATGGCATGTCCAACACGATCTGGGGCCTTGCCGGCAACGACCGGCTGGATGGGCGCGCAGGCGGCGATACCATGCATGGCGGCTTGGGCAATGATGTTTTTGTCGTCGATGACGCAGCCGATGTGGTGATCGAACTGTTGAACGAGGGCATCGATACGGTCGAATCCTGGGTCCATTACACCTTGGCGGACAATGTCGAAAATCTGGTGCTGTTCGGCACCACCAATATCAACGGCACCGGCAATGCCGGCAACAACGTAATCGAAGGCAACGCCAGCACCTTGGCCTTTGGCGGCGACAATATCTTGCAAGGTCTGGCCGGCAACGACACGCTTTATGGCTATAACGGGTTCGATACGCTGGACGGCGGCACCGGCAATGACGTGATGTATGGCGGTTCGGGGGATGACCTTTTCATCGTCGACAGCGCGGCCGATCAGGTGATTGAACTGGTCGATGGCGGCAATGATACCGTGGCCTCCTCGATCAGCTATATTCTTTACGAGCCCGTCACCTCGAACCACATTGAAAACATCACCCTGACCGGCACGGCCCATCTGACCGCAACCGGCAACAGCCTGCGCAACACGCTTGTTGGCAATGCTGGCAACAACATCCTGACGGGTGGGGGCGGCAACGACACGCTGCGCGGCGAAGATGGCAATGACACGCTGGATGGCGGCACCGGCAATGACAGCATGGTCGGCGGCGCAGGGGATGATCTGTTCTATGTCGACAGTGCGCAAGACCGCGTGTCCGAGGCGTTGAACGGCGGCATCGATACGGTTTGGTCCAGCGTCAACGGGCTGGCACTGGCCAGCAATGTCGAAAACCTGAACCTTGCAATTGGCATCGTCAGTGGCAGCGGCAACAACCTGAACAATATCCTGACCGGCAACGCGGTGGACAACCTGCTTTCGGGCGAAACGGGGAACGACACGCTGTACGGCGGGGCAGGCAATGACACGCTCGATGGCGGCACGGGTGCCGACTTTATGCAAGGCGGCGCGGGAGATGACGTCTATCGCGTCGATCACATCGGGGATGTGGCCAATGAAAGTGACCTTGGGGCGGGCGGCATCGACCTCGTGGAAACCCGCGTCAGCCATGTTTTGGGCTTTGGGATTGAAAACCTTTTGGTGATTGGCAGCGCCGATACGGTCGTGACCGGAAACACGCTGAACAACACCATGACAGGTGGCACGGGCGACGATCTTATCAACGGCATGGAAGGCAATGACACCCTGACCGGCGGCGAGGGCAAAGATACGCTGATCGGCGGCGCAGGTGTGGATCTGTTTTACGGCGGCGCGGGCAATGATGTCTATGTCATCGATGCCGCGACCGAAACCATCGTGGAACTGGCAGGCGGTGGCATCGACACCGTGCAGATCGCGGCAAGCTATACGCTCGCGCTTGAACTGGAAAACCTGACGCTCTTGGGCACATCCAACATTTCCGGCACCGGCAATGCTGCGGCCAATATCATCACTGGCAATGGCGGCAACAACAACCTTTCCGGCAGCGCGGGCAATGACAGTTTGTTTGGTGGCGCTGGCAATGACCGGCTGAACGGTGGCACCGGCATCGACCTGATGGAAGGCGGCACCGGCAATGACACCTATGTTGTCGACCATGCCAACGACAAGGTGTTGGAACGCGCCAGCACAGGTGGGGTGGATCTGGTTGAATCCAGCGTGTCCTATGTTCTGGGCAGCAACCTTGAAAACCTGACGCTGACCGGTTCGGCCCATATCAATGGCACGGGCAACTCTTTGGCCAATGTTCTGACCGCAAATGCCGGCAACAACAGATTGTTCGGCTCTGGTGGCAATGATGTGCTGAGCGGGCTTGCAGGCAATGACACGCTGGATGGTGGGTCGGGCAATGACACCATGATCGGCGGCCTTGGCAATGACACCTATTATCTCAGCAGCATCCATGATGTGATGACCGAACTGGCCTCTGAGGGCATCGACACCGTCATTTCCGACATCAGCCACAGCTTGGCTGCGAATTTCGAAAATCTGGTGCTGGCGGGCACCTCTGGGACGACGGCCACCGGCAATCAGGTTGACAATATTCTCACCGGCAATGGCGGGGCAAACCGGCTGAATGGGCTGGAAGGAAATGACACGCTGAATGGCGGAGCGGGCGGCGATACGCTGGACGGTGGTGCTGGCAATGATGTGATGGTCGGCGGCACCGGCAATGACGTTTATATCATCGACTCGTTGGGCGATGTTGTCACCGAATTGGCCCTTGGCGGGATTGATCGGATCCAGACCGGCTTTAGCACCATTCTGGGCGCACATATCGAAAACCTCGTGCTGACGGGCAGCGCCGATCTGAACGGTACCGGCAATGCCGAAGCCAACCAGATCACCGGCAACAGCGGCGACAACCTTTTGGCAGGCCATGAGGGCAATGACACCCTTAACGGTGGCGCCGGCGCAGATACGCTGAACGGCGGCGCCGGGCGGGACTCGATGATCGGTGGGCTTGGCGATGATGTGTATTACGTCGACACCCGCCTTGATATCATCATCGAAGGCGCGACGGGCGGCACCGATCTTGTCTACACCTTGGACAACTATCGCATGGCACGCGGGGTGGAAAACCTGATCATGCAAGGCAGCGCCGATCTGACCGCCACCGGCAACACTGCCGCCAATACGATGACCGGCAACGCTGGCGATAACCTGTTGTTGGGCGGCTCGGGCGCTGACACGCTCTATGGCGGTGGTGGCGCGGATACGCTGAACGGTGGCACCGGCAATGACAGCATGATCGGCGGTGCGGGCAACGACACCTATTACGTCGGCTCTTTGGCCGATCGGATTGTCGAAACGGCAAACGGTGGCATTGATACGGCACTGGTCTCGACCAACCATGTGATGGCGGCGAATGTGGAAAACGTGACCATGCTGTCCAGCGGCGCCTATCGGGTGACGGGCAATGATCTGGACAATGTGATCCTTGGCAATCGTGGGCAGAACACCATCAACGGCGGCGCTGGCGATGACACCATCAATGGCGGCGCAGGCAATGACGTGCTGACCGGCGGCGAAGGGGCCGATCACTTTGTCTTCTCGGGCACGTCCTTTGGTCTGGACCGGATCACCGACTTTAACACGCTGGACGGCGGTCCGGGCGAAGGTGACCGCTTGGTCTTTGAGGGGCTTTTGGTAGGCGGCTTTGTCTATCGCGGGGATGCGGCATTTACCGGCGGGTCGAACAATTCCGAAGCGCGGTTCGACAATGACACCCGGCGCTTGCAGATCGACTTTGACGGCGACGGTGTGACGAACTTTAGCATCACACTGACGGGCATGACCTCTGACACCCAACTGACCGCGGGCCATTTCATCTGGAGCTGATCCAGCCCCGGCCTGCGCCTCAACAAAACGCCGCCCCACGGGGCGGCGTTTTCACATCACCTGTCAAAACCGAGGATGGCCAAGGTCACATAGCGCCCGGGCATGGCCTGCACTGACGCTGTTATCCGTGGTACCGATCCGCAACAGCCCCGTGCGCTCAGACGCATTGGTTGCCGACAGCGAAAACATCACATCCTCGCCCGAACGCCGAGGCGGGGGGCTGACGCGATAAATCCGCGTGGCCGAAGGCATGCCCAAAACCCGCACCACAAACTCTGCGGCCGCGCACCAGCTTTCGGGGCTCGACAGGCCGGGTCTGGCCGCCACCACGATCTGATCAGCCGTGCCGCTGACCGACACATCGTTGCGGGCTTGAAAGGCCAAAGCGGGGCTGGCCAAAAGCGAGAGGCAAAGCGCAAAGCGGATCATGGTCACCTCCATGGGGTTGCGACAGGGGCATAATCTTATCTGCGGCGCGATGCCGCCAAAGACAAGCCTGCCCCATAGGGAAAAGCAGCCTTTGGCTGACGGTCGCCCCGATCACGCGCGCGCCCACCCCCCCTGCCCGCCTGTTCTTTGGCAGGTAGAGCCTTGGGGTCACGGCACAAAGACCTTACTGATCGAGGAAACTGCGCAGCTTGCGGCTGCGGCTTGGGTGTTTCAGCTTGCGCAGCGCCTTGGCCTCGATTTGACGAATACGTTCGCGGGTAACCGAAAACTGCTGGCCGACCTCTTCCAGCGTGTGATCGGTGTTCATCCCGATGCCAAAACGCATGCGCAACACACGTTCCTCGCGCGGGGTCAGGCTGGCCAGAACCCGGGTCGTGGTTTCCTTCAGGTTCTCCTGAATGGCGCTGTCCAAAGGCAAGATCGCGTTCTTGTCTTCGATGAAATCGCCCAGCTGGCTGTCTTCTTCGTCGCCAATAGGGGTTTCCAAGGAAATCGGCTCCTTGGCGATTTTCATCACCTTGCGGACCTTTTCCAAAGGCATTTGCAGCTTTTCGGCCAATTCCTCGGGCGTAGGCTCGCGGCCGATCTCGTGCAGCATCTGGCGGCCCGTGCGCACCAGCTTGTTGATCGTCTCGATCATATGCACCGGGATCCGGATGGTGCGGGCCTGATCCGCGATGGACCGGGTGATCGCCTGACGGATCCACCATGTCGCATAGGTCGAGAATTTATAGCCGCGGCGATATTCGAACTTATCGACCGCCTTCATCAACCCGATATTGCCTTCCTGAATAAGATCAAGGAATTGCAGGCCACGGTTGGTGTATTTCTTGGCGATTGAGATCACCAAGCGAAGGTTGGCTTCAACCATTTCCTTCTTGGCCTGCCGCGCCTCTTTCTCGCCCTTTTGCACCTGATTGACGATGCGGCGGAATTCGGAAATGTCGACGCCGACATATTGGCCGACCTGCGCCATCTCGGCGCGCAGCTCTTCGACCTTGTCGCGCGACTTTTCGATCAGCGCCTGCCAACCCCGGCCCGATTTCGCAGCCATACGGTCAAGCCAGGTGGGGTCCAGCTCATAGCCTTGATATTCGTCGATGAATTCGCGGCGGTTGATGCGGGCCGCATCGGCCAGCTTCACCATGCCCGAGTTGATCGCCATGATCCGCTTGTTGATGCCGTAAAGCTGATCAATCAGCGCCTCGATCCGGTTGTTGTGCAGATGCAGCGCATTGACCAAGGTCACGATCTCTGAGCGCAGCTTTTGATAAGCAGCCTCTTCAGCGGCGGTAAAGCGCACGGTGTCGGACAAAGTGGCGCTCATGCGGGCATCTTGCATCTCGGCCAGCGTGTCATAGTCACGCGCGATCAGGTCCAGCGTTTCCAAGACCTTGGGCTTCAACGCGGCTTCCATCGCGGCCAGCGACATCGACACGCCATCCTCGTCGTCGTCCTCCTCGGCTTCGGCAAAGATCGGGTTGCCGTCGGCGTCCAGCTCTGGCTCGGCCGCACCCGCAGCGCGGCGCGGCGCGGCGCCGGGATCAACCTCAACCCCTTCAAGCCCAGCGCCAACCATCTCGTCATCGCCGTCCAGATTGCGGCCAAAGGTGGCCTCAAGGTCGATCACATCGCGCAACAGAATGTCTTCGGACAACAATTCGTCGCGCCAGATGATGATGGCCTGAAAGGTCAGCGGGCTTTCGCAAAGCCCTGCGATCATCGTATTGCGACCTGCCTCGATCCGCTTGGCGATGGCAATCTCGCCTTCGCGGCTCAGCAGTTCAACGCTGCCCATCTCGCGCAGATACATGCGCACCGGGTCATCGGTGCGGTCCAGCGTTTCGGTGGTCGATCCGACAACCGCCACCTCGCGTGAGGTCGAGGAGGTTTCCACCAACTCCCCCACCACCGGATCAGCCTCGTCAACCTCTTCATCGTCGATGATGTTGATGCCCATCTCCGACAGCATCGCCATGACGTCTTCGATCTGCTCGGACGACACCTGTTCCGGCGGCATCACCGAATTCAGCTGGTCATAAGTGATATAGCCGCGCTCTTTGGCGTCTGCGATCATCCGTTTGACGGCGGCTTGGCTTAGATCAAGGGAAACTTCGGCCTCTTCGCCTTCGGGTTTGCCGTCATCGGTGTCTTTCGAGGCCATGTCGTCTCCGTTCGTCGTTAGGGCGAATCAGTTGGGCGTTTGCGAATCAATACCGCGAATCAGCGGAAAGCACAGGGGGGGTGCGCACGAAGCGTTAGCGTTTCTTTTCCCAAACCCGATCATCGATCAAGGCCTGAAGGTGATTTGACAGGGCGGCGCGGTCTTCGCCCATATCATTGGCATCATCGCGCGCCGGATGATCGGCGCGGTGGCGGGCCTCGGCGGCCTTCGAAAGCCGCCATGTCAGCCCCTCATCGGCAAGGCCGGTCAGATCGTGAACGGCATCTTCAATTTCACGCCGGGCGGCGCGATGGGCGTCAAGTTTCGCCAATTCCTCGGCTAAACAAAGGGTTGCAAGATCGGCATCTGCTCGGTTGCGCACCGGAGGCGCGATCTGCACATGGGGGCGGCGCATCAGCGCGTCAAGGGCGGCCCCGGCCTGCGCCTGAAGGATTTCGTTCAGCGTTGCCGCATCTTCATCGGCATGGGCCAGCAATAGCGCGCGCAGCCGGTTATGGTCCTCTCCGATCAGATCCAGCCGTTCAAGCGCGCTTTCAAAGCGGTGAATGAGGCCGGGATGCAGAATCAGGCTGGCAAGAATCACCGCCTCGCGCAGGGTTTCTTCAACCGCTTGGCCTTGGGCCAAAAGCGATTGGCGCGCGCTGGCCGAGGCGGGCAAGGGCGTGCCCTTGGGCACAAAGCGGCTGCCGCGAAAGGCCGGAACCCGCGCGCCGCCCTGTCCGAATAGCTCTAACCGCAGCCGTTTGATATCCTCGCCGTAATGGGCGCGGATCGAGGGATCTGCGATGCGCTTCAACGCGGCGCGCAAGGATTTGTCCAAGGCGGCCTTGCGCTCGGGGCTGTCAAACACGCGACCATCGGTTTCGCGCTGCCACAAAAGGCGCACCATGGGTTGGGCTGCATCCAGCACCCCCTGCATGGCCCCTGCCCCTTGGGATTTGATAAGATCGTCCGGGTCTTGGCCGCCCGGCAAAACGGCAAAGCGCAACCCCTTGCCCGCCTCCAAGAGAGGCAGCGCAAGGTCCACCACCCGCAGCGCGGCGCGGATGCCTGCGGCATCCCCATCCAACGCGATGATCGGCTCATCATGGATGCGCCACATCAGGCGAAGCTGGTCTTCGGTGACCGCGGTGCCAAGGGGGGCGACGGCGGCGGTGAACCCCGCCTCGGCCAGCGCGATGACGTCCATATAGCCCTCGGCCACGATCAAGGGTTTGCCCTTGCCCGCCGCCTCTCGCGCGGGGGCGTGGTTGTAAAGGTTGCGGCCCTTGTCGAAAATCTCGGTTTCCGGGCCATTGAGGTATTTCGCCCGCGCATTGGGGTCCATCGCACGACCGCCCAAGGAAATCGCCCGGCCCCGCCCGTCACGGATCGGAAAGATGATGCGACCCCGAAAGCGATCATAGGGCGCGCCGCCGTCATCGGGTTTGGCGCAAAGGCCGGAGGCGACGATCAGATCAGGCGCGATGCCTTTTTGGGTCAGCGCGGCAAACAGGGCTTGACGCTGATCGGGGGCAAAGCCGATTTCCCAACGCTCTTGGGCGGCCTCGGACAGCCCGCGTTTGGCCAGATAGGCCCGTGCATCAGCAGCAGCAGAAGTTTTCAGCTGCAACCGGAACCATTTGACCGCCTCTTCCATCACCGCAATCAATTGGCTGCGGCGATCGGCCACCTGAGCCGCCTTTGGATCACGGGCAGGCATCGGCATGCCAGCCTCACGCGCCAGAACCTCAACCGCCTCCACAAACCCAAGATTTTCGGTTTCCTTGATGAAGGTCAGCGCGTCACCCTTGGCGTGACAGCCAAAGCAATAGTAATAGCCCTTGCGGTCATCCACATGAAAAGACGCGGATTTTTCCTGATGGAACGGGCAAGGCGCCCACATATCGCCCTTGCCTTGATTGGATTTGCGCATGTCCCAAGTCACCTTGCGCCCGACAACGGACGACAGGGAAAGGCGGGTGCGCAGTTCGTCAAGGAAACCGGGCGGCAGGGACATCTGGGCTTTCGTTGCGGGTATGGCCTGTGGCGCGCGGGGGTTTCACACCCCCGCACCCCCGTGGGATATTTAGGCCACATTGAAGGCGAGAGTCACCCCAAAAGGTCGCGCGCGATGCGATGAAAGATCGCAACAGCGGGGCCGATCAGCGCATCGGGAAAGTCGTAATCGGGGTTGTGCAGCGCCGGGTGGTTTTCGCCCGCGCCCAGAAAGAGCATGGCCGCGCGGCTGCCGGGCTGGCCGAAGCGACCGAAATCTTCTGACGCCCGCATTGGAAGATCGCCGGGCTGGTGGGGGATGGCGAGGGCGTCGAGCGCTGCGGTGATGCGCGCGGTCGCCTCGGGGTGGTTCACCGAGGCGGCAAAATCGTCATGGGTTTCAAAGGCGACGGTCAGGCCATGGGCGCGGGCCTCGGCCTCGGCCAGCGCGATTGTCTCGGCGCGCAGTGCGGCCATGCCCGCATCTTCCAGCGTGCGCAGCGTGATCCAAAGTTCAGCCGCGCCCGGAGCGATGCCAAAGGCCGGTTCGCCCAGACGCGCATGGGTCACCGTGACGAGGCGGTAGCCAGGACCAAGGGGCGCAGGCGGGGCCAAGTTGGAAAACGCCGCGACAAGGGCGGCAAGGGCAAGCCCCGGCGAGGTGCCAGCCTCGGGTTGGCTCGCATGGGCGGTCTTGCCACCGAGGTGGATCTTCAAACCCTGACTGGCACAGTTCACCACGCCGGGTTTGACCAGCGCATGGCCCAAAGCGATGCCGGGCAGGTTGTGAATGGCAAAGGCCCAATCGGGCTTTAGGGCGGCGAAGGCCGGATCGGCCAGCACCGCCGCCGCGCCCGAGCCATCTTCCTCGGCGGGTTGGAACATCAGAACCACCCTGCCCCGCGCCGGAGGCTGGCGCGACATCAGGCGCGCAAGGCCCAGAAGCAGCGTCATATGCCCGTCATGCCCACACAGATGCCCGGTGCCGGGCCGGGTGGAGCGGTGGGGAATCTCGGAAATCTCGGTGATCGGCAGGCCATCGAGTTCGGCGCGGAACATCACCGTGGGGCCGGGCTGGCCGCTGTCAAAGACGGCCGCCACGCCATGGCCGCCAAGGCCGGTAAGCAGCTGATCGGGCGCAAGGGGCCGCAGCGCGGCCACGACCCGTACCGCGGTTTCCGCCTCATGCCGGCTCACCTCGGGGTGGCGGTGCAGATCGCGACGCCAGTCGATCAACTCGGCGATGTCGCGATTGGTCAGCATCACCCGCGCGCCGCGACCGAACGGAGCGCGGTTTCCACCTCATGCCAAGCTGTGCGGGCCATGGAGCGGAAGGTGAGCGCAAGAAAGCTCTCTTCGCTTTCGCGCAGCACAATGGCCGACATATGGCCCAAGGGCGCGCGCACAGCCCGCCCAACCGGGAAGGCATGCAGCCGCAGGTCCAAAGGCACATGGCGCATCAGAACCTCATGGGCCTTTGCCCCCGTCAACCGCAGCGCCGACCAGCCGCCCGATTGATCGGTGACTGCCGCCGACGCGCCGAAATCGGGGGCCTCAACACCGATCAGAAAGGCCTGTTCGCGGCCCGTCCAGACCAGCATAGCGCTGTCTTTTTGCGACAGACTGTTCGGGGCCGGAAACGTCAGGCCCAGCGGCTTTAACACTTTGGCCACTGACTTTTCCTGCCTCGGGAAAAGCGCAATCGAAGTGATCGGCCCAAGGTCCACGGGCGTCAGGGTGCAGCTGCCATGTGTCAGCGCCGCATGGTCAAGCGCAGGCTTTGCGATGAGTTCAGGCACGAAGCTTCTCCCCGTCTTTGTCATGGAACACCGGATCGCAAACCTCGGCCAAAAGGTCGAGACCGCGCAGGTGATCGACGATGCGGATCTTTTCGCCATGCCGGGCGCGGCCATTGCGCAGGAAGGCCAGAGCCAGACAGGCGCCCATCAGGTCAGAATGGGCAAATGAGGTGATGTAACCTTGGCTTTCCTCGCGGCCCACGGGCGCGCCTTGGGTGAAAAGATGCGCCCCGCCGCAGGGTGGTGTGCCAAGCGCAATCTTCAGCCCGACAAGCTGCTGGCGCTCTTCCCCCAAAAGGCCGGGACGCGCCGCCATGGCCTTGCCGATACAGTCCTTCTTGGGGCTGATCATCTTTTCCATGCCAATGTCAAAGGCCGTGGTGCGGCCGTGAATCTCGGCATGGGTGATAAAGCCCTTTTCAACGCGCAACACGTTCAAGGCCTCCATCCCGTAAGGCCCGCCGCCCATGGTTTCGGCCTTGGCCACGAGATCGCGGAACAGGCTTTCACCAAAGCGCGTGGGCACGGCGATTTCATAGCCCTCCTCGCCCGAAAACGAGATGCGGAAGAGCCGCGCCTTGACGCCGCCCACGGTGACTTCGCCACAGGCCATGAAGGGGAAATCCGCAACAGGCTGATCGAGAACAGCGTTCAGAAGCGCGCGCGACTTCGGCCCCGCCACCGCAAATTGCGCCCAAGATTCGGTGACCGAGATGAAACGCAGGTCCCAATCGGCAGAATGGGTCTGATGGATGAAGTCGAGATGCCGAATCACAAGGCCCGCAGCGGCGGTGGTGGTGGTCATCAGATAGTGGTTTTCCCCCAGCCGCGCGGTGGTGCCGTCATCCAGCACAAAGCCATCCTCGCGCAGCATCAGCCCATAGCGCACCCGGCCCTTGGCCAAGGTGCTGAAAGTGTTGGTGTAAACAAGATCGAGGAAGCGCGCGGCATCGCGGCCCTGAATGTCGATCTTGCCGAGCGTGGACACATCGGCCACGCCCACGGCGCCGCGCACCATGGCCACCTCGCGATTGCAGGCCTCTTGCCACGTCGTCTCGCCGGGTTTCGGGAAATAGCTGGGGCGATACCACAGCCCCGCCTCGATCATCGGCGCGCCCCGGTCGCGGCTGGCCTGATCCGAGGTCATGAAGCGCTGCGGCGCAAAGCCCGCACCACGCCCCCCGGCCCCCATCGCGGCGATGGAGACGGGCGTGTAGGGCGGGCGGAAGGTGGTGGTGCCGGTCTGCGGGATGCCGCGCCCGGTGGCATCGGCCAGCACGGCCAGCGCCCCCACATTCGAATTCTTGCCCTGATCGGGTGCCATGCCTTGCGTGGTATAGCGCTTCATATGCTCGACCGAGGCATAGCCCTCGGCGGCCGATTGGCGCACGTCCTTGGTCGTCACGTCATTGGCAAAATCCAGCCAAGCGCGGCCCTTGCCCTCCACCGCCCAGAGGGGCTCGATGACATAAGGCAGGCCCTCGGCCTTGGGCAGGGTGGTCTTGGCGGGCTTGAGCCCCAGATCGGCCAGCGCCGCTTTCGCCGCCTCGTGGCCTGCGGCCAGACAGCCATGGGTGGTGAAGGTGCCATTGGCGGCACCGGCGGCGGTGAGGCCCGGCACGGCACCCTCGGCGGGCACAAAGGCCGCGATCTCATCATTCCAGCGCGGACGGCCGTTCATGTGGCAAGTCAGGTGCAGCGTGGGGTTCCAGCCGCCAGACATCGCCAGAAGATCGGTTTCCAGCTTGAACTCACCGCCCGCATGCTGCCCCTCGATGCGGGTCAGTCCATGGCGTCCGGCGGTATTGGTGATGCGCGCGCCCAGATAGACCGGGCAATCCTCGACCGCGCTGGCCGTGGTGCGGCTGTCCAGAATGGCGGCCACCTGCACACCTGCGGCCATCAAGGCGCGCGCTGTGGCGCGGGCCCCGTCGTTGTTGGCAAACAGCGTCACCCGCTGGCCCGGCACAACGCCATAACGGTTCAGATAGGTTTCCACCGCGCTGGCCATCATAATGCCGGGACGGTCGTTCATCGGGAAGGCAACAGGCCGCTCCAATGCGCCCGAGGCAAGCACCGTCCGCCGCGCGGTAATGCGCCAGAAACATTCCCGCGGCACATCGGGGCGGGCGGGCTTGTGCAGGGCCACCCGCTCCAAAGCGCCGAAGACACCGTCATCATAGGCCCCAGTCACCGTGGTGCGGTGCAGGATGCGAACATTGGGCAAGGCGGCCAACTCGGCCTCAACCGAGGCGACCCAATCCAAGCCCGGCGCGCCATCAATGGTTTCGCCATTCGAAAGTAGACGCCCCCCCAGACGGCTGTCTTCATTGGCCAAGATCACATCGGCCCCTGCGCGGGCGGCAGTCAGGGCCGCCATCAACCCGGTTGGCCCGCCGCCGATCACCAGAAGATCGCAGAAAGCAAAGGCCTTTTCGTAATGCCCCTCGTCATGGCGGCCCGAGAGGCTGCCAAGACCCGCCGCGCGGCGAATGACGGGCTCATAAAGCCGCTCCCAAAAGGCGCGCGGCCACATAAAGGTTTTGTAGTAAAAGCCTGCCGACAGGAAGGGCGATGCCAGATCATTGATCGCCAAAAGATCAAAGCGCAAAGACCCCATGCGGTTTTGGCTGCGGGTGGTCAAACCCTCGAACAGCTCTTGCATCGTGGCACGCACATTGGGCGTTTGGTTGGCCGCACCAATCACCTCGATCAGGGCGTTCGGCTCTTCCGACCCGGCGGTCAACACCCCACGCGGGCGGTGATATTTGAAACTGCGCCCCACCAGCTTGACCCCATTGGCCAAAAGCGCCGCGGCGACGGTGTCGCCCTTGAACCCCTGATAGGCCTTGCCGTCAAAGGTGAAATTCACCGGCTTTGCCCGGTCGATCAGACCCTTGCCCGCGATCCTCATTTTGCACCGCCTTTCAGATCGGCCACCAGTTCAGCACCGTAAATCTCATGGGTGACGGTGTTTCGGTGCACCCGCAACCACTGCGCGCAGCCGGTCTCGTGATACCACAGATCATGGGTCTTGCCCGCCGGGTTGTCGCGCAGGTGCAGATGGTCATCCCAAGCCTCAATGGGCGCATCAGGGGCGGGACGGTTCAGATAGTCGTCCGACCCGTAGTAATAGAACTCGCGCCGGTCGCGGGGGCCACAGAGAGGGCAAGGAATTCGCATCGGTCAAGCTCCTGAAATTTCAGAAAGAAGGGGCGTTGCCCCTCGGCGCATCCGCGCCTCACCCCAGAGTATTTTTGCCAAGAGGAAGCGGATTGCGGACTTCCTCTTGGATGAAATACTCCCGCCGGAGGCATACAACGGTGCCGCGGCGATATGGGGCGTCAAATGATCACCTCCCCTCCCCCCCGTGGGGAGGGGCTGGGGGTGGGGGGACGTGCAGAGGTGGTGGGCGTGGGGCAGATCGCAGGTCATGTCAGTGCAGGTTGTGCTGGCTGCCGGTGCCTTCCTCATCGAGGATCTGGCCCACACGGAAGCGGTCAAGGCGGAAACGGCGGGCCACCTCATGGGGGGTGTCGGTTGCCATCAGATGCGCCATGCACCAGCCCGAGGCAGGCACGGCCTTGAAGCCGCCGTAGTTCCATCCGCAATCCAGATAAAGCCCCTCAACCGGGGTCTTGTCGATGATCGGGCTGCCATCTGGCGTCATGTCCATGATGCCGCCCCAAGAGCGCAGCACCTTGGCGCGGCCAATCATCGGCATCAGCGTCATGCCGGCTTCCATCACATGCTCGACCATCGGTAGGTTGCCGCGGCTGGCGTAAGAGGCGTAGAAATCCAGATCCCCACCAAACACCAAGCCGCCCTTGTCGGACTGGCTGATATAAAAATGCCCCATCCCGAACGAGATGACATGGTCGATCACCGGCTTTAGCCCTTCGGTGACAAAGGCTTGCAGGATATGGCTTTCGATGGGCAGGCGCATTCCCGCCATCGCCGCCACCTGACCCGAGCGGCCCGCAACCACAACGCCCACCTTCTTGGCCTTGATCGCGCCGCGCGTGGTTTGCACGCCCACCACCTTGCCGTTTTCGATGTCGATGCCGGTCACTTCGCAATTCTGGATCAGATCAACGCCCAATTGATCCGCGCCGCGCGCATAGCCCCAGGCCACCGCATCATGGCGCGCCGTGCCGCCGCGCGGGTGCAAAAGCCCGCCATAGATCGGAAAGCGGGTGTTTTCGAAATCGAGGTAAGGCAGCCGTTCGCGCACGCCCTCGCGGTCCAAAAGGATCGCGTCATCGCCTTGATTGACCATCATATTGCCGCGCCGGGCAAAGGCGTCGCGCTGGCCGTCGGAATGAAAGAGGTTGATGAGCCCGCGCTGCGAATGCATCACGTTGTAGTTCAGCTCGGACTCAAGACCCTCCCACAACTTCATGGAATGGCTGTAGAATTCGGAGTTCCCGGGCAGGAAGTAATTGGCGCGCACGATGGTGGTGTTGCGCCCGATATTGCCGCTGCCGAGATAGCCCTTTTCCAAAACCGCGATGTTGCGCAGACCATGGTTCTTGGCCAGGTAATAGGCGGTCGAAAGCCCATGGCCACCGCCGCCGATGATGATGGCATCGTATGAGGCTTTCGGTGCCGGATCGCGCCAAGCCGGCGTCCAGCCCTTGTTGCCGAAAAGCCCTTCGGTGATGACCCTAAAGCCTGAATAGCGCATGATGCCTGCCCCGTTCTTTCGCCACCAGTGAAGCGGCTTAGCAGGCTATATGCAAGAGCTTGGCGCGATTTCCTTAGGCGCAGACGACAAAGTTTGTCGCAATCAGGCTTTGGGCGATGCGACCGAGAGGCGCAGCCAAAGCCGGGTCAGCGCCTGTTCGGCCGACATGCGGCCACCGTTTTCCACCCCCGCGGCCCAAAGTGCGGCCCCTGCGGCATAGGCGCCGGGCGCGAGCCCGCCTTGCGCGCATTGGCTGACGGCGATCATCGGCTTGCCCTTGAAGCCCATCAGCGTCTGGCCCAAGGCGCCCGGCATGGTGCCCGCGCCAAAGACGCGCAGGACGGCCCCGTCCAAAGGCTCCAGCATCGCGGTCAGCGCGCGGGGTGCAAGGCCCGGGGTCAGGGTGACAATCCCCAAAGATTTCGCCGGATCAAAGCGCCGCGCCACGGGCGGCGGGGCGCCTGCGTCGCCAGCCCGCACAAAGGCGGCGGCGGACTGCGAGTCCGCCTTGGTCACGCAGCCCGCAGGCAGGCAGGCCCCGTCAAAGGCCAGATGCAGGCCCGCCGCCCCGCCGAGCGCGGTCTGGATCGCAAGCGACAGATTGCCCTCGGCATCCGATCCGGGCAGGCCCAAAGGGTGCATCGACCCAGTCAGCACGATGCAGCGCCCCTGCCCCGCCAGTGCGGCATCAAGCGCAGCCCCGGTAAAGGCCATCGTATCGGTGCCATGGGTCACGATCACCGGCCCCTGCGCGGCTTCGATCCGATCCAGAAGCCGGTTCCAGACCGTAGGGCCCACATCGGCGCTGTCCACCAAAGGCTCGAGCTTTTGATGGTCCAGCCCTTGGCCCGGCGCAATCTGTGCCAGCGCCGCCGCCACCTTTTCCGGCGCGGGGCGCAGACCCTCGGGGCCATCCGCCATGCAGATGGTGCCGCCGGTTTCGATCAGGGTTAGATTCATCAGCGCGTTACAGGCCCTTGGAGCGGTAGGTCTTGGCCACGCGGTCAATCGCCACGATATAGGCCGCCACCCGCAGATCATTCACATCGGTCCGGCCATGCCAGACCTCTCGCATCGCCTGATAGGCGGTGCGCATGGTGTCGTCCAGACCCGAGCGCACCAGCGCCAACTCGTCCGAGCCTTGCAGGAATTTTTGCTTGAAATCCTGCGCCATGGTCCAGCCCAGCCCCTGATCGGACGACAGCCGCTCCAGTTCCTCGACCAGAAGGCGCGAGCGCGCCTCTTCGGCGCGGCGCTGCATGCGGCCAAAGCGGATATGGCTCAGGTTCTTGACCCATTCGAAATAAGACACCGTCACCCCGCCCGCGTTGGCATACATGTCGGGGATGATCAGCGTGCCTTTCTTGCGCAGGATCTCATCGGCGCCAAAGGTCACCGGGCCATTCGCCGCCTCGATGATGAGTGGGGCCTTGATGCGGGCGGCGTTGCCAAGGTTGATCACCCCCTCCATCGCCGCCGGGATCAGAATGTCACATTCCATTTCCAGCACCGCCGCCCCATCGGTCACATGCTTGCCCTTAGGAAAGCCCGCAAGGCCGCCGGTGCGGTTCATGTGCTGGCGCAACTCCTCGATGTTGATGCCCTTGTCGTCGACAATCGCGCCATCGCGTTCGATGACGGCAATCACTCGCACGCCATCTTCTTCCGACAGGAACTTGGCGGCGTGATAGCCCACATTGCCAAGACCCTGCACGATGACGCGCTTGCCATCCAGATCGCCGGTCAGCCGTGCCGCCTCGCGGTCCTCGCGATAGCGGAAGAACTCGCGCAGCGCATATTGCACGCCGCGGCCCGTCGCCTCGACCCGGCCCTGAATCCCGCCCGCATGGGGCGGCTTGCCAGTGACGCAAGCCTTGGCGTTGATGTCGGTGGTGTTCATCCGCGCATATTGGTCGGCAATCCAAGCCATTTCACGCTCGCCCGTGCCCATGTCGGGGGCGGGCACGTTTTGCGCGGGGTGGATCAAGTCACGCTTGATAAGTTCATAGGCAAAGCGGCGTGTGATCTGCTCCAGCTCATGCTCGTCCCACTGGCGCGGATCCACGCAAAGCCCACCTTTTGAGCCGCCAAAGGGCGTTTCCACCAGCGCGCATTTATAGGTCATCAGCGCGGCCAGCGCCTCAACCTCATCTTGGTTGACGCCCATCGAATAGCGGATGCCGCCTTTGACCGGTTCCATATGTTCGGAATGCACCGAGCGATAGCCCACAAAGGTTTCGATCTTACCGCGCAAACGCACGCCGAAACGCACCGTATAGGTCGAGTTGCAGACCTGAATCTTTTGCTCAAGCCCGGGGCTCAGGTCCATCAGCGCGGTGGCGCGCTTGAACATCAGATCAACCGATTCACGAAAGCTGGGTTCGCCGGCAACAGACATGTGCATCCTCCCATTGGTGCGCGTCCATTGGCGCACTGATCTGTTGATTTAGGATAAAAGACTGGCAGATGTCTGCGGCGTTTGGCCAAGATTTCACGTCAATTTGTATCATTAAGTGATTCTTAACTGCGCAAATTGGAAAATATTGTGGCACCAAGGCTCCGCTTTGCGCAGCTGGTTGTTTCAAATCCCGGCACAATGCATCCCCCAATGAGGGATCGTTTCCACCCTATATCACTTGGCCCCAGCCTCGCCGCGCTTGCCACAATTTTGACATAAACTTGCGGCAACGCGATGGCGGGGGCGTGAATTGGGTGTATCCGGGACAACCGGGGCACCTTGGTTAGGACGACCCAAATGCTTGCCATGTTTCGCGCTGCTGTGCTGGCTTTTGCCAAGGCCCAAGAGGGTGCACTGATCCTCTTTTCCCTGTTTTTGTTCGTGCTGATGGCCATGCTCGGCGGGGTTGCTATTGATGTCTTGAAATACGAGACAACGCGTACCCAGCTGTCCCAGACGCTTGACCGCTGCACGCTGATGGCAGCCAGCATGACCCAAAGGCTCAACCCGCAAAGCGTGGTCGAAGATTGCGTGGCCAAGGCGGGATTGGCCGATGCGCTGCACAGCGTCGAGGTGGTGGATGCCATGTCCAGCCGAGATGTGAAGGCCGTCGCAAAAGCAGAGACCAACCCCTTCTTCATGCATATGATCGGCATTGACCGCTTTGACGCCAGCGCCCAGTCGCGCGCCATTCAAACGGTGACCAATGTCGAAATCGTGCTGGTGCTGGATGTCTCCGGCTCGATGGGCGGGGCGAAGATTGCCAATCTGCGCCAAGCGGCATCGAATTTTGTCGAAACGATGCTTGAGGGCGACCATGAGCGCCGGGTTTCAATCTCGGTCGTGCCTTATAATGCGCAAGTGAACCTTGGGCCAACCCTGCGGGGTGCCTTCAACGCCACACATCAACATGGCGTCACCGATATCAACTGTCTGGAACTGCCCGCCTCGGTCTTTGCCAGCCCGGCCATTCCACGCAACACCGCCCTGCCGATGATGGCATGGTCGGATCATGCCTATGGCACCTTGTTCAGCGGCTATGTCGCGCCTACGGACACGACCTATGCCCGCCCAAACACCGCCAACAATGCCTGCCGCCCCACCGCGGCCAATATCGTGCGCATGGCGAGCCAGAACGTGGACGAACTGCAAGGCCATATCAACGGCCTTCAGGCCGGGGGGGCCACCTCTATCGTACTGGGCATGAAATGGGGGGCGGCCCTGTTGGATCCGGCCGCACGGTCGATCTTTGACGACTATATTGCAGCCGGGCAAATGGCCCCGAACCTTGCCGGACGCCCCTTTGATTATGACGATGACGAGACGATGAAGGTCATCGTGTTGATGACC
This sequence comes from Tabrizicola sp., assembly GCA_965284335.1. Lineage (GTDB taxonomy): Bacteria > Pseudomonadota > Alphaproteobacteria > Rhodobacterales > Rhodobacteraceae > Tabrizicola_A. The sequence goes on along the minus strand of OZ260076.1, from coordinate 554,399 downwards.
GATGGCGAACATGTCGCGCATGATCGGATCAATGACGCCTATAAATCGGGGCTTTCGCCAATCTGGCGCAGCACCGGTGACGGGCGCTATTCCATACGTCATGCAAGTCGCCCGGGCCCCAACAAGTTTTACGTCCCGCATCTGAACATCTGGACCCCCACCGCCTGGACCAACACCGCAACCCCCGCCGTTCGGCAAGATTGGCGCCAGATCTGGGCTGAACTCCGGCTCAGCTATGTGGCTTGGCAATTCTATGGCCGCCCGAATGGCACAACGGCCTATTACGATGCCATCGCGCAGATGCGCTCGATCTATGCCAGCGCACCGGCCATGGACTCTATGCTGCAAACCACCTGCAATCAGGTCAAAAATGAAGGTGTCATCGTTTACGGCATCGCCTTTGAGGCCCCGGCCATCGGGCAGGCGCAAATTGCGGGATGCGCCTCATCACCACAGCATTACTATCAAGCGGCGGGGGCCGAAATCGGCGCGGCATTTGATTCGATTGCGTCAAATTTGTCGATGCTGCGGCTGACACAATAAAGAACCGCGACACCCCCCCGGGGCTGCGACGGGCATAGGGTTTGGCCAGATGTCATTGGCGGGGCGGCGAATTGTTGCCCCGGCGTGGACAGCTTGGCCAAATCCGCGCCTTTGTCTGCGCCCCACCAAAATTGCGCAGATATCTCCACATCTTGTGCACCTCAGCGCCATATTTGCGCCCCAAGGCTTTGGCAATTCTTGCTGCGAAAAGGTCTGCCAGAAGGCGGGCCAACTTTGTTTCTGCCGAGTTTGGAGGCGTATGATGTCGCATCTTGTTGCGAAACTGACCGAAGGACAGCCCATCAGGGCCGCCCGGTTGCGCCATTTTGCCAAGCGCGACTCTGGCAACCTGACGATCTTTGCCCTGTGCCTCTTTTTGTTGATGGCCATGATGGGGGGTATCGCGGTTGACCTGATGCGCTATGAAGGCACGCGCACCGCGCTGCAGAACACGCTGGACCGGGCCACTCTGGCCTCGGCTTCGCTCAGCCAGCAATTGGACCCCGAAGATGTGGTGACCGATTATTTTGCCAAATCGGGCCTGTCTAGATACCTCAAATCCGTTACGGTCGAGGAAGGGCTGAACTACCGCGAGGTGGTCGCCGATGCCCGTGCCGAGACCGACCCGTTCTTTATGCACATGATCGGCATCGACGAAATGGAAGCGCCCGGCCACTCCAAAGCCGAACAGCGCATGACCAATGTCGAAGTTGTCTTGGTGCTGGACGTATCCGGTTCGATGGCAACGGTGTCATCGAATGGGCTGACGCGCCTGCGCAATCTGCAAAACGCCGCCAGCGAATTTGTCGACACGGTTTTGTCGAATGACACCGAAGACCGCATTTCAATCGCCCTTGTGCCGTTCAACGGTCAGGTCAATCTGGGCGCCACCCTGCGCCAGCGTTACAACGAACAAAACGTGCATGGCGTGGCACATGTGAACTGCCTTGATCTGCCCAGCGTGGTTTACAACCAAACGGGCCTGTCGACTCAGCTTGCCATTCCGATGACCGCCCATGCAGACACTTTCACCCCCAGCTATCTGGTGGCAAGCTATGTGGACCGTCTCGACACCGACTATGCCACCCCTGTGCCCGGCAACCGCTGGTGCCCGCCGTCCACCACCAATACGGTGATGATGCCGACCCAAAACATTCTTGCCCTGCAAAACAAGATCAACAGCCTGACCGCGATTGGCGCGACCTCGATCAATGCCGGCATGAAATGGGGCATGACGCTGATTGATCCCGGCAGCCAAGGCGTTCTCAGCCATTTCGTCGACATCGGTCAGGTTCCGCAAACCTTTGAAGGTCGTCCCTTTGAATATACCGACCCTGAAACGATGAAGATCGTGGTTCTGATGACCGACGGCGAACATTTTGCCGAAGAGCGGGTGGCTGACAAATACAAGTCCGGCATCACCGGGGCGAATGGCACCAATGCCATCTACAAATCCCCCAATGATGGCAATTACTCCATCCGCTTCACGACTGGCCGCCCGGGCATTTCGGGCTCCAGAGAGTATTGGGTGCCGCACAGAAGCGAGTGGCGGTCGCTGCCTTGGACCAACAGCTCGGATACCGGGGCGTCTGCCCTGCAGCCGATCACCTTTGAACAGCTGTGGAGCGAGGTGCGTCTGCAATGGGTGGTTTGGCAGCTTTATGCCCGCGCCTTGGGCACGAACAACAGCCAGCGATCAGCGCAATACAACACTTGGCTGGCAAATCTCCGCCAGCAGACCCCAGTCAACACGATGAACAATCAGTTGCAGCAGATGTGCACCATGGCCCGCGATAACGGTGTCACCGTCTATGGCATCGCGTTCGAGGCCCCTGTCGGCGGGCAGGCGCAGATCTCGCAATGTGCCACCTCTTCGGCCCATTACTTCAACGCGGCTGGTCTGCAAATCCGCACCGCCTTTCGTGCCATTGCCAGTAATATCAGCCATCTGAGGTTGACCCAATGATCCGGTCCATCATTCGAAAATTCGGCGGCTTTGGCCGCGAAGACAAAGGCACCGCCGCCGTTGAATTTGCCATGGCGGTGCCCTTGCTATTGACCATCTTCATGGCCTCTTTCGAGAGCGGCTTTTTGATGGTGCGCTCGATCATGCTGGAGCAATCGGTCGATGTCACCATGCGCAGCTTGCGCTTGGGCCATTACCCCTTGCCGACGGCGGCGCTGCTGAAGGATGAAATCTGCTCGCGCTCGGTCATCTTGAAAGATTGCGACCAGAACATCACCATCGAAATGATCCGCGTGAACACGTCAAACTGGGCCTTGCCCACCAATCGCATCGCCTGTGTGAACCGCGAAGAAGATATCGTTCCCGTCACGCAAATGCAGATCGGCCAGCAAAACGACATGATGCTGGTGCGGGTCTGCGTGGTGCAAGACGCCATCTTCCCAACCACCGGCGTTGGCCTTGGCCTGCCCAAGGACAGCGAGGGCGGCTATGGGCTTGTGGCTGTGTCTGCCTTTGTCGTTGAACCGAATTGAGGGGGGCAAAACCATGACCATGTTCCGCCGCCTGACACGATTTTTGCGCCATGATGAGACGGGCACCCTGATGGCCGAGGCCGTCTTGGTTCTGCCCTTCATGCTGTGGTCTTATCTGGCATTGTTCGTCTATTGGGACAATTACCGCGCCATCAACATCGTCCAAAAGGCCGCCTACACCATTTCCGACATGATCTCGCGCGAGCAGGTGGCGATCACTGACGCCTATATCACCGGGCTGGATTCGATGATGGAATATCTGATCGATCAGGATCAAGACGCCAAGATCCGCGTCTCGTCCATCACTTGGTCGGATATCAACAACCGCTATGAGGTGCGCTGGTCGCGTTCGGCGCATAATGCGATGCCGCAACTGACCACTGGCACGGTTGCGGCCTTGGCCGGGCAATTGCCCACCTTGTATAACGGCGATTTTGTGGTGCTGGTCGAGGTTGAGGTGAACTATACCCCAGCCTTCAAAGTGGGCCTTGGCAATCAGACTTTGAAACAATTTATCGTCACCCGCCCGCGTTTTGTCTCGCCAATCTGCCTTGTCGGGGCGCCCTGCACCTAAAGCAAAAATAGGTCGGAAACCGGGGCGGCTGTGCGAAAATGCACAGCCGCCCTTCGGCGTGCTGATATTGCCCAAAGGCCCCTGCCCACCTAGCTTTGCTTCAAGCGCAGCAACAAGCGAGCAAACCCATGTCGATCCGTCCCATCACCGCCACCAGCCACGCCCGCCCCGCCATCGAAGGCGCAGGCGTGCATCTGCACCGCGCCTTTGGCTTTGGCGATCCCACCCGCATGGACCCGTTCTTGCTGTTTGACGATTTTCGCGGCGATCATCCGCGCGATTACATGGCAGGGTTCCCGTGGCATCCGCACCGCGGCATCGAAACCATCACCTATGTTCTGGCCGGATCGGTTGACCATGGCGACAGCCTTGGCAATCGCGGCACGCTGAAGGGCGGCGATGTGCAGTGGATGACGGCAGGGTCCGGTATCTTGCATCAGGAAATGCCCAAAGGAAACGCCAAGGGCCAGATGCATGGCTTTCAGCTTTGGGCCAACCTGCCGGGGCATCTGAAGATGACCAAGCCCCGCTATCAGGACGTGCGCTCAAACGACATTCCCGAAGTGATCGACGATGATGGCACCGTGGTGCGCGTGATCGTGGGCGAGTTCTGGGGCAAGCGCGGCCCGGTCGATGGCATCGCCGCCGATCCCCAGTATCTCGACATCTTCGTGCCCGAGGGGCGCAAAAAGACCTTCAAGGTCGACACCCGCCGCCACGCCTTTGCCTATGTTTTTGAAGGTGCTGGCAAATTTGCCGATGCCGCCCGCCCGCGCGGGGTGCTTTTGGAAAAGGAAGTGAACGGCCAAGAGCTGAACATCCGCGATCTGTCGGGCAACCGCACGCTGGTTGAATTTGGCAAGGGCGATGAGGTGGTGGTGACTGCAGGCCCAGAAGGGGTTCGCTTCCTTTTGGTCTCGGGTGCCCCGTTGCAAGAACCCGTGGCTTGGCACGGCCCCATTGTGATGAACACCAAGGCCGAGTTGGAAACCGCGATGCGCGAGCTGCGCAACGGCACGTTCATCAAGCCCGCGCATTAACGCGGCTGGCCATAGACCGCCGCCCCAACACCCAAAGGTAAGGGCCATAACCGGCCCTTACGTCTATCTGGCGAAATCTGCCGCCTTGTGCGCGGCCCCTTTTCCCGGGGCCAAGGCTGCGCTAGGCTTTGCGCCATGTTACGGTCTTTTTTGTTTGTCATTTTCGCTCTGTCCGCTTGCTCTGACCGTCCGCCGATCGGCCCGGTCGAGACAGGTTCAAGGCCGATTGGCCCGACGCCCCCGCTTTTGACCGCTGAGGCGCTCGCGGCACTGGCCACCTCGGCCCCCATAACCTCGCCAAGCCTATCCGCCGAAGCCGCCGCCTTGCGCGCCCGGGCAGACCGTTTGCGCGCACGCTGAGCAGCCCCCTTGCCCTGATGCTGGGCGCAGCTGTCGCGTTGCGCCGCCCTTGCGAAACCGCTAACAGGCACAAAGCAATCACGACGAGGTGTCCGCCATGACAAATCCTGCATCCAATCCCCCCCTGCGCTTGGGGCTTGCAGGTCTGGGAACCGTGGGCATCGGCGTGGTGAAAATCGTGCAAGAGCACTCCGCCCTGATCGAGGCCCGCACCGGCCGCCCGGTGGTCATCACCGCCGTCTCGGCGCGTGACCGCACCAAGAACCGCGATGCCGATCTGTCGGGCTATGCGTGGGAAACCGACCCCGTCGCATTGGCGCAGCGCGAAGATGTCGATGTGTTCATCGAGGTGATGGGCGGCCATGAAGGCCCCGCGCGCGATGCAACCGAGGCCGCGATTGCACGCGGCAAGGATGTGGTTTCGGCCAACAAGGCGCTTTTGGCCCATCACGGCCAAGCCTTGGCGCTGGCCGCCGAGGCTGCGGGCCGCGTGATCCGGTTCGAGGCCGCCGTCGCAGGCGGCATCCCGGTGATCAAAGCCCTGACCGAAGGGCTTGCGGGCAACAAGATGCGCCGGGTCATGGGCGTGATGAACGGGTCGTGCAATTACATCCTGACGCGGATGCAGGCCGAAAACCTGCCCTATGAGACGGTTTTTGAAGAGGCCCGCCAGCTGGGCTATCTCGAAGCCGATCCAAACCTTGACGTCGGCGGCATCGATGCGGGCCACAAACTCGCGCTTCTGGCCTCTATCGCCTTTGGCACCAAAGTGTCCTTTGACGCGGTTGAACTGGAGGGGATTGGCAGCGTTTCAATCGACGATATCCGTCTGGCCGAGGATATGGGCTATCGCATCAAGCTTTTGGGCGTGGCACAGATGACGGGCCGGGGGCTGGAACAGCGCATGACCCCTTGCCTTGTGCCCGCCTCTCATCCGCTGGGCCAATTGCAGGGCGGCACCAATATGGTGGTGCTGGAAGGCGATTCTGTGGGCCAGATCGTGATGCGCGGCCCCGGTGCGGGCATGGGGCCAACGGCCAGCGCGGTGATGGGCGATGTGATCGACCTTGCACGCGGCACGCGCCTGCCGACCTTTGGCCAGCCCGCCGCCAGCTTGGCCGAGCCCTTGGCCGCGAAATCGGCCACCCCGGCCTCTTATTACCTGCGCATGACGCTCTTGGACAAACCCGGCGCCTTGGCCAAAATCGCCACCTGTCTGGGTGAGGCGGGGGTGTCCATCGACCAGATGCGCCAATATGGCCATGAGGGTGCCAATGCGCCCGTGCTGATCGTGACCCACAAGGCCAGCCGCGACGACATCGACCACGCCATCAGCCGCTTTGCCGCGACGGGGGTGTTGGTGGGTGCGCCGGTCGCGCTGCGCATCGAAGAGGTCTAAGACCGACAGCCCCCCGGGCGCCATTCTTGGCGAGAGGGGCCATCTGCCAAGGGCGCGAACGGTCACATGGGGATCGCGGCCGCGGTCCGGCCTCTGCCCGTTAGCGCAATCCCCCTTGCCGCCCGGCCCCTTGGGTCGCTAGAGGTGAGGCAACCCATTTTGCAAGGACCCCGATCATGGCCGATCCCGTTGAATTTCACGACCGCCTTTTGTCACTCGGCCTTGCGCGCGTGTCCGAAGCCGCCGCCTTGGCCAGTGCCCGTCTTGTCGGGCGCGGCGATGAAAAGGCCGCCGATCAGGCCGCGGTCAACGCGATGCGCGACCAGTTGAACCTTCTCGACATTGCCGGCGTGGTGGTGATCGGCGAGGGCGAGCGTGACGAGGCCCCGATGCTTTACATCGGCGAAGAGGTGGGCACCGGCAAAGGCCCTGCGGTGGATATCGCGCTGGATCCGCTTGAAGGCACCACGCTGACGGCCAAGGATATGCCGAACGCGCTGACCGTCATCGCCATGGCACCGCGCGGCACGCTGTTGCATGCCCCTGACGTCTATATGGACAAGCTCGCGATCGGGCCGGGCTATGCGCCGGGCACCGTGACACTCGATATGTCACCCGCCGAGCGGGTGCGCGCATTGGCCAAGGCCAAGGGCTGCGCGCCGCAAGATATCACCGTCTGTATTCTGGAGCGCCCGCGCCACGAGGCGATGATCGAAGATGTTCGTTCCACCGGCGCGGCGATCCGGCTGATCACCGATGGCGATGTGGCAGGCGTGATCCATTGCGCCGAAGCCGAGACAACGGGCATCGACATGTATATGGGCTCGGGCGGTGCACCCGAAGGGGTGCTGGCGGCCAGCGCACTGAAATGCATGGGCGGGCAGATTTATGGGCGGCTGTTGTTCCGCAACGACGATGAAAAGGCGCGGGCGAAAAAGGCCGGGATCACCGATCTGAACCGCATCTATACCCGCGATGAGATGGTCACAGCCGATGTGATCTTTGCCGCCACCGGGGTGACCGAAGGCTCGATCCTGTCGGGGATCAAACGCGAGCCGGGCTGGATGACCACCGAAACCTTGCTGATGCGGTCCAAGACCGGATCGGTGCGGCGCATGACCTATCGCAGCCCGGTGAAGTAACGCTCTTCGTCGGCTTCGCCGCTCATCGCGGATCGACGAAAAGCCGAAGGCGCATGAGGAGACAGCCTTGATGACCACCCGCGCCTTTCTGGATGTCAGCCAATCCCTGACGGGGCGCCGCTGGGTGGGCCCGGGGCTTGAGGCTGATCGTCAGGCCGAGGCGATGGCGCAAATCACGCGCCTGCCCATGGCGGTGTGTCACACGCTGGTGTCGCGCGGCGTGCCCCCCGAAGAGGCGGGGGGGTTCTTGAACCCTGCCCTGCGCGATCTTTTGCCTGACCCCTTATCGCTGCGCGATATGGAACGCGCCGCCGCGCGGTTTTTGGCCGCGGTGCACGCCCGTCAACGCATCGCGATCTTTGCCGATTATGACGTGGATGGCGGGGCCTCGGCCGCCCTTTTGACAATCTGGCTGCGCGCGATGGGGGCGGCGGCCACCCTTTACATCCCCGACCGCATTGATGAGGGCTATGGCCCCAATGTCCCCGCCATGCAGGCGCTTGGCGCGGCGCATGAGCTGATCATCTGCGTCGATTGCGGCACGCTTTCGCATGAGCCGATTGCCGCGGCGGGCTGTGATGTGGTGGTGCTGGACCATCACCTTGGGGCTGAGACGCTGCCACCCGCCTATGCGGTGGTAAACCCCAACCGGCAGGATGAAACCGGCGATCTGGCGCATCTTTGCGCGGCGGGCGTGGTGTTTTTGATGCTGGTCGAGGCCAATCGCCAGTTGCGGGCAAAAGGCGTGCAAGGCCCTGATCTGATGTCACTTTTGGATCTTGTCGCCTTGGCCACCGTGGCCGATGTCGCGCCCCTGATCGGGGTCAACCGCGCCTTTGTGCGCCAAGGGTTGAAGGTTATGGCGCGGCGCGAACGGGTGGGCCTGCGCGCGCTGGCCGATGTTTCGCGGATGGATCAGGCCCCCACGCCCTATGCCTTGGGCTTTGTCCTTGGCCCTCGCGTCAATGCCGGTGGGCGCATCGGGCAGGCCGATCTTGGGGCACGGCTTTTGGCCTGTGACAACCCCGCCGAGGCCGCCGCCATGGCCGCGCGGCTCGACGAATTGAATAGCGAACGCCGGGAAATCACCGAAGCCGTGCGCGAGGCCGCCATGGCGCAGGCCGAGGCGCGGGGGCTGGACGGTCCCTTGGTCTGGGCCGCCGGTGAGGGCTGGCATCCCGGCGTGGTGGGCATTGTGGCCGCGCGGCTGAAAGAGGCCAGCCACCGCCCGGCTGTGGTGATCGGGTTGGAAGGCGGCATCGGCAAAGGCTCGGCCCGGTCGATCAGCGGGGTGGATCTGGGGGCGGCGGTGCAACGCGTCGCGGCTGAGGGGCTGCTGATCAAGGGGGGCGGCCATAAAATGGCCGCAGGCCTGACGGTGGCCGAAGAGAAGATGGAGGCCGCAATGGCCCGTCTGGGCGAACTCTTGGCCCGCCAAGGCGCAGGTACCGAAGGCCCGCGCGATCTGGGCATCGACAGCCTGTTGATGCCCTCGGCGGTAACGCCTGCGCTGATCGAACAGATCGAGGCCGCAGGCCCCTTTGGTGCTGCCGCCCCTGCCCCGCGCTTTGCCTTTGCCAATATGGCCGTTCAGGCGCGCCGCATGGGCGAGACGCATCTGCGCCTGTCCTTTGGCGACGGCACCGGCCCCAAGCTGGAGGCCGTCGCCTTCGGCGCCTTTGACGGCCCGCTTGGGCCTGCGCTGGACACCCCCGGCCACCACCGCTTTCACCTCGCGGGGCGGTTGGAGTTGAACCACTGGGGCGGGCGAACAAAAGTTCAACTTCGGCTGGAAGACGCGGCAATCGCGTGATTTTTCCTCTTGCGAGTCACCCGCACCCTGTCTAAACACCCGCTCACCGAAAGCGTGGCCCGTTCGTCTATCGGTTAGGACACCTGGTTTTCAACCAGGTAAGAGGGGTTCGACTCCCCTACGGGCTGCCACTTTTCCTCAGATTTCTACCACGCTCACAGGCTCAATCTTGTCGCCTGCAGCTTGCCTTGCTGGCTTGGCCCGCTAAACTAGGCGCGATTTCCCTTTCAAAGGTTTTGCACCGTGCGCCTCCGTTCCTTTCTTGCCCCGATGATCGCCTCTGTTCTGGCCCTTGGCCTTGCCCTCCCGGCTGCGGCGGCCCCCTGTGGGGATACTGCGGCGGGGTTTGAGGAGTGGAAGGCCTCCATGGCCAAAGAGGCCAAGGCCGAAGGTGTGGGCAAGGCCGGCATCGCGGCGCTGATGGGCTCTAGCTATTCCAAGGCCACGATTGCCGCGGATCGCAACCAAAAAAGCTTTAAATACTCGTTGGATAAATTCCTCCAGGTCCGCGGGGCCGATGCGATTGCCAGCCAAGGCAAATCGCGCAAAGCCAAGAATGCCGCGCTGTTTGCCAAGCTCGAGGCGCAATATGGCGTGCCGGCGGGCGTTCTTTTGGCCATTCACGGGATGGAAACCGGTTTTGGCGGCTTTATGGGTGACAGCAATGTGATCTCGGCCATTGCCACGCTGACCTGGGATTGCCGTCGATCCGATTTCTTCCGCCCCCATCTGATTGGCGGCTTGAAGCTGGTGGATATGGGCTCCATCTCGGCCCAGACGGTTGGGGCCAAACATGGCGAATGGGGCCATACGCAGTTCTTGCTGGGCAATGCGCTGAAATATGGCGTGGATGGCAATGGCGATGGGCGCGTTGATCTTGGCAATCTGACGGATGCCTTGGCAACCACGGCCAATTATCTGGCCGCCAAAGGCTGGCGCGCGGGGGCGGGCTATCAGGAAGGCGAGCCGAATTTTGCCGTGATCAAAGAATGGAACGCGGCCAAGGTCTATCAACAAGCCATCGCGCTGATCGCGAAGCGGATCGACAGCTAAGCCCGAGTTTTGCTGATTTTGCCCCTTGCGCCCAGCGCGGGGGGCCGTTATTCACCGCGCCAGTGGCCCGTTCGTCTATCGGTTAGGACACCTGGTTTTCAACCAGGTAAGAGGGGTTCGACTCCCCTACGGGCTGCCACCTTTCCCAAAAAATCCTTGTTATCATTGATTATTCGTGTGGATGTAGACAGGGCTCCCCCACAAATTCCCCCATTAGCTTATGGAACGTAATGGACTTTTTGCGACGTGGTGAACGTTTGCTTGTTGCAAATAGCGTCTGAGGCGGGGGACTAGGAGCTTTAATCATCTGATGGCATATGGTGCGATTGACGTCAGAATATTGAGCGCCAATGAAGTACATCCGGTGCGAAAGAAAGACTGCCACTCGGCCGATCTCGAAGAGCAAGGGTAGTTTGCATAAAGTGATCGAAAGCTAGCGGGATGCGGCATCGTCGATCCACATCAGATCGGCTGGCTCAGATCAGCTAATAGTATCCCACGCACTGGGAAAACTGACCTCGCCTATCCTTTATGACCATAGAAAACCCCAGCCCGTCCTTGTGGTACCTTCGGGCGGCCTGTGTATCGAAGAGTTTTGAAACCGCTGACGGATCAGTGCAGACGAACCCATCAGCGATCTGGGCAAAAGCAACTTTTCCTGATTGAGCTTCAACTAGGACTGATTCGAGGAACGCTTTCGCCTCAGCGACATCGGGCGGGTAGTAACATCTTCGGAAGCTGTCTGTGGGTCGATAACCGTCTCGGAAGGCAGCGACTGTCGATGCGAAGTCCACAGGTGAAACGAAGAAGGCGGGGGCGAACTGCAAAGACAAGACGTCTTCCCAATACAGAAAGCGGGCTGACTTTCGGTCTCGATACCAAAGGCCTGATTTGCTCACGGGGTGTGAGTGGAGTAAACCATCCTCAATCGTCGAAAACGCCCGGAGGGAGCCAACCTGGCCGCTAACTCTCTCCCGTGTCAGAGGCAGCCATTACGGGCTTGAGCGAAACCCTGCGCGACATTTTTTCAGTTGATTGGGAGGGCTTCCTGACGCGGTTCAGCAGCCTGCGGGGTCGTGGTCGAGAGGATCAGCGGAAAAGGAAAGGCCCATTTGCGTGCCTAGCCCGCGTTTGACGTCGGCGATCCGCAGCCCTCGGCGCTTTTTGCCTTCCCTGAGAGGGGTGCCAAAATGTAAGCGAGCCCCATCACGTTGACATAGCGGCATTTTTTAAGCGCCGTGGTGGAGCCCGGCAAGATGAATTCGACCATATCCCTGCTCTTGGTTTTCCTGAACCAGTTCTTCATGCCGCGACACAACGCGCAACTCAGACTACTGAAGGCCCAGATAGCGATCTTGCGGGCCCGCATTCCGACAGAGCGGATTATCTTGTCGCCCACTGAGAAAGCCGAACTACTGCGCATCGGGGAAGAATGCGGGCATGATATCGACGGGCTGATAGAAGTGGCAAAGCCCGCGACCTACAAGCGGTGGCTCGCCCAGATGCGTGGTGGACGCACCTTTCAGGCCGTGGGACGGCCACGCCTGACCCAAGAACTGCGCGACGTTGTCGTCCGCATTGGCTCTGAGAACCTACTCTGGGGCTACAAGCGGATCGCAGGCGAGCTGAAAAAGCTCGGGCTCTATGCCGGCGCCAATTCCATCAAGCGCATCCTCAATGATGCGGGCATCCACCCGAGCCCTGAGAGGCGCAAGAAAAAGCCTGCCCTGCCGTGGACCACCTTCATCCGGGCACACATGGAAACCATGGTCGCGTGCGACTTCTTCTCGAAGACCGTGTTTACGCTACGCGGGCCGAGGACGGCCTATGTGCTGATGTTCATCCATCTCGGCAGCCGCCGCGTCTTCTGTAGCGCACCGACCTATGCCCCTGACTCGGCGTGGGTCACTCAGCAGGCCCGCAACACATTGATTTGGTGCGCAGAACAAGGCATCACACCGCATTTCTTAATTCGAGACGCCGACACCAAATTCAGCGCCAGCTTCGACACCGTCTGGGCGTCAGAGGCCGCTCGGGTGATTCAGATCCCGCACAGGGCGCCCGACGCAAACGCATTTGCGGAATCGTTCATCGGCACGCTCAAGCGCGAATGCCTCGATTTCTTCGTCTGCTTCAGCCGGTCGCAGCTTGATTATATCCTGCGGACCTGGGTACACTACTACAATATCGAGCGCCCCCATAGGGGACGAGACATCGGCAACAATGTGCTGCAGGTCGATTTCCGGCCCGCCCGTGACGGCCCGATCCGCAGGCGCCGCCAGCTTGGCGGCATCATCACATCCTACACCCGCCACGCAGCGTGAGTGCCATGGTCGAGCGAAATATCCCCATGGAGTGACCTCGCTGATTTCATCTTGCCGGGTTTCACGACACCCGATAGAATGACAGAATATCAATACGATAGGCAGTGCCTACATTTTGGCACCCCTCTCAGGGAAGGCGAAAAACGCTGAGAGAGGCACAAGGCAGAAATTGCGCAACTTCAGAGCCAAAGCGATCCGATTGGACCGCATGATTGCGCCAATCTGACAAGCTAGGCAGCCGCACGACACACCCCCGAGATCATGACGTGCGAACACCGTGATCCCCCTGTTTGCAGCAGCGTTACGGCGCGGTTTCCTGCATGAAACGATGGTCGCACGGTTGGCACCCTCCGGGGGTTTTCGGTCATGCGGGTGCCCCCCTTGCACAGATGGCCCACGTTGGCCGCCTGCCCGCCCCGGGTCAAGCGTCACCGGGCGCATATGCGACCAAAGGCCAAGCCGAGCGGCGCCTCAGCGCCCTGCACCGAACTGTCCACCGGGATCGAGCGCGGCGCGCAGCCGGGTCGCAACGCCCTCCCACGCGTCCTGTGCCGCCGGCATGAGGCCCCGCGTCGGCAGAGCAAGCCTGTAGGGACCGAAACCCAGTGCCCAAAGCCCGTTGAACAGATCGTCATGCGCACGAAGCGCCCGCGCGTCCGCCCCGGGCTCGTCGCGATCCCAGGCCAGGGAGACATAGCCGATCAAGGCCCGCGCCGTGGCCGCTTCGGCCCCCGTCGCGATGAAGATGCCGTGGGCCTCGACCACCTGCTGCACCAGAAGCGACAGGGCCAAGAGCGCCTCGGGCTCGAAGGGCAGGACCGGGCAAAGCCACAAGAACCCACAGCGGTCCCGGTCCGGGTTCAAGGGCGCAGGCCCAAGCGCGGGCTTGGCCCAATAGCAGCTGACAAGATTGGCGCCGTCGCTGCGGCCACGCAGGCCGCTGGCCAGATCACCGCTTTCGTCGAACACCTCGATCGCTACGGCAAGCGGGGTCAAGGCGCTGAGCGCCAGCGCCATGCGACAGTCAAACAACATCTGATGGCTTGCGCTGATCGCAATCGAGGCAGACCAGGCCCGCAGATCCGTCGCCGAAAAGGGACCGGGGTCATGATCCACGGCAATCGCCGCGCTGGACAGCCGCTTTGCGCCATCCCAGAAGAACACATCATGCGCGGCCAAAACATCCTCGTGCATCAGCAGGCGCACCGCCTTTACAAAATCCCCGACCCTGTCAGGCGCCAGGTCGCAGCCAAGATAGGCGGCAAAGCGCGGCGTGCGCGCCAGGGCAAGGCGGCCGGATAGCACGCAGGCAGCACTTGTCTGGCTTAACAGACCTTCCAGAAGCGGTCCGGCGGGGCGCGCATGCAGGGCAGAAAGATGGGCCATCCCATGGCGGGCATGGCCGGTGCGCAGCCGCTCTCCGGTGCTAAGGGCGACATCCAGATCCCAAAGATGCGCGAAACGGTCGCCCATCGCCCCCGATCCCTCGCCGCGCTCAAGCGAATTGGCCAGCACACTTGCATCGGGCGGCCCACCGAAAGCCGGGATGTGAAACGGCGCATCCACCGCAGTCAGCGCAGCCTCAAGCTGGCGGAAGGTCACGCCCGGCTCGACGCGGACGGTGCCATGAACCACATCCATGTCGAGAACCCGGTCCAGGCCTGACAGATCCAGGATCACCGCCTCGCGCGGCGGCATGGCCGAGCCAAGGCCCCAGGAGCGGCCTCGGCTGACGGGGTGCAGCGGCACGCCCATGCGGCCCGCCAGGGCAAGGTTGGCGGCAGCGGCGTCGGCATCAGGCGGCCGGATGACACCCAGGGGCGGGATAGGCCAGGGAAAGGTGCAGCCATCGTCCGGGCGCAGCGCGGCGGCGCCGCAGGCCGCGAGAAAGGCCTGCACCGCCGGGTCTGCTGCGGTTCGACCGGGGCCCCGCGGCGCCCCGCTCGATGGGGGCTCGCCCCTACGATCCATGCCCCTCAGCCCTAATCCTGAACATCAAGCCCCCTGACCCGCGCGGGCCTTCCTTGTGCGTCGTAGACAAAGGTCGCCGCCTCGAAGAAGGAAAACGGGATCTGAAGGCCGTCGGCACGGGCGCGGGCAAAATTGATCGCGATGTCAGGCGGTGAAACGATGCCCACCTTCAAATCGCCCGGGCGCACATGTCCATTCAGCACTTCAGACCCATAAAAAGCCGCAAGTTGCGCATTGGATTGAAAGCTGATGCCAATCGACAATACCGCGCTGGCACTGCCCGGCTGAACCACCTCCGGGACGGCCGCAAGCACCGGCACCCCCTGATTCAATCGGGTGATCGTTTCGATCTCGGCAAAAACGCTTGTGGAGCCGGTAATCCAGAAAACGCTGTTCTCAAGTGTGGGATCATTCTGCTGCATATCCTTGACCACCTTTGGCAAAAGCGCCTCAAGCTGTTCAGCGGCCCGCTCGGGATCGGTCACCGGAACCATGAATGCGTTGATCCCCAAGGCCCGCGCGGCATTTTCCAGTGGCCTGGCCTGTGTTTCCACCGCACTTGCGTTCTTCATATCGACCAAGATGGCGATATTCTTGAGGTTCCTTTTCAGTTTCCGCAGATATTCCATCTGCACATCAAGCCTGACATTCAAAGAGGTGAAGGCAAAACTGCTACCGCTCCCGACGTCATAGCCGGGCATCTGCTCCAATAGAACCGGGTCCTTGGCGCAGACCGTGACAACCGGTGTCCCGATGTCGGAATGTTTGGAATGAAGCCAGGAGACCGTCTCTGAACCCATGGCAAAGATCAGACCATAGTTGTCCTCATGGGCTTCCCGCACCAGATCGGCACCACGGAGGGGATCTTGCTCGAAATTCGAAATGACCACTTCGACATTCATCGCATTGCGGCGAAAATGTTCAAAGATCGTGGAAATCGCCAAATCATAGGCCGAGGATTTCCGGGGATAGATGACCATGATCCTGTGTTTTTGCCCCTTTACCGGACTTACCGGCGTCGCGACAACGCGCAGGTTGTCATAGCCTTCGGGGACAGAAAAACTCCACGACTCCAGAACCTCATCCTGCACCTTAAACCACGGCGATACCGGGTCCAAAGCCCGCCCCTCGGCATTGGCCGAAAGCGGCAAGAGGACAAGCCAAAGCAGATACAGAAGGGTGACAAAAACCTTCATCTTGTCAGCCTCCCTTCCAACGCTCGGAGCGGATCGGGATCGAGAACACCAGCGTCACCGAAAAAATTAAAAGCGCCGCAAGAACCAGCACCTGCTCATCGGGAACAAAAAGCATCATCTGTCCGATGATGATCGGCCCGGAAACATGCCCCAAACGCTCGACGATGCGATATAGGGATACAGCTGTGGGGCGGCCCAGACTTTCGGCCGCGGTTGTGGCCCCGACATAGGTGATGATGGGCGCGTTTATCAAACCATGTGCCAGTCCAATCAGAAATGCACCTGAAACCACAGAAAGAATCTGCCCGAAATCCGCCAAACGCCAGATATCGCCCAGGCCAACCAGAACGATCCCTGTGACGGACACGAGGCCACCCAATACCAAAGAGGCGCGACTGCCATTCAGACGATCAACAATCCGGGCGGCGATCGTCGAGGACAGGATGACACCGACGGAATAAAGCATGATGACTTGACCGATATTCTCGGCAGCCCATCCGCGATTATGCAGCAAGAGCGGTATGGCAAACATCACGACCCCGGTCAGCACGGCCTTGCTTGGAACGCCAATCAGCACCACACTTCGCAAAAATCCAAGGCTTTGGAACGCAGATGGTATCTCGCGCAAAACCTTGCCGAAACTCTTTGCGCTGCCAGATACAAGAGAGGCGGACGGCACGGTCATGACAGTGTAGAGGGCAAGCAAGACCGCCAAGCATATCGCAACCAGAAACACACCTTGCGCGCTGATGTCACTGACCAGCAATGATCCAATCGCGGCACCTGCGATCATGCCACCATTGAACCCAAAGACGATGACCGCAGCAGCCCGTGTTCTTTGGCTTTCCGGTGTAACGATCATGATGGCGTATTGAAACCCGATGAAGATCAGCCCCTGACCAAGCCCCGCCAATGCCCGCGCGATCACGAGCCAGTTCAAATCAAGTGTCGACGCCAGGATCGCATTGGCAACTGCAACGCTGAGTGTACCAAGAACCATCACTCCGCGTGGGCCGTTCCGATCAATCCATGCGCTGACCGGTAAAAGAACCACGAGAAACGCCATAAAATAGGCTGTAAAAGCCATGGATGATGCGCTCTGCCCAAGACCACTTTGGGCGGCGGCATCATCAAGGAGCTGCGGCATGAAAGATGCCCCTAGGTTATCCGTGAATATGGCCAGAAAGAATATGGGCTTGATCAGGGCCATCTTGTAGGTTTCCGGATCGCCTTTCCTGAGGGTTCGAGACTGGGCCAATCCAAGAAAGAGCCAGGCAAGAAGACAGGATGCCAGGAAAAGCGCGGCGAAATTCTTGACACTGCGAACCACCGCGCCAAAGACGATGTCCTTTGGCAATGCCACAGCGATCCGCGTATTCTCGGTGCCCGCGACCGGAACAAGAAACTCATAGCTGTCGGGTTGGGCCAGCCAGGGGCCGCCGACCGGTGCTTCGCCGCTGCGCACGACGATTTTTTCATCAAGTATTACAGCGACATCCCGAATTTCCGGGTTAATGCTGTGATATTGTGACAAGGCCTCATCCAGACCCGAAAGATCGTTCAGACTCAGCCCGTATTTGAAAACCGGAGCAATTCTCTGAGACAGGGAATCTCCCATCGCCTTTGCGGTCGACTGGGCCCCTTCCGCGTAAAGCGTGATCAGGGAAACAACGAGAAACATTGCGGCCATGAAATAGATGAAAACATATCCAATCCCGATCCAGGGAACCCGTCCCCCCAAGGCCCGCGGCCCAAGGATCAGCACGGAAATGAAAAAGGCCCCAACTAGAAAAGCACATACCGGAAGAAGTCCGATAATCGCAGTCGAGACTTTCCTGACGACCGTCTCGGCCTTCATGGTGACAATCAGGTCGCCTACGGGCTGAAATCGGTCCCTCAAGGGAAGCGCAATCTGCAACCATTCACCGTCGGTCCTGATGCCATATCCCAATTCTGCCCTTTGTCCTGCAATCGGCTGAACCGAGGTATCGCCAGCACCAAACACCTGGCGACCATCTGCATCATAAGCGGCAATCGAAATGATATCTGGATCAGAGTCCAGCGTGGGTTCTGCAATCTGCGCAAAGCCGACAAATTGGTCGAGCGGCAATCCGGCGCGCAGGAACGATTCCATGGCCGTCTGGACCAGTTCCCCTTGGGCCGCCATTTTCTTGGTCTCGAAGTCGGGCAGGTTTCGTTTTGCATCTGCCCAGCCGACATAAATCAGCAGCCCAAGCGAAAGGGCCGCAACCAAGGTCATCGAGACGGCATGGCTGAGTCTTTCAAAAACTGTCATGGAACGGTCTGCCAATCAGGACCGAGCGTGTCTGGAATCCTTTCCCCATGATTTGACAGCGTATCGACAAGCAGGGAGAGAAGAAGATCTTCATATGTCATACCGTGCTGTGCCAATCCGGCACAGGCAAGGCTGATCATCGTTCCCGCAGGGCGCTTCAAATCCGGCTTTGGATTGGCTTCGATCACATGAAGCCGACCCTCTGAATCCGCGCGAACGTCTAGTCTTATCAAGGTGCGAAGTTGCAACTCGCAATAAACCCTGCGGGCAAGAGTTTCCAATTCGCGGTAGGCGCTGTCCTCATCCGCACGCAAGAGGCGGACCCGGTCGGATGTGATCGCCCTGACATCCATGGATGTGAAGATCTTTTCATCAGGGCCCAGGACACGCTCCAGAATGGAAAAGGCGAAAGGCTGGTCGATCTGCTCCAGACGACCATTTCGTGCGATGGTTGGCCCACAGACCGACACGCAATATTCGGGCCCCTCGATATATTTTTCAATCTGGACGAGATTCAGCGTCTTGCGATGGACATCTGAAATGGCCTGGGGCAATCCTGCGCGGTCGCGGACCCATAGGACATTCTGAGATGCCCGACCATTCACCGGTTTCACGACGAAGGATCCATCGTAGTTCTGGAAAACATCTTGAAATCTTGGGTCGATGTCCGGTTTCAATTGACCCCAACGGTTGTCCCAGACGATGAAATCGGGCGTGGGAACACCAATTCGGGCACAAATTCCCTTGAAAATGTGCTTGTTGTCCAGGATCATCACATTCAGTGGCCGATGCCCGACATAGGGAATTCCGCTCAATTCAAGCAGGGACGGCGTATGTGCCGCCGGATCCAGGCCCTGAATTCCTGCCGTATTCAGCCAGGCAAGGTCGATCCGTTCACCCCGCAGGCGCTGTGCAAGATTGAGATCGTCGGGAATGGTGACGACATTGCGAAATCCGAGATTTCGCAGGCCCTGAGCCACGTCCTCCGCCACCGGCTGATAGGATTTTTCGGACCGAGGGTTGTGGGCTGGCCGGATGACCGCACCTTGCGCGTCGCGACTGCCATTGTAGATGACCGCAAGGCGCAAGGATTTGAACAGCAGATCAAGTGAATTGCGCATATTGTCGAAATTACCCGTAATTCCGATCCTAGAATCATTCACGTGGAGTCTCCATCCGATGAGCGGCCAAATTCGGCGGCCGGTTCCGAAATCACCAGCTCACCGATGCGCCAGAAAGAGGCACGCGTCTCTATTCGATACACCTGACCTCAGTTCATGACAATCCGTCATCATCCGACAGATCGCATGGTCGACTTTAAATGACTGATGGCCAACAATTCGATCCGTTGCCAATCCCGGTGACCTGCCCCCCGGTCGTCCCTCGTTCATAACGAGAGTCCTTTGGGTTGATAGTGGTCGGTTTCGGGTTGGGCAAGCGCGCCGGGCGCGGAGCCCTCAGATTGCTCAAGCGTCCGGCGCGCTTCTGCCGGCGACCTGTTACCCAGCGAGGAGTGCGGCCTGACGTTGTTGTAGTCGTATCGCCAGATCGCCAACTTTCGGCGGGCATCGGCCAGGCTGTCGAAGATCTCCTCGTTCAGGCATTCGTCGCGCAGGCTGCCGTTGAAGCTTTCGATGTAGCCATTCTGCTGCGGCTTGCCCGGATCGATGTAGTGCCACTCGACGCCGTTCTCGTTTGCCCACTTCAGGATCGCCTTGCTGGTGAACTCGGTCCGTTGTCACTGACGATGCAGGCGGGTTTGCCGTAAATCCGGACCAGCGCATCCAGCTCCCGCGCCACCCGAGCCCCCGAGATGCTGGTGTCGGCGATCAGGGCGAGGTTTTCTCGGCAGCAATCGTCGTTCACGGCCAGGATGCGGAACTTGCGGCAGGCCCCGAACGTGTCGGACAGGAAGTCCAGGGACCAGCGCTGATTGGGGCGCAGCGGCACAGGCATCGGTGTTCGGCTTCCGCGCGCCCGTTTGCGGCCACGGCGTCGGCGCACCGACAGGCCCTCTTCCCGGTAGATGCGGTAGAGCTTCTTCTCGTTCATGATCATGCCCTTGCGCTCCAGCATGATGCCCACGCGCCGATAGCCGAAGCGACGGCGCTTCTCGGCGATCTTGTTCATTTCCAGACGGATCTCCGGATTATCGGGCGGTCGTTCACGCCGCACCGTCTTCGGATCGACACCGATCAGGACACAGGCACGGCGTTGAGAGATCGGATGACCCTTCATCGCCCGCAGCACCGCGTCCCGCCGTTGCATCGGCGTCGTCAGGGCTTTCCCAGGAGATCCTTCAGAACCACATTGTCGAGCATGGCATCCGCCAGCAGGCGCTTGAGCTTCGCATTCTCGTCCTCAAGCTGCTTCAGCCGCTTGGCATCGGACAAGTCCATCCCGCCATACTTGGCCTTCAGCTTGTAGAAGGTCGCGGGGCTCAACCCGTGCTTCCGGCACAACTCAGCCGTCGGCAAACCGGCCTCCTGCTCTTTGATCATCCCGATAATCTGCGCTTCGGTGAAACGGCTTTTCCTCATGTCGTCTGCTCCTTCTCAGGTTGGGCAGACTCTACATCACAGCGAGGGAACTTCCGGGGGGCAGGTCGCCGGCATTGTAGAAGTTTATCTTGACAATGCAGATGACAGCAATCTGAATTGCATGACATCGGCCTGCCCGCTCCAAACCTCCGTTGCTCATTGCGGAAAGATAAAATGCTGCTTCTTTCGCCCGCGTTCTGCATGGAACTCATGATCCCGAGCAATGTTCGGGGCGGGCGAGAGATATGGTGACGCCCGCTTGCGATCTTGCCATGGCGCCACCGCCACCACACCGGCCGCCTGCTTCGGCCGCCGTCCATCCCGGGGAAGCGAACAAGAGCGCGCAATGAAAACAGAATTTGACGCCTTGGCGGACAGGTTGCGGTCTTTCCCGTGCAGGGCATCGTGATGGTTGGCAGGCGAACCCCGCTCGTCTTGCAGATGGAGGCGGCCGAATGTGGTGCGGCCTGTCTGGCCATGGTTCTGGCGCGCTATGGCCGCTGGATCACGCTGGAGGAGGCGCGGGAAAGCTGCGGAACCTCGCGGGACGGGGTGGATGCGGCGGGTTTGTGCGCGGCGGCGCGCAGCTATGGGTTGACCGTAGTGCCGCTGCGCCGGGAGCCTGAAACGCTTGCCGATTTGCCGCTGCCGCAGATCATTCACTGGTGTTTCAACCATTTCGTGGTGCTCGAGGCGATCGGCCGCGACCATTTCGTCATCCTTGACCCGGCGCAGGGCCAAAGACGTGTCTCGGCGCTGGAGTTCGGCGAATCCTTCACGGGTCTGACGCTGGCGCTTGAACCGGGCCCCGAGTTCGAGCGCGAGGGCAGCCCGCCTGCGGTTGCAGGCACCCTGATGCAAGAGGCCTTGCGCTCGCCCGATGCCATGGCCATCGCCTTGGGCACGGGCGTCTTGACCGTGGTGCCTGGCCTGGCGCTTGCGGGCGCGATGAGCACCTTTGTCGACCAGATCCTTGGCGCCGGGCAAAAGGGCTGGACGGCCGCCTTTCTGGGCGTACTGCTGGCGGTGGTCATCGCGCAGGTGGTGCTGGCCTATCTGTCGGCCTGGGTCGTCGCCACCTGGAAGATCAAGATCGGCGCGACATCGGCGCTGCGCGGCTTCTGGCGGGCGCTGACCATGCCGCTGTCGTTCTTTTCGCAGCGCTCGGCGGGGGAGGTGGTGGCCCGGATCCGGCTTGGCTCGGACGTGGGCGGGGCGGTGGCCGGGCCTCTGGCCGAGGTGGCCCCCCAGCTTCTTGTGGCTGCGGCCTATTTCCTGATCCTGTCACTTTATGATCCGATCATCATGGCCGCAGCCTTCGGCACCTGTGTGGTTAACTTTGCCATCCTGCGCGGCATCTCGAACCGGCTGGCGGAACGCACCCGCGAACATCAACTGGCCGAGGGGCGCGCCGCTGCGGTGGCCACCTCTGGCATGGTTAACTTTCAGGCCTATCAGATGCTGGGCCGCGAGCGTCTGTTGCTGGGCAACTGGATTGCGGGCGAGGAAAGCGCCATCGCCACCGAACAGGGTCTGGGCATGATGCGCGCCATCGCAAATCTGGGCCCGGTCACATCGAGCCTCTTGCTGAGCGGGGTCGTCCTGATCGTGGGGGCGGCGCGGGCGATGGAGGGCACCTTGTCGCTGGGGGATCTTGTGGCCATCCAGATGCTTGCCGGTCTGCTGAACAAGCCGATCGCCGCGCTGGCCGCATCGCTGTGCCAGATTCAGGAAAGCGCGGGCAGTCTGATGCGGTTGGCCGATCTGGAACACCACCGGGTTGCCGCCGCCTTCGATGACCGGGTGCGGGTGGAGGCTCCGGCCCGAACCGAGGGTCGGCTGGTGCTGGCAGGCGTCAGCTTTGCCCATTCTCCGGGCCGCCCTGTGCTGCGTGAGATCACCTGCGTGATCGAACCGGGATCGCTGGTTGCCCTGATCGGTGGCTCGGGGGCGGGCAAGTCGACCATGGCACGGGTGCTGGCCGGTCTGATCGAACCGTCGGAGGGCATGGCCATTCTTGATGGCATCGCCCTGAGCGATTGGCCGCAAGAAGAGCTGCGCCGCCGCATGGTCTACATCGGCCAGGCCCCGGCCACCTTCAGCGGCACGATCGAGCAGAACATCACGCTGTGGGACCAGAGCATTTCCAGCGAGGCCGTGATGGCGGCGATGCAGCGCGTTGGCCTGGCCGAGGCCGTGGCTCGCAGGCCGGCGGGCCCGTCAACAAAGATTGCGGCAGGGGATACGGGGTTCAGTGGCGGCGAACTCCAGCGGCTTGCGCTGGCCCGCGCGCTGGTGCGCCGACCGGCGGTGCTTATCCTGGACGAGACGACAAGCGCGTTGGATGCCAGATCGGAAGAACAGGTGCTTGACATGCTGCGCAAGACCGGCGCGACGGTTGTGATCGTGACGCATCGCCCAGGCACCGCCCTGCGCTGCGATCGGGCGATCTTGCTGAAAGAGGGCACCATCGCCGCCCAGGGGGTACCGGCACAGCTCATGGCTGACATGTCGGCAAGCTTCGACACCGCGTCGAGGGCGGCATGATGGAGGCCAGATCCACCTCTGCGCAAGTGCCCGCCCCCGCGGCCATCGAGGAAGAAGAACGCGCCTTTGGAGATGTGCTGTGGCGTGTCAGCACCATGCTGAACCCCGCGCAGGGTGGCAGTTTTGCCGCCGCCGAGGAGCCGCAGACCGCCGCCATGCGCGCGGCCGCGCGCTATTACGGGAAAAAACCCGAAGGCGGGGCCCTTGGCGGAGACGATGCCGGGGAGATGATCGAACGTCTTGCGCGGTCGGCCGGGCTGACGGCCTATGCCGTCAAGCTGACGGAGGGCTGGGAAAAGCGCTTTGCGCTGCCGATGGTGGCCAGGCTTGCCGCAGACGGAACGCCCGTCGCGCTGACGCCGAAGGGGGGGGCCTGGCTCCTCACAGAGGGCCAGATCGCCCATGCGCCAAAGCGGCTGGACAGCACGGCGCGCGCGGGCCTGGCTGAAGAGGCCTTTGCGCTTTGCCCGACCCTGCCCGAGGGCAAGATCACGCTCAAGACGCTGTTTTGGTATGCGCTGGGCCCGAAGCTGCGCGACCTGAGCGGCTATACGCTGATGACCTTCCTTGCGGGCCTGGTGCTGGCGCTGACGCCCATTGCCAACATTGCGGTGACCGAAATCATCATCCCGGGGCGCGACACGCCGCTTTTGGTGCATGTAGTGGCCATGCTGATTGCGCTGGTTCTTGCGGCGCTGGCAACGCGGCTTGCGGCCGAACTCAGCATGCTGCGCCTCAATGGCCGCGCCGGGCTGATGCTGCGGGTGGCAGCCGCCGACCGGATGATCCGTGTGACCCGCGCCGCCGGGGGCGGGGCTGCCGTGCCGCCCGGGGCGGCGGCCCTGGTCACGCGGTCGGTGGAGGGGTGGCATCGCGGGGCCTGGGGCCTGGCCCTACGCATCGGCGCGGCCGCGCTGATCGCGCTGCCAAGCCTTGCCGTGATGATGCGCGCAGCGCCAACGGCCGCATTGACCGCCGTGGCGCTGATGCTCCTCGCCACCGGGCTGGCGGCCTGGACCGCAAAGCGCCAGGTGGCCGCGCTGTTCGCCGGACCGAGCTCGCCCACAAGCTGGATCTCCTTGTCGCACGAAGCCCTGTCGCAGCTGGAAACCCTGCGCGCCTATGGCGCAGAGCGGCGGTTCTTCACGATGTTCGCCCAAAGCTTTCTGGCGCTGAAAGAACGCTTCCTGGTCACCGACCGCATGGGCTCGCGCATCCATGCGCTGGAAAAATCCCTCGAGGGTGGGGTGATTGCCACCGGGATCGGCGCGGCCATCCTCTTTCATCAGGACATGCCGGTTCAGGACAGCGTGGCCTTCACGGTCGCCTTAATGACCGTGACGGGGGCGGCCGTCACCCTGGTGCACAGCTTTCTTGATGTCAGTATGCTGGGCCTGCAACACAAGATGATCCAACCCCTGCTGGAGAAGACCCCAGCGCCGTTTCAGACGGGCATGGTGCCCGGCGCGCTGAGCGGCCGCGTGACCCTTGACCGCGTCACCGTGCGCCGCGATCCCCATGCCAGGCCGATCCTTGATCATGTGTCGCTGGACATCAAACCGGGGGAGCATATCGCCATTGTCGGCCCGTCAGGTTCGGGCAAGACGACCTTGCTGCGCACCATCCTGGGTCTGCAGACCCTTGAGATGGGGCAAGTGCGTTATGATGGGATCGGTCTTGACCAGCTGGACGCCGCCGCCGTGCGGCGGCAGATCGGCGTCGTCGGGCAGTCGGGCCAGCTGTTTCCGGGCACCATCCTGGAAAACATCGCGCTGGGGCTGAAACTGGATATCGAGGATGCCTGGCGCGCCCTTCAGAAAGCGGCCATCGACGACGAGATCCGCGCCCTGCCCCTTGGCCTGTCCACCCCGATCGGCGATGCGGGTTCGGTCTTTTCCGGCGGTCAGGTGCAGCGGATCCTGATCGCGCGCGCGCTTGCCCAGGCCCCCCGGATCGTCATTCTGGATGAGGCGACAAGTGCGCTCGACCCCGCGCGCGAGGCCCATGTCGCCAAAGCGCTCGATGGGTTGAAGTCGACGACAATCACCGTGGCCCATCGCCTTGAGACCATCCGCCACTGCGACTGCATCCATGTCCTTGACGCCGGGCGCATCGTGGAAAGCGGAACCTACGCGGAGCTCTTGGCCCGGGGCGGCATCTTTGCCGGTCTCGTCGCCGCCGACGCTCGGGCGGCCCAGCACACACCATGAGCCGCCCCGATGATCCACAACGACCGCCAGCCCAAAACACTTTTGCCACCAGAACGGGGAACCTGCATGCCATGAAAGCTCTGAGTTCGGCTTCGGTCAGAAGGATCGCCCGTCCCGTCAGCCGGCTTGCCAGCCTGCTGGGCATTGCGGCGGTGGTAACGGCGCTGGGCACGGTGCTTGCCACAGCGCGCATCCCCTATCCGGAACAGGCCCTTGTCATGGTGGTCCCCGCACCGCGTGGGGGCGGCACGGACATCTTTGCGCGCAAGCTCGCCGAGCTTGCCGAAGAGGATTTCGGCCAGCGGATCATCATCGACAACCGCCCGCGCGAGGGTGGCCTTGTCGGCGTGCGCCACATGACGGTTTCCAGCCCCGACGGCTATACCGTGGCCTTTGTCTGGAACAGCCCGCTCACCGTTGCCCCGCTGTTTGCGCAAGCCGACTTCACGCCCGAGGACTATCGGTCTGTCATGTCGATCGGCTACTCCTCGTATGTCATGTGCGTGCGCCCCGATTTTCCCGCCTCGGACGCGAAGGGCCTGCTGGCGGCGCTCGCTGCGGCGCCGGACAAATACAGCTATGGCAATGACGGCGAAACCGGCACCATGCGGCTGGCAGCCGAGCGGATATTTGCCGCAGCCGACATCTCTGTGCGCGGGGTCGCCTTTGCCGGGGCCACCGAAACGGCGCGCAATTTCATCGCAGGCAATGTGGATATCTACAGCGGCTCGATTGCCGCGATCCTGCCGCATGTGAAAGAGGGCAAGGCCAAGTGCCTTCTGTTGACCTCTGCGGCCGACAACGAGACCCTGCCCGAGGCCAGCGGTCTGGAAGCCCTGGGTCTGGCCGAGCTGGAGACCGTGCTGTGGTGGGGGATGATCGCCCCGGCCGAGACACCCGACGAGGCCATCACGCGCCTGGAACAGGCGTTTCTGGACGCCGCCGCAAGCCCGGAGTTCGTCGCGACGATGGCCGAGAAAGGCGCGGTCTGGCGCCCCCGGGGGGCCTCGGAAACGGCCGAGATGATCACAAGCGAAATCGCCGCATTCCAGGGGTTGGTGCTCAGCGATTGACCGTCCGGGTCCCTTGCCGGTCCATACCCTCTTCACGCTCGCAATCCTGGAGCTCGCCATGTCAGACCTCGTCTTCCGCCAGCAAGCACTGAACGCCCAACGCCGCATCGACCATCTGCCCAGTTCCATGCGCGTGGCGACGGGGCTGACCCGGGGCGCGATGGCGTTGCTGGCCGCCCTGTTGTGCGGCGCCACGATCTGGAGCGCCTTTGTCGTGGTGCCGGTGCAGGTTCAGGGCACGGGAGTTTTCATCGACACCTCGGGCGAGCTGCTTAACGCAGTGCGCGCGCCCATGGAGGGCGTGGTAGAGGCCGTATTGGTCAATGAAGGCGACTATGTCAGCGAGGGCCAGGTCGTAGCGCGACTGCGGCTGCCGGACCGCGCGGTCGCGCTGGAGCGCGCGAAAAGCCGGCTTGCCTCGCTGCGGCTGCGGGCGTCGAAACGCGCGGCCCTGGAAAGGGCCGAAACCGAGATCGAGGCCGAGGAACGTGCCCTTCGGATCAGCGGATACGAGCAGCGTATCGCAAATCTTGAAAAGGAACTGGCCTGGCGGCGCGACCTGGAAAAGGCGCAGGAAACCCTGATGGGGCGCGGTGTTTCCACCAACAGCCGCCTTTATGAGGCGCAGATCGCGACGCAAAGCGTCATGGGCCAATTGGCCGATGCCCATAGCGAATTGCAGACCATCAAGGCCGCGCCCCTGCTCAAGCAGGCCGAGCGCGATCGCACCCGGCTGGCCGAGGATCTGGAAATCACCGAGGCCGAGGCCGAAATCGTGGCCCTTCGCGCTGAACTTGAACGGGGCGCCGAGTTGACCAGCGCCGTGCACGGGGTCGTGGGCGAAATCTCGCTTGAGCGCAACGACCTTGTCACGCCGGGCCAGCCCGTTCTCAGCGTGATCCCGGAAAATTTCAGCAAGCTGCTGGACGCGATGCTGTTTGTGTCCCTGTCGGATGGCAAGATGGTTGAAGTCGGCCATCAGGTCTATCTGACCCCGCTGTCGATGCCGGCACGCGAACAGGGACGGCTACGCGGCACCGTCATGGAAATCTCCGAGGCCCCGATCACCGAGCAGGCTTTGGCGCGGATTCTCGGCAATACCACGCTTGCCAGTACCACCACGGGCGGCGGCGCGCCCTTTGCGGTGCGCGTTGCGCTGCACCGCGACCCCACGACGGTCTCGGGCTATGCCTGGACGTCTGGCGATGGCCCGGCGATGCGGCTGTCGCCCGGGACGCCGTTTGATGGGAAGATCACTGTGGAACGCGAAACGCTGCTGACGCTGGCCTTGCCGGCGCTACGCCGCTTGCTTGGCAACAACTGAGCAGGGCCCTGCCCGCAGCTTTGGCGCGGGCCCGGCCAATTCTTCCTCGGCTTGGCTCAAAAAAAGACCCGGCCATCCGGATTTTAAGCGGATGACCGGGAAGGGATGAGCGCGGCGCGCGATCATGACACTCCGACGCTCCTTTAACGTGCAGCCCCATCCTTTCACAGGTCAGGGCCGCTTTACTTGCACATGGAGCTATTTCAGCAAGGCATATTGAGCCCCAAGGAAAATCAGGTCTCAAGTATCGGGTGAGACATGAAAACCCCGGGGCGGACCACTTACCACTTCTTGAATTTCTTCTTGACGCTGTTTGCCACCTTGTCGACCGCCTTCTTAGCGTCATTCGCGGCCTTTTCCGCCGCAGCCTTGGCATCGGCTGCCGCCTTTTCAGCCGCGGCCTTGACTTCTGCCGCCTGTTTGGCGGCCTGTTCCGCCGCCGCCTTGGCCTCGGCGGCGACCTTTTCAGCCTGCGCCTTCGCCTCGGCCGCCGCCTTTTCGGCCTGCACCTTGGCCTCGGCCGCGGCGTTCTCGGCCTGGACCTTAGCTTCGGCCGCGGCCTTTTCACCGGCTTCCTGTGCCGCCGCCGCCGCTTTTGCGACGTCGTCGTCCACCGCGTCATAGGCCGCCATGGCCCCCATCTGGGCGTAGTGCGTGTCCACCGTCATTTCGACGTCGATGCCGACGCCCAGATAGGCCGCGACATCGCCGCTAACCCCGACCGTGATGGCTCCATTGTCATAGCCTGCGGTTGCACCGCCGCCCACGCCATAGCCCCCCGCGCTGACCCCTGCCCCGGCGCTGGCGCCGCCCACCTTATCGACGCCATAGCTGTAATTGGCGTTGGCCTCGACCGCCGAGCCGTGGAACACTTCGCCGTTGGCCGCCGCGCCATAGGCGCCGCCGCCGTGCTGGATCGTGGCGTCCGCCTGCGCATAAGAGCCGGTTTTCACCCCGACATCGCCGCCGATCGACACATTGACCGGCCCGCCGTCAACCCCGACACTGGCCTCGGCCGTGGCGGCGGCATAACTGCCGACAAAGGCGCTGGCGCCGGTTTCATTGGCGTTGTGATGCACTTCGACCGCCACGCCAGAGACAAGTTCGACCCCGGCAGAGGCGCCGACGGTTGCAGGGCCTGCCTGAACCTCGACCGAGGCGGAGGCGCTTGCTTCGGTCCCGCTTGCAAAGCCGTAGCTGCCTCCCCCATTCGTGATGGTCGTGCCGCTTGAGATCGAGCCATTGACAGAACCGGAGACGGCGCCGGTGGAAAAGCCTTCCGAGGCGTCCACCATGGCCACGGCATCGTCACCGCGATCCTGTTTGAAAAGCGTATTGCCGCCGGCCGCACCGCGCAGCGCCGCTTCGGACAGCACACCATCCAGTTGCTCGACCTTGATCTTGCTTTTCTGTGCCACTATCCGATCCCCATTGGTTGTTGATTGCGAGAAAGCCGGTCGCAAAACTTGTTTAGCCGCCTGCAACAAGGATTGCGTGAAGATTTGCTCGGCACAAGTGTTTTTTTTTATTTCCCAGTATCGGTATTTGTGCCGCCCCCAGTGCTCGTTTAGGCCACTTGGCGTTCGAAGGCCAAGGGGCTTTTGCCTCCCAATGCTGAATGCCGACGGCGGTGGTTATAGAAGCCGTTGATGTATTGGAAGATGGCGGTTTCGGCCTGACGACGGGTCTCCCATGTGCGCCGCCAGATCAGTTCGGCCTTGATCGTCTTGAAGAAGGTCTCAACGGCGGCGTTATCGTAGCAATTGCCCTTGCCACTCATCGACACCTTGAACCCATGCTCGCGCAGGACCTTCTGATAGTCATGCGAACAATATTGGCTGCCGCGATCGCTGTGGAAGATGCAGCCCCGAGGCGGTGACCGCAGGGCGATTGCCATCTTCAAGGCCCGGATCGCCAGATCGCGTTTCATGCGGTTGCTGACGGCCCAGCCGATGACGCGCCGGGAATGCAGATCAAGGATGACCGCGAGATACAGCCAACCCTCACGGGTCCAGATGTAGCTGATATCGCCCGCCCATTTCTGATTGGGCCGTTCTGCCATGAAGTCGCGGTCCAGCAGGTTCGGCGCGATGTTGAACGTGTGATCGCTGTCGGTGGTCGCTTTGAATTTCCTCGTTCTTTCAACGACGATCCCGTTCTCGCGCATCAGTCGCCCGACACGCCGGTGCCCCACATCGACACCAACCTCCTTCAACTCTTCGGTCATCCTATGCCGCCCGTAGCTGCCCAGGCTCAGGCGCGACTGCTCCTTGATGTGCGCCAGAACAACCATATCAATGTGCTGCCTGCGGCTGGCCGGGCGGCTGCGGAAGGCCCGCAGCCCACGGGGGCTGACATTCAACACCCGGCACAGCCGATCCACCGGAAAAGCCCCTCGCTGTTCTTCGACGAACCTGAACCTCACGGCTTTAGGCTCGCGAAGAACTGGGTGGCTTTTTTTAGGATGTCCCTCTCATCCTTGAGAATACGGATCTCGCGCCGAAGCCGTTCATTCTCCCGCGCCAACTCGCGATCCTCAGCCGAGATCACATCCGTGTCCCGGTGGGCATTCACCCACTTGTTCAAGGTCGACAAGCCGACCCCCAGATCATCCGCAACCTGACGTCGCGAAAGCCCGCTGGTCAGCGCGATCCGCACCGCATCCTTGCGAAATTCATCCGTTCTGCCTGTGCCCATGGTTCATCTCCTTTGCTGCACATTACGTGATCAAAAGAGCGGCACCAAACCGCGACAGGTCCACTTCTACCTTTTTGAGATCGACCACAGCGTCTGGACCCGGTTTCCAGATACCAAGATCATGTTGAACTGGAGCGTGTTCTTAAACGTAATCAACGTAGAGGCTGAAAACGGCGCCCTTGGTGCCGATCTGCGTCGAACCTTCTACGGTGACCCAACGCCAGAGCATTTCCCACACTATGATGTCGTGATGGCCAATCTTTACACGCAAGTCTTGCGGCCCTTGATCTGGACTGGCCTCCTCCAAGAAACACGCCCCGGAAAATCGTTCCGGTCGCAAGAGAGCGTTTTTACGAAGACACCGCTTTGGAAGGCAGCCCTGAACCTGGAAACCGATTCTCAGGTAAAGCGCGCCACGCGGCATTGATGCCCTTCAGGTTCTATCCCTAGCACATACTCTCGGCCCCGCAGGATTTCACCAACCGATTGTTTCGGCTTGATTCTCAAGCGTGGGCGAGGCCCAAGTGGGTTCACCAACCCGAAAGGCGCTCCCATGTTTGATGAACGTGAATCCCCGATTTCGGGGCCCAATCCCCTATGCCCTGACCGCATGACGGCCGACGCGCGCCTCGCCGAGATCGGGCGCATCCTGGCCGCGGGCGTCGTTCGGCTGAAGGCTACGACGTCCAGCCGTTTATCTGCCGAGAGCGGAGACAGTTTCGTGGACTTCTTGCCCCGAAAGAGCGGTGGTCGTCATGCAAAACGTATCCGCATCGGAGGAGTTCATGAAGCTTCACAATAAGATAATCCCTGCGCAGCCGGGGCATAGTCCATGCCTGGACCAGACGGTGCTGTCGCGCCTTGCCGCCCTGAAGGCGATGTCAGTCAAAGAACTGAAAGCAGAGTGGGAAAAGCTCATTGGGACGTCTGCCCCGAACAACAGCCGAGCTTTTCTGGAATTCCGGATCGCCTACCGGATCCAGGAATTGGCCTATGGCGGGCCTGATCGTGAGACGCGGCGGATGCTAGACCTTCTGGCGGACGAGGTTGAGGGGCATAGCAAGCGCAAACACCAGATCATCGATCCCCGCAATCCTGTTACTGGCACACGGCTTCTCCGCGAGTGGGAGGGTATCGAGCATACGGTCACGGTCCTGAAAGACGGCTTTGACTGGCAGGGCCGAAAGTTCAAGTCGCTCTCCGCAGTCGCCCGCGAAATCAGCGGCACCCGCTGGAATGGCTATCGCTTCTTTGGGCTGCGCGAACGCAAGCGGGAGGATCTATGATGGACAATGCCAACCGCCCCGCTCGCCGCCTGCGCTGCGCCATCTACACCCGCAAGTCGAGCGAGGAAGGTCTCGAGCAGGAGTTCAACAGCCTGCACGCCCAGCGGGAAGCCTGCGAGGCCTATATCGCCAGCCAGAAGTCTGAAGGCTGGGCACTGGTTCGCGATCAATATGACGATGGCGGCATCTCAGGTGGCACGTTTGAGCGCCCAGGGCTGAAGCAGTTGCTGGCCGACATTGAAGACGGGTTGGTGGATGTGGTCGTCGTCTACAAGATAGACCGTCTCTCGCGCTCTCTGATGGACTTTTCTAAGCTGGTGGAGGTCTTTGACCGCAACGGGGTTACCTTCGTCTCGGTCACGCAGAGCTTCAATAATACAACATCCATGGGCCGATTGACCCTGAATATTCTGCTCAGTTTTGCACAATTCGAACGTAAGGTCACTGCCGAGCGCATTCGCGACAAGGTGAAGGCCTCGCGCATGAAAGGCATGTGGATGGGAGGCTATGTGCCCCTTGGCTATGATGTGCGGTACCGCAAACTGGTTGTAAACGAACGGGACGCTTGCTCGGTGCGGCGGATCTTTGATCGCTTTGTGGAGGTTGGCTCCGCCACGGTGCTGGCGCGGGAACTGCGCCGTGACGGGTTCCGCAGCAAGCAGGGCACCCTGATAGACAAGGGCTATCTGTACCGGCTTCTGAACAATCGCGTCTACCGTGGCGAGGCTCTGCACAAGGGTAAGGCTTACCCCGGAGAGCATGACGCCATTATTGACGCAGACCTTTGGGAACGCGTGCATGCCATCCTGCAAGAAAGCCCCCGAAAGCGGGCCAACAAAAGCCGTGCGCAAACCCCTGCGCTACTGAAGGGTCTGATCTTCGGCGAAAATGGTGCGGCAATGACGCCGACCAGCACGAAGAAGGGAGGCAAGCTTTATCGCTACTATGTCTGCATGGACGTGATACGAAACCGTGAGACTGCCGAGGAAACCGCGCCCATGCGGCTCGCCGCCGGAATGGTGGAGGATGCTGTCGTGACCGAAGTTCGCCGCATCCTGCAAACGCCCGAGGTCGTTACGCAGGTGTTGGCAGCGCTGAAACGCGGTAGCGGCGGGACATCGGAGGCGGATGCCATTGCCGCTCTGCACGAGTTCACTACCCTCTGGTCGCAACTCTTCCCAGCCGAGCAAGCGCGTATCATCCAGTTGCTGGTGCGGCGCGTCACGGTCACTGCCGCCGGGCTAGAGGTCGACATTCGCAGAGAAGGAATTGCGGGGGTCGTCCGCGAACTGGTCGCGCCCCGCAGGCTGGAGGCTGCAGAATGACAAAGCCCGACGATACGATCCGCGTACTGATCCCTCTGAAAGTTCGCCAGAAGAACGGACGGCCGAAGATCCTTCCGCCCGCCGACTATCGACCGAGCGAGGATCACGCGCAGGATCCGCACATCCTGCGGGCCATCGGCCGGGCATGGGGGTGGCGGCGGCGCATGGATGCAGGAGAGTTCGCCACGATCCAGGAACTGGCCGAGGCGGTCGGGCTGGCGGAACGGCATGTCAGCCGACAGCTGCGGTTGGCCTATCTTGCGCCGGAGGTACTGAAGCGACTGACCTGCGGGCGCGAGGCCCTGGGGGTGAGCCTTTACGATCTGTGTTTTCTAGCGGGGGAGGCTTGGGCGGAACAGGTTGATCGCACCGTTGGTGCGGTTCCGACCAAAACAGCGTCATAAGTCCGAAGTGGCCACTAACCTCGCTTGCGAAGCCCATTTCATGCGTGGCACAGATCATAGCAGCCCCCTCATTAGTCAGGGCAATCATCGCGTCTGGTACTTCGGCAATCACTCTAAAGGGGCGCGCGGAGGGGCACGATTGGTGCGTTAAAAAAGACAAGCGCCCCGGCCCATTGTGACCGGGGCTGTTGATTTTCACCCAGAACTGAGCCGGTTTTTTCACCGAGAAGTGAGCCACCTCTGATTATGGATTTCGGTTCATGCCGGGGTCAAGTGCGGGTTTGTCTCCTTCTTTTTTCGGGCTGCGGCGGCTGAGCTTGCCTTGAAGCGGAAGCTGTCGTTTCCGGTTTCAAGGATGTGGCAGCGGTGGGTGAGGCGGTCGAGCAGCGCGGTGGTCATCTTTGCGTCGCCGAAGACCGTGGCCCATTCGCTGAAGCTAAGGTTCGTGGTTATGACGACGCTGGTGCGTTCGTAGAGCTTGCTCAAGAGGTGGAACAGCAGGGCCCCGCCCGATGCACTGAAGGGCAGATAGCCAAGTTCATCCAGGATCACGAGGTCGAGCTTGGTCAGGCCTTCGGCGATTTGCCCGGCCTTTCCCTTGGCTTTTTCCTGTTCAAGGGCGTTGACCAGTTCGATGGTGGAGAAGAAGCGAACCTTCCTGCGGTGATGTTCGATGGCCTGGATGCCGAGGGCGGTGGCAACATGGGTTTTGCCGGTTCCTGGACCACCGATCAGGACCACGTTCTGGGCACTCTCCATGAACTCGCAGCGGTGCAGTGTCCGCACGGTGGCTTCGTTGATCTCGCTGGCGGCAAAGTCGAAGCCTGTCAGGTCCTTGTAGGCCGGGAACCGTGCGGACTTCATGTGATAGGCAATCGATCTGACTTCACGCTCCGCCAATTCGGCTTTGAGGAGTTGCGACAGCATCGGGATGGTGGCTTCAAAGGCCGGTGCGCCCTGCTCGATCAGATCGGTCACGGCTTGGGCCATGCCATACATTTTGAGGCTGCGCAGCATGATGACCACGGCGCCGGCGGCTGGATCATGACGCATGACGGCCTCCGGTGATCTCGGCGCGCAGGCCGTCGTAACGTGCGACATTGGCCTTGGGTTCACGGTGCAGAGCCAGCGCTTGCGGCGTGTCCAGCGGGGGCCCACCGATCACTTTGCCGTCGACCAGCCGGTGCAGCAGGTTCAGGACATGGGTCTTGGTCGGCACGCCCTCGGTCAGTGCCAGCTCCACGGCGGTCAGCACGGCCTGTTCGTCATGCTGCAGAACGAGGGCAAGGATATCGACCATCTCACGATCGCCACCGGGCTTGCGCAGCATATGGCCCTGCAACTGTCTGAACGCAGATGGTAATTCCACAAAAGGCGCGCCGTTGCGAAGCGCCCCTGGCTTGCGCTGAACAACGGCCAGATAATGTCGCCAGTCGTAGATTGTCCTTGATGGCAGCGTGTGGTTGCGTTGGATCACGCGGGCATGTTCGCACAGGATGTTGCCCTCGGCCGCCACCACCAAACGATCAGGATAGATCCGCATGCTGACGGGGCGGTTCGCAAATGATGCCGGGACACTGTAGCGATTGCGCTCAAAACTAATCAGGCACGTGGGCGAGACGCGTTTGCTCAGTTCCACAAAGCCGTCAAACGCGACGGGCAGCGGCATCAGGGCCGCCTGCTCTTCGGCCCAGACATCGGCAATCGTGCCGGGCTGTTTGCCATGCGGGGTCTCCCGCCACAGTTCGAGGCAGCGCTCTTCCAGCCAGGCATTCAGCGCGGCAAGGTCGGGAAAGTCCGGCATGCCTTGCAACATCTGGTGCCGAGAATCTCGAACGTTCTTCTCGACTTGCCCTTTCTCCCAACCGGCGGCGGGATTACAAAACTGGGGCTCATAGACGTAGTGGTTCGTCATGGCGAGAAAGCGCATGTTGATCTGGCGCTCCTTGCCACGGCCGACACGATCCACCGCCGTCTTCATGTTATCGTAAATGCCTCGCGCAGGCACACCACCGAAGACCCGGAACGCGTGCCAATGGGCATCAAACAGCATCTCATGCGTCTGCAGTGGATAGGCCCGCAGCAAAAAGGCCCGGCTGTGCGACAGCTTGATATGCGCCATCTGCAGCTTGGTGCGCTCGCCACCCAGAACTGCAAAATCCTCGCTCCAGTCAAACTGGAAGGCATCGCCGGGATCAAAATGCAGCGGCACAAAGGTTCCGCGCCCTGTCGTCTGCTGTTCGCGCTGCCGATCTGACCGCCACCTGCGCGCAAAAGCCGCCACCCGGGCATATGAACCCGTGAAGCCAAGCGCTACGAGATCGGCGTGCAACTGCTTCATGGTCCGCCGCTGCTTGCGCGACTTCCCGGCTTCGGTCTTGAGCCAGCCTGCAAGCTTATCGGCAAAGGGATCAAGCTTGCTTGGACGTTCCGGCGTCGCGAACTTTGGCTCGATCGTGTTCGCCGCCAGATGCTTGGTCACAGTATTCCGCGACACGCCAGTCAACCGCGCAATCTCGCGGATCGAAAGCTTCTGCCGCTTATGCATCCGACGAATGATGTTCAATAGTCCCATGTGGATCACTCCGTTGCCCCCGCCGCTCACAGCTTCGGGGAAAGGTTCACATGGCTCAGTTCTCAGTGAAAATTATGCGCCTAACCGGCTCAGTTCTGGGTGAAAATCAACAAGCCGCCTGCTCAAAGGTCAGCGCGTGCGCAGCTTCGCGTTTGGTCGTCAGCGGGTCACCCCCTGCTCGCGCGAATTTACGGTTTTGGAGCGCCGCCTCCCGCGCCTCCGCCAGGCTCACAAGCTGAGCACTCCCGAGCCCCAGCTCCCGGCGCTTCCCTCGAATGACGATGCGCTGCACCCAGGATTTACCGCCGCGCTCATTGACCTTGAGAAACAGTCCGTGACCGTCAAAGTACTTTCCGGGCTCAGTCGCATTACGCACCGCCTGTGCGGTGAGGGCTTTTGCGGGCCTTCTGGTCAGGTTTTCTGTCACTTTATTGCCCCCATTTATTCCCCCATTTAATTCTAGAACAGCCTAGAATTCAGCAGATCTATGCGGAAAAATACGCAGATAAACACCATATATACAAGGGTTTTATGGAACTTCTCAGACATGCGTGGAATGTGAAATTGTAGTCCTACGGGCTGCCACCTTACCCCAGATAACCGGCCCAAAACCGCCCGTCCTGCGGGCTTGGGGCGGTGGCGCGGCACTTGCGCTTGGGTCCTTTTGCTGGACTTTGACCAAGGCAGAGGCCGCCTGCCCGGCTGACATCTGTTTGCATGCCATTTTATCCTGTGTTTGAAATGCGAAAAAGGGCCAAGCT
This sequence comes from Tabrizicola sp., assembly GCA_965284335.1. GTDB lineage: Bacteria > Pseudomonadota > Alphaproteobacteria > Rhodobacterales > Rhodobacteraceae > Tabrizicola_A. The sequence goes on along the minus strand of OZ260076.1, from coordinate 517,447 downwards.
CGCGAGAGCTGCGCCGGTTTAAGCCCCTGCAAGCCTTGGACGTTTTTCGATCTACCGCCACGCCACCGCAACAGATGTTGCCTTTGGTCAAAATATGGATGTTGTTACCCTTGTCGGCATAGTCGCCCTGCTGTTCGTTGTGATCAGCCTTAGCGAGCCTTTGGCCGACTGGCTGCGGCTGCCCTATACGGTGGTGCTTGCGCTTATCGGAACGCTGATCGGCAGTTTGGGGGCCTATCTGATCCCACAGGGCCCGTCCCTGTCCGAGCTGGCCCCTGCGGTTGAGATCTTTGAATTTCGCATCCGCGCGAATGTGTTTTTGTATGTGCTCTTGCCAACGCTGCTGTTTCAGGTCGCACTTGGCCTTAACCTGCGTCGGATGGCCGAAGACTGGGTGCCGATCCTTGTCATGGCTGTGATGGCGGTGGTCTTGGCAACCTTTGCCATTGGCCTTGCGCTGCAACCCTTTACAACCCTACCGCTGGTGGCCTGTTTGATGCTTGGCTCGATTGTGGCCACCACTGACCCCTCGGCCGTGGTCTCGATTTTCCGAAATATCGCGGCCCCACAACGCCTGACGCGCATTGTCGAGGGCGAAAGCCTTTTGAACGACGCCGCGGCAATCGCGCTTTTTGGCTTCTTTTTAACCTTTGTCATGCTGGGCGTACCCAACCCGACATGGCAAGATGCGCTGGTCGGATTTCCCACACTCATTTTCGGCGGCGTGGCGATTGGCTGGTTTTTGGGGCGGCTGTGCTTGGGCGTTCTGTCTTGGCTTGGCCGCTTTCCCTTGGCGCAGATTTCGCTCAGCGTGGCGCTGCCCTATGTCACCTATATCATCGCCGATCAGGTGCTTGGCGTATCGGGGGTGATCGCGGTGGTGATGGCCGGGATGACGCTGAATTATCTGGGGCCAGGGCGCATGACGCCCACCAATTGGACCAATCTGCGCGAAGTCTGGGATGTGCTGGCGCATTGGGCCGGGGCGTTGATCTTTCTCTTGGCGGCCTTTTTGGTGCCAAGGCTTTTGGCCGATGTCCGGCTTTACGATCTGTTTTTGATCGCCGTTGTTGTTGTGGCCGCAACGGCGGCACGGTTGTTCATGCTCTATGCTGTCTTGCCCATGCTGACCGCGCTGCGGCTGTCGCCACGGGTCGATCGCCCCTATCGGGTGGCCATCATGTGGGGGGGCTTGCGCGGTGCGGTCACTTTGGCGCTTGCGCTGGCCGTGTCCGAGAATTTTCGCGTGCCCGTGGATGTTAAACGCGATGTCGGGATTTTGGCCACGGGTTTTACCCTCTTCACCCTTTTGGTGCAGGGAACGACGCTGCGGCGCGTGATTTCCTATCTTGGGCTGGACAAACTGGCTCCGATCGACCGAGCTTTGTCCAATCAGGTTATCGCGGTGGCGCTGCAAAACGTGCGCGAAGAGGTGGCCCAAACCGCCAAAAACCATGATCTGACCCATGATATCGTCCGATCCGAGGCCAAGCGCTTTGCCGAACGGCTGGATGACGCCCTGCAACGGGCAGAAGTGGCCGATGACATCCTAGATCGCGACCGGATCACGCTGGGGCTGGTGGCGCTTGCGGGGCGCGAGCGCGATCTGATCCTTGATGCCTTTCGTGAAAAACTGATTTCGACGCGGCTGGCCGAACAGATGTTGTCGGATGCGGACCGTCTGATCGAACGCACGCGCATCGGCGGGCGCGAAGAATATCGCGCGGCCGGACGGCTAAGCTTGGCACAAGGACGGGAATATCGCCTTGCGAACCTTTTGCACAACCGCATGCGCCTGTCTGGGCTCTTGGCCAGCCTGACAGCCGACCGGTTCGAAATCCTTTTGAACCTTCGGCTGATCCTGCGCGATCTGCACCCTTACATTGACACCAAGATCCGCCGCATCCATGGCCGCCGCGTGTCAGACCTGCTGCACGAATTGGTGCGCCGGCGCGAGGAGGAGATTCAAGCCGCACTTGCCGGATTGCGGCTGCAATATCCCGGATATGCCGAACAGATCGAACGGCGCTATCTGCGCCGCATCGCGCTGCGCTTGGAAGAACGGGAATATGAGGTGCTCTTTGCCGACGGGATCATCGGCAAGGAATTGCATACCACGTTGAAACAGGAACTGGCCCTCAAAAGCCGCGCGCTGGAGGTGCGGCCACCGCTGGATCTTGCGGTGCAAAAAACCGAGTTGGTGCGTCAGTTTCCGCTGTTCACGGGGATGGATAACGAAAGCCGCAAGCAACTCGCCCGCGTCTTGCGGACCCGCTATGTGCAAGCTGGCGATGTGCTCAGACGCAAGGGCGAGATGCCGCGCGAGGTCTGTTTCATCGCCTCGGGTGCTGTGGAATTAACCACGGCGGGCCAAAAACTTCGGCTTGGTCGGGGCGAAATGTTTGGCCAACTCTCAATCCTCAGCCGTCAGGCGTTGAAAACACAGGTGGTCGCCATCAGCCACACCACGCTTTTGGTCTTGGACGAGGCGCGCTTTCGCCGCCTTCTCAAGCGCAACCAAAAGCTGCGCGCCGCGGTGGTGCAAAGCGCCGAGCAGCGCGGCGTTGACCTTACCGCGCTGGAACTTTGACACCGCAGCGCCCACCGACCGGACCCGTCACACTCCAAAACCCCGGCTCCCAGAGCGGTTTGTCGGGGCCAACGCAGCCTTTTGGCGGATGTGGCCGCAGATTTGATCAAGGTCAATCAAACCATCACAAACAGCGCTATACTGCGACAAACCACCATCAAGGTCGCCATACGATGCCGGAAGACATCTACCTAACCGTCAGGGACGTCGCCGATCGCCTGAAGGTTGCCGAGGCCACCGTGCGGCACTGGATCAAACAGTCCGAACTGCGCGCCATCGACATCGGCAAAGGATGGCGCATTGCCACCACCGATCTAGAGCAGTTTCTGGAACGCCACCAAAACACCCCCCGCAGCGCCCAAGACTCCGGGCAGAGGACCAAAATATGACATTTGCGATGACATCCTTTGCCGAAGTGGCGATCTTATTGGTCATGGCGGCCGGAATTGGGCTTGTCGGCACCTTGCTGCGCCAACCGCTGATCGTCAGCTTTATCGCGGTTGGGCTTCTGGCCGGGCCATCGGCGTTGGATGTGGTGCATTCGGATGCGCAGATTGATCTGCTCTCGGAACTTGGCATCGCGGTTTTGCTGTTTTTGGTGGGGATCAAGCTGGACGTAAAGCTGATCCGCTCGCTTGGGGCGGTGTCGGTTCTAACGGGCTTGGGCCAAGTCGCCTTTACAGCATTTTTTGGTTATCTGATCGGGCTTGGCCTTGGTCTTGACCATATCACCAGCCTTTATGTCGCGGTGGCGCTGACCTTTTCGTCCACGATCATCATCGTGAAACTGTTGTCCGACAAACGCGAGATCGACGCGCTGCATGGTCAAATCGCCTTGGGCTTTTTGATCGTTCAGGATCTGGTGGTCGTGCTGGCGATGATCGTGCTGTCGGCCATTGGGATCGGTTCGGCCGAGGCCGGGCATGGCGGTGGATCGGTGCTGACGGTGCTTGTGGCGGGCGTGGCCATGGTGGCGGCGGTGGTGCTATTTGTGCGCTATGCCGCCAATCCGCTGACCGAACGGCTGGCGCAGGCGCCAGAGCTTTTGGTGATCTTTGCCATAGCGCTTGCAGCCCTTTTTGCCGCTGTTGGCGACACGGTGGGTTTGGGCAAAGAGGTGGGCGGCCTGATGGCGGGTGTCGCACTCGCCTCGACGGCCTACCGCGAGACGATTGCCGCCCGACTGGCCCCGTTGCGTGACTTTCTTTTGTTGTTTTTCTTCATCGCACTTGGCGCCACGCTGGATCTGTCGCTTTTGGGCGCGCATGTCGCGGGTGCCGTGATCTTTTCGGCCTTTGTGCTGATCGGCAACCCGTTGATCGTCTTGGCCATTATGGGCGCAATGGGATACCGCAAGCGCACGGGTTTCCTTGCCGGCCTTACCGTGGCGCAGATCAGCGAGTTTTCCCTGATCTTCATCGCCATGGGCGTCAGCCTTGGCCATGTGGCCGATGATGCCCTGGGGCTGGTAACCATGGTTGGGCTCGTGACCATCGCGGTCTCAACCTATATGATCAGCTATTCGCATCAGATTTTCGCGCTGTTTGAACCCGTTCTTGGCATTTTCGAACGCAAAGGCACCCCGCGCGAGCCGACCGAGGCTGGCGCGCATCGCGATCAATCCTTTTCCGTCATCCTCTTTGGCTTGGGACGATTTGGAACGGCCATTGGCCTGCGGCTGAAAAAACGCGGCATTGCCGTGCTGGGCGTCGATTTCAACCCGCTGGCCGTTGCGCGCTGGCGCGAACTTGGGCTGGAGGCTGAGTTTGGCGATGCCACAGACCCCGAGTTTGTGGCGGAACTGCCGCTGCGGGGCGTCAAGTGGCTGGTCTCGACCGTTCCGATCCATCCCACGGGTCTTAGCCACGAAGATGCGCGCCGGACGCTGTTTCAACTGGCCCGCGCCTCTGGCTTTTCGGGCCAGATTGCCGCGGCCTCTCATGGTGCGGCAGAGACAGAGCTTCTGTTCGGATCGGGTGCAAATCTGGTGCTGGAACCCTTCCATGATGCGGCTGACCGGGCGGTCGATCTGCTTTGTGGGGCGACCGAAGCCGAACGCACTGAAATTCCCGAAATTTCCACCGAAGGACGGCTGACCGCCTAACCCCCCAATCTGACATTTCAGCGCAACGGCGCTTGCCATGAAGGGGCTGTGTGGAAAAACCGCCATTGTCACCGGGGGGCCATGGGCATTGGCCGCGCTTGTGTGACGCGAAGGGCCGAAGCGGGTTGCAAGGATGCGATGGCATAAAGGACTTCGGCGGACCGAGGAAAGATTTCCGCACCCCCAAAGCCCCGCCCAAAGCCCCGCCCGCAAACACCGCCAGAGCGCCAAAACGGCGATCATGGTGTCGCCCCGTGACGCGCGGCATCTGCCCCGTGCATCGTCAACCGCCCGCGCCCGCCGCGCTTGGACTGATAAAGCGCCTCATCCGCATCGGCATGAAGCGTCTCAATCAAAGGTTGGGAATAAAGCGTTGAAAACGTCATGCCGATCGAGGCCGAAATTCGGCAGCTTTGACCTTCGAAATCAATTGGTTCCACCAGCCTTTCGATAATTCGGTGGCCGATCTGGGCAAGACGGGCGCTGTCGGCCAAATCGGGGAAAACCAGCACAAACTCATCCCCGCCCACCCGCGCAACCAGATCGGTGGCGCGGGTTTCTTCCCCCAAGATCGTTGCAACACGCCGCAAAACCGCATCTCCGGCGGCATGGCCGAAACTGTCATTGACCTGTTTGAAATAATCCAAATCCAGATGCATCAGCCCAAAGTTTTGGCCATTTTGCAGCAGGCTTTGCAACCGCAACTCCAGCGCGCGGCGGTTGCGCAACCCCGTCAGCGTATCTGACAGGGCTTGCTCCTCGGCCGCCGCTTTGGCGCCGTGCAGCCGCAGGTTCAGACTGCGCAATTCATCCATCACGGCGGATTTCGCCTCGACCAGATACAGCATTTCAACCGTCAGATCGGTTGCGGCAAAATCGGCAACCGTCAGGCCATAACGTCGCACCGCCTCGGTCACCCAGATGCCAAAGGACAGGTTCACCAACAGCCCATCCCCCAAGGTTGGCTGCGCCAGACCGCGCAGCACCAATGTCGGATCGCTGTTCAAGGCCAGATGCAACCGCGACCGGCCGCGCGCGCGCAATTGCGCAAGGGTTGCAGGCCCGCCGGGCCGGCGCAGCGCGAACACCGTCGACACCACTTGGCCCAAGCCGCCGCCCTCGGGCAGCAGTTTGCGCAGCGTCGGCCCAACCGAGGTGATGATGCCCTGGCCATCCAGCCACAAATGCATCGGCATCAGCCGGTCCAGCGCCGCACCGTCCAAAGTTAGGGCGTGCTGGGGCACACGGGCCGCCATGGTCATGGCCGCTGCCCCCCCACCAGATCAAACTGACGGCCCGAGGAATGGCGCTGGTCCAAAAGTTGGATCGCCAGCACCTCGGCACCCTCCTCCGGTTCCAGCGGGTCCAACAGCACGAGCGCGCCGTAATCATCCGCCATCGCCCGCAAAAGCCCCATCATCACATGCCCCGCACCTTCGATGGGCGCAGTCACATGCAGCCGATAACAACCCGCGCCATATTCCCTCAGCTCAAGGCCGGGCAAGATCAGTTCGGGCAGCGCAAGCCGCGCGCGTTCGGGCAAATCTTCCAAGGAATGGATGAAATCATCAAAGCTTTCGCCACCAAAGCGCAACAACCTGCGCAGCGCTTCGGTGTTGGGATGTGAGACAAGATAGGTGCCCAAATCCTCAAGCACACTGTCGCGCGAGCGTTTCAGGATCTGCGCGGCGGCGGCTATGACCGCCTCGGTCATCGCGGGTTCATAGGACATCATCGGTTCAAACCCGTCAAAGCCCAGCCGAGCCTTACGCGCCACATTGCCCCAGATCGCCACGCCATAGGTGTCGCGCAAAAAACCTTGAAGCGAGCGGTTGACCAAGCCGTGCATAGACCGTCCGGGGTTGATGATTCCCCCAAAACCCTAGCCGCAGATCTTTAAGAAATGCCGAAGATGTCTGTTAGCATTTGATCAAAACGGCACATCATCCACCTGATGCGCCGGAACCACCCAGCGCGCGACGATCTTTTTCAGACCGGCATGGTCAAATTCAATGTCCAGCTTGTCGCCCTCGATGGCGACGATCTCGCCATAGCCGAATTTCTGGTGGAACACCCGCTCGCCGGTGACATAGGCACTGGTGGCGGTGGCGTCGATGGTCATATGACGCGCCTCGGCCGGCTGGGCCATGGGGCGCTGGGCGCTGCGCTCTTGCAGCCGCCGCCAGCCGGGCGAGTTGTAGACATCGGCCTTGGTCACCCGCTCTTCCAGATTGGACGAAAACCCATAGCCCGCCGCCGCGCCATAGCCGCCGCCCATCAACCCGGGGGGCGTCAGCACATCGACATGGGCGGGCGGCAACTCGTCAATGAACCGGCTGGGCAACTGGCTTTGCCACTGGCCATAAACCCGGCGGTTCGAGGCAAAGGAAATCGTGCACAGCTCCTCGGCGCGGGTGATGCCGACATAGGCCAGACGGCGCTCTTCCTCGAGACCCTTCTTGCCGCTTTCATCCATGCTGCGCTGGCTGGGGAACAGCCCCTCTTCCCAGCCGGGCAGGAACACCACCGGAAACTCCAGCCCCTTGGCGGCGTGCAGCGTCATGATGGTGACCTTTTCCTCGGCCTCGCCCTGCTCATTGTCCATGATCAGCGAGACGTGTTCGAGAAAGCCTTGCAGGCTGTCAAACTGCTCCAGCGCCTTCACCAGTTCCTTCAGGTTCTCCAGCCGCCCCGGCGCCTCGGGCGTCTTGTCGTTCTGCCACATCGAGATATAGCCGGACTCCTCCAAAATCACCTCGGCCAGCCGCACATGGCCATCGGCATGGGCGGGGGCTGTGTCAGGCAACAGGGGTTCAACCAGTATATCCTCGGGCAAAACGGGCCGGGCGTCCCGCACGGCGGCATGCCAGCGGTCCACCCCCTCGACAAAGCCGCGCAACTGCGCCGCGCCCTTGCCACCAATCCCCCCCTTGGCCAAAAGCGACCGCGCGCCTTCCAGCAGGTTCATGCCGATCTGGCGCGCCTCGATCTGGATCGACTGCACCGCCTTGTCGCCCAGCCCGCGCTTGGGGGTGTTCACCACCCGCTCAAAGGCCAGATCATCGGCGGGCGAGACGGCCAGCCGGAAATAGGCCATCGCATCGCGGATTTCTTGCCGCTCATAGAACCGCGGGCCGCCGATCACGCGATAGGGCAAGCCGATGGTCAGAAACCGGTCCTCGAAGGCCCGCATCTGGTGGCTGGCACGGACGAGAATCGCCATATGATCTAGCGAAACCGGGTCACGATGCCCCCTGCCCCGCTGCAACCCCTCGATCTCCTCGCCCACCCAGCGCGCCTCTTCCTCACCGTCCCAATGGCCGATGAGCCGCACCTTCTCGCCCGCCTGCTCCTCGGTCCAAAGCGTCTTGCCCAACCGCCCCTCATTGCGGGCAATCACAGCAGAGGCGGCGGCCAGAATATGCGGGGTGGATCGGTAATTCTGCTCCAGCCGCACCACCACAGCGCCCGGAAAATCCTTTTCAAACCGCAGGATATTGCCCACCTCGGCCCCCCGCCAGCCATAGATCGACTGATCATCATCGCCAACGCAGCAGATGTTCTTGTGGGCCTGCGCCAAAAGCCGCAGCCAAAGGTATTGGCAGATGTTGGTATCTTGATACTCGTCCACCAGAATATAGCGGAACCAGCGCTGATACTGCTCCAGCACATCGGGGAATTTCTGGAAAATCACCACGCAATGCAACAGAAGGTCGCCGAAATCGGTGGCGTTCAGCGTGCGCAACCGCTCTTGATACTGCTCATAAAGCTCGGTCCCGCGGTTGTTGAAGGCCGAAGCCTCGGACGAAGGCACCCGGTCGGGCGTCAGCGCGCGGTTCTTCCAGCCGTCGATGATCCCAGCCAACAGCCGCGCGGGCCAGCGCTTTTCGTCGATATTGGCGGCGGAAATCAACTGCTTGAGCAGGCGCAACTGATCGTCGGTGTCCAGAATGGTGAAGTTCGATTTCAACCCCACCAGTTCCGCATGCCGCCGCAGGATTTTCACCGACAAGGAATGGAACGTGCCCATCCAGGCCATGCCCTCGGCCACATCGCCCAGCATCCGGCCCACCCGCAACCGCATTTCGCGCGCGGCCTTGTTGGTGAAGGTCACGGCCAAAATCTCATTCGGGCGCGCGCGGTTCATATTGAGCAGATGCACGATGCGCGCCGTCAGCGCCTTGGTCTTGCCGGTGCCAGCACCGGCCAGCATCAAGACCGGACCATCCAACGCCTCGACCGCCGCGCGTTGCGCGGGGTTCAGATCATCCAGATAGGGCGCAGGACGCGCCGCCATGGCACGCTGCGACAAAGGCACCGCGGCCTCGAAGGCCTCGCTTTCATCCCATCCATTCATCCGGCCAGCATAGACGGCTGTTTACGGGATTTAAAGAACTGTTCTTGTAATGTTCGCAAAATACCGATGAAAACGTGCCAATACCGCGGGAAAGCGCGGATTGGGTCAAAATCCTGCCCGTTTCCACCCCTAAGGTGGGCGGGAACCTTAAGGGGCACTGCCATGCTCGACCTGCCTATGGACCGGATCATCATCGCCTTTGCGGTCTTTATCGGCCTTCTGGCCGTGCTGCGCCATGTCATGACGCGCCGCCCTGCCATTGTCACCGATGCCGAGGGGGAAACAGGCCGCATCGCGCCCAATCGCGCGCTTTTGGCGGTGATCTGCCTTGTCGGCATCGCCTTGGCTGGGGCCGCGATCTTTGCCGCGACACTCGGAATCGGTGGGGTGGCGGTTGTGGCGGTGGCCATCGCCGCATTGGCAATGACGGCCATGATGATCACCGCCTTCTTTCCCTTTTATGACATCACATGGGACGAAGATGGCATCGAAGGCCCCACCCTGCTTTTGCCTCCACCTTTTGGCCCCAAACGCCGCAAAATGTTTTGGGAAGACCTTGAACATGCCCGCCATGAACAAGGCCGCCATTGGGTGCTAGAGGATCGCCACGGCACCCGCATCATGTGGAGCTTTATTTACTACGGCCACCCCGTCCTGTTGGCGCGGATCGAAGAGGAATGTCCTTGGCTGTTTGAACGGCAGTCCACGGCCAATGCCCTGCCCGATGACGACCCCGAGGCGATTCCCCCCGTCAAGCGCCGCTTTATCAAGCTGAACTTTGCAGCTGCAAAGTCAGGCTGAATATTTCGCAAAACTTTGCAAGACGTCGCTTTCCGCCCTTGTGCTGCGATGCAGCATGCCTAAGCTGCCCGCCAATCGCATCCCCGCGTCCGGAGGACAGTTAATGCCCGAATTCAAGAAAATCCTGATCGCCAATCGCGGCGAAATCGCCATTCGCATCATGCGCGCCGCAAATGAGATGGGCAAGAAAACCGTCGCGGTCTATGCCGAGGAAGACAAGCTGTCGCTCCACCGTTTCAAGGCCGATGAGGCTTATCTGATCGGTCAGGGCCTGTCGCCGGTGGGGGCCTATCTGTCCATCCCGGAAATCATCCGCGTGGCCAAGATGGCCGGGGCGGATGCCATTCACCCCGGCTATGGGCTTTTGTCGGAAAATCCCGATTTCGTTGAGGCTTGCGATCAGGCGGGCATTACCTTTATCGGCCCGCGCGCCGAGACGATGCGTGCGCTTGGCGACAAGGCCTCCGCCCGCCGCGTGGCGATCGAGGCGGGCGTGCCGGTCATTCCCGCCACCGAAGTTCTGGGCGATGACATGGCGGCCATCAAGCGCCAAGCCAAAGAGGTTGGCTATCCCCTGATGCTCAAGGCGTCATGGGGCGGCGGCGGGCGGGGCATGCGCCCGATCCTGTCCGAAGACGAGCTGGAGCTGAAGGTCCGCGAGGGCCGGCGCGAGGCCGAGGCCGCCTTTGGCAATGGCGAAGGCTATCTTGAAAAGATGATCCAGCGCGCCCGCCATGTCGAGGTGCAGATCTTGGGCGACAAGCAAGGCAATGTCTGGCACCTGTGGGAACGCGACTGCACCGTGCAGCGGCGCAACCAAAAGGTGGTTGAGCGCGCCCCCGCCCCCTATCTGACCGAGGCCCAGCGCGCCGAAGTCTGTGAAATGGCCCGCAAAATCTGCGCCCATGTGGAATATGAATGCGCCGGCACCGTCGAATTCCTGATGGATATGGACGACGGCAAATTCTATTTCATCGAGGTGAACCCCCGCGTTCAGGTGGAACATACCGTCACCGAGGAAGTGACCGGCATCGACATTGTGCAGGCGCAAATCCTGATCGAAGAGGGCAAATCTCTGCCCGAGGCCACCGGCGTTGCCTCTCAGGCCGAGGTCAAGCTGAACGGCCATGCCGTGCAATGCCGCGTCACCACCGAAGACCCGCTCAACAACTTCATCCCCGATTATGGCCGCCTGACCGCCTATCGCTCGGCCACCGGCAATGGCATCCGGCTGGATGGCGGCACGGCCTATGCCGGCGGCGTCATCACGCGCTATTATGACAGCCTGTTGGTCAAGGTCACCGCCCATGCCCAAACGCCGGAAAAGGCGATTTCGCGGATGGACCGCGCCTTGCGCGAATTCCGCATCCGCGGCGTGGCGACGAACATCGAATTCGTCATCAACCTGCTGAAACATCCCACCTTTTTAGATTACAGCTATACGACCAAATTCATCGACACCACGCCCGACCTCTTCGCCTTTAAAAAGCGGCGCGACCGGGCGACCAAGATTCTGACCTATATCGCCGACATCACGGTGAACGGGCATCCCGAAACCGCAGGCCGCCCCAAACCCTCGGCCGAGGTCAAGGCACCAAAAGCCCCCGCACCGCGCGTCGAGCCCGCGATGGGCACGCGCAACCTATTGGAACAAAAGGGCCCGCAAGCCGTGGCCGACTGGATGCGCGCGCAGAAAAAGGTGCTGATGACCGACACCACCATGCGCGACGGGCACCAGTCGCTCTTGGCAACCCGGATGCGCTCGATCGACATGATCAAGGCCGCCCCCGCCTATGCCGCCCATCTGCCGCAGCTCTTTTCGGTCGAATGCTGGGGCGGGGCGACCTTTGACGTGGCCTATCGCTTCTTGCAGGAATGCCCGTGGCAGCGCCTGCGCGATCTGCGCGCGGCCATGCCGAACCTGATGACCCAAATGCTTTTGCGCGGCGCGAATGGCGTGGGCTACACCACCTACCCTGACAATGTGGTGCAGGCCTTTGTCAAACAGGCTGCCGCGACTGGGGTGGATGTGTTCCGGGTGTTTGACAGCCTGAACTGGGTGGAAAACATGCGCGTCGCGATGGATGCGGTGCTGGACGCGAACAAGGTGCTGGAAGGCACCGTTTGCTATACCGGCGATATTCTGGACCCGAACCGCGCCAAATATGACCTGAAATACTATGTCGCCCGCGCCCAAGAGCTGAAGGCCGCCGGATCTCATGTCTTGGGCCTGAAAGATATGGCCGGGCTGATGAAGCCTGCCGCGGCCAAGATCTTGGTCAAAACGCTGAAGCAAGAGGTGGGCCTTCCCATCCATTTCCACACCCATGACACCTCGGGTGCGGCGGCGGGCACGATTCTGGCGGCCTGCGATGCCGGGGTTGATGCGGTCGATGCGGCGATGGATGCGTTTTCGGGCGGCACATCGCAGCCCTGCCTTGGCTCGATCGTCGAGGCGCTGCGCCACACCGAACGCGATACCGGGCTTGACATTGCGGCGATCCGCGAACTTTCCACCTATTGGGAACATGTGCGCGCCCAATATGCCGCCTTTGAAAGCGGCATCGCGGCCCCCGCCTCCGAAGTATACTTGCACGAAATGCCCGGCGGCCAGTTCACCAACCTCAAGGCGCAGGCGCGCTCGCTGGGGCTGGAAGAGCGCTGGCCCGAAGTGGCCCAGGCCTATGCCGATGCCAACCAGATGTTTGGCGACATTGTCAAAGTCACCCCCTCATCCAAGGTGGTGGGCGATATGGCGCTGATGATGGTGGCCCAAGGTCTGACCCGCGCTCAGGTCGAAGATCCCAATGTCGACGTGGCCTTCCCCGATTCGGTGTCGGATATGCTGCGCGGCAATCTTGGCCAACCCCATGGCGGCTGGCCCAAGGGCATTCAGGCCAAGGTTTTGAAAGGCGAAACCCCGCTGACCACCCGCCCCGGCGCCGATGTGCCGCCGGTCGATCTGGAAGCGGTGCGCGCCAAATTGTCTACCGATCTCAATGGCTTCAAGGTGGATGATGAGGATCTGAACGGCTATCTCATGTATCCCAAGGTCTTCCTTGATTACATGGGACGCCACCGGATTTATGGCCCCGTGCGCACCCTGCCGACCCGCACCTTCTTTTATGGCATGCAGTCCGGCGAAGAGATCACCGCCGAGATTGACCCCGGCAAGACGCTGGAAATCCGCCTGCAAGCGGTGGGTGAGACCACCGATGACGGCGAGGTGAAGGTGTTTTTCGAATTGAACGGCCAGCCCCGCGTCATCCGGGTGCCGAACCGCGCGATCAAGGCGAAAACCGCCGCCAAACCCAAAGCAGCCGAGGGCAACCCGAACCACATCGGCGCACCGATGCCCGGTGCGATTGCCAGCGTGACCGTCAGCGTCGGCCAAAAGGTCAAGGCGGGCGACATGCTCTTGACGATTGAGGCGATGAAGATGGAAACTGGCCTGCATGCCGACCGCGACGCCACGATCAAGGCGCTTTATGTGCAGGCGGGCAGCCAGATCGACGCCAAAGATCTGCTGATCGAGCTGGAATAACCCGCCCCGCCAGCGCGTAGACATGAAAAAGGCCGTCGCATCACTGCGACGGCCTTTCCTCTAACCAAGGGTCAGATTAGCCAGCGAAAGCGTTCGCGGCAACGGCTGCTGCCAGCTCTTCAGCCGACAGTTCGCCCGAAGCGTCGGTGTCAGCGGCGGCGAAAGCCTCTTCGGTGGCAGCAGCGTAAGCAGCCTGCACTTCGACCAGCGAGAAGGTGCCGTTCGCGTCAGCGTCAGCCACGACCGGAGCTTCCTGAGCGAAAGCAGCGGTTGCAGCAACAGCCGAAGCAGCCAAAGCGATTGCAAACTTTTTCATCGTTTTTCATCCTGAGAAATACGGGCCAGCGACATGCCGGCACCGAGCAAAGGCATCATTGCCTTCGAGCGCGAACATAGGAATTGGCTTGGAACAATCCATAGGGAAAACAGTGTGTTACCGTAAACCTCACAGAGATGTGACAGCCCAATTTTCCCCAATTGACGGCGATCGAAATCAGGCGCAAAGGTTCGATTTTTTATCTAAAGAACACGCAAAGAATCGCCCAGCCAAGGCCAGTCTTGCAACGCTGGCCCCACCACCTGCGAGGTGATCAGCGCACGCGTGCGCTCGGCCACTTGGGCCGGAATATCCTTTAACACCCCCGCCCGCGCCGAGAGTGCCAGGCTGCGCCCCAAGGGTTCAAAGGGCAAGGGCATTACATCCACCCCTTCGCGAAAGCGGCTGGAATGATGCAGGGCCAAAGGCGTCAGAATCGTCCAACCCGCCCCCCCCGCCACCATCGCCAAAATCGCGCGGTAGCTGTCCAGTTCAAACCGATGGGTCAGCTTCAGGTTCTGCCGCGCCAGATGGCTGGCAATCTGGCGGCCCATCAAATGCCGCGCAGTATATAAGATCAGCGGCAAATCCGCCGGATTGCGGCCTTTTGGCGCCACGGCCACAAAGGGCTCGGCCATCACCGGATGCACCTCGCGCCAGCCCTCATGCGTGCCCTCGCTACCCAGATCAGCCGCCACCACCATATCCAGCGCCCGCGCCTCCAACTGGTCCAGCAGCCGGTGACTGGCCCCGGTTTCCAACAGGAACCGACAGCCTTTCAGGTCTTGCGCCAGCCCTTGCAGCAAAAGCGGCGTCACCTCGGCGTCAAAATCCTCGATCACGCCCAGCCGCAGCGTCGTCAGCCCCGACAGATCCGCCATGGCCAAATCGCTGCGCGCCTCGGCCTCGGCATTGAGGATAGTCTGGGCATGGCGGCGAAACATCGCGCCCGCAGGTGTCAGCACCATCGGACGGGCCGAACGATCCAGCAACACCGCCCCAAGGGCGGTTTCCAGCCCGGTCAATTGCTGCGAAATCGCCGAAGGTGACACGCCCAGCCGCCGCGCTGCGGCCGAAATGGCGCGCTCTTCGGTCACGGCCAGAAACACCTCGATGCCCCACAGCGTGACCCGCCCCTGCCCATCGGTCATCGGCACTTAAAGTTTTGACAGCTTTTGCTGCAATTCCGCCAGCTGGCGCTTGATCTCGGCCAGATCCTCAGGCGCGTCTTTTGCAGGTTCCTCGGCCTCGGGTGCAGGGCCACTGCCGCCCCAACCGGGCATGCCCGACACGCCGGGCATCCCCGCCATCATGGTTTTCATGAACGCCTCTTGCTGTTTGCGCAGCGCGTCAAACCCCGGCATCCCGGCAATCGGCGGCTTCATCCCGGCAAAGCCTTCCATCATTTTGGATTGGCCATCGCGCAGCATTTCAAAGCTGGCCGCCAGAAACTGCGGCATGACCGACTGCATATTGGTGGCGTAAGAGCGGACCAGATCAGTCAGCACATTGGTCGGCAGCACCGAATCGCCTTTGGATTCATGCTCGGCCACGATCTGCAAAAGATATTGACGCGTCAGGTCATCGCCGGTTTTCAGATCCACGATCTGAACATCGCGGCCCGCGCGCACAAAACCTGCAATGTCCTCCAATGTCACATAATCCGAGGTTTCGGTGTTATAAAGACGCCGGCTGGCATAGCGCTTGATCAACAGCGGTTTCGCAGGTTCTGCCATGGTCACCCCTCCCCAGGGTTTTGCGTGTGCAGAAGAACACTAGGCGAGGTGCAGAAAAAAAGAAAGGGCGGGCACAAAGGCCCGCCCGAGAGGTCTGCACGCGTCAGGGAGGAGACGCGGCGTCTGACCCGATTACTTTGCAGCCGCAGCAGCTTTTTTGACCTGAGCGGTCACGTCAGCGGTGGCTTTTTTCATCGCAGCGGTGGTTTCTTCCGAAGCGTTCTTGCCAGCAGCCAGCATCAGCTCGACGGTGTCCATCTGCACTTTTTTCGCGATTTCTGCGAAAGCAGCCATGTTCTCGGCAGCCATTTCAGCAGCAGCGGTCGCGAAGTCGGTTGCGGCTTTGGTGTAGTCAGCCGGCTCAGCCTTGGCTTTGGCGGTTTCCGACAGCTTTGCCAGCGAATCCTTGGCCCATTTGGCCGACAGTTCGGTCGACTTTTCTGCGGCAGCCAAAGCAACCGAAGCCAGCTTTTCGCCGAAAGCAGCTTGGGTTTTGAAAGCGTTCTGGTAGGCCGAAGCGTCAACCGGGAACGAAGCCATCATGTCCTGCATGACTTTGGTGAAGTCCGTGGTCTTGGTCATTTCTTATGCTCCTGAATATCCGGGTTACAGCCCGTTTCCTGAACAAAGATATATATGCTGCGGTGCAGCATTGCAAGTAAAATTTCTGCAACGCAGAAACAACCTACGGAAGAACCAGACACCCAAAGAAAGCGCAGAAAAATCAAGCGTCTGGCTTGGCCACCACATAGGTGCCCGGCGCGGGGCACAGTTCAGGATGGCCCGAATCACCAATCTGGCGGGCCGGAATTTGCCCCCCTGAGCGTTCATCCAGCCAAGCCCCCCACCGCGGCCACCAGCTGCCTTCGTTGAAGGTTGCGCCCTTCATCCAGTCATCCGGATCCCCTTCCAGCGGTGCATCCGATGTGTAATGGCCATATTTGCCCTTGGACGGCGGATTGATGATGCCTGCGATATGGCCCGACTGCGACACAATAAAGGTCTTGTCCGTGGACCCCATCTGCTTCACGCCATTAAAGCTGCCCCGCCAATGCGCGATATGGTCGGTCTCACAGGCAATGGCGCACAAGGGCAGCTTGATCTCGTCCAGCCTCACCGGCTTGCCGAACACCGGAAACTCACCCTTGGCAAAGCCGTTCAACTGGCACAGATCGCGGATATATTCGATCGCCATCTTGCCCGGCAGGTTGGTGCCATCGCCGTTCCAATGCAGCAAATCAAAGGCCGGCGGCGCCTCGCCCAGCATATAGCTTTTGATCGCAGGGCCATAGATCAGGTCATTCGAGCGCAGATAGGAAAAGGTCTTGCCCATAAAGCGTTTCGACAAGATGCCATCGGTGGCCACCTGCCGGGTGATGCCATCGATAAAGTCATCGGCCAAAAACACACCCATCTCGCCGGGGTCAGAAAAATCGGTCAGCGTGGTAAACAGCGTGGCTGATTTCACCGTCTCATCGCCCGCGCGCTGCAAATGCGCGACCGTCATGCTCAGCGTGGTGCCCGCAATGCAATAGCCCACGGCGTTGATCTGTTTCACACCACAAATCTTGCGGACCTCGGCCATGGCCGTCAAATAGCCCTCGCGGATGTAATCATCCATGCAGACATCGGCATAGCTTGCATCGGGGTTGACCCAAGACACCACGAACAGCGTAAAGCCTTGATCCACAATCCATTTGATCAACGAATTCTGCGGCTTCAGGTCCATCACATAGTATTTGTTGATCCAAGGCGGAAAGATCAAAAGCGGGGTTTCATAGACCGTTTCTGTCGTCGGCTTGAACTGGATCAGCTCCAGCATCCGGTTGCGAAACACCACCGAGCCGGGGGTGGTCGCGATATTCTGGCCCAAGGTAAAGGCGTTGGGGTCCGACAAGGTGGGCAATACCTCACCGTCATGGGCCTCGATATCGGCCACAAGGTTTTCCAACCCGCGCACCAGACTTTCGCCATCAGTGGCAATCGCCTTTTCCAAAGCATCCGGGTTGGTGCCCAGAAAATTCGTGGGCGCCAGCATGTCCACGATCTGGCGGGTAAAATATTCCACCCGCTGGCGCTCATGCGGCTCGATGCCTTCCATGTCGCTGACGGCGGTTTTCACCGCATCGGCGTTGATCAGATACTGCTGTTTCAAATAGTTGAACGCCGGATGGCTGTCCCACAAGGGGTTGGAAAAGCGGCGATCTTTCGGGCCGGGGTCGGCGGGGGCCTTGAACTCGCCCGAGGCAAGGGCCTGCTGAGCCTCGACATAATGTTTCAGCGTCTTGCCCCAATAGCCGATCTGATGCTCCAACACTTTGGCCGGGTTTTGCATCATGGTGGCCAAATAGGCTTGGGCCGCTTTCATGTAAATGTCAGAAGACGGGCCATCCAGGGCGGCATCCTTTTGCTTTTGGCGCGCAAGGGCGGCCATCAGCCGTTCGGTCAGGCGTTCCACCTTTATCAGGTTTTCCTGCATCCGCTCCAGTTTTTGGCCTGCATCATATTCTTCGGTTGTCATGTGAAGCGTTGCCCCCTATTCTCGCTGCCATGCAGCATTGCGCCCTCCCCTCCTTGGGATGCGGTGGCATCGGCCAAGGAGACGCCCGTGAAGTATATGGCCACCTATGACCTTATGGAAAGCATTCGCAACACGAATGCGTGGATGGGCGCTTCAGCGCGGGCCATCGCAAGCTATCCGGCCTTTGCGCTCACGATGAACCCCATGCTGCAAATGATGGCCGCTTGGGGCGAGGTGACCGAACGCTCCTTTGCCCGCATGGTGGTGAAACCCGATTGGGGCATCCGCTCGATCCCCGGTCCGGATGGCACCGATCATCTGGTGGATGTCAAACCCATCGTTGAAAAGCCCTTTGGCGATCTGGTGCAGTTCTTCGTGCGCCGCCGCGCACCGATGGCGCGCAAGATCCTGTTGGTCGCTCCGATGTCGGGCCATTATGCCACCTTGTTGCGCTCTACTGTCGCCAGCCTCCTGCCCGATGCCGATGTTTTTGTGACAGATTGGCACAATGCCCGCGACATTCCTGTGTCGGTGGGCAAATTCGATGTGGAAGATTACACGCTTTACCTCGTCGATTTCATGCGCGCCTTGGGGCCTGACACCCATGTGATCGCCGTCTGCCAGCCCGCGCCGCTGACCTTGGCCGCCACCGCCTATCTTGCCGGTGAAGACCCCGACGCCCAGCCGCGCAGCCTGACCTTGATCGGCGGGCCGATTGACCCGGACGCCGCCGCCACCGATGTCACCGATTTCGGCCGCCGCATCACCATGGGCCAGTTGGAACAGATCGCCATTCAGCGCGTGGGCTTCAAATACAAAGGCGTGGGCCGTCTGGTCTATCCGGGGCTGTTGCAGCTGCAAAGCTTTATGTCGATGAACGCCGACCGCCATTCCAAGGCGTTTTCCGAACAGATCCTGCGGGTGGCCCGTGGTGAGGCATCCGATCACGACGCTCACAACCGCTTTTATGATGAATATCTCGCCGTGATGGACATGACGGCCGAGTTTTATCTCTCAACGGTCGAGCGGGTCTTCAAAAACCGCGAAATCGCGCGCAACGAGTTTACCGTGGCGGGCAAGAAGGTGGATATCGGCGCGATCACCCGTGTCGCGGTCAAAACCGTCGAGGGCGAGAAAGACGACATCTCGGCCCCCGGTCAATGCGTGGCCGCGCTCAAGCTGCTGACGGGCCTGCCCGACAGCAAAAAGGCCCAGCATCTGGAACCAGAGGCCGGGCATTACGGCATCTTCGCGGGCAAAAGCTGGCGTTTGAACATTCGGCCCTTGGTGCTGAACTTCATCGACGCCAATTCCGACACCGCCCCCAAGGCCAAGCTCAAGGCCGTGACGGCGGCCAAATAAGCCTTAGCGCAGCATCATCGGGCCGTTCAAAAAGGCCGCTATCGCCTCGGTCACAGCCTCGGGCTGCTCCAGCGTGGCCAAATGTCCGGCGTCTTCAATGATGGAAAACTGGCCATAGGGCATCAGCGTGGCGGTGAATTCCTGACGGCGCAGCGGCACCAAAGGATCTTGCCGCCCCGCCAAAACCAAGGCCGGCAGCCGCACCTTTCGCATGGTCTTTTGCTGATCGGGGCGGCGTTGCAGCGCGCGCGACTGGCGCAAGAACACCCCCTCGCCCAAGCCCAGCGCCATATCCTTGACCAGCGCCATGATCTCCTCATGCCAAGGGCTCTCGACCACCGCCTGCGGCGGCAGCTCTTGTGCCATGGCATCCACCAACCGCCCGGCCCGCGCCATGACCATGCGCGTCTCCCGCTCCACCGCGGTTTGGGGTGGTTCCGACAAAGGGTCGGTCGCCATCAAGATCACCCGCGTCACCCGATCCGGCGCGCGGCGGATGATGTCCAAGGCCACATCGCCGCCCAGCCCATGGCCCAAAAGCGCGAATTTCGGCGGCAACCCGGCCATCAGCGCCTCGGACATTTTCTCAACCGTCTCACCCTTGGCGGCGATACAGACCTGACATTGCCGATCCGCCCCCAGCCGCACCATCTGCGGCAAAAACAGCCGCGCATCGGCCATCATGCCGGGGATCATCACCAAGGGCTCATGCATCGGGCAACTCCTGCGTCACAGGCCACATAACAGCACATGGCGCGGCAGGGCCCGCCCCATCATTGTTGTAAAACTGCAAGACAAGCTGCGCTGGCCTTGCATGAGTTTTGCCAGTTACCATCTTGATATGTCTTTCTTAAAATTCCCGATAACCCTTGAACCACGACAGCGCCGAGCTGCGCATAGTATGGAAAAACATCAAATCACCGCAGCGCCCAAGCACTATGGCCCCTAGTCCGCCGTCAGAATATCCGAAATGGCTTGCACGATCAGCCCCAAACAGGCCGGCGTGGAAAAGCGGTGATCGGCCCCCTTCACCAAGGTCAGCCGCAGATCGTCACAGCGGGCATGTTCCATCAGGCGCAGCGCCACGGCAGGCGGCACATCCACATCCGCAGTGCCTTGCAACAGACGCACCGGGAAGGGCAAATCCAAAGGCGCGCGCAGCACCAGATGTTTTGCACCATCGTCCAAGAACGCCTGCGTGATGATATTGGGCTGATCCGAATATTCTGAAGGTTCCGCCACAAACCCCTGATTTTTCAACGCAACCTTCTGCGCATCGGTAAAGGTGGCGCGCATCAGATCTTCGGTGAAATCCGGCGCGGCGGCGATGCCCACCAGCCCGGCCACCCGCTGCGGCATGGCCCGCGCCACCAAAAGCGCAATCCACCCCCCCATGGACGAGCCGACCAGAATCTGCGGCCCCTGCGTCAGCGTCGCGATCACCGCCATCGCGTCTTGCGACCAATCGCCAATGCCGCCCGCCTCAAAGGCGCCCGAAGACCGGCCATGCCCCGAATAGTCAAACCGCAGAAAGGCCCGCCCCTCGGCCTCGGCCCAAGCTTGCAGATGCACCGCCTTGGTGCCCGTCATATCCGACCGATAGCCCCCCAGAAACACCACGCCCGGCCCGCGTCCGGGGGTCTGGTGATAGGCAATCCGGCGGCCTTGCTCTGTTGTCAGAAACTGCGTCATCGCTCCCCCAATCCGTGCTTTGGTGTAGCCGCCCTGCCGCCCCATGTCAGCCCGCAACTGTGCGCTTTGCCACGCAAATTGCCATTCCAGCCCCCAGCCGGCCATTTTTTGCCACCAAGGGGCCAGACCCGGCCTTGACGCCACCCAGACAAAGCGGCACACCACGCCCATCATAACCCGCAACCGGGCGTTTCGTAGGCGCCAAACAGACGAGGATCAGGCCATGGCCCAAATCTCCCTCACCTTTCCCGATGGCAACAAGCGCGACTATGCGCCCGGCGTGACCGCCGCCGAAGTGGCGCTTTCCATCGCCCCGGGCCTTGCCAAAAAGGCGATCTCCGCCACCGTCAACGGCGCGCATTACGATCTGCAATGGCCGATCACGTCGGATGCCACCATCGCCATCCACACCATGCAGGATGACGCGCAGGCGCTGGAACTCATCCGCCACGACTGCGCCCATATCATGGCGCGCGCCGTGCAGGAAATCTGGCCCGATGTGAAAGTCACCATCGGCCCGGTGCGTGATTACGGCTGGTTTTACGACTTTGACCGCGCCGAGCCCTTCACGCCCGAGGATCTGGGCGCGATTGAGGCCAAGATGAAGCAGATCATCAACGCCCGCGACCCGGTGAAAACCGAAGTCTGGGACCGCGCCCGCGCCATCGCCTATTACGAGGAACGCGGCGAGCCCTTTAAGATCGAACTCATCAACCGCATCCCCGAGGGCGAAGACCTGCGGATGTATTGGCATGGGCACTGGCAAGACCTCTGCCGCGGCCCGCATCTGGCCCACACCGGCCAAGTTCCCGCCGATGCCTTCAAGCTGACCCATGTCGCCGGCGCCTATTGGCTGGGCGATGCCTCCCGCCCCATGCTCCAGCGCATCTATGGTCTGGCCTTCAAGAACCGCGATGACCTCAAGGCCCATATGACCATGCTGGAAGAGGCCGCCAAGCGCGACCACCGCAAGCTTGGCCGCGAGATGGAGCTGTTCCACATCCAAGACGAAGCGCCGGGCATGGTGTTCTGGCACCCCAATGGCTGGACGATCTATCGTCAGCTGGAAGATTACATGCGCGGCCGGTTGCGCACCGCAGGCTACAAGGAAATCAAGACGCCCCAAGTGGTTGACCGCATCCTGTGGGAAAAATCAGGCCATTGGGAGGCCTACCGCGAGAACATGTTCATCGTCGAGGTGGACGAGGAAGGGGCCCGCGAAAAGCGCATCAATGCGCTGAAACCGATGAACTGCCCCTGCCATGTGCAGGTGTTCAATCAGGGCCTGAAATCCTACCGCGACCTGCCCTTGCGTCTGGCCGAATTCGGCTCCTGCCACCGCTATGAATCCTCAGGCTCCATGCATGGCCTCATGCGCGTGCGCGGCTTTACCCAGGACGATGCGCATATCTTCTGCACCGAAGACCAGATCGAGGCGGAATGTGCAGGCTTCATCGCGCTTCTCTCCTCGGTCTACAAAGACCTTGGCTTTGAGAAGTTTGACATCAAGCTCTCGACCCGCCCCGATGTACGGGTGGGGTCGGATGAAATCTGGGACAAGGCCGAAAACGCCCTGCAAAAGGCGATCGAGGGTCTGGGCCTGCCCTATGAGGTGAACCCCGGCGACGGCGCCTTCTATGGCCCGAAGCTCGATTTCAAACTGACCGACGCCATCGGCCGCGAATGGCAGTGCGGCACCTTCCAAGCCGATTTCAACCTGCCAAACCGGCTGGATGCGGAATTTGTGGGCGAAGACGGCGCGAAACACCGCCCCGTCATGCTGCACCGCGCGATCTTGGGCTCGTTTGAGCGCTTCATCGGGATTCTCATTGAAAACTACGCGGGCAAGTTCCCCTTCTGGCTCGCCCCGCGTCAGGTGGTGGTGGCCTCCATCGTCTCGGATGCCGATCCTTATGTGCATGAGGTGGCCAATGCCCTGAAAAAGGCAGGCGTCCGGGCCGAGGCCGACACGCGCAATGAGAAGATCAACTATAAGGTGCGCGAGCATTCGGTGGGCAAAGTTCCCGTGATCCTTGCCATCGGCATGAAGGAAGTCGAGGAGCGCACTGTTTCAGTTCGCCGCCTTGGCGAGACGCGCACTGAAACGATCAGCTTCGATCAGGCAATTGCAACCTTTGGTCTTGACGCATTGCCACCTGCGCACTAGGGTCAGGATTCATAGCCAGAACATGACCACGGCAGCCAATGCGCATGCCGACAGGAAGACCTTAGGGCATCTGTCGTAACGGGTGGCGACCCGTCGCCAGTCCTTGAGGCGAGCGAAGCTGTTCTCGATCTTGTGGCGCTTGCGGTATCGGGCTTCGTCATAGGGGATTGGAACCTTACGGTTCTTTCGGGAAGGGATGCACGGCGTGATCCCCTTGTCTTCAAGGGCTTCGCGATACCAGTCTGCGTCGTATCCACGGTCCGCCAGCATGTGGTCAGCGGGAGGGAGGCCGTCTAGCAGTGCCCGGGCGCCGATGTAATCGCTCCGTTGACCGGCCGTCAGAAACATCCGCAGCGGACGGCCTGCCGCATCGGTCACCGCGTGCAGTTTCGAGTTCATCCCGCCCTTGGTGCGTCCGATCAGGCGACCGCGCCCCCTTTTTTCAGCCCCAGGCTGGAGGCCGTGCGGTGCGTCTTCAGATGCGTCGCATCGATCATCAGCGTGTCAGTCCCGCCGCCTTGATCGGCCAGTTCGAGAAGCATTCGGGCGAAGATACCCTTCTCGCTCCATCGCTTCCAACGGCTGTAGAGCGTCTTGTGCGGCCCATACTCCGCGGGCGCATCACGCCAACGCAAGCCGTTGCGATTGATGAAGATTATACCGCTCAAAACCCGCCTGTCGTCAACACGGGGCTTGCCATGGGACTTCGGGAAAAAGGGTTCCAGCTTGGCCAACTGCGCATCGCTAAGCCAGTAAAGCTCGCTCATGTCACCGCTCCGTTTTCGGAGCCGTGAATCACGCAGCGCTACGGAAATCAATGCATCCTGACCCTAGGGCGCCCAAAGTCTTGAAATTAAAAGAAAGCGCCGCAAGACTGCGGCGCTTTTTCTGTGTCAAGCGGCAGGTTTCGCGCTTCACAGACCCGTGCCCCACGATGCTGTGATTGGCGCGTGAGGCGTCGATATCCCTAGCTTTGGCCTGTCGAAAGACATCAACCAGTCAAAGGGATTTCATTATGTCGAACCATATTCGCACGCTCACCGTCGCCGGGGCCTTGGCCGCCGCATTGGCCTCGCACGCCACGGTTGTGACCGCACAGGAAAACGAAAAGTGCTTTGGCGTGGCGCTTGCGGGCCAGAACGATTGCGCCGCCGGAGAAGGCACCACCTGTGCCGGCAGCTCAAAAGTGGATTATCAGGGCAATGCTTGGAAGATGGTCCCCGCGGGCACCTGCACCACCATGGAACTGCCCGCCGCAGCCGATGGCACCGCCCGCATGGGCAGCCTTGAGGCATTGGACCGCGATCTGCCGCAGGGCTGATCTGACACGCCGGACCGGGGGTTTCACACCCCCGGACCCCCGTGGGATATTTGTAAACAGATGAAGGGTGTCGGGATGTTCGATCACGCGAACCATGGCCTGCCGCTGCTGGCGGGGGTCGGCTATAAGCCCCAGCATTTCAAGGACCTGCTGGACAACCCCACCCCGGTCAGCTGGCTGGAGATCCACGCCGAAAACTACATGGGCGAAGGTGGGCGGCCCTTGGCGCAACTGCGCCATCTGGCAGAGCGCTTGCCCATGTCGGTGCATGGGGTTGGCCTGTCCATCGGCGGCGAGGCCCCGCTGGACGCCGATCATCTGGCACGGCTGCGGCATCTTTGCGACTGGCTGCAACCAGCGAGCTTTTCCGAACATCTGGCGTGGTCCACCCATGACGGGGCCTTTTTGAACGATCTTCTGCCCCTGCCCTATAACGCGCAAACCCTGAACCGGGTGGTCGATCACATTGATCGGATTCAGCAGGTTTTGGGCCGCCGGATGCTTTTGGAAAACCCGTCAACCTATGTGGCCTTTGCCGAAACCACGATGGGTGAGATCGATTTTCTGACCGAAATCGCCCGCCGCACGGGCTGCGGCCTGTTGCTCGATGTGAACAACGTCTTTGTGTCCTGCACCAACCAGATGTGGAACCCGTGGGATTATATCGCGCGCTTTCCCTTGGATCTGGTGGGCGAGATCCACCTTGGCGGGCATGAGGCCGACCACGACGATGCGGGCCGCCCGCTGCTCATCGACAGCCATGGCGCGGCGGTGGCCGATCCGGTCTGGACCCTTTACCGTGCCGTCATCGCCCGGGGCGGGCCGCGCGCGACCCTGATCGAATGGGACAATGATGTGCCAGATTGGCCTGTTTTGGCCGCCGAGGCGGCCCGTGCGGCCGATGTTCTGGTGCCCGCATGACCCAATCGGCCTTTGCAACCGCGCTTTTGAACCCCGATCTGCCCCCGCCCCCCGGCGTTGTTGGCCCTGACGGCCTGCCCGATGCCAAGCGCTTTTCGGTCTATCGCAACACGGTGAACAGCTCATTGGTCAAGGTGCTTGAGGCGGCCTTTCCCGTGGTGCAAAAGCTGGTGGGACCGTCGTTTTTCGCCGCCATGGCGCTGGTTTACCTGCGGCAAAACCCGCCTAAGGACCGCCGGTTGATGCTTTATGGCGCGGGCTTTGCCGGGTTCTTGCAAAACTTCCCACCCGTTGCGCATTTGGGTTATCTGCCCGATGTGGCCCGTCTGGAACAGGCCCTGCGCCAAAGCTATCACGCGACCGACAGCACGCCCCTGCCCGCCACCGCCCTGACCACGCTGGGCGAGGCTGATCTTTTGCGCGCCCGGCTGACCCTTGCCCCCTCGGTGCAGGTTCTCACGTCCAACTGGCCCATCCATGCCATCTGGCAGCACAACAGCCATGGCGGCCCCGCCCCCCTTATGCACGCCGAAGACGTCGCCATCCTGCGCGCCGAGTTTGACCCCACCCCTCACCTTTTGCCCCCCGGCGGCGCGGCTTTTCTGACCAGCCTCATGGGGGGTGATCCCCTGATTGCCGCCCTTGCCCAAACCGCTGAGGGCTTTGATCTGGCCCGCGTTCTTGGCCTGCTTGTGAGCCACAATGCCATTATCGGAGTGTCTTGATGAACGGTCTCCTCACCCAATTGGACCGCGCAGGGGACAGCCTTGTGCCAGTCTTGGCGCGCCTCAGCTTTGCGGCGGTGCTTTTGGTCTATTTCTGGGCCTCGGGCCTGACGAAACTGGATGGGCTCTTCACCCCCTCACTGGGCGCCTATGCCCAGATCTTTCCCCACGCGATGGAGGCCGCAGGCTTTGACGCCAGCCAAATGGGGGCCATGCGCACCCTGATCGTGCTGGCCGGATCTTGGGCGGAACTCATCCTGCCCGCGATGATCGTGCTGGGCCTTGCCACGCGGCTGGCTGCCTTGGGGATGATCGGCTTTGTCGTCGTGCAAAGCCTGACCGACATCATCGGCCATGGCGCCAGCGCCGCCACCATTGGCGCCTGGTTTGACCGGGCCTCGGATGCGCTGATCCTTGATCAACGCGCGCTTTGGGTGGTGGTGCTTTTGACCCTTGTTCTCAAGGGCGCGGGGCCATTTTCCTTGGACCATTTGGTCAAACTTTGGCAGTTGCGGCGGCCATAACGGGCTTGTCATCACGCCGTCACAGCCCTTGCGGATTCCATGCTTGCTTTTGCCAAAAGCTTTGGCATGATTTTGTCAGTGACGACAGACTTTCTGACCGCCTATCGAGGCCCAAGAAGACCTGCTTGCACGGCCCGTGGCAATTCCGCCTCGGGAGGGTTGAGATAGGAGAGAGCGGAATGCCCACCGGCACCGTGAAATGGTTTAACAGCACCAAAGGTTATGGCTTCATTGCCCCCGATGATGGCGGCAAGGATGTGTTCGTGCATATCTCGGCGGTCGAACGGGCTGGCCTCAAGGGTCTGAACGACAATCAGAAAATCGGCTACGAACTGCAATCTGGCCGCGATGGAAAGCAGTCGGCAGGCGATCTGCGTCTGTTGTGATCTGACAAGATTTTCCTGAAAACGGCCCCCAACCGGGGCCGTTTTTATTTGGGCTTACAGCAAGGCCGCCTGCACGCTGGCATCCCAGCCCAAATGCCATTTTTCCGCCCGGATCACCGGGCGTTTCATCACTGTGGGCTGGGCGGCGATCTGCGCTTCCGGCTCAGATTCGCGCAAGAAATCCGAAAAAGCGCGATAGGTGGTGGACTGTTTGTTCACCGCCCGGTCGCCAAATTCGCCGACAATCTCGGCAATCTCGGCCTCTGTCAGCGGATTTTTGCGAATGTCGCGAAACTGCACCACATGGCCCGCCGCCTCCAGCGCCTTTAGCGCCTTTTTGCAGCTGTCACAGGTTGGAATGCCGTAAAGGATCATGGGTCACACCTTGAAGATTGCACGCGTGACCGCCACCCCACCCCAAGCCGACACCGCCGTCAAGACCGTGCCCCAAGCCACATCGGTCACCACCATGCGCAGGTTCCAGCCCTTGAGGATGGCGTAATTGGTGAATTCAAAGGTGCCATAGGCCATGAACCCCAAGACCGCCGCCGGGATCAGCAAAGGCGCCCCCGCCTTCAAGGCAGGCACCGAGACCAGATACAAAAGCCCCGCCACATAGGCCAGATAGAACAGCGCCGCAGGGCCAAGGCGGATGTTCTCCAGCATCATCGGCCCGATGTAACGCGAAAACAGCGGCGCCATGTAAAGCCGCAGCATGATCGCGTCGATCACCAGAAAGATCACCGCGGTCGACAGGTAAAGCGTGGCAATTTGCATCGGCGTCTCCATGACTTTGGATGGATACGCGGGAGGGGGGGGAGTGGATCATGTTACGGCAGCAATCACTCACTTCGGCAATGACGACTTGGAAGAGTGGGGGCCTCTTTTAGACGACACATTATAAGCTTACATGTCGGACATTTTAGCAAAGACTTATCAAGTCAATGGCCGACAGATGGAAGCAAAAGATCTGTTTTATAGAAACAAAACGATAAAACTCCAGATAATTCGAGCAGGCCACTCGAATTAATTAAAACCTAAAACATCGAACCAATCCGCGGTCAGCAAATTTATACAAAGGAGTTATTCAGCATATCAGGAGCAGCGACCGTCGACCAATTTATCGCCACCCCAACCAAACAAGTCATACACAACGTTTCAGCATACAGCGACGAAATGCGCCACCAGAGAGCAATAGACCAGCGGCGCACCATTAATATCTGATGGGTGGACGTTACTCTTCCACTACGATTTTTTCGCTAATGTCTGTGAACGCTTGGTCCAATCCGTCGCCCAGCAAAGTCGCGCCCGCAATCAGCGCGACCGCAACCAACGCCGCGATCAAACCATATTCGATCGCCGTCGCGCCACTTTCGTTGCGGAAAAACTTTGCCAGCTTCGCACGCATCTTCAACATGTTTCTTCCCTTTGTGCTTTCGAAAACATCAGCGCGAACATCACGCGGAATTGTTCTCATATGTTACCGCGCCAAAATACGAGTTTTAAAGCGGAATTAAATTACAAATTCTTTATCAAAACTATTGATACATAGAGTTCTTTCTTTTAGACAAATGCTTGGTAAAAATGCTGTGAACTATAATTGCAGCATTCAAATGAAAATAACCGGGGCGGATCGTGCAAAGCAGTCGCAAACTATGTCTTAGAATCGGCGCAGCATCCGCCGTGGCAATTGTGCTGTCCGGATGCGTGACCACGCCCACCGTTGATGACGCCGCAAAGGCGCAGCAGCAATTTCAATCAGCAACAGTGCTGATGCAGCAAAACAAACATGCCGAGGCGAAAACCGCCCTTTTGGCTTTGCAACCGTTTCGCACCAAAGACCCCAGGGTTCTGGCATCCCTCGCCGCCGCTTCTGATATGACCGGCGATTTTAGGACCGCGGATAGAGCTTACACGATGCTCTCCGAATCTTCCTTTGATCGGGTGACCCTGTGGAACAATTGGGGTTATTCGCAAATGCTGCGCGGCAATTATCAAAAAGCCGCGTTTTATCTTTTCGAGGCGCAACGCCTTGCGCCCAATAACGAGGCGGTTGCCAATAATATCGGCATGCTCAAGAAGGTGACGGTCCTGTGATGCAACTTCGCCTCTCAACCAAAGGCTGCCAGGCCCTGCGCGCCCTGACGCTTGGCCTGCTGATCGCCGCAGCCCAGCTGCCCGCCACCCCCTTTGCCCATGCCCAGCAGGTTGAAACCCTGCGAATGGAGCTGGGTGACACGAAAATCATGAAGATCGATTTCGATCTAACGGATGTGGTGATCGGCAATGAGCAGGTCGCCAGCGTCACGATCCTGTCGCCCGAAAGCCTTGTGATCACCCCCCTTGCCGCTGGTGAAACCAAGATTGTGCTTTTGGATGCCACGGGTGCCAAAAAAATCGCCATGTCCCTTATGGTGATGGATGACTTCTCGCAATTGCAGGCCATTATTGATGAGGTCGTTGCCCCCGGAAGCGTCGAAGTGCGCAATGTGAATGGGCGCGTTCTTGTCAGCGGCTCGGTTCAAGATCAGGCCAGCGCTGGCCGTATTATGGACATTGCCTCCTCTTACAGCGAAGGCGCCGTGATTGACGCGATTAAAGTCGCAGATCCGCGTCAGGTGATGCTGAAGGTAAATATCCTCGAATTGTCGCGCAATGGCGGCAAAGAGTTGGGAATTAATACCTTCCGAAATCCCGCCGTTTCGGGCAGCGTCCTTGGCGCGCCATTTGGTCAAATCAGTCAAAATCTGACAATCAACAGCAATGGCAATACCTATAGCATTGATTTCCTGCTTCAGGCCTTGGAAACCCGTGGTCTTGCCCGCCGCTTGGCCAATCCGACGCTGGTTTCTTCCAATGGATCAACCGCCAGCTTCTTGGTCGGTGGTGAAGTGCCAGTCGTTATAACGGAAAGCAGCTCAGTCACGGGGGGGCCAACGGTATCAGACCAATCAACAACCTATCGTGAATATGGCGTAAAACTTGCCTTCACGCCCAATGTGATGCCTGATCAATCGATCCGATTGCGGATCATGCCCGAAGTCAGTGAAGTTGACTGGACCAAAACCGTAAATGGCAATCCTGCGTTCGTCTCGCGCAAGGTCGATACCAATATCGAATTGAAAAGCGGTGAAAGCTTTGCCATTGCGGGTTTGCTGCAAAGCAATTCCCTGCGCAACGTCCGCCAATTCCCTTGGATTGCAAATGTTCCGATCCTTGGCACCTTGTTTAGGTCGAGCGCTTACCAAAACAACCAAACCGAATTGGTCATTTTGGTCACGCCCTATTTGGTAAACGGCGCTTCAAAGGAAAATCTGGACGCCAACCCGCTGTCTCAGGGCTCTGAACCAAATGATGCAGAAGCATTCGTTTTCGGTGCGATTGAGGATCGTGAGCAATTGGTCCGCGCGTTCAAAAACGGTTTTGGGGTGTCTGGCGCCTATGGCCACATCCTTCCAAGCCCTTGATCACCGATAAGTGCCCATAACGTCCTGCGGTCCAAATCGGGCCTGTGTGCGGAGGAAACGCCAAGATGCGTCGAAGCCAGATATTGCTGCTAGCCCTGCTCTCCGGCGTCGGGACGCTTGCGCTGTTACAGTTCACCCGTTCACCAGAGGTGGTGGTTCAAACCGTCGCCAGCTCTGACCGCATCAATGTTTTGGTCTATTCGCGCGACCTGCCACGCGGCACCCTGCTCGACGAAAGCAGTGTCAGATGGCAAGAACAGCTGATCTCGGCGGCCCCGGCAGATGGCGTAACCTCCACCGCCAGCCGTCCCGAGGTGCCCCCGGCATTCCTTGACAAGCTTTTGCGGCGTGACGTCCTTGCAGGTGAGGCTGTGAGCAACAGCGCCATCGTCGATGGCATCGCGGGCTTCATGTCGATGACGCTGCAACCCGGTCGTCGGGCGGTTGGCATCAATGTGGCCGCCCAGCAGCTGGCCGGTGGCTTCATCCTGCCCGAAGATCGGGTGGATGTGATCCACACACTTCGCGAAGATACCGACGGCGACGGCCAAGACGAAAACGTCACCCGGTTTATTCTTGAAAACCTGCGCGTCTTGGCCATCGGCGAAACGCCGTCCACGCGCACAACCGCCCGCACCGCCGACGAACAAGCCAGCCAGACGATCAACGATAGCAGCAACAGCTTGATCGGCCCGACCGTCACGCTCGAAGTCAGTGACGAAGAAGCCGAAGTGCTTTTTGCCGCACTTGCCGATGGCGACATCTCGCTGGCCCTGCGCGCGCTGGACGATCAGGGCCCCTCGCGCATTGTGCCGGTGGAAACCGAAGAGACCGCCGCGCCGGCCAAACCTGCGGCCCAGACCCAGACCTCTGCCGCAACCTCCGAACCGGCCCCGCTGCGCGCCCGTGTCGTGGAACCCGAAACGCTTCGCATCCGGATCATCGGCAGTGGGTCCACGCGGTATGAAGATGTCGCACTGACGACCCCCGGCGCTGATGGAGAGTGAAAATGACCGATGAAACCCTCTTCATCCCCCGCTGCACCATTGCGGCCTTTGCAAAATCAGACGGCGTTGTTGCCGAGCTGAAGCGGTTGCAGCAGCACCATCTTCTGGCGCGTGCGCAATATGAGGTGTTTGTTGGCGACATCGATGCGCTGGTCAATCAATACCCCACAGGCGGCACGCCAGAACTCTTGATCATCGAACATGATGGCTCGATAGAAGAGCTTGACCGTGTGGCCGATATCAGCGCGGCCTTTACCCAAATCATTGTTATCTCAAACAACAATGATGTCGGCCGCTATCGAAAGCTTTTGAACCGCGGGGGCTCTGACTATCTCTTTACCCCGCTGACCCAAGAACTGCTATTGGCCTCTCTCAGCCGCACCTTCGCGAAAACCGAAAACCGCCCCATCGGCGCGCTGCATATGTTCACAGGCTGCGGCGGCGGCACCGGTGCCTCGACCATCGCCCAAAACGCGGCGATCCTTCTGTCGCAGGTGCCCAACAAGCGTGTCTTGCTGATCGATTTTGACATCATGTCGGGCAGCATGTCGCTGAACTTTGACATCTCCCCCGTGCGGGGCACCTCGGAACTGTTGCGCGACCCCCGCTCGATCACCTCACAAGAAATTGCCCGCATCGCGCATGAGCGGAACTCCAATCTGCAAATCCTTTGCTCCTCCCCCACGCTGGAACCCGGATTCCAACTCCGCTCTGACAATTTCATCGACATTCTGGACAGCGCCAGAACCCTGGCCGACCATATCGTCATTGACATGCCCAGCGGCTGGAGCACCTTGCACACCCGGGTTCTCTCGGTGGCAGAGCGTGTGACCCTGGTCACGGCCTGCGATCTGCGCAGTTTCCAACTGATGCGCCGCATCCAAGACCTGTCGTCCAAAACGCGGCAACATATGTCCGAGCCGGATCTCGTGTTGAACCGCTGGACCAAGAAAAGCGAAAGCATCATCTCGCGCAAAACCTACCAAGACACCCTGCGCAGCGGGCGGCTGATCGAGGTGGGCGACTTCCAATCCGCCGCCGAAAACGCGGCCGTTACCGGCAAACTCGTGGCCGAACTGACGTCCCGCCCGCCAGAAATGAGCGCCCTCGTCGCCTATCTGCAAGAACGCACCAGCGCCCGCGCCACCGAGACCGCAACCGCCTCGCCCTCGCTGGTAAAGCGCCTCTTCGGCCGCGGCGGCTGACATGCAACGGGCGCTAAAACGATTTGCCAAATCCCAAGATGGCGCCGTCGCCATCGAGATGGCAATCATAGCGCCGGTTTTGTTGATTTTGTTGATTGCGGCGGTGAATCTGGGTGCAAAAATCGTCGAAAAGGCGCGCCTTGATCAAGCAACACGAGAGGTCGTGGAAGCAACGCTTTTTACGACCAACAGGTTAACCCTGCAGACAGCTCTGAATGAGGCTCTGACAAAATTAGGCAATCCCATCAGCAGCGCCCCATACGCCGGCACAGTGGTGTCGATCTGCCGTTGTGGGTCCAATCAAGTGCAAAATTGTGTTCCCAGTTCATTGTCCGCTTGCGCCGTGGCTGGAGGCTGGGAGGTTCTATTTCTGTTGACGGCCAGCACGACGTTCAACCCCATATTGCCCATCCCGAACGTGTTCGTTTCCGAGGAAATTTCAAGTCAGCGCACGATACAGGTTCGATGATGCGCCTGCGTGACTTTATTCGGCAAACATCTGGCGTAGCAGCAATTGAGTTTGCAATCATCGCACCCATTCTAATTCTGTTCACCTTCGGAATTATAGAACTGGGCCGCGCATTCTTCTTCAAGCAGAACCTTGTAACCGCGACCGATGCGGCGGCTCGTCTGCTCTATATCGAACCGACAACAGACTTGGTCACGTTGAAGGCAACTATTGCCGACCAGCTCTTCTTGGCTGAAGACAAACGCCTAACGGTCGCGTCTAGCCCTGCTGGAACCGCTGATGCACCGCGAATTCTCCTTCAAGTAGAATACGAATACAATTCGCTACTTCCAAGCCTCGTGCTTGAGAGCTTTGATATGACGCTGGAACGCGAAGTCCACATTCGTCCAACCGAATGACTATTCCAAAAGCCTAACACGTTGCGCAATCTCAATTTTTGGCGCCCAATTTTGTGTTGTGCATTCATTCAGGTTTACTTCGGTATTCCCATTGACCAATAGCTCATAGCTTATAACCCACAGACAAGAAGAGACAGATTGGGCACCCGAACTCGTTCCGGTAAAAGTAACCTTATCAACTGGAAAATACATCACCCCGTTGACCTGAGTATCTGAATTTCCAACAAATTTGTGCTCGATCTGCTTCGTCTCCGGCACCCGATCAGAGAAGAACAACAACCCATTATATGGATCGTTGCGACTCCCTGAATACCCGCTAAGGTTTATAGTCGCACCGCCCTTCACGTCCAACTCGGCGCCATTGGTCAAATAAAAGCTTACACCACTACCGGAAAGAACTGCCTGTGCTGTGATTTCCAGCTTTCCACCATCAATTATATAAACGCCTGGCTCAAAACTCACATCGCCATCTAGCTTCAGGCTTGCAAAGCGTGCGGCAGGGTATTCTTGAACGACGCCATTTGTCGTGACTGATAAATTGCGATCGGGCCCAATCTCGCGCGTTTTGTTCTGTCCCTTCCCAGTCTCAACATCATCTGCGCCAAGATTGTTTGGGAAGGATGGGAAAACCAAATCCGCATAGGGGTCAAGCGATGGACGCTGATACACCTGGATGTCGCTACAATCCGATAGACTCTCGACCTCGCCACCATTCAAACGGGCTCCCCCTGTTGTGTAAACGCAGGTTGCTTCCAGCGCATTAGCACTACCATTCATCCTAAAGCTATCGTCTGCACCCGAGTTAGACCCGGCAGCGCAATCTTCCATGATCAATTCCGCCGAGCCACCAATGGTAAATGCACCCGCATCGTCAGGTGACAGAACAATAATGCAAGCCGGAACTCCGCTTGTTTGGTCTATCCCCGCAACAGCACGAACAGATATCGTTACGTCGGGCTCAGATGTAAAAATCTTTGTCAACTGGCGAGGCAACACCCGTTCGATCGTAACCTCAACATCTTCTCCATTCGGAGCTGGCTGCCCATAATTTGGGTTTACAGTGAATATGTCAGAAGAGCGCAGTCCCATTTCATTTGCTCGACTTCCTGCAAAATTCACCAATGTGTTTGTGCTATTGACAGAAAACTTTCGCACAGCCGTCGAATAGGCAACGGTATCAGCAACTTGCTGAAGACTCCGTTGCGTTAAAATCCAAGAGCCAGCTTCCACGGCCAATGCAGCAAACCCGATCAGGATCGGTGCCGTCAGAGCAACGTAGACTGCGACAGCGCCCGTCTCGTCTTTCCAGAAACCAGCCATGATTTACGTCTTCCTTTAGAAGTTAGCGGTCAAGACAATGGGAGAGATGATTACAACAAAAACTACGGGTAGAAAAAATATAATCATCGGAACCGTCATTTTGGGGCCCAGTGCAGCAGCCTTCGCCTCGGCCGCTGTAAGGCGGGCCTGACGGTTTACAGCCCAAATAGCCCGCAATGAATTCGAAATTGAAGCGCCCTGCTTTTCAGCCTGAACAAGCGCAATAACAATCGCCTTAACTCCCGGCAGATCCATTCGCTCAGCCAAGGCCTGATAGGCCATCCGGCGCTCTCTCAAAAGCGAAAGATCCGACACAGTAATCACGAATTCCTCTGCCAAAACTGGCGCGGTTGCGGCCAATTCCTGAGCGATGCGACGCATGGCCACCTCAATCGACAGGCCGGCATCCAGGCAAATGATCAACAAACCGATCGCATCGTCCCAAAAAGCCGAAAACTCTTTTTGCCGCGCCGCAATGCGCTGTTTCAGATAAAATTCAGGCAAGTAGAGCCCCAGCATAAAGGCAAGAAACGTAAAGCTGTAGGTTGAAAGCCAAGACCGAGACAGAGCACGATTCCCATCGACAAGCAAAAAAACAGAAACAGCCAAGGCCACGGCAATCACCACGCGCGCGACTTCAAAGTAAAGATAGCTTCGAGGCGATCTCAGCCCGGCCCGTTTCAACAATGCGCGACGCTGAACCCCAATTGGTGATTTCTCAAGAACCCAATCTTGCAACTTCTGCCGCGCGGCATCCAGTTGCAGTTTGTTTGAAATCCATTTGAAAACTCCACCACTGCGGCAAATAGAATCGTCAGCGTCATGCCCCTCCAGTATGGAGCGCAGACGTCCTTCAAGTTTGGTAGTGGGTTTTTGTTGCAAGGATATAAATACAACAATGCCAACCACAAGAAATGCGATTAGCATTTGCATCGGGTCAAATAGTGATCCCCAGTCAGCATGAGTTGTCGTGTTCATTTTAAAGATCGATCCTCATCATACCACGCATCACCAGAATTCCCAAAATCATCCACGCGCCTGCCGCACCAAGCACAATATTCCCCGTGGGCGTAGTAAAAAGTGGTGTCAGAAAGTCGGGTGTTAATGTGTGAACTGCGCCAATCAACAAAAAGGGGACCGAGCCAATAATGGCAGCAGATGTCCTAGCCTCAGATGTCATGGCTTTAAGCCGATCTTGGAGCGCCGCCTTATCCCGCAACATCGTTGCAAGATTAAGCAGAACCTCGGAAATATTCCCGCCCGCTTGAGTTTGAATGGCGACAACGATTGCAAATAGCCGAGCCTCTCGAACTGCGACACGGTCAGCAAATCGCGACACAGCATCGCGTATACTTAAGCCTATATTCAAATCATTAATGATCTGCAGCAGTTCATTTTTAAGCGGGTCGCGCCACTCATTCGCCGCCATACGAATACATTCAATGAGCGGCTGACCAGCACGCACGCCACGTACGATCAATTCCAAAGCATCAGGAAGATCAGCGGAGAACTTTGCCTTTCTCTTCATGACCAGCCAACGCAAATGAAAGATTGGCAAGCCAATCCCAATTGATACACCAAGCAGCACCATAAGTATCAGCGGCGTTCCCATCAGCCAGAAAATACCCAACGCCATAAACATAATCGCAATCGAGATCAAAAGATGCTTTTCTACAGAGCGATCAAGTCCTGAACTGCGCAGCAATCGCGCAAGGTAAAATTTGCTTTGTTTACGCCGTATCGTATCCAATTCAATCAAAGCCCGTTGCAAGGCTTCCCGCGCACGCTCATCATCATCAGCGGACGCCTGCGCTGCCACACCCAGACCTGCCTCAAACAATCGGTTTTCAAGCGGCGTACGAGCCGCTTCCGACGAAGGCCATATGGCGCGCATCACCAACGAGATGGTCACTGTGACCATAGCGCCGATTGTGAGGTTTAAAATCAGATCAAAAGGCAGACCAACTAACATTTCACACAATTCCCAAATCAGGGCCATCGCCAAAGTCACGCGCCGCATTTGCTTTTGCTAGTGCTTCTGAGAGGCGTTTCTGTTCACCAAAGTAAACTGCGCGTGGCCAAAAATTAGGTTGTGCAATGCCGGTTCCTGTATGTCGGCCAATCAGTTGCCCGGCAGAATCCTCTCCTTCAATCCTGAACAGATAGATATCTTGCGTCGTGATCGTGTCCTCTTCCATACCCGTCACTTCCGAAATATGGGTAATAACGCGGCGCCCGTCGCGCAAACGCGCGGCATGGATAATAACATCGACCGAATTCGCAATCATTTCTCGAACCTGCCGCGAAGGAAGAGAAAAGCCGCCCCCAGTTATCATGGTCTCCATGCGTCGCAAAGCTTCACGCGGACTATTAGCATGCACCGTCCCCATTGACCCGTCATGCCCAGTATTCATTGCTTGCAGGAGGTCAAAAACCTCTCCGCCCCGCACTTCACCGACAACAATTCGATCTGGTCGCATGCGCAAGCAGTTTCGCACCAGATCTCGCATTTTAACTTCGCCTTCGCCTTCCATATTTGGAGGACGAGTTTCCAATGAAACCACATGCGGTTGTTGCAATTGCAATTCGGCAGAGTCTTCGCAGGTGATTACCCGCTCATTTTTATCGATGAAACCCGCGATGCAATTCAAAAGCGTGGTCTTCCCTGACCCAGTTCCGCCTGAAACGATCAGATTACAGCGTGATCTACCAATCACATGAAGAATTTCGGCTCCTTCTTGAGACAACGACCCAAACCGCACAAGATCTGACAATCGAAGCTTATCTTTTTTAAACTTTCGTATTGTCAGCGTGGGGCCATTCAGGGACAGCGGAGGCACGATAGCATTTACGCGTGATCCATCAGGCAAACGCGCATCGCAGATCGGAGATGATTCATCCACCCTGCGGCCAACTTGGGAAACAATCCGCTGACAGATATTCAACAAGTGATTATTATCACGGAATTTAACATCGACTTTCTGAATTTGTCCGCCAACCTCGACGAACACCTCTTTTGGTCCGTTGACCATAATATCGCTGATATCATCCTGAGCCAAGAGTGGCTCAAGCGGACCAAACCCCAGGACATCGTCGACGAGATCGTCCACAATCCTGTCGGCAATAAAATTCGGAACAGGAGGTTGCCGTCGCCCAATAATACGGCGCGTGGCGGATGCAATTTCTAGTCGCGAGTCTTGCGCACTGAGTTGATTGAGCTTTGCCGCATCTAGAATCTCGATCAAAGATTGGCGAACCTCGTCCATGATCTCATAGAAATCTTCAGACTCAGGGGATCGCATAGCGCCCAAGAACTCATTCGAAACAGATGTGTTTTCCTCTGCTTGGGCCAACCCGTTATCGGCGCTGGAGCAGCACTTCCAACACGCCGAGCCTTGCCAAACGCCATATCGTCACCCTGCCTAATGTTCCGCAGTATTCGCGGTTAATCGTGCCGAAGCTAGCACCTCGCGCGAATATCATCTATTATTAATTTTCAGATTAATTAAATTTTCCCATGCACGCGCAAAGCATTAAAAACGGCTTATCAAATCCACGGCATCAACCCATTCGATCACTAATATTTTTCCTTGTAGCCACAGAGAACGAAACATAAGCTATTATTCTATGTTGGAAATAAGGCCCGCAAAATGCACTTTGAACGAAGCAAAGTCATCAATAAACCTGCTGTGCCGGTGCGAATTTTTTTCACCAGCGGTGGCTCCCTGAAAGGGTTCGTTTTCGTAAGCCACGAAGGCCGAGTTTTGGATGCAATCGACAAGCGCGAGTACTTTCCGCTTAGAACAATTGCCGGGATGCGCCTGGTTCGGTCCAGTAATATCGCTTGGATTGAAGTTTTAAGTTACGATGACTACCTCGAAGACAAGGCGGCCTTTCCCGAGGCGGATGAGGGTTATTTGCGAACGCAACGCTGGTGATGGGTGAAACGTTTTGTACGTTCGAGCTTCCGTCAGAAACCGCATGATTTTCTTGATGAATTCAATCCGTGGACCTTCTGACTTTATGCGCTTCACCCTGAAGGGCAGATAAGAATGAGCAACTCGCGTCATCCTGCTGGCTTGCCATTGGACATCGGCGTGATCGAGCATCGCTCTTTTTTTCTGATTGATCCGGCGGGGCAGATTTTGGACTTCAGCCGGCCATTGGCTGATACCTTCAATGCTGCGAAAACTGTTCACAGCGTTTTTCCGGGATTGCTGGAAGAAGTTATCCGACAGTTTGGCCGCCGGGCGCTGGCAGACGTTGAAGTTCGCTATGCAAATATGACATTCTGGGCAATCAGGATTGGCGCGGACAGGTTTTTGCTCGAACGTCGGGACGATAACGCGGCACTCCAACTCAGCTCGGAGCTTGATACGCTCAAGGCGCAATTTCAGAAGGTGGAAAAGCTTGCTGCGCTTGGGGATCTTGTCGCGCAGCTTTCCCATGAGGTGAACACACCGCTTGGCGTTTGCGTCACGACCGCATCCCATCTGACAAACCGAATCTCTGATTTGGAACGCAGTTTCAACGATCAAAAGCTGTCGCGCGGATCTATGGAGCGTTTTATTTCTGACAGTCAGATATCTGCGAAGCTCATAAATTCGAACCTTCGAAGGGCGGCAAATATAATCAAGAGTTTAAGAAGCTTGGCCCACGACATTCGCCGCCATGACCGAGAAAAATTACAGCTTTTGTCCTTCATCACAGATACGGTCGCGCAACTGTCACCCATCACCGATAAGCATGCGGTTTCGGTTTCGCTAGATATTCCAGCCGATATTGTGGTCTATCACAGCCCGAGCGCGCTTGCTCAGGTGGTCTCAAACTTGATCGTGAACTCCATCAAGCATGGCTTTCGCAATTTCACATCGAATCTGCCATTTAATATTAACATTATCGTTCAGCGTGAGCTTGATCACATTAGGGTTCATTATTCCGATAATGGGCGCGGTGTTCCGGAGGATATCAGAAATGACATTTTTAAACCTTTCACATCTGGCAGCAAATCAGATGATTCTACAGGCATAGGCTTGGCAATCGTTCGCGATATTGTTGAAAACCAACTTGAAGGGGTCATTGAATATGTCCCATCAAAACAAGGCGCCTGCTTTTCCTTCACGATGGGCTTGAGACAATGACAGACGATCTTTTGGTATTCGCCGAAGATATCGAGGCGCAATCCGCTCGGGTGGTTCGGCCGTGGAAGGTTCTGATCGCGGATGATGACGATGAAGTGCATGTCATGACAAAGCTCGCTTTGGCGGACTATCACTATCTTGGCCAACCCATTTCTTTTTTAGACAGCTATTCACTGGCCGAAACGATTTCTACGCTTCGGGAAAACAATGACATCGCGCTGGTGTTACTTGATGTCGTGATGGACAAGCCGAATGCCGGGCTGGAGATCGTCAAATTCCTGCGCGAAACTCTGAATGAGCATGACACGCGCATCGTTTTGCGTACCGGCGAGCCCGGAGAGGCACCAGAGCGATTGGTCATTCTTCAATACGACATCAATGACTATAAAGAAAAAACCGAACTAACCGCCACAAAGCTTTACACGGTCGTTCACACATCCATCAAAAGTTTCTGTGATATCCGCACCATCCGGGCGAGTCGCGCCGGATTGAACCGAATTATTTCAGAAGCTGCCAGCCTATATAAAAACAGCTCCGACCGCGCCTTCCTGCGCAGCGCGGTTGAACAGCTTTCAAACCTGATGTGTTCAAATCCTGACGTTGCCCTGCTCAGACGCGACGGATTGAATGACACGGCGGCCTTTCATCTGAGTGCAAGCGGCGGCTTCATTCGGTCAATCGCGGGAACCGGTCGATTTTCTTTGGCCGAAGATCTTCATGCGATGGATCTACTGGAATCCGACGAAATGCAACTTGTGCATACCGCCGTTTTGCACAAGCGCGCGATCAAGGAAAACGGCAAGCTTGCCTGCACCTTCACATCCGAGCGTCTTGGAACCTTTGTTTTATTCTTCGACGGTATCGATTTTCTGCAAAGCTTCGATCAGGCCATCATCGACATTTTCCTAAGTCATGTCTGTCGCGCGATGGAAAACAGCACATTGCAAAGGGAAATCATGGAAACGCAGCGCGAAATTATTGTCAAACTGGGCGAAGTTGTGGAATTTCGCTCTCGTGAAACCTCGGACCATGTGCATCGGGTATCACAGATTTGCGGAAAAATCGCCCGCGCTTTGGGCTATAGTGATGAGGCGATCGAGGAGCTTGAACTTGCTGCGGCCTTACATGATTTGGGAAAGATCGGCATCACAGACACAATTCTGAACAAGGCCGGAAAATTGTCGGACGATGAATTCAAGATCATGTGCGAACATACAATAATCGGACAGAATATATTAAAAAACTCCTCGCGGCGGGTGTTCCAATTGGCCTCGGTCATCGCGGCAGAGCATCACGAAAAATGGGATGGCTCGGGCTATCCGCTTGGCAAAAAAGGGGTAGAGATCGACACAGCCGCCCGCATCGTCGCCATCGCCGACGTTTATGATGCGCTGCGTTCGGAGCGCGCTTACAAGTCGGCCTGGACGCGTCAGGCCACCTGCGATCACCTCAAGGCCGAGGCAGGGCGGCATTTTGATCCCTTGCTCTTGGACCAGTTTTTCAAGGTCGAGCCGGAGATCAACCCGCTTTATTGACCGCGCGACAAAGGCAGGCGGCCCCCAAATCGGCCGTTCGAAACTGGTGCGGGCGGCGGGACTCGAACCCGCACGAGCTTGGCTCTAGCGATTTTAAGTCGCTTGTGTCTACCATTCCACCACGCCCGCCATGGCACCCCAAAGGCCCATGTCGGCCCGAACACAGGCCGCAGCCCTGA
The DNA here is from genome assembly GCA_965284335.1 of Tabrizicola sp. Lineage (GTDB taxonomy): Bacteria > Pseudomonadota > Alphaproteobacteria > Rhodobacterales > Rhodobacteraceae > Tabrizicola_A. Next base: position 475,659 of record OZ260076.1, on the reverse strand, counting down.
CTATCCGTTGAGCGTGCTGAAAACAATGCGCTTCCCCTTGCGCAGGCACCAATTTCTGCGCCCCCTTCTGGCACCGCACCGCGCGCATGCCGCATCAACCGGACCGGGACAGAGAACGCAATACCGCCCGGCCAAGCCGCAAGATATCCCATCCCCAAAGCCACTCGACCGCAGGTTTTGCTCAAACAAACATCCCCATGCTGCACCGCCGCAATTGACTCTGCGAAACGGGCTGTCTCATATGCGGGCCAGTGGTTTGCAGGGGGCGTCCCAATGAAGAATAAAGTCTATCCCAACGCGGATGCCGCATTGGACGGTCTGCTGTTTGACGGCATGACCATCGCATCTGGGGGCTTCGGCCTCTGCGGCATCCCCGAGCTTTTGATCGCCGCCATTGAACGGGCGGGCACCAAGAACCTGACCATCGCCTCGAACAACGCGGGCGTCGATGGCTTTGGTCTGGGCGTCCTTCTGGCGACAAAACAGGTCAAGAAGATGATCTCCTCCTATGTCGGTGAAAACGCCGAATTCATGCGCCAGTATCTCTCGGGCGAGCTCGAATTGGAATTCAACCCCCAGGGCACGCTGGCCGAACGCCTGCGCGCAGGCGGCGCCGGGATCGGCGGCTTCTACACCCGCACCGGCGTCGGCACCGTCATTGCCGAGGGCAAGGATGTGAAACTGTTCGACGGCAAGGAATACATCCTTGAAACCGGCATCGTCGCCGACATCTCCATCGTCAAGGCTTGGAAGGCCGACCCCAGCGGAAACCTCGTCTTCCGCAAGACCGCCCGCAACTTCAACCCGCCTGCGGCAACCGCCGGAAAACTCTGCATCTGCGAAGTCGAAGAGATCGTGCCCCTCGGCTCGCTCGACCCCGACCACATCCACCTGCCCGGCATCTATGTGCACCGCCTCATCCAAGGCACCCACGAAAAGCGCATCGAAAACCGCACCACCCGCAAGAAGGAGGCCGTGTAATGGCATGGGATAGAAACCAAATCGCCGCACGGGCCGCGCAGGAGTTGCAAGACGGCTGGTATGTCAACCTCGGCATCGGCATCCCGACGCTGGTGGCCAATTACATCCCCGAAGGTGTCTCGGTCACGCTGCAATCGGAAAACGGCATGCTGGGCATGGGCCCCTTCCCCTTTGAAGGCGAGGAAGACGCGGACCTCATCAACGCGGGCAAGCAGACCATCACCGAACTGCCGCAAACCGCCTATTTCGATTCGGCCCAATCCTTCGCCATGATCCGCGGCGGCAAGATCGCTATGGCGATCCTCGGCGCGATGGAAGTGGCCGAAAACGGTGATTTGGCCAATTGGATGATCCCCGGCAAGCTCGTCAAAGGCATGGGCGGCGCGATGGACCTTGTGGCCGGTGTGGGCCGCGTGGTCGTCGTCATGGACCACACCTCCAAACACGGCGAGTCCAAGGTGCTAAAATCCTGCACCCTGCCCCTCACTGGCAAAGGCGTGGTCAACCGCATCATCACCAATCTTGGCGTCATGGATGTGGTGCCGGGTGGGCTCAAGCTGATCGAACTGGCCGATGGCGTAACGGAAGAAGAATTCCGCGCCGCAACCGAGGCGACCTTGGTCAACTGACCCTTCCCGGCCTTCAATGTGGCCTAAATATCCTCGGGGGGTGAGCCCCGCAGGGGCGAGGGGGGCAGACAGCCCTCCTATAAATATTGTCAAAATATTGACTTTTAATGCTTTTTCTGTTGATTTTCACCCAGAACTGAGCCGGTTTTTTCACCGAGAAGTGAGCCACCTCTGATTATGGATTTCGGTTCATGCCGGGGTCAAGTGCGGGTTTGTCTCCTTCTTTTTTCGGGCTGCGGCGGCTGAGCTTGCCTTGAAGCGGAAGCTGTCGTTTCCGGTTTCAAGGATGTGGCAGCGGTGGGTGAGGCGGTCGAGCAGCGCGGTGGTCATCTTTGCGTCGCCGAAGACCGTGGCCCATTCGCTGAAGCTAAGGTTCGTGGTTATGACGACGCTGGTGCGTTCGTAGAGCTTGCTCAAGAGGTGGAACAGCAGGGCCCCGCCCGATGCACTGAAGGGCAGATAGCCAAGTTCATCCAGGATCACGAGGTCGAGCTTGGTCAGGCCTTCGGCGATTTGCCCGGCCTTTCCCTTGGCTTTTTCCTGTTCAAGGGCGTTGACCAGTTCGATGGTGGAGAAGAAGCGAACCTTCCTGCGGTGATGTTCGATGGCCTGGATGCCGAGGGCGGTGGCAACATGGGTTTTGCCGGTTCCTGGACCACCGATCAGGACCACGTTCTGGGCACTCTCCATGAACTCGCAGCGGTGCAGTGTCCGCACGGTGGCTTCGTTGATCTCGCTGGCGGCAAAGTCGAAGCCTGTCAGGTCCTTGTAGGCCGGGAACCGTGCGGACTTCATGTGATAGGCAATCGATCTGACTTCACGCTCCGCCAATTCGGCTTTGAGGAGTTGCGACAGCATCGGGATGGTGGCTTCAAAGGCCGGTGCGCCCTGCTCGATCAGATCGGTCACGGCTTGGGCCATGCCATACATTTTGAGGCTGCGCAGCATGATGACCACGGCGCCGGCGGCTGGATCATGACGCATGACGGCCTCCGGTGATCTCGGCGCGCAGGCCGTCGTAACGTGCGACATTGGCCTTGGGTTCACGGTGCAGAGCCAGCGCTTGCGGCGTGTCCAGCGGGGGCCCACCGATCACTTTGCCGTCGACCAGCCGGTGCAGCAGGTTCAGGACATGGGTCTTGGTCGGCACGCCCTCGGTCAGTGCCAGCTCCACGGCGGTCAGCACGGCCTGTTCGTCATGCTGCAGAACGAGGGCAAGGATATCGACCATCTCACGATCGCCACCGGGCTTGCGCAGCATATGGCCCTGCAACTGTCTGAACGCAGATGGTAATTCCACAAAAGGCGCGCCGTTGCGAAGCGCCCCTGGCTTGCGCTGAACAACGGCCAGATAATGTCGCCAGTCGTAGATTGTCCTTGATGGCAGCGTGTGGTTGCGTTGGATCACGCGGGCATGTTCGCACAGGATGTTGCCCTCGGCCGCCACCACCAAACGATCAGGATAGATCCGCATGCTGACGGGGCGGTTCGCAAATGATGCCGGGACACTGTAGCGATTGCGCTCAAAACTAATCAGGCACGTGGGCGAGACGCGTTTGCTCAGTTCCACAAAGCCGTCAAACGCGACGGGCAGCGGCATCAGGGCCGCCTGCTCTTCGGCCCAGACATCGGCAATCGTGCCGGGCTGTTTGCCATGCGGGGTCTCCCGCCACAGTTCGAGGCAGCGCTCTTCCAGCCAGGCATTCAGCGCGGCAAGGTCGGGAAAGTCCGGCATGCCTTGCAACATCTGGTGCCGAGAATCTCGAACGTTCTTCTCGACTTGCCCTTTCTCCCAACCGGCGGCGGGATTACAAAACTGGGGCTCATAGACGTAGTGGTTCGTCATGGCGAGAAAGCGCATGTTGATCTGGCGCTCCTTGCCACGGCCGACACGATCCACCGCCGTCTTCATGTTATCGTAAATGCCTCGCGCAGGCACACCACCGAAGACCCGGAACGCGTGCCAATGGGCATCAAACAGCATCTCATGCGTCTGCAGTGGATAGGCCCGCAGCAAAAAGGCCCGGCTGTGCGACAGCTTGATATGCGCCATCTGCAGCTTGGTGCGCTCGCCACCCAGAACTGCAAAATCCTCGCTCCAGTCAAACTGGAAGGCATCGCCGGGATCAAAATGCAGCGGCACAAAGGTTCCGCGCCCTGTCGTCTGCTGTTCGCGCTGCCGATCTGACCGCCACCTGCGCGCAAAAGCCGCCACCCGGGCATATGAACCCGTGAAGCCAAGCGCTACGAGATCGGCGTGCAACTGCTTCATGGTCCGCCGCTGCTTGCGCGACTTCCCGGCTTCGGTCTTGAGCCAGCCTGCAAGCTTATCGGCAAAGGGATCAAGCTTGCTTGGACGTTCCGGCGTCGCGAACTTTGGCTCGATCGTGTTCGCCGCCAGATGCTTGGTCACAGTATTCCGCGACACGCCAGTCAACCGCGCAATCTCGCGGATCGAAAGCTTCTGCCGCTTATGCATCCGACGAATGATGTTCAATAGTCCCATGTGGATCACTCCGTTGCCCCCGCCGCTCACAGCTTCGGGGAAAGGTTCACATGGCTCAGTTCTCAGTGAAAATTATGCGCCTAACCGGCTCAGTTCTGGGTGAAAATCAACAGCAAAAGGCCAATATCGCCTTTTCCCCCCAGCAGCTCATCCTGATGATGGGCGCGCTGTCGGTGTTTTCCTACTTTGCCCTCACCATCGGCACCGAGGCAGGCACGCCCGTGCGCGTCATCGTTGCCATCGCCATGGGCGTGGGCGGCATCTATTTTTGGGTGAACAACAAAGCCAAAAAGCGCATGGCCTTGATGGACGAACAATTGCCCGATGCGGTGGAACTCATGGTGCGCTCGTTGCGCGTGGGCCATCCGTTTTCGTCGGCCATTGGTATCGTGTCCAAAGAAGTGCCCGATCCCTTGGGCACCGAATTTGGCCTCATTGCCGACGAGGCCGCCTATGGCCGCGATGTGGCCGGAAGCCTCAAGGCCTTTGCCGAAAGGATGGACAGCCAAGATTTGCGCTTTTTGGCCGTGGCCGTGACCATTCAACAGCAATCGGGCGGCAACTTGGCCGAGATCCTCGAAGGTCTGGCCAAGGTGATCCGCGCCCGCTTTAAACTTTTCCGCCGCGTCAAGGCCATCACCGCCGAGGCGAAATGGTCTGGCATGTTCCTGTCGGCCTTTCCCATCGGGGCCTTGGTGATGATCAACATCGTGCAGCCCGACTATTTCGACGACGTGAAAGAAACCGCGGCCTTCATTCCGGCCGCCCTGGTGGTGGCGGTGTTCCTCGTCATCAACGTGATCTTCATGAAGATCATGGTCAATATCAAGGTCTAGGGGGCCATCATGCTGGGCACGATCAACACCATGCTCACCGACGCGCTTGGCCCGCTTGGGCCTTTGCTGGCGCTGGGCTTTCTCGGCTTGCTTTTGGTCATCATCGCGCTGCCGTCGATGCTGAAAAAGGAAACCGACCGGTTTTCCAAACTGAAGGCTCAGGCCGAACAGTTAAAAGCCGCCAAAAAGTCGGGCGGGCCGGATCTTCGCCATCAATCCAAGGCCGACAAGCTGGAACGCTTTTCCAGCTTTCTTGAACCCCAAGACGCCGAACAGATGTCGGCCTCGCGCATGACCTTGCTGCGCGCCGGCTACCGCGCCAAAAACGCGGTGCGCATGTTCCACTTTTCGCAATTCGCGCTGGGCATCGGGTTTTTGATCCTTGGCGTGATCTACGCGATGATCATGCAAGCCAAGCAAGAGGTGTCGACGCAGTTTCTGATCCTGTCCACCATCATTCCCGGCGCTGCGGGCTATTACCTGCCGCAATATTGGGTGCAGCGCCGCCTGCAATCGCGGCAGGCCGAAATCATCGCTGGCTTTCCCGATGCTTTGGACATGATGCTGGTCTGCATCGAAGCGGGCCAGTCGCTGGACCAATCCATCAACCGCGTCGCCAAGGAAAGCCGCGCGGGCTATCCCGCCTTGGCCGATGAATTCGACATGGTCGCGCATGAGGTGAAGGCGGGTAAGGAACGCGTCAAGGTGTTGAAAGACATGTCAGATCGGGTTGGCGTGCCGGATGTGGCCTCTTTCGTGACCACGCTTGTGCAATCGGCCACTTTCGGCACCTCGATCGCCGAGGCTTTGCGCGTCTATTCCAATGAGATGCGCGACAAACGCGTGATGCGGGCCGAAGAAAAGGCAAATACCTTGCCGACAAAGCTGACCCTTGGCACTATGCTGTTCACATTGCCGCCGCTTTTGATCATTCTGATCGGGCCGTCGGTGCATGGCATTTCTGCGACCCTATCAATGGGGTCAGGCCCTTGATTTTGGGCCGTCACAAAAGGCCCCGCAGGGGGTTTTGAAAAAGGGCTTTGGGTTTGCGCCACCTGTTGGCTTTGGCCACCACTGCATGTCTGGCCGCCTGTTCACCGGGCGGCCTTGGCTTTGGTCAAGGCACCGCCAACCGCCCTCCTCCGGCGGATGCTTCGGAAAAGGGTGTTGACGGGCTCTTGGTCGGCCACCGCCTGATGGAGGCGGGCGAGTTTGACCTTGCCCTCAAGGCCTATCTGCGCGCCGCCGCCGAAGAGGGGATCAATGTCGATGTTCTGTCCGCCCTCGGCTCAGCCAACCTGAAACTCGACCGCCTTGGTCAGGCCGAACAGCTCTTGCGCCGCGCGGTCGAAATGGACCCCAGCTTTGTGCCCGCCCAGAACAACCTTGGCGTCGTCCTCATGGAACGCGGCAAGCTGGGCGAGGCGCGGGCGGTCTTTCAACAGGCCTTCGCGCTCGACAGTGGCCAAACAGACTCGATCCGCGAAAATCTGAAACTGGCTATCGCGCGAACCGAAGGAGCGGTGTATTCTGACACCAATGAAGGCCCGGCAGAGCCGAAATATAACTTGATGCGACGCGGCACTGGCTCTTTTGTGCTGCTGACCCAGCTTTAAGCCCCGCCGGGCACCCGAGATTTTGACGTTGAGCAGTTAAAAAGGACGCAAAATGCGCCACCCGGTTTTTCTGACGACAGCCCTTTTGGGCAGTTTTGCCCTATCTGCCTGCACCCAACCGCAAAACAGCGCCGAGGTGCAGCGCGCGCTTAAATCGGTCAATGTGATCGATGAATCCAATCTTTCCGACATCATGCTGACGGTGGGCGACCCCAAAGAGGCGGTGGCCTATTTCCAAAAAACTGCCGCGGAAAACCCAGATCGCATTGATCTCAAACGCGGTTTGGCCAGATCCCACATTCGTGCAGGCCAAGCGGCGCAGGCCGTCACCGTCTGGCAACAGGTCATCGCCCACCCCGAGGCCACGCTGGACGACCGCGTAGCCCTGGCCGATGCCCTGATCCGCACAAATGACTGGACCCGTGCTGCGGCCGAGTTGAACAAGATCCCCCCCACCCACGAAACCTTTGAACGCTACCGGCTCGAGGCGATGGTGGCCGACAGCCAAAAGAACTGGAAAAAAGCCGACAGCTTTTACGAAATCGCCGCAGGGCTCACGACGAAACCGGCGGGGGTCTTGAACAATTGGGGCTTTTCCAAACTCTCGCGCAAAGAATTCGGCGCGGCCGAGCGGCTCTTTACCCAAGCGCTGACCTATGATCCCGCGATGTTTACGGCGAAAAACAACCTTGTGATGTCCCGCGGCGCGCAGCGCAAATATGACCTGCCGGTGATCGAGATGACCCAGATCGAACGCGCCGAGTTATTGTATACTTTGGGCCTGACGGCGATGAAACAAGGTGATGTCACCGTGGGCAAGGGCCTGCTACAAAACGCCATCGACACCCACCCCCAGCATTTTGAGGCCGCCGTTCGCAGCCTCGCCGCCTTGGAAAGCTGACGCATGACAAGCCTGCCCCCCCTCGCCGCTCTGGCCTTTCTGCTGCCAGCCCTGCCCATCGGGGTTTGGGTGGCCTGGTCGGATATGAAAACCATGAAAATCCCGAATAAGGCCGTTCTGGCCCTGCTCGCGGGCTTTGTGGGGATCGCTGTGGTGCTGATGATCGCAGGGCTTCTGCCGCTTATGGGGTTTTTCTGGGCGCTTGCTTTGGGCGTGATCGTGCTGGTTCTTGGCTTTCTGGGCAATCTCGCCGGGCTTTTTGGCGCGGGTGACGCGAAATTCGCCGCCGCCATGGCCCCGTTTTTCATCGGCGCCGATCTGCGCTTTGTGCTGGGGCTGTTTGCCGCCTGCATCCTTGCCGCCTTTGCCAGCCACCGCCTTGCAGGCCGCATCCCGGCCTTTCGCGCCGCCACCGAAGATTGGGAAAGCTGGACGCATAAGGATTTCCCAATGGGTCTGGCGCTGGCAGGGACATTGATCTTCTATCTTTTGGCCGCACTGATGCCGCTTTTCTAGCGTTCCTTGGCAACAATACCGGGCCGCCGCCCAGAGATTCGTTGCACGAGGTCACCTATGAACATGCAAGTGCCGCCCGCCGCTGTCACAGGCGTTCAGGCCCCCCCGCAGCCGCGCAGCCTGGCCGAAACCGGCCTGTCGCTGGTGATGCTGCGTGATATCTTGTTGAAAACCATGTTCCGGATGAACCTTGATCTGGTCTCGGAGCTTTCCAAGGTCATCTGCCTGCCGGTGCCCCTGACCCAAGAGCTGATCGACATGGCGCGCAGCCAAAAGCTGCTCGAGGCGACGGGCACGCTGCATGCCACATCGGGCAATGAGATGGGCTATCAGCTGACCGATGCGGGCAAATCCCGCGCGCTCGATGCGCTGTCGCAGTCGGAATATTATGGTGCCATGCCTGTGCCCTTGGCCGATTACGCGCTGCAAATGCGCCGCCAATCGGTGCGCGACATCAAACTGACCCGCCCCGATCTTTTGAAGGGCATGGGCCATTTGATCCTGCCCGAAGACCTGATCGACAACCTTGGCCCCGCGGTCTCCTCGGGCCGTTCGATCCTGATGTATGGCCCGCCCGGCAACGGGAAATCCAGCATTTCCAACGGCATCCGCGCGGCTTTGGGCGACAAGATCTATGTGCCCCGCGCCATCGAATATTCGGGCCAAGTCATCACGGTCTATGACCCCATCGTGCATTCCGCCGCCGAAGCCTCGGTTGATGACCCAAACGCGCTGCGCCGCAGCGCCAGCCGCTTTGACAACCGCTATGTCTATTGCGAACGCCCCTCGGTGATTACGGGCGGGGAACTCACGCTGGATATGTTGGATTTGAAATACAATCCCACCGCGCGCACCTATACCGCGCCCTTGCAGCTCAAGGCTTCGGGCGGGATCTTTATCGTCGACGACTTGGGCCGTCAGGCCGAACCGCCGCAAAAGCTGGTCAACCGCTGGATCGTGCCCTTGGAAGAGGGCCGCGACATCTTGCAACTGCAATCGGGCGAGAAATTCACCGTGCCGTTTGACACGCTGGTGATTTTTTCCACCAACTTTCACCCGAATGAAATCTTTGACGGCGCGGCGCTGCGCCGGATCTTCTTCAAGATCAAGATTGATGGGCCCAATCAGGAGATGTTCCTCAAGATTTTCGCGATGGTGGCGCGCAAGAAGAAAATGGCGCTGGATGAGCGCGCGCTCGTGCATCTTTTGAAAACCAAATACCCAACGATCCAGATGAATTTCGCCAATTATCAGCCGACCTTCCTGATTGATCAGATGATTGCCGTCTGCGATTTCGAACGCATCCCCTATCAGATGACGCCGGAATTGATCGACAAGGCGTGGAGCAATATGTTCGTGAAGGACGAAAAGATCGCCAAGTGATCGAAGTTTTCGATCACTACGCCCCCAAAAACTCCTCGTCGACTGCGTCGCTCGTCGTCTGCCGACGAGAAGGCGAAGCCGCCCGAGGAGGGCCGATCAAAATGCCCGAACCCCGCTTTCGGTGATGATGAAATCCAGCTTCTGATCGGTATCTTCGATCGGAACCTCCGGCATTTCCTGCGCATCAAAGGCAAATCCCACCGCGATCGTGGCATGGCGCGCGCGCAGTCCCTCCAGCGTGCGGTCGTAAAACCCACCACCATAGCCCAGCCGATAGCCCCGCGCATCAAAGGCGACCAAGGGCACGATCACCACCTGCGGCTCGACCCATGCCCCCTCAACCGGGATGAACGCCTTGAACGCGCCCTCCTCCATCGCGCAACCAGGGCTCCATTCGCGAAACTTCAGCGCCTGGCCCGGGCCAAGGATCACCGGCACCCCCACAGGTCCCTGATGGGCGGCCATGGCGGCCAAAGGGTCAATCTCGGTGCGCATCGGCATATAGCCGGCCAGCACCTTGCCGCGATGGGCGGCCAAAAGATCGGCCAAAATCTCGGCCGCCTGCCCTTGGCCGCGGGCAAAGGCCTCTTTGCGCGCGCCAAAAGCCGCTTTGCGCGCCTCGGCCTTCAAAGCTGCCAAATCATCCATCGCCGTCCCTCCCAAAGCTCTGCGTCCAGTCTGCCGCATCGCGCCCGCTTGCGCTGCGCCAAAGCGTCACCCTGCGCCCGTTCCGCGCCCTTCGCGCAGGGGCCAGATCGCCACAATCCCAAAGGCCGGGCCAATCGCCAACCCTGCCAGCACCACCTGCCAGCCCCAGACCGCCGCCAGCATCGGCGCCACCTGCACCGTCGCAAAGGTCAACAAGAACCCCAGCGCGGTTTGCAGCGTCATTAGGCTGCCCGCCACCTCTGGCGGGGCCGCATCGGCCACCAGCGCCGAGAACTGCGCCGAATCCGGGATCACCGCGATGCCCCACAGCACGAAAAGCCCCGCCGTCAGCCCCCATGGCCCGCCAAAGCTGGCCGCCGTCGCCAGCCCCGCCACCATCGAGGCCAAAAGCGCGCCATAGGCGACATTCGCCTTGCCAATCCGCCCCGCCATCCAGCCCGCCGCCACCGCACTGACCGCGCCCATCGCAATGGCGGCGAATGTCACCCAACTGGCCAAGGCCCCCGCCGCACCGCGCTCCATCTGCCCCGCAAACGACGCCGCCGCCGCCAAGGGCATCCAAGCCCACAGCGTGTAAAGTTCCCACATATGCCCCAAATACCCGCCAAAGGCGCGCCGAATGCGCAGATCCGTCCAAGCCAGCGCAATGGCCCCCGGTTGAAAGCCCACAGCCCGCGCGTGATAGGGTCCAAGCCCTGCGCGCAGCACCAAAACACCCCCAACCAGCGCCGCGACCGAGGCGGCCAAGACCGTGCCGCGCCACTCAGCCCCGCCAAGCCCTGCCAGCAAATGCGGCAAGGACGAGCCCAAGGTCAGCGCCCCCACCAAAAGCCCCACCAAAAACCCCCGGTCGCGCAGCCCCCATCCGGCCGCCATTTTCATCCCCACCGGATAAACCCCGGCCAAAAGCGCGCCCGTCAGCCCCCGCAACCCAATCGCCAGATCACCCCCCACCGCCAAAAACGGCAGCGCCCCATTGGCCAAGGCGGCCAAGCCCGCGCACAGGCAAAACAGCCGTCGCGGATCAAAGCGGTCCGCCAACCCCAACACCGCCGAGGCCAAGGCCCCCACGACAAAGCCGATCTGCACCGCGCTGGACAAGGCCGCCTGCCGCGCCGGCGCAATCCCCGCTTCGGCCAACATCCCCGGCATGGTGGCCGATGAGATGAACCACAGGCTCAGCACCAGCACCTGCGCCAGCACCAAAACGGCCATCGACCCGACCTTGCCCATGGGCCGCCCGCTCATCCTAACAACGCCTCAAATCAGCATGACTGTCGCCAGCCCCAAAAAGGCGAAAAACCCCATCACATCGGTCAGCGTCGTCACAAAGGTGCCACTGGCCAAGGCCGGGTCCAACCCCAATTTCGACAGACCCAAAGGCACCAACACCCCCCCAAGCGAGGCCACCATCTGGTTGACGATCATCGCCAGCCCCAAAACCAGCCCCAAATGCCAATCGCCAAAGATCAGCGTGCCAAAGCCGCCTAACAAAAGCGCCAGCGCAAGCCCATTGGTCAGCCCCGACAAAACCTCGCGCCGCACCACCCGCGCGGCATTGGCCTGCGTCAGATCGCGCGTCGCCAACCCCCGCACCGCCACCGCCAGCGATTGCGTGCCCGCAATCCCCCCCGTGGATGCCACAATCGGCATCAACGCGGCCAAAGCCACCAGCGCGGCAATGGTGTCTTGAAACTGCGTGATGACCAGAGCCGACAAAGACGCCGTCACCAGATTGATCGCAAGCCACGGCAAGCGCGCCTTCACCGTGTCAAAAACCCCATCCGCGATCGAGCTTTCCTCGCCAACCCCGGCCAGCAAGAGCATGTCCTCCTCATGCTCTTCGTCCAAGACATTCATCGCATCATCAATGGTGATCACCCCCACCAGACGCCCCCCGGCATCGACCACGGGGCAGGAAATCAGGTGATATTGGTTGAACATATAGGCCACATCGCCCTCGGGCGCGGTGGCGGTCACGGTGCGGAAACTGTCTTCGGCAAGATCGCGCAACGCCACCTCGCGGCGCGCCGACAAGATGCGGCCCAAGGTGACATAGCCCACAGGTTTGATCCGAGGATCGGTCAGGATCACATGGTAAAACTGGTCCGGCAGGCTCTCGGCGCCGCGCAGATAATCAATCGCCTCGCCCACCGTCCAGTGTTCGGGGGCCACGACAACCTCGCGCTGCATCAGACGCGCGGCGGAATATTCAGGATAAGACAGCGCCTGCTCCACCGCGACGCGGTCGGCATCCTCCAAAGCATCCAGAATCTTGCCCTGACCCTCAGGCTCCAGATCCTCAAGAATATCAACGACATCATCGGTATCCAGCGCCCGCACCGCCTCGGCCACCACGGCATCTGGCAGCGCCTCGATCACCTCCTCGCGGATCGACCAGTCCAATTCGGACAGCACATCGCCATCAATGCCGCCCGGCCACAGCGCCAAAAGCGCGCGACGATCCGCAGGATCAATCTGCTCGACAAGGTCGGCGATATCGGCCGCATGCAAAGGCGCCACCAATTCGGCCAACCGATCGGTGTCGCGCCGCTCAACCGCGGCCAAAATGGCGGCCACACGGTCAACATGGCCCGCATCTTCGCCTGTCACACTCATGTCTTTGGTCATCCGCACCCCCGGCTATACTGTGCTTAACGAAACTGTTTTCGTCAAAACAGGGGGGATTTGAAATTTACCAAACTATCAGAAGCCAATAGGCTGACCCGGTTTGCAAATTGCGCATCTTGGGGACAGCATGGCCGAACTGATCTTAGGACAAGTCCTGACCTTTACCGCCGACCCCTTTCATCACGGGCCAGAAGCCGCGCGCCATATCTCGCAGGGCGCGGTGCTGGTGGACCAAGGCCGCATCCGCGAAATTGGTGAGGCGCAGGCCCTGATTGCCGCCCATCCCAGCGCCAAGATCACCGATTACGGGGCGCACCTGATCTCGGCGGGCTTTGTCGATGCCCATGTGCATTATCCGCAAACCGCCATCATCGCCTCCTGGGGCAAACGGCTGATCGACTGGCTGAACAGCTATACCTTCCCCGAAGAGATGCGCTTTGCCGACCCCACCTATGCAAGCGCGGTGGCCAACCGCTACTGCGATCTGACGCTCGCCCATGGCACCACCAGCTTTTGCACCTATGCCACCATCCACCCCGCCAGCGTCGAGGCGATCTTCACCGCCGCCCAAAGCCGCGGCCAGCGCATCTGGGCGGGCAAAACCTGCATGGACCGCAACGCCCCCAACGCCCTGCGCGACAGCGCGCAATCGGCCTATGACGACAGCAAGGCCCTTTTGACGAAATGGCACGGGGTGGATCGGCTCTCCTATGTCATCACCCCACGCTTTTCGCCCACCTCCACGCCCGAGCAACTCTCCGCCCTCGGCGCGCTTTGGGCCGAACACCCGACCTGCCTGATGCAAACCCACCTCTCGGAACAGACAGATGAGATCGCTTGGGTCAAATCGCTCTTCCCCACCGCGCGCGACTATCTCGACACCTACGAGGCCCACGGCCTTTTGCGCAAAGGCGGGCTTTATGGCCATGCCATCCACCTGACCGACCGCGAAAAAGACCGCCTGCGCGAGATGGACGCGAGCCTCATCCATTGCCCCACCTCCAACACCTTCATCGGATCAGGGCTTTTCGACATGGCCGGGCTCAAATCCGCAGGCCACCGCATTGGCCTTGCCACCGACACCGGGGGTGGGTCGTCCTTTTCCATGCTGCGCACGATGGCGGCAGCCTATGAGATCGGCCAGTTGCGCGGCCACGCGCTGCATCCGGCGGAACTCTGGTGGCTCGCCACCGCCGGCAGCGCCCAAAGCCTGCATGCCGCCGACCGTATCGGCAATCTCGCCCCGGGGATGGAGGCCGATCTTGTCATCATTGATCTTGCCTCAACCCCCGCCATCGAACAGGCCACCGCCCGGGCCGAAGATATCTGGCAGGCGATCTTCCCCACCATCATGATGGGCGATGACCGGGCGATCCATGCCACTTGGGTGAACGGCAAACCGACACGCTAGGAAACGGGGGCGCTTCGCCCCCCGCGCGGCCTTGTTCCAAGGCCGCTTCCCCCAAAGAGTATTTGGAGAAGGGCAAATCCTTGGGAGCCAGAAGCAGCCGACCAGGATTTGCGCCTTTCCAAATACTCATCTTCCCTTGCGACGAGCGCCGGAACGGCGACGAGGAGCAAGACTATTCCTCGATCTCCCAGCCATCGGGCCAGAAATCAAAGGCCAGCACCTCCTCGGTGCCCGCCTTTTCCCAATCCCAAATCGCCTCGGCCGTAATCGGAATCGCCGTCGGCGTGCGCGCCTCGATCTGATCGGCATCATGGCGCGTCACAAAGCCACGCCCGCGCAGCGCCTTTTCCGCCGCTGCCCATTGCGGCTTGACCTCTTCGGCCAGAAAATAAAACACCACCACCGCCTCTTTGGGCAATTTCACCCCCCGCGTGCCTTTTTTAAAGGTCGCAAAGGTCTCTGCTTTTTGTGTTTGCCAATCATGAGCCATCGCCAACCCTTTCGGCGCTTGATTCCCGTCCCCTTGCCTTGTATCGGATAGCGTCCTGAATAGAATGGCCGAAATGGCTTTGGCGAGGTGAAGATGTCCTGGACCGACGAACGCGTTGAAACGCTCAAGCGGATGTGGGCCGAAGGCCAATCGGCCAGCCAGATCGCCAAAGAGCTGGGCGGGGTCACCCGCAATGCCGTGATTGGCAAGGTGCACAGGCTTGGCCTGTCGAACCGCGCCGGTGAAGGCGCGGTCAGCACGGATGACACCGAGGCGCCCGCAAGCGCCCCGGCCCGTGCCGAAGCGCCCAGCCCAAAACCGGCAGAGCCGCTGGCGGCCAAACCGGCCCCGGCCCCAAAACCCGCAGCCGAGCGCCCCGCAGCCCCGGCCGCCGCCCCCATAGCGCCCCCGATGGCCGCTCCGGCCTCTTCGGCCGTGGTCACCCCCTTGCCGATCCGCAAGGCGATCATCCCCGCAGGCCAGCCCCTGCCGCCACAGCCCTCGGCCAATGAAATCAGCCCCGAGGCGCTGGCCTCGGTGCGTGAGGTGGAAAAGCGCGCCAAGAAGCTGACGCTGATGGAATTGACCGAACGCACCTGCAAATGGCCCATCGGTGACCCGGCCACAGAAGATTTCTGGTTCTGCGGCCTGCCCTCGGTTGCCGGAAAACCCTATTGCGAGGCCCATGTCGGCGTTGCCTTCCAACCGATGAGCGCCCGGCGCGACCGCCGCCGCTAAGGATCGGCACAAAAACAGCCAAACAGGGCGGTCCTTGGGCCGCCCTTTTCCTTTTGCGGCATATCCAAAACGCAGAGCGTTTTTTGGTGTTAGAATTGATCTAAATCATGGCGCCAATCCGCGAGTCATGGCCTTTGGTCTTTGCGCGACACAGCACATGACCGGAGAGAATTAATGCGTCACCTTATTCCGTTGATCCTAGCTACAACCACGGCTCTTGCCGGCGTGGCTCAGGCTGATGCCCTGCGCGACTCTGTCGCTTCGCAATTCAAACCCCTGCCCTCGACCATTCCTGCGGTCAAGGACAACCCCGTCACCCCCGAAAAGATCGAACTCGGCAAGGCCCTGTTCTTTGATCCCCGCCTTTCGGCCTCGGGCGTGTTTTCCTGTGCCTCGTGCCACAACCTTGCCACCGGCGGCGATGACAACATGGAAACCTCTGTTGGCCATGGCTGGCAAAAAGGCCCGCGCAACTCGCCCACCGTGCTGAATGCCGTGCTGAACGAGGCCCAATTCTGGGATGGCCGCGCCGATGACCTTGCCGCCCAAGCCAAAGGCCCGATTCAGGCCGGTGTTGAAATGGCCAATACCCCCGAACAGGTGGTCGACACGCTGAACTCGATGCCCGCCTATGTCGAGGGCTTCAAAACCGCCTTCCCAGATGATGCCGATCCAGTGTCCTTTGACAATATGGCCAAAGCGATCGAGGCCTTTGAAGCCACACTCATCACGCCCGCACCCTTTGATGCTTGGCTGAACGGCGATGATGCGGCGCTGTCTGATGAGGCCAAGGGCGGGTTGCAGCTCTTTGTCGACAAGGGTTGTTCGTCCTGCCACTCGGGCGTCAACGTCGGCGGCCATGGCTATTATCCCTTTGGCCTGATCGAAAAGCCCGGTTCGGAAATCCTGCCTGTGGGCGACAAGGGCCGCTTTGCGGTGACGGATACGGCGGATGATGAATATGTGTTCCGCGCCTCGCCCTTGCGCAACATCGCGCTGACCGCGCCCTATTTCCACTCGGGCAAGGTTTGGGATCTGTCGGTGGCCGTCGAGATCATGGCCGAAAGCCAGCTTGGTGAGACGCTGCAACCGGAAGAAACCGCGCAGATCGTGGCCTTCTTGGAAAGCCTGACCGGCGCGCTGCCGCCGGTGACGCTGCCGGTCTTGCCGCCGGAAACCGCCTCAACGCCGCGCCCGACCAGCGAAATCAAGTAATCGCGGCGCAATCACGGGAAAAGGGGGCCAATCGGCCCCCTTTTTCTTGCGCCATCGCTGCCGGATTGGCCGCGCCTTTAGGGCTTAATTGCCGCCCAACAGCTTTTCCAAGGCCCGCGCCGCCTCATCGGTCAAAACCTCTTCGCCGCGCCGCTTGACCGCCTCCTCCAGACTTTCGCCGCTGCCCTGCACCACGCCCAATTCATCTTGCAACTTGGCGCGCGCGGCCGCCTCGGCCGCCTCCAGCTTGGCGCGGGCTTCGGCCTCCAACTCGGCGGCCCGGGCCTTGGCGGCAGCCTCAAGCGCCTTGGCCTCTGCCTCAAACTGCTCGCGCGCCAGCGCCTCCAGATCAAGGCTGATCTTCGGATCGGCCCATGGGCCGCGGATCACAATCGGCGCGGTGATGCCGCCTGCCCCCGTCGCATCCTGCAAGGCCGTGGCGCGCAGCCGATAATTGATCGTGCGCGCCCCAAGGCCCAGATTGCCCGCCCCCGTCACCTTGGCAAAGGGCGCATCCAGCACCAGATCGCTGTTCTCCAAAACCCCGCCCGCAATCACAAAACTGCCCGTCAGCGCGTTGAACACCGTCTTTTGCCCCTCACCGACAAAGCCGGTGTCCAGCGTCCGCAGCATGCCCCCAATATCCAGCCCCAAGATCTCACCCCGCCCCACATCCAGACGGCCCGAGCCTTCCAGCCCCTGCATGATCGCATCCACCGACCCGCCCGAGCCCAAGAACTTCAGCCGCAGATCGCCCCGGCCCACCAGCCGCTCATAGCCTGCGAAATCGTCCATCAAGGGCTGCAAGGCCATACCGGCAAAGCTCAGATCCCCGCCCACCGACAGCCCGCTGCGGCCATTCACCACAAACTGGCCCGTGATCTCACCGCCATAGGCCTTGACGCGCGCCAGATCGAACACTGCCCGCGCCCGGTCAATCCCCAGCCGCAAGGATGTGGGGCCAAACTTGGCCAGCCCAAGATCAATGCCATCGGTCTTGAGCGTGACTTCGGCATCCAGCGCCGACAGGGCCGAGACGTCGATCTTCTCCTTGGGCCAGCCCTCCGACTGCATACCCCCGCCCGCGCCGCCGCCCGTCTGGCCCATGGCCGCGCGCAAATCCAAAACCCCGGCCACCACCTTCGCCACCAGCTTGGGCCGCGCCTCTCCCGGCGTCAGATCGGCGTCAACGGCCAAAACCGTGCCATCCAGCCGCAGCGTGCCGCCGCGCAGATGCACCGACCCCGCGTCGGTCAGCGTCACCCCACCTTTGATCGTGACCCCGCCCGCGCCCAAGCCCTGCGGCAAATTCGGAGCAGAAGCTCCCGCCAAAGCGGCCAGCGCCGACAGATTGCCCAGATCGGCATCAAGATCACCCTTGGCCGCCATGGGCTTCCAGCCCGCCTGCCCCTCAAACCGGCCCTTGGCCGCACCGGCGCGAAACTCAATGTCCACCGGGATCAAATCGCCATCAAGTGCGGCACGAAACGCGTTCAGACGCGCCGCAACCTCAAAGGGCTGGCCTTCCAGCACCGCCGACAGATCCACCTCAACTGGCCCCTCAAAATCGGGAATGGCGGTGTCCAGCGCCAGATCATTCAGCTCAAACCGGCGGCCCGCGCCGTGATCGACAAAAATCAGCCGCCCCCCAGAAACCAAGGCGCGGCCCAGCGTAAAGGGTGCGCCAACACCCGGCGTGTCGGTGCTGACCGTCCCGCCGCTCGTGCCGCCAAAAATCCAGTTTTCCCGCCCGTCCCTCGCGCGCTCTAGCAAAAGAACCGGCCCCACCGCCTTAACCGCGGTGATCTTCGCCTCACCGCCGATCAGCGCGGCCATGTCGATGGCAATTTCCAAGCTCTCGGCGCGAAACATCGGGCCCATGTCGGACCACTCGGCATTCGAGATCGACACCTTGCCCGTCGTGACCCCCAACACCGGCCAGACCGTCGGGCGCACCGACCCCTCAATCACCATATCGCGCCCCGTCAGCGTCTTGAACTGCCCGACCACCAGCCCCGCCACCCGCTCGGCCGGGATCAGCAACACCGCCCCCACCGCCAAAAGCGCAACCGTCATCAGGGCAAACAGACTGCGGACAATCCAGCGCATCACACCTCCACGCGATATTTCACATGAAAGAGTCTACGCCCCCACCCCTGCCTGACAAGCAACAACCGATCCAGCGGCAAGCTTCCGCCGCTCACAAACGCGTGCGCTTAACGCACCTTTAGCGTGGCCAGTCCAATCATCGCCAAGATCAGGCTGATGATCCAAAAACGGATCACGATCTGCGGCTCGGCCCAGCCTTTTTTCTCAAAATGGTGGTGAATGGGGGCCATCAAGAACACGCGCCGCCCGGTGCGCTTGAAATACAAGACCTGAATGATGACCGACAGCGCCTCGACGACGAAAAGCCCGCCCACGATGCCCAAAACGATCTCATGCTTGGTGCAAACCGCAATCGCACCCAAAGCCCCGCCAAGGGCCAGCGCCCCGGTGTCGCCCATGAACACCGCCGCAGGCGGCGCGTTGTACCATAAAAACCCAAGGCCCCCGCCAAAAAGGGCGGCCGAAAAGATCAACAGCTCCCCCGTGCCCGGCACGAAATGCACGCCCAGATATTCCGAAAAATTATAGTTGCCGACCACATAGGCAATCACCCCCAACGTGGCTCCGGCAATCATCACCGGCATGATGGCAAGCCCATCCAAGCCATCCGTCAGGTTCACCGCATTGGCAGCCCCCACGATCACAAACATGCCAAAGGGGATGAAGAAAACCGACAGGTTGATCAGCGCATCCTTGAACAACGGCATCGCCAGTTGATTGGTCAGCGCTGTCGGATGAAAGCTCGCCGCCGCATAGCTTGCAAGGGCGGCAATCACCAACCCCGCCAGCATCCGCACCCGGCCCGATACGCCTGCCGTCGTTTGCTTGGTCACCTTGGCATAATCATCGGCAAAGCCAATCAGGCCAAAGGCCAGCGTCACCAAAAGCGTGATCCAGACATAAGGATTGTCCAACCGCGCCCAAACCAGCGTCGAAAACACCACCGCCGACAGGATCAACAGCCCCCCCATGGTGGGCGTGCCCACCTTGGCCAAATGGCTTTGCGGCCCGTCATCGCGGATCGGCTGGCCCTTGCCCTGCTTGCGGCGCAAAAGGTCAATCAGCGGGCGGCCAAACAAAAAGCCAAAGATCAGCGCCGTGGCAAAGGCCATGCCCGCGCGGAAGGTGATATAGCGAAACAGGTTGAAAAAGTCGCCGCCATCGGAAAACTCAGTTAGCCAATACAACATCATACATCTCCCTGTGCGGACGCGGCTGGTTGCCCCAATTTGCGCAAGGCGTCAACCATGGTCGAGACTTTGATCCCCTTTGATCCCTTGACCAAAACGATATCGCCCGCGTCAATCAAATGGCGCGCGCGCGGCAACAGTTCTGCCGCTGTCTCCACCCATTCGCCCCGTTGGGCGCGCGGCAAGGCGGCGTGAAGCCCCTTCATGCGCGGCCCGACACAGTGGATGATGTCCACCGCAGCCAAACCCGGCGTCTCGGCAATCGCGGCATGCAAGGCCGCCTCAGTCGGCCCCAGTTCCAGCATATCGCCCAAAATGGCAATGCGCCGCCCCTTGGCCTTGGACCCAATGCCATCTTGCGGCGTTGCATGGATCAAAACCTCAAGGCTCGCCGCCATCGAGGCGGGGTTGGCGTTAAAGGCATCGTCAATCAGCTCAAAGCTGGTTTCTTCCACCACATCCAACATGATCCGTTCGCGCACCCCGCGCCCCGCCGGGGGCTGCCAGCGGCCCAGATCACTGGCAGAAATCACAGGGTCCAACCCAAAGGCATCGGCCACCGCCAAAACCGCCAAGCCATTGGCGGCAAAATGGCGGCCCGGCGACATCACCTTGTAAAGCACGGGCTGGCCTTGGCGGGTGGCGCGCACCACCGTGCTGTCATTGCCGATCTGCACTGAGGTCAGCCGATAATCCGCCGTATCCGCCGCGCCAAAGGTCACGGCCCGCGCCTGCACCGCATCGGCCTTGGCGCGCAAAATCGCATGGGTGGCGATATCGGCGTTCAACACAGCCACCCCGCCGGGGCTTAGCCCGTCCATAATGGCGGCCTTTTCATGGGCAATGCCCTCAATACTGTCAAAAGCCTCCAGATGCGCCGGGGCCACCGTGGTGATCACCACCACATCAGGCCGCGCCATGCGCGACAGGGGCGCAATCTCGCCCGGATGGTTCATGCCGATCTCGATCACCGCGAAATCCGCCTCACGCGGCATCCGCGCCAACGTCAAGGGCACGCCCCAATGGTTGTTGTAACTCGCCTCGGCGGCATGCACCCGGCCTTGGCCGCCCAAAACCACCCGCAGCATCTCTTTGGTGGATGTTTTGCCGACCGACCCGGTCACCCCCACCACCCGCGCGCCCGTGCGCGCCCGCGCCGCCCGGCCCAGATCCTCCAACGCCTTCAGAACATCCGGCACGACGAGAAGCGCAGCGCCCGAGGAGAGCCCCTCAGGCACCCGGCTGACCAGCGCCGCCACCGCGCCCTTTTCCAGCGCTGCCGCCACAAAATCATGGCCATCGCGCACGTCCTTCAACGCCACGAACAAATCGCCCGGCTGCAAGCTCCGCGTGTCGATCGACACGCCCCCCGCCGCCCAGGCCGCCGTTGTCCGCCCGCCCGTGGCCGCCACCGCCTCATCCGAGGTCCACAACATCAAATCACCCCATCCAAGGCCGCCACCGCAATGCTGGCCTGTTCCACATCGTCAAACGGATAGACCTGCCCCATGATGGTCTGGCCCGTCTCATGCCCCTTGCCCGCAATCAGCAGCGCATCCCCCGGCCCCAACGCATCCACCCCGCGCAAGATCGCCTCGGCCCGGTCGCCCACATTGTTGGCCTCCGGACAGGCAGCCAGAATGGCCGCGCGAATGGCCGCAGGTTCTTCTGATCGGGGGTTGTCGTCCGTCACATACAAAACATCGGCATAAGCCTTGGCCGCCGCCCCCATCAGGGGGCGCTTGGTGGTGTCACGATCACCACCTGCGCCAAAGACAATGACGATCCGGCCCAGCACATGCGGGCGCAGCGCCTTTAGCGCGGTTTCAATCGCATCGGGGGTATGGGCATAATCGACATAAACCGCCGCCCCATTCTTGCGCGTCGCGGCCAGCTGCATCCGGCCCCGCACCCCCGTCAAAGCGGGCAGCGCGCGGAACACATCGCCCGGTGCGGCGCCCGCCCCAATCACCAGCCCCGCCGCCACCAGCACGTTTTCGGCCTGAAACCCGCCCACAAGGTTCAGATGCACCTGATGCGGCTGGCCCTGCCAGTCAAAGCGCAGATCCTGCCCCGTCGCGTCATAGCGCTGGACCCGGATGCGCAAGTCCGCCCCCTCCTCGCGCCCGATGGTCAGCGTCTCAACCCCGCGCGCGGCACATAGATCGGCCATCGCCGCGCCGCCCGCGCCGTTCAGGTTGACTACCGCCGTGCCATCCTCGGGCAAAAGCCGCGAGAACAGCCCCGCCTTGGCCGCGCCATAAGCCTCCATCGTGTGGTGATAATCCAGATGGTCCTGCGTCAGGTTGGTGAACCCAGCGGCACGCAGCCGCACCCCATCCATCCGCCGCTGATCCAGCCCATGGGACGAGGCCTCCATCGCCGCATGGGTCACCCCCGCCGCCGCCGCCTCGGCCAAAAGCGCATGCAGCGTGATCGGGTCCGGCGTCGTATGGCTTGAGGGGGCCTCCCAAGCGCCCTCAACCCCCGTGGTGCCGATATTGATCGCAGCATGACCCAAAGCCGCCCAGATCTGGCGGGCAAAGGTCGCAACCGAGGTCTTGCCATTGGTGCCGGTCACCGCCACCATCTGCGCGGGCTGCGCGCCAAACCACAAGGCGGCGGCGTAGGCCAAAGCCTCGCGCGGGTCATCCGTGACGATCACCGCCGCCTCGGCCCCCTCCAGCGCCTCGGCGGCCAGCTTTGCCCCCGCCGCATCGGTCAGAATCGCGCCTGCCCCCATCCGCAAGGCGGGGCCGATGAACTCGGCCCCATGCATCCGCGCGCCCGGCAGGGCGGCAAACAGCATCCCCGCCTTCACCGCGCGGCTGTCCACCGTCAGCCCCGTCAACACCGGATCCCGTCCAGCGCGTGCGGTCAGGCCCAGTTCTGAAAGATGCTTGCCCGACACGCGCCAATCCCCCATCCGCCAATCCCCAGATCTATTGTTTGACGGCTGTTAACCCATCAAGGGCTGGGGCTGCAATGGCTGGCCGCAGGCCCAGAAGCGGCGCGCTGCGCCGCACGATTTCGGCCGCCACGGGAACCGCCGTCCAACCGGCGGTGCGCCGCACCTCGGGGCCGGTGCGGTCCATCGGCTCATCCAGCGTCACAAGCAGCACATATTTCGGCGCTTCGGTCGGGAAGACGGCGGCAAAGGTGGTGATCACCTTATCCTCATAATAGCCGCCACCGCGCTTGGGCTTGTCAGCGGTGCCGGTTTTGCCCCCAATCGCATAGGCATCCATTTTCGCCATCGACGCCGTGCCATTGGTCACCACCCGGCGCAGCATGGCCACCGAATCCATCGCCACCTGCTCCGACACCACCCGCGGCCCCACCATCGGCTCGGCCTTGCGCAACAGCGTCGGCGTCACCTTGATCCCGCCATTGGCCAGCGTCGCATAGGCCGCCGCCAAATTAAGCGGGCTTGAAGACATGCCATGACCAAAACTTGCCGTCACCGTCACCACATCGGGCCATTTCTTTGGCACCAAAGGCCGCGCGCCGGGCGCCTCAACCAGTTCCACCGGCGATGGGTCCAAAAGCCCCAGCGCCTTGTAAAACGCCTTTTGCCGCTCGGCCCCGATCTGCAAGGCCAAATGCCCGGTGCCGATGTTCGACGACACCTCCATCACCTCTGACACCGTCTTGGTCGGGCCGTAATTCTTATTGTCAAACTCGGTAAAGCGCTTGCGGCCCACGCTCAGGCTTTGGGTGTTCACAGGGGTGTCCGGGTTGACCAAACCCAGCTCCATCGCCTGCGCGGCGGCAAAGATCTTGAAGGTCGATCCCAGCTCATAAACCCCCTGCACCGCGCGGTTGAACAGCACAGAATCTCCCGGCTCGGCCTTGGGGTCAGCCAGCGGATTGGGCCGGTCATTGGGGTCAAACGACGGGTATGAGGCCATGGCTGCAATCTCGCCCGTGCGCACATCCATCAAAATGACCGCACCGCCCTTGGCCTCATATTGCAGGACACCGGTTTCCAAAACCTCTTCCACCGTGGCCTGCACCGTCAGATCAATCGACAATTCCAAGGGCGTGCCGGCCTGAGCCGGGTCACGCAGCCGCGTATCCAGCGCCTTTTCAACCCCCGCCGTGCCGATCACCTCGGCGCGGTCCACCCCCTCGGCCCCAAAGGACGCCCCGCCCAGAATATGGGCGGCCAAGCTGCCATTGGGATAAAGCCGCATCTCACGCGGGCCAAACAACAGCCCCGGATCGCCAATGTTATGCACCGCCTGCATCTGTTCGGGCGACATCACGCGGCGCACCCAGAGGAAACTGCGCCCATCCGTAAAGCGCCGCTCCAACGTCGCGGGGTCCAATTCGGGGAAAATCACCGCCAATTCGCGCGCCACACGGGCGGGATCAATCAGATCCTTGGTCTGCACATAGAGCGCATGGGTCAGCATATTGGTGGCCAAAACCCGGCCATTGCGGTCGACAATATCCGCCCGCCCTGCGGTGATGGTGTTGGCAGCCCCCGCGCTGCGCGGCTCCATCGGCTCGGATGCGGCCAACATCCCCATGCGCGCGCCCACCACCGTGAAGGCCGAAAAGAAACACATGCACAAGAACAACAGCCGCAGCTGCGCCCGGCCCCGGGCGCGCTCGCGCAGCGCCTCATTGCGTTCGCGTAGATTGTCGCGCTCAATGGCATCGGGGCTGGCCCCGATTTCGCGGGCATGCAGAATGCGGGCAAGCGGGCGAAGCGGCGTGCGGATCATGGGCTTTGCACCTCGGGGTCGGCGTTCAGAGTGCCAGAGACATCAATTGGGCTGCCAATGGCCAGATCAGACACGCTGTCGGCCAAGGCAGGTGGCGGCGGATAGGCCACTTCGGTGCCGCGGCCAAACTGATGCGGCTCCATCGGCATCAGACCCAAACGGTCAAAGTTCAACACCGCCAGATCGCGCAGCCGATCAGGCCGGTTCAAATGCGCCCATTCGGCACGCTGAATGGCCAAAGCCTCATGCAAGGTGGCGATTTCATCTTGCAACGCCGCCACATCGCGCAGGGCAGACTGGGTGGTGTAATTCTCGCGATAGGCCCAAAAGCCAAGGCCCAGCACAGCCAGAAATGACAAGACATACAGCAAGGGGCGCATGTCAGCGGCGTCCTTTCTTTGGGGTGGAAAGCTGGGGCACGCCCAGATCGGCGGGGTTCACCGCCTGCGCAGCGGCCGAGGTGCGCAGCGCCACGCGCAGCTTGGCGCTGCGCGAACGGGGGTTTTGCGCCAATTCCGCCTCATCCGGCCCCACCGCGCGGCGGGTCACCAGATCAAACCGCACCGTGGTGTCGGCCCGCGCCGGCGCATAGCGGTTGGTGTTGGATTCATGGCCCGAGGCCAGCTGCAAGAACCGCTTGACGATGCGATCTTCCAGGCTGTGAAAGGTCACAACCGCCAACTTGCCCCCCGGCTTCAACGCCCGCTCCGCCGCCATAAGCCCCTCGGCCAGTTCGGAAAACTCGGTATTCACCGCGATGCGAATGGCCTGAAAGCTGCGCGTGGCGGGGTGGCTTTGCCCGGGCTTCGGGCGCGGCAGGCATTTCGAGACAATCTCAGCCAGCTGCAAGGTCGTGGTGATCGGCGCCAGCGCACGCGCCGCCACAATCGCCCGCGCGATCCGGCGCGAGGCATGCTCTTCGCCGTAATGATAGAGAATATCGGCCAAAACCGCCTCATCGGCCGTATTCACCAAATCAGCCGCCGAAGGGCCATCCTGGCTCATCCGCATATCCAAGGGGCCGTCTTTTTGAAAGGAAAACCCGCGCTCGGCCAGATCCAGCTGCATCGAGGACACCCCGAGATCCAGCACGATCCCATCCAAAGGCGCGTCAGAATAGGTATCAAGATCGGAAAAATTGCCCGCAACCAGCCGCAGCCTGTCGCCATATTCCCCCGCCCAAGCCTGCGCCATCTGCAAGGCCAAAGGGTCACGGTCCACGCCAATCACACAATCCGCGCCCGCCGCCAAAAGCCCCTTGCTATAGCCCCCGGCCCCAAAGGTGCCGTCCAGCCAAACGCCCGTCACCGGGGCCACCGCCGCCAATAAAGGGGTCAAAAGCACCGGGATATGCGGGGCGCGATCTGAAGCTGTGGTTTCGGGAAAAGCGCCGTCTGGCAGGGCTGCGCGGTGGGACATGGCCTTACCCGCCCCGCGTCGCACGCCCCACAAGGGCCAAGGGATCGACACCATCATCGTCGTCATCTTCGGCAAGCTCTGCCTCATAGACCTCACGACGATAAAGCTTGAAACGGTTGGTAAAGCCCGCAAAGGCCGCCTCGCCGCCGCCCGTCAGATCATCACCCAAAAAGCCCATCTTCTCGCGCACTTTGGGCGGCAAAACGATACGGCCATCAGGCTCCACCTCGATCATCACCGACCGGCTGATCAGGTCACGCTCGGCGCGGTCGCGCTCGGGGCTGCCAAGCTCCATCGCTTCGATCTTGGCCGCCAGCGCATCCGCGCCCGCGCGGGAATAGCATTCCACAAACCGACGCGCCTTGCCGCCATAGACCATATAAACGCGCGCGCGGGGGTTTTGTTCGGTGACGGGGTCTTCGGCTTCCAGAATGCGGCGAAAGGCAGCCGGGATGGATACCCGCGCCTTGCTGTCTACCTTTTGGTAGAACTCGCCTCTGAACGCCTCGCTCGCCATTGGCCTTGCGGCTCCGTGTTTGGGGTTTTTGGCCCCTGAAATGAAAAAGGCGGACCGGGTTGCTGCCACTACCCGATCCGCCACTGTCCCATCGCTGGGCGTCCTACGCGCTTGCCACCTGGGGGAGATGTCTGCTCGCTCGCGCGCCGGATCTCTCTTGTCTCAATCGACGAAGGCGGTTGCCTGTATGAGCCTGTCTTTTTCGCCTTGTTCGGGGTCTTGCGCTGCCCCTCGCGTTTTGTTGACCGCTTCGTCTTTCGATGAATAAGGGATGCCATGGGATTTCATGGGAAGCAATGGAAAACTTTGGATATCGCCTAGCATATCTTGTGCAGCAAAGGCCCCTGAAACAGCATTTTGTGGCAAACACGTCACGCCAATAGCCATAAATTGACGTAACGGCGCCGTGATCTACCAGATATAGATGCCACGCCAGATCACAGCCTATCCCACAATTTCCCAAATTTTTTTCAGCCGATCTGACGATATCTTGAACATATCAAGAACATGCTGCAGGCCAAACGCGCCAAAATGCAAAACAGGGGCAGATTGCCCCCGTTTTCCCGTGATTTCCCATGAAAGTGATTCGGTCCTCAGACCGCCGCTTTTGCCCTAGGCCACGCCCTGCGCAATCAGCGCCTTGGCGATGCGCGCATAGGCCTCAGAGGCCGGGCCATCCTCGGCGGCCACGGGCCGGCCCGCATCCCCCGCCAAACGCACCTCCAAAGACAAGGGCAATTCGCCAAGCAAGGGCACGCCCAAACGCTTGGCCTCCGCCGCCACGCCGCCATGGCCGAACAAATGCTCCTCATGGCCGCAGTTCGGGCACACATAGGTCGACATATTCTCGATCAGCCCCAAGATCGGGGTTTTCAGCTTTTGGAACATGTCGATCGCCTTTTTCGCATCCAGCATCGCCACATCCTGCGGCGTCGACACCACCACCGCCCCCGCCAGCTTGGTGCGCTGGCCCAGCGTCAGCTGAATATCCCCCGTCCCCGGCGGCAGATCGATGACCAAGACATCCAACTCACCCCACAAGACCTGCCCCAACAGCTGCTGCAAGGCCCCCATGATCATCGGGCCACGCCAGACCACCGCCTCATCTTCCTTCAGCATCAGGCCCAAAGACATCATGGTCACACCATGGGCATGCACCGGCTCAATCAGCTTGCCATCAGGCGAGGCGGGGCGCTTTGACACCCCCATCATGCGCGGCTGGCTTGGGCCATAAATATCGGCGTCCAGCAACCCCACCCGCCGACCCTGCCGCGCCAAGGCAACGGCAAGGTTTGACGAGACGGTGGATTTGCCCACGCCCCCCTTGCCCGACCCCACGACAATAATATTGGCAATCCCCGCAATCGGCTGCGGCCCGCCCTGATGCGGCGTCGGATGCTGGCCGATCTTCAGGCTGGGCGGCTGGCCCTCGGCCGCCGCAGGCGGGCGCGGCGGGGCTTTGGCGGCCGGGCCATGCGCCGTCATCACGATCTGCACCGCCGTGGCCCCCGCCGCGCGCAGCGCCGCCTCCGCCGCCGCCTGCACCGGGGCCAAAGCCCGCGCCTCCTCCGGCGTTGCCGCCTCAATCACAAAGCGCACAGCACCCGCCTCAACCGACAAAGCCCGCACCAGATCGCGACTCACCAGATCACCGCCGCCCGGACAGGCCACACCCGCCAGCACCCGCTTCACCGCTGCCAGATCCATTTCCACCCCCGCTGCCATGATTTCGCCCCCAGATTTCAACGCCGCATCTTCACATGCCGCCCAAGCCTTAAGCAGAGTTGTGCGCTTTGCAGCAAAGGACAAGAGCGCGTTGACCATTTGCTCAAAAATTAAGCGAAGCGCTTGTTAACTATGACAATTTCAAGGCCGCAAGTCATGCGCATGCTGCATGGCAGCATTGCGCCAACGGCCCATTGTGCAACTGCAGCATATACGCCATGTTTGTGCTAACAGAAAAACCGAACGAAGCCAAACACCCGCTGCACGTCGCAGCAGCACCAGTTCGGACCAAAGGAATTGAGGCCGTCATGGCATATATGAATACCACCACCCGTTCGGATGTCTCGCCGCTGCGCGACCTGATCGCTCACCCGCTGCAAAGCTTGCAGCTGATGGCCCAGCGTCGTCGCGTCTATCTGCAGACCCTGAAGGAACTGAACGCCCTGTCTGACCGCGATCTCAGCGATCTTGGCCTGCACCGTTCGATGATTTCCGCCGTCGCCAAGGATGCGGCTTACGGCAAGTAATCCCTGACGGGGCCCGCCCTCCCTTAGGGCCCCTCTCAAGGCGCGGCGGCGCCGATCCTCCTGCCCGGTGCCGCTGCCAATCTTTTCCCTTCGACCGGCCCTCTCCTCCTCCCTCGGGCCGATCGGATCAGCGGCACCCCCTCTCCTCCTCCCTCGGGGGTGCCGCACCCGACATAAAGACGATCGCTGACGGGCCCTCCCCCTCCTCCCTTGGGCCAGCCAGTTGGGCGGCGGTTCTCCTCCCTGAACCCCGCCAGTTACTCCTGCGGCCCACCTCCTCCCGGGCCAATGGATTTGCGGCGACCCCTCTCCTCCTCCCTCGGGGTCGCCGCCTTTTCCTTTCCCCCACACCCGCTTGCATCCCCCATCCCGCGCCGCGATAGTCGCAGCCCATGGCTTTGGCCGTTTGGGAGTATTTGATGCGGGCCTCACTGATGTCTTCGGCGCTGGTGGCCGCGCTGGTCGGCTATGGCTCGACCATCGCGCTGGTTTTGTCGGCGGCTACAGCGCTTGGGGCGACCGAGACGCAAACCGCCAGCTGGGTCTTGGCGGTCTGTCTGGCCAAGGCGGCCGGATCGGCGCTTTTGTCGGTCACCACCAAAGTGCCCGTGGTCCTTGCCTGGTCCACCCCCGGAGCGGCGCTGATCGCCGCCACCCAAGGCGTCACCTTGGCACAGGCGGTGGGGGCCTTTGTGCTGGCGGGGCTTTTGATTGCGCTGACCGGGGCCATTCGCCCCTTGGGCCGGGCCGTCGCGATGATCCCCGATGGCGTCGCCGCAGGCATGTTGGCAGGCGTGCTCTTGCCCTTTTGCCTCAAAGGCGCAGGGGCTGCCCAAGCCTTGCCGGGCTTTGTCCTGCCAATGATTGCGGTCTTTGCGCTGGTGCGGCTGAAAAACCCGGCACTGGCCGTGTTGACCGCCTTGGCCCTTGGCGTGGTGCTGGCCTTCGGCTTTGGGCCTGCCACGCTGCCCGCCTTGGACCTGCCCGCGCCAAGCCTCAGCCTCATCGCCCCTGACCTGCGGCTTGATGTGCTTTTGGGCCTTGGCCTGCCACTTTACCTTGTCACCATGGCCTCGCAAAACCTGCCCGGCTTTGCCACCCTGCGCGCCCATGGCTATGCGCCCCCGGTGCGCGCAGGCTTGGTCACAACCGGGCTTTTGTCAGCGCTTTCAGGACTTTTCGGCGCCCATACCACCTCAATGGCGGCCATTACGGCGGCCATCTGCATGGGGCCAGACACCCACCCCGATCCGGGCCAGCGCTGGAAGGCGGGGGTGGTCTATGCGGGGTTCTGGGCCGCGCTTGGGCTTTGCAGCCCGGCCATTCTGACGCTCCTGTCCGCGCTGCCGCCTGCGCTGATGGTGGCGCTGGTGGCCTTGGCGCTGTTGGGTCCCCTGATGGGCGCGCTTGCCGGGGCCTTTGCCGCCCCCGACACCCGCTTTGCCGCCACGGTGACGCTTGTGGTCACCGCCAGCGGCGTGACAGCCTTTGGCATCGGCGCAGCCTTCTGGGGGCTGGCCGCCGGGCTTTTGGTGCAAGCGGCCGAGCGGTTCAAACGCTAACTCCTCGTCGTCGCGCGTCGTGACGCCCCCGACGAGAAGCCGAAGGCGCCCGAGGAGGGCCGGTCAGAAATCGGTCGGCGCCCCGCCCTCTTGCTTGCGCTTGGCGACAAAGCGTTTCAGCTCTTCCTGATGATCGCCGTTCATCTCCGGCGCTTCAAACTCGGCCATGATCTGCTTGTAGATCCGATGCGCCCGCTCAGGCGTCCAGAGCGCACCATCGGCTTGCCACGCCTCATAATTCCGCCAATCGCTGACAAAGGGCTGATAAAACGCGCTTTGATAGCGGTCCTGCGTGTGCTGGCAGCCAAAGTAATGCCCGCCTGCCCCCACCTCGCGAATGGCATCAATCGCGATGTCATCCTCGGTGGTGGCCCAAATCGGCTCTTCATAATAGCGCTGGATCATCTGGAGAACTTCGCAATCCATGATGAACTTCTCAGGGGACGCGATCAGCCCACCCTCCAGCCAGCCCGCCGCGTGATAGACCATGTTCGTCCGGCTCTGCACCGCCGCCCACAGGCTGTTCGAGGTCTCCCACATCGCCTGCCCATCCGGCACATTCGCCGCACACACGCCCGAGGACCGCAAGGGCACCTTGTAATGGCGCACCATCTGGCCGGTCATTTGCGTTGCGCGCATGTATTCCGGCGTGCCAAAGGCCGGCGCGCCCGATTTCATATCGACGTTACTGGTGAATGTCCCCAGCGCAATCGGGCAGCCGGGATTGACATATTGCAAAAGCGCCGCCGCCGCGAGCCCCTCGGCCATCGACAGCGTCACCGCCCCCGACATGGTGACCGGCGCCATAGCACCCGCCAGCGTAAAGGGCGTGATGATCACCGGCTGGCCCCGCCGCGCCAGACGCATCGCGCCGTCCAGCATCGGGAAGTCATGCTTCAAGGGCGAAACCGAGTTGATATTGGTATACATCCGCGGCTTGGCCGCAAATTCGTCATGGCTGAGACCGCCCGCAATGCGGACCATCTCCATCACATCCTCAACCCGTTCCGCGCCCAACGAATAGGCGTGGCAAACCTTGTCGGTCAGCACCAGCTTTTCATACAGACAATCCAAATGCCGGACCGAGGCGTGAATATCCACCGGCTCCACCGGATAGCCACCCGCAATATGAATGCAGTTAAAATACTGCGTCAGCTTCATAAATTCCTTGAACGTCTCAAAATCGCCTGACCGTTTGCCGCGCTCCATGTCCCAAGCATTGGGCGGCGATGAGACGTTGACGAACAGCATATGCTTGCCGCCCATGATCACCTCGCGCTCAGGGTTGCGCGGGGTGATGGTGAAACTTTCCGGTGCATGGCTCAGCATTTCCATGACGAAATCTTCGTCCATGCGCACATTGGTGCCGTTCACGATGCAGCCGGCCTCTTTCAGCAGTGCCACCGCCTCGGGGTTGAGAAACTCGATCCCGATATCGCGCAGAATGCGCATCGTGCCCTTGTGAATGGCCTGAACCCCATCGGCGTCCAAAGGTTCCACCGGGCGGTCCGGGTTGACGGGAATCCGCCAAGGCATCTGGTCAATGACGGCCGAGCCTGCACGAATCTTATTGCCCGCCCGGCCCCCGGCCCGGCTGCGCTTGCGTGCTGCGGTGTCATCGGTCATCTTCGGCTCCATCCTGACGGCCCGTCCTTGGGCTTTTGGCCAAGATGGACGAAAGCCTTGGGGTCCGCGAACCAGATTACCGACACATTCTGTCGTTTTTGGGTGGCCCCGCGATTAGCGCCCTGATTGCGCGTCGATCCATGCCGCCAGATGGCTGATATCGGGCAAAACCACATCGGCATGGGGGGCCAACTCATGCGCCTCAGCAATGCCCGTCAGCACCGCGACGCATCTCATCCCCGCCGCCCGTCCTGCGTGCAGATCGTGCAAACTGTCGCCCACCATCACCGCACGCGCAGGGTCCACCCCCACACGCGCGGCAAAGGCCAAAAGCTGGCCCGGAGCAGGTTTGCCCCCCCAGCCCGAATCGCATCCGGCCACGAAATCAAACAACTCCAACACCCCCGCCCCCGCCAGATGCGCCCGCGCCGGGGCCTCGGTGTCATTGGTGGCCAGACCCAGTTTCAGCCCCCGCGCGCGCAAGCCCTCAAACACCAAACGCAAAGGGGCGGCCTCGGCCTGCGGGGCCTCCTCGGACAGATCCGACAAAATGTCCAAAAGCTGACCCTTGCCCATGTCCGGCACAAATTCATGCATAATATCAACCAGTTCCGGCGTTGTTGACGCAATCACCGGGCTATCCTTGGCGAAGGCCGCCGCCGCCACATCATAGCCCAAGCGCCGAGCCAACCCGGCCCGATCCGCCCCAAAACCCGCCAATTGGTCAATCGCCCGCGCCGTCCAGCCGCCCCATGTGGCGCGAAAGTCAAACAGCGTGCCATCCTTGTCGAAAATCGCGGCGTCAATCATCGGGTCGGTCCTTGTTATGGGCATAGGTTCATGGTCCCAGTTCATGGTAACGGTGCGTGGTCAGGCGGGTGGTCAGGGAAGTCTCGCCCTCAGGTCCAATGCGGATCACGCCCGCCCGGCAGGCCCTGACGCGCCTCGCCCAGCGCGGTGGGCGGCAGGCCCAGATCAGAGGTGCAGGCCAAAACCCGTGCATCGGTTTCCAAGAGATAATCCACCAAAGCGGCCAGAAACAGCGGATCGCGCGCAAGCCGGGCCAGATCATCGGTCGCAGCACCCGAGGCAGCCAGAAACCCGCCCAACTCCTCCGGCTGCCCCAAAAGCCAGCCCAGCGCCTGCAACGCCAGCATTTCGGCGGTTTCTTGCCCAATCATGGCGTTTTCCCCAAGTTTACCCACATATTTCAGCAATCTGGATCAGATCAATGACCGTTTTCCAAAGGCTCGGAAAGGATTTCTTAACCACTTCTGCGGCAATGTGACATTGGTTCTGTAACTTTGGGTAAACATGCCATGGGCGGCAAGGTGTTGATTATCGACGATGTGGCCACCAACCGCATTGTCATGAAGGTCAAATTGACCGCCGCGGGCTATCTGCCCGAGGTGGCGGCAGATGGGGCCTCATGCCTTGCGATGGCGCGCGCCACCCCGCCTGATCTGATCTTGCTGGACTATGCCCTGCCCGACATGACCGGCACCGAGGTGTTGCGCCAGCTGCGCGCTGACCCCGCCACGCAGCGGGTTCCGGTGGTGATGTTTTCGGCCAGCCAATCGGCCGACACAAGGATTGAGGCGTTTCGCGCCGGGGCCGATGATTTCTTGGTCAAACCGATTGATGACCAAACCCTTCTGGCCCGCATACGCAGCCTGCGCCGCGCGCATGAAACGGTGGCGGGCTTTGAAACTGGCATGCCAAGCGGGTTCGGCGCAGCGCAGGCCATGGCGGATCTTGGCTTTGGGCTTGCCCGGCCCGTCCCCGCCGGCCCGGCCCTCGCGCAAGACATTGGCACAACCCAACCCTCCGGCATGGCCCAACCCCATGGCATGGCGGAACCGCCCGCCGCCTTCCTGCCCCCCAGCACCGTCGCCCTGATCCTGCACCGGCCCGAGGTGGCGCTGTTTTTACGCCGCAACCTCTCGAGCCGGATCGCAGGGCGCATCATCACCATGACCGCCGAAGAGGCGCTGGCCAGCGCCCTCACCGATGCCCCCGCGCCCGATCTTTACGTCATCGAAGATGACTTGCCCTTGCAAGGCGGCGGGTTGAGGCTGATGTCCGATCTGCTCAGCCGCAGCGCCTCGCGCCATGCCAGTTTTGCCATCTATCGCAGCGCCGACAGCACCGCCTCGGCGGCCATGGCCTTTGATCTTGGCGCCGATGAAATCCTGCATGCCGACACCGTTCCAATGGAAATCACCCTGCGATTGCAACGGCTTTTGGCCTTGAAACACGCCGCCGACCGCCAGCGCGCCTCGGTGCAAGATGGGTTGCGGCTGGCGATGATTGATCCGCTGACAGGCTTGCACAACCGCCGCTATGGTCTGGCCCAGATGCAGGCCATCGCCCAAAACGCCCGGGCAACGGGCAGCGGATTTGCCGTCATGGTGGTGGATATCGACCAGTTCAAATCAGTGAATGACCGCTTTGGTCACAGCGCCGGTGATGCCGTCTTGGTTCAGGTCGCCGCCCGGCTGCGCGCAAATCTGCGCGCGGGGGATCTCTTGGCCCGCATCGGCGGGGAGGAGTTTTTGATCGCATTGCCCAACATGGCCCCGGCCGATCTGGCCCAGGCCAATCAGGCCTTGTCCAACCCGACCCTGTCCAACCTCGCCCCCCCCGATCTTGCCCCCCCCGATCTTTCTCTGCCCGAGGCGCGGGCCATTGCCGAACGTCTTTGCACCGCTATGGCCGCCCAGCCCTTTGATCTTGGTCATGGGCAGTTTTTGTCGGTCACCATCTCGATTGGGCTGGCGATTTCCGAAGATGGCGATAGGCCGGCGCATCTGGAAACTGTCACCGATATCGTTGACCGCGCCGACCGCGCCTTGATGCGGTCCAAGGCGGCGGGTCGCAATCAGGTCACCATCGGGCGCAGCGCCGCCTGATAGCAGCCGCCCGATAACAGCCGCCCCGCCCAAAAGGCGGCGCGCTCAATCCCCCTGGCCCCGCGCCTCCTTTGACCGCTCCCCGCGCAAACCTGCCTCCAGCCGGTCGGCAAAACCGCGACGATCCTCGGGCGACATGGCCAAAACCAACTCTTGCAGCACCTCTTGGCCCAACTGCAACTGGCGCAGCATCCGCGCCTCTTGCTCGGCCATGGTCTGGGCAAAAGCGGCCGCATCAAAGGGTTCAGCGCGCAACTGGGTCAACAGGCGCTGCATATCTTCGCGTCGCGACTGGCGCGCCTCGCGCATCTCGGGCGCGCGGTCGAACAATGCCCGGCGCAGCGCCTTGCGATTGTCCGCCGTCAGGGCCTGCGTATAGGGGCCAAACCCCAAATCGCGCACCATCGCGGCCCGCATCCCCGGCCCATCGCGCATCATCGCCCCCGCAACCACCCCCACCACAGCAAGGTTCAAGGCCAAGGACAGGCCCAGCGCAATCCGCAAGCCCCGCCCCGGTTTTGTCTGGCCCACCGCTTTATCTGCCATCACGGAGCCTCCTCCAACAGGGCCTCAAGGCCCGGCATCATTTCAATTTCCTGCACCGAAAGCCCCAAGGCCGACGCCAAGGGCCCCATATCCACCGGCTCGGCAAAGCCGATATAAAACCCCGCCAGCGTGGCGGCCACCATCCCGGCAGAGGCCCCCGCCCCGCCCAAAGCGCCCATCCCCTCGACCATCGTAGCGCGCGCAAAAACCGCCCCCAGCCGCGCCCAAAGGCCGGGCTTGGCTGTCACAGCCACCGCCGCGCCGCGCCCAGCCACAGCCTCAGCCTCCGCCTCGGCATCGGCCAAAACCCGCGCCGTCAAAGCCTCGGGCACCGCCAAAGGCGCGCTGCGGGCGGCGGCAAAAAGATCTTCAAGCTCGCGATCCGTCATCTTCCTCTTCCCTCACCTCAGCCCAAGGGCCGCTTTTTGCCCCGCAAGCGCCGCCGTCAGCGCCCGTTTGCCCCGCGCGGTCAGGCTTTCCACCGCCTCAACCCCCACATCCAGAATGGCGGCAATTTCCGGATTGGACAGCCCCTCGATATGGCGCAAGACCACGGCTTGGCGCTGGCGCTCGGGCAAACTGGCCAAAGCCACTTGCAAGGCATCCACCCGCTCGCGCGCCAAAACGGCGGCCTCGGTATCGGCGCGCGCATCGGCAGGTTCGGCCACATCGTCCAAAGCGTCGGTGGGGCGGCGCTGCTTGCGGCGCTGACGGTCGGTGCACAGGTTCACCGTCACCCGGTAAAGCCAGCTTGACAGCTGCGCCTCACCGCTGCGCCATGTCCCCGCAACCTGCCACATCCGCAGCATCACCTCTTGCGCGACATCCTCAGCCTCGGCCCGGTCGCCAAGCAGCCGTGCGGCAAATCCAAACACCCGCCCCAGATGCCGCCCGGTCAAAACCCGCGCCGCCTCGGTGTCGCCCTTGGCATAAAGCACCAGCAGCGCATCATCCGACAAAGGATCCAGCCCAGCCCCAAAGGCCGAACCCCGATCTGATCTCGTATCGCGCGGCATGTTCATCTGGCCCTAGGTCTTATCGGTTTGGCGGGCCGGGCGCAAACCCGGCCCCACCCCTGTCTAAAGGGCGCGCCTTATTGATCGCCGCCCATCCACTGCCAAAAGCCACCGCGCTCGCCGCTACCGTGGCCCTTGCCATGGCCTTTACCGTGGCCCTTTTCACCGCCCATACGCTTTTGCATCCGGGCCTGCACCGCCTCCATCTCTTCTTTCGAGATGGCCCCATCGGCGTTGTCATCCATCCGGCCAAACATCTTGTCCATCATGGCGCTGCCCGGCAGTTCTGCGGGGCTGATAAAGCCATCCTGATCGGCATCCATCTCGGCCATCATCGCCGCCGCCCGCGCCGCCTTACGCTCGGCCTGCATCTTGTCGCGCATCGCGATCATCTCTTCGGCCGACAGCTTGCCATCCTGATCGGCATCGGCCTCGGCAAAGCGCGCCGCGTGACGGGCTGCCAGTTCCTCTTTGGTGATCTGCCCGTTTTGATCGGCATCCAGCGCGTCGAAATTCATCAGCATCCCGCCCATCGGAGCCCGTTCGGCAAGTGCGGCGGTGGACAGGGTTGCGGCCATAAGGGCGGCCATCATCGCGGTTGAGGTTTTGAAACCAAGACGCATCGGTTCTCTCCAGTCTGTGCGGGCCAAGCGAAACTGCCGCCCGTTCATGACCCTAAAACGCTGCCCGCCGGTGGTTCCGTCGCGCGTGGGGGCAAAAATTTGCCCCACCTCAAAACCCCACCCCCCAAAACCCCACCCAAGTGCGGCATTGCGACAAACCCGCCCGGCCTTGAATTGGCGCTTAAGTTTCCCCACAGGGGCGGATATAACCGCCCAAAGACAAAAACCCCGAGAGCCCAATGCCCCACGCTGCAACACCCGCCATCAGCCCCGAGGCCCAAAGCGAAGACCGCCCCTTCTGGCCTTCGGTGCGGCGTGGCTGGTCGCGCCGCTGCCCCTCATGCGGCCAAGGCCCAATGCTGCGCGGCTATCTTGCGGTGCGCGACAGCTGCCCTGTCTGCCAAGAAGAGCTGCACCACCACCGCGCCGATGACGGTCCCGCCTATCTGACGATCATGGTCGTGGGCCATGTGCTGGCCCCGCTCTTGATGTTCGTCTATTCGCACTGGCGGCCCGAACCTTGGACCATGTTCACCATGTTCTCGGTCGGTGCCGTGGCGATGTCACTCTATCTTCTGCCGCGCATCAAAGGGGGCTTTGTGGCGCTGCAATGGGCCAAACGGATGCATGGCTTTGACGATGGCGCCCCGCGTGACGACTGATCCCGCCACCCCGCCCGCCCCCGAACCGATCCGCCCCGCCGCCACCGTGATCCTGTGGCGCGAAGGTCAGGAGGGGCATCAGATCCTGATGGGCCAGCGCGGCGCGGGTGCGGTCTTCATGCCGTCAAAATACGTCTTCCCGGGCGGCGGCGTCGATCCGCAGGATCATGCAGGCCCCGCCCCCGCCCTCACCGCCGCCTGCCGCACCCGCCTTGGCCGCGATTGCCCGGCCGATGCGCCCACGCCCGAAACCCTCGCCCGCGCCGCACTGCGCGAACTCCACGAGGAAACCGGCCTGCGCCCCGCGCCCAAGGCCGCCTTGCGCTTTGTGTTCCGCGCCATCACCCCCCCCGGCCGCCCGCGCCGCTTCGACGCGCGCTTCTTCCTCGTCCCGGCTACGGGCATGACCGGCGATGCCGAGACCTTCCGCGATGCCACGGATGAGCTGTCGCACCTGCACTGGATCGGTCTGGCCGAGGCCCGCGCCCTTGATCTGCCCTTCATCACCGAAGTGGTGCTGGCCGAGGTGACCGCCCTTCTCACCACCGCCGCCGATCCCCCCGGCGTGCCCTTCTTCGACAACTCCGGCCCCATCCCCACCTTCCGCCGGCTTTAGCCCCGGCTGAACACGGGGCTGCCGCTAGCTTGACACCGCCCCCCCGCCCGGCCCAACTGGCGCACAAAATCCAAAGGCGCGCCCATGTCCGACATGCACACAGAACTTGAAACCCGCCTCACCCGCTATTGCGCCATCGACAGCCAGTCCGATGCCGCCAGCCAAACCGCGCCCTCGACCGCGATCCAACTCGACATGGCCCGCACCCTCGTGCAGGAACTGACCGAGATTGGTGCCGCCGACATCACCCTCACCGATTACGGCACGGTGCTCGCGACCATCCCCGCCACCGCCCCCGGCCCCACCATCGGCTTTCTCGCCCATGTCGACACCGCGCCGCAGTTCAACGCCACCGGCGTCAAACCCCGCGTGATCCGGGGCTACAACGGCGGGGCCATCACCTTTCCCGACAACCCGACGCTCACCCTCACCCCCGACATCTCCCCCGAACTCGCCCAGAAACAGGGCCATGACATCGTCACCGCCTCCGGCCTCACGCTGCTCGGGGCTGACGACAAGGCCGGCGTGGCCATCCTGATGACCGCCGCGCGCCACCTCCTCACGAACCCGCAAATCCCGCACGGCAAGATCCGCCTCGCCTTCACCCCGGACGAGGAAATCGGTCGCGGCGTCAACGCACGCCTGCCCGCCGATCTCGGCGTCGACTTCGCCTATACTTTCGACGGCGGCAAAGTCGGCGAGATCGAATACGAAAGCTTCTCCGCCGATGGCGCGACCGTCACCATCAAGGGCGTCTCGATCCACCCCGGGCTCGCAAAGGGCAAGATGGTCAACGCCATCCACCTTGCCGCCAAGATCATCGCCGCCCTGCCGCAACACACGATGCTGCCCGAACTGACCGAGGGGCGCGAGGGCTTCATCCACGCCACCGACATGTCGGGCGGCTCGTCGGACATGACGCTCCACTTCATCCTGCGCGACTTCGAACGCGAAGGGCTGGCGCAAAAGGGCGACATCCTGCGCGCCGTCTGCGCCGCCGTCGCCGCCACCGAACCCCGCGCCGAGATCACCTGCACCATCACCCCGCAATACCGCAACATGCGCTATTGGCTCGAAACCAACATGGCCCCCGTCGACCTCGCCCGCGCCGCCGCCCGCAGCCTTGGCCTTGACCCAGTCTCGATCCCCATCCGCGGCGGCACCGACGGCTCGCGCCTCACCGAACTGGGCGTGCCCTGCCCCAACCTCTTCACCGGCATGCAGGAAATCCACGGGCCTTTGGAATGGGTCTCGGTGCAGGACATGGCACTCGCCACCAACCTCATGCTCACCCTCGTGCAAAACGCCACCCGCTAATCCCCGCCCCCCCTTCCTCTTGGCCCAAATACTCCAGGGGTCCGGGGACAGCGTCCCCGGGGGCCAGCCCCAAACCGACCATAGGCCCACCATGCCCCGCGAAGAGCGCCCGAAGGGCGACGATGAGCGCCCCGAACGCCCCATCTCGCCCTACCATGCCCCCGGTTTCTACGACGACGCGCTCTCGCGCGGCCGCCATCGCGACATCGTCGGCGGCCGGTGGGAAGAGACGGGCCTCATCCAGATGCAGCTTCTCCTCCACGCCGGGCTCGAACCGCAGCACCATTTCTTCGACATCGGCGCAGGATCCCTCCGGCTCGGCTGCCGCCTCGTGCCCTATCTTCAGCCCAACCATTACTGGGCGACCGACCTCTCCGGCGCACTCCTCCAGCGCGGTTATGAGCTGGAACTCACCGACAAATCCCGCCTCTCCCCCGATCACCTGATCGAGGACGCCAATTTCGACTTCCCCGGCCTGCCCCCGACCATCACCCATGCCATGGCCTTTGCGGTGTTCACCCACCTGCCGCTTGCCCATCTGGCCCATGGGCTGACACAGGTCCATGCCCGCTTTCCCGCGCTCGACTGGCTGATGTTCACCGTCTTCATCGCCCCCGATGACCGATTTGCTAGCCCCTTCCGCCAGCCCGATGGCGTGGTCACCCACCCCGACCGCGCGCCTTGGCATCACCGGATGAGCGACGTTCTGGCCACCGCCCGCGCCGCAGGCTTTGCCCCCACCCCCCTGCCCACCGAACTGCCACGCGGCCAATGGCTCATTCGGGCCCATCCCTTGCGCTAGGGCCCTGACCCAAAGATCAGCCCTCAAACCCGATGCTGGCCAGAAACTCCGCCTGCCGCGCCCGCAAGATCGCATCAAACCCCGCCACCCCCAGATCCAAGGCCAGCCCCCCCAGATTGGGCTGAAACGGCACCTCGTCCAACAGATCCAAGGCCCTGAGTGCTGCCACTTGCTCGGCCCGCAGCGTCTTGAGCGCCTCGGTCAGCCCAGTGAAAAACGCAGGGTCCCCCACATGCTCTTTCATCGCCGTCAACTGCGCCATGCGGCCAGAGCGATGGCGCGGCGGGCCGGGCAGCGGCTTTTCATGCGCCCGGCGCAACAGCTTCAGCATATAGTGAAACGGCGTCAGCCCGTCAAAATGCAAAAGCCGCGTCGACAGGATCGGCCAAGACGGCACCTCGCCCTGCGGCTGGTGGATGTTCAACCGATAGCCCCGCCCGGCGCGCACCACGCCCTTGCCATTCGGATGCCCCGTCAGCCCCCGGTCCAAATACCCCTCAACCGGATGATAGATCGCATCCAGCCGGCGAGGCTCCTCGACAATCGGCTGGCGAAAGATCCCGTCAAAGATCCCCTTCTGTCCCACCCCCGCCGGCATCACCCGCTCTGACACCCGCAGCCGCAGATGATCCCGCTC
Organism: Tabrizicola sp.; assembly: GCA_965284335.1. Taxonomy (GTDB): domain Bacteria; phylum Pseudomonadota; class Alphaproteobacteria; order Rhodobacterales; family Rhodobacteraceae; genus Tabrizicola_A. Next base: position 434,598 of record OZ260076.1, on the reverse strand, counting down.
GGCCGGGGTTTCAGCCAATTCCGCCGCCATCGCCCGGCCATCGCGAATGAACTCATCGGCATCGCAATGCACCAGCCAATCGGCGCGACACGCCGCATAGGCGAGATTGGCGTTCAGGATCTGGCGGCGCGTGTGCAGATAGGGCCGCGTGCCGTTGTTATGCGCCGCCCAATGGTCCTTGTTGCAGCGCGTCAGCTTGCAGCCCTTCATCCCCCGGATCAGCGCCACCGTGTCCGGGTCGGGCTTGTCCAGAAACAAATGCACCTCGCGCGCGCCCTCATTCAGATGATGCGCCACAAAGGCCGCCACCAAAGGGGCAGGCTCATCCACCGTCGCCACCACGGCCCAACTGGCACCCATCGACCCACTCCACACGGCTTTGAGCACTAGGCTAAAGCAGCCAATCCCCCCGTGCAACCACAGCGCGCAACCCATAGTCCCGACCGCTTGCGCTAACTGTGATCACAAAATTTTTTCATGTGATCACAATTGTCGCTTTTCCCGCTTTGCCCTGCGATTCCTGTTTTGAGAGCGCCTCATTTCATGGCAATACCGCCCAAATTCATCTGAAACGGGGGCCCGCCCATGAATATCCACGAGTATCAGGCCAAGGCGCTTTTGCGCAGCTATGGCATTCCGGTGTCTGACGGCCGGGCCGTCACCAAGGCCGAAGAGGCCAAGACCGCCGCAGGCGAGCTGGATGGCCCGCTTTGGGTCGTCAAGGCGCAGATCCACGCCGGTGGCCGGGGCAAAGGCCATTTCATCGAGCCCGAGGCCGGTGAAAAGGGCGGTGTCCGTCTGGCCCGTTCGGTTGGTGAGGCCGCCGAATTTGCCCGCCAAATGCTGGGTCGCACGCTGGTGACCATCCAGACCGGCCCTGCGGGCAAGCAGGTGAACCGCATCTATATCGAAGACGGCAGCGACATCGACCGCGAGTTTTACCTCGCCCTGCTGATCGACCGCAAAACCAGCCGCATCTCGGTGGTCTCCTCCACCGAAGGCGGCATGTCGATCGAAGACGTCGCCCATGACACCCCCGAAAAGATCCTGACCTTCGATATCGACCCGGCCACCGGCTATCAGGATTTCCACGGCCGCCGCGTCGCCTTTGGCCTTGGCCTTGAAGGCGCGCAGGTCAAACAATGCGTCCAGATCGTGAAGAACCTCTATCGGCTCTTTGTCGACAAAGACATGGACATGCTGGAAATCAACCCCTTCTGCGTGCTGAAAGACGGCTCGTTGAAGCTGCTTGATGCCAAGATGGGCTTTGACGGCAACGCGATCTACCGCCACCCCGACATCGCCGCGCTGCGGGATGAGACCGAAGAAGACCCCAAGGAATTGGCGGCCTCGAAATTCGATCTGAACTACATCGCGCTCGACGGTGAAATCGGCTGCATGGTGAACGGCGCTGGTCTGGCCATGGCCACCATGGACATCATCAAGCTTTATGGCGCGGAACCGGCGAACTTCCTTGACGTCGGCGGTGGTGCCACCAAGGAAAAGGTGACCGAGGCCTTCAAGATCATCACCTCTGACCCCAACGTCAAAGGCATCTTGGTCAATATCTTCGGCGGTATCATGCGCTGTGACGTCATCGCCGAAGGCGTCATCGCCGCGGTCAAGGAAGTGGGCCTTCAGGTTCCCTTGGTCGTCCGTCTGGAAGGCACCAATGTGGAATTGGGCAAGGAAATCATCCGCAACTCCGGTCTGAACGTCATCGCGGGCGACAACCTCGCCGATGCCGCGCAAAAGATCGTCAAGGCGGTCAAAGGCTAACCCGTGGGGCGGGGCTGACCTCGCCTACGTTCCCACACATGACGGGGCCAGCCCCGCTCTACGGAGACACAGATATGTCCGTTCTCGTTGACAAAAATACCAAAGTGATCTGCCAGGGTTTCACCGGCAGCCAAGGCACCTTCCACTCTGAACAGGCCATCGCCTATGGCACCCAGATGGTCGGCGGCGTGACGCCGGGCAAAGGCGGCAGCACCCACCTCAACCTGCCGGTGTTCGACTCTGTCCATGACGCCATGGCCCGCACCGGAGCCAATGCCTCTGTCATCTATGTGCCGCCGCCCTTCGCCGCCGACTCCATTTTGGAAGCCATCGACGCCGAAATGCCACTGATCGTCTGCATCACCGAAGGCATCCCGGTTCTTGACATGATGAAGGTCAAGCGCGCGCTTCTGAATTCGAAATCCCGCCTGATCGGCCCGAACTGCCCCGGCGTCATCACCCCCGATGCCTGCAAGATCGGCATCATGCCCGGCCATATCCACCGCCCCGGTTCGGTCGGTGTGGTGTCGCGCTCTGGCACGCTGACCTATGAGGCGGTCAAGCAAACCTCTGACCTCGGCCTTGGCCAGTCCACCGCTGTCGGCATCGGCGGCGACCCGATCAAAGGCACCGAACATATCGACGTGCTCGAGATGTTCTTGGCCGACCCCGACACCCATTCGATCATCATGATCGGCGAAATCGGCGGCTCTGCCGAGGAAGAAGCCGCGCAGTTTCTGGCCGATGAGCGCAAAAAGGGCCGCTGGAAGCCCACCGCAGGCTTTATCGCGGGCCGCACCGCCCCTCCGGGCCGCCGCATGGGCCATGCCGGGGCCATCGTGGCCGGCGGCAAGGGTGACGCGGAATCGAAGATCGAGGCGATGAAGGCCGCCGGGATCGTCGTGGCCGAAAGCCCCGCCCATCTGGGCGAGGCGGTGATGAAGGCCATCGGCAAATGACCCCGGCCGGGCAAAAGACCGAAAGTGCGGCCGCTGATGCGCGGGCCTTGCTGTCTTTTGCCCTGCTGATCGGCGTCTTGGGGGCGGGCTTTGCACTGGCCATGGGCCATGCCGAGCTTTCCCCCGGCTTTGCCAATATCCTGTCACCCAGTCTGAATTAAGGCGGCAAGGGCAACCTTGCCGCTTTGCCGGAACCACGGGGCCGCGACCGCAGGCCCTCAAGGGAGGAAACCATGACCGAACAGACCCCGAATTCTACCTTCCATGCCTCTTCCTTCCTGAACGGGGCAAATGCCGATTACGTCGATCAACTCGCCGCCCGCCATGCCGCCGACCCGTCCTCGGTCGATGCCGGCTGGGCCGAGTTTTTCCGCGCCCTTGGCGACAGCGAGTTGGACGCCAAACGCGCCGCCGAAGGCCCGTCTTGGGCGCGCGCCGATTGGCCGCCGCAGCCCAGCGATGATCTGACGGGCGCGCTCACCGGCGAATGGCCGGTCGAGGCCAAGGCGGCAGGCAAGAAAATCGCCGAAAAGGCCGCCGAAAAAGGCGTGGCGCTGACCCAAGATCAGATCCAGCGCGCGGTTCTCGACAGCATCCGCGCCATCATGATCATCCGCGCCTACCGCATCCGCGGCCACCTCGCGGCTGATCTCGACCCTCTGGGCCTCGCCCCCACCGGCAGCCACCCCGAGCTCGACCCGGCCAGCTATGGCTTTACCGAAGCCGACATGGACCGCCCGATCTTTATCGACAATGTTCTGGGTCTTGAAACCGCCTCGATGCGCCAGATCATCGACATCGTCAAACGCACCTATTGCGGCACCTTTGCGCTGCAATTCATGCACATCTCTGATCCCGAACAATCCGCTTGGCTGAAAGAACGGATCGAAGGCTATGGCAAGGAAATCGCCTTCACCCGCGAAGGCCGCCGCGCCATTCTGAACAAGCTTGTCGAAGCCGAAGGCTATGAAAAGTTCCTGCATGTCAAATACATGGGAACCAAGCGCTTTGGTCTTGATGGCGGCGAAGCCCTGATCCCCGCAATGGAAGCCATCGTCAAAGTGGGCGGCGCGCATGGGGTGAAAGACATCATCATCGGCATGCCGCACCGGGGCCGTCTGAACATCTTGGCCAACGTGATGCAAAAGCCCTACAAGGCGATTTTCCACGAATTCCAAGGCGGCAGCTACAAGCCCGAAGATGTGGACGGCTCGGGCGACGTGAAATATCACCTCGGCGCTTCGTCGGACCGCACCTTTGACGGCAATACCGTTCACCTGTCGCTCACCGCGAACCCCTCGCATCTTGAGGCGGTGAACCCCGTGGTTCTGGGCAAGGTCCGCGCCAAACAAGACCAGTTGGGCGACACCGAACGCTATCAGGTGCTGCCAATCCTTCTGCACGGCGACGCGGCCTTTGCGGGCCAAGGCGTTGTGGCCGAATGCTTCCAGCTTTCGGGCATCAAGGGCCACCGCACCGGCGGCTGCATCCATATCGTGGTGAACAACCAAATCGGCTTTACCACCGCCCCCGCCTTCAGCCGCACCTCGCCCTATCCCACCGACATCGCCCTGATGGTCGAAGCGCCGATCTTCCACGTCAACGGCGACGACCCCGAGGCCGTGGTGCATGCCGCCAAAGTGGCCACCGAATATCGCCAAAAGTTCCACAAAGACGTGGTGCTCGACATCTTCTGCTATCGCCGCTTTGGTCACAACGAAGGCGACGAGCCGATGTTCACCAACCCCGCGATGTATAACCGCATCCGCAAGCAGAAAACCACGCTCCAGCTTTACACCGAACGTCTGGTGGCCGACGGGCTGATCCCCGAAGGCGAGATCGAGGATATGAAGGCCGCCTTCCAAGCCCGCCTGAACGAGGAATTTGAGGCTGGCAAGAACTACAAGCCCAACAAGGCCGACTGGCTGGATGGGCGCTGGAAGAACCTGCAAACCAAGGATCTGGAAAACTACGAACGCGGCGAAACTTGGGTCAAGCGCGAAACCTTTGACGAGGTGGGGGCCGCCCTCACCCGCGTTCCCGAAGGGTTCGAGCTGCACAAGACCGTGGCGCGCCAATTGGACGCCAAGGCCAAGATGTTCGAAACCGGCACCGGCTTTGATTGGGCCACAGCCGAGGCGCTGGCCTTTGGCACGCTGGCCGTCGAAGGCTTCCCCGTGCGTCTGGCCGGTCAGGATTGCACCCGTGGCACCTTCTCGCAGCGCCATTCGGGCTGGGTCAACCAGATCACCGAAGAGCGTCACTATCCCCTGAACCACATCCGCCCCGGTCAGGCCAAGTATGAGGTCATCGACTCGGCCCTGTCGGAATATGCGGTCTTGGGCTTTGAATACGGCTATTCGCTGGCCGAACCCAATGGCCTGACCATCTGGGAAGCGCAGTTTGGCGATTTCGCCAACGGCGCGCAGATCATGTTCGACCAGTTCATCAACTCGGGCGAATCGAAATGGCTGCGGATGTCGGGCCTTGTGGTTCTCTTGCCGCATGGTTTCGAAGGCCAAGGCCCGGAGCACTCCTCGGCCCGTCTGGAGCGTTTCTTGCAGCTTTCGGCAGAAGAAAACTGGATCGTGGCAAATTGCACCACGCCGGCCAACTACTTCCACATCCTGCGCCGCCAGCTGCATCGGTCGTTCCGCAAACCGCTGATCATGATGACGCCGAAATCGCTGTTGCGTCACCCGATGGCAATTTCCCGCACGGAAGATTTCCTCGACGGCTCCACCTTCCACCGCGTGCTGTGGGATGATGCCGAAAAGGGCAATTCCACGCTGAAACTGGCCTCGGATGACAAGATCAAGCGCGTCGTCCTGTGCTCGGGCAAGGTCTATTACGACCTTCTGGCCGAACGCGATGCGCGCGGTCAGACCGACACTTACCTCATGCGTCTCGAACAGATCTACCCGATGCCCACCAAGGCGCTGAAGGCAGAACTTGCCCGTTTCAAAGGCGCCGATTGGGTCTGGTGCCAAGAAGAGCCGAAGAACCAAGGCGCTTGGTCCTTCGTGGAACCCGAATTGGAAACCATCCTCACCGACATCGGCGCGGCCAAAACCCGCTTCCGCTATGCCGGGCGCAAAGCATCGGCCTCCCCCGCCACGGGTCTGGCCAGCCGTCACAAATTTGAACAGGAAACCCTCGTCAAGGAGGCTCTGGGCTGATCGCCCAGAGGTAGGAGATAATCATGACCGATGTTATGGTGCCCAGCTTGGGCGAAAGCGTATCCGAAGCCACCGTCTCGACCTGGTTCAAAAAGGTCGGCGATGCGGTGAAACAGGACGAGATGCTGTGCGAACTTGAAACCGACAAAGTGTCGGTCGAAGTGCCCTCGCCCGTGTCCGGCGTCTTGACCGAAATCCTCGCCCCCGAAGGCACGACCGTGGACGCCAAGGCGCGTCTGGCCATCGTCGCCGAAGGGGCCGCCGGTGCCGCCCCCGCAGCCCCCGCCGCCAAGGCCGAGCCGCCCAAAGCCGCCCCCGCCCCCGCCGCCAAGGACGTGGAAAACGCCCCGGCCGCGAAAAAGGCCATGGCCGAAGCGGGCCTTTCGCCTGACCAAGTGCAAGGCACAGGCCGCGATGGCCGCGTGATGAAAGAAGACGTGGCGCGCGCCGCCGCTTCGGTCACCGCCGCCGCAGCCAGCACCCCCGCAGCCGCCGCCATCCCACGCGCGCCCGTGCCCGCCGATGACGCCGCCCGCGAGGAACGCGTCAAGATGACCCGCCTGCGCGCCACCATCGCGCGCCGGTTGAAAGACGCGCAAAACACCGCCGCCATGCTGACCACCTATAACGAGGTGGACATGTCGGGCATCATGGCTTTGCGCAATGAATACAAGGACATCTTCGAGAAAAAGCACGGCGTGAAACTCGGGTTCATGTCCTTCTTCGTCAAGGCCTGCAACCACGCCCTGAAAGAAGTGCCCGAGGTCAACGCCGAAATCGACGGCCAAGACATCGTCTATAAGAACTACGTCCATATGGGCGTGGCCGTCGGCACGCCCTCGGGTCTTGTGGTGCCGGTCCTGCGCGATGCCGACCAGATGGGCTTTGCCGCCATTGAAAAGAAAATCGCCGAATTGGGCGTCCGCGCCCGCGACGGCAAGCTTTCCATGGCCGAGATGCAGGGCGGTTCCTTCACCATCTCGAATGGCGGGGTTTATGGCTCGCTCATGTCCTCGCCCATCCTGAACCCGCCGCAATCGGGCATCTTGGGCATGCACAAGATCCAAGACCGCCCGGTGGTGGTGAACGGCCAAATCGTCATCCGCCCGATGATGTATCTGGCACTCAGCTACGACCACCGCATCGTCGACGGCAAAGGTGCCGTGACCTTCCTCGTGCGCGTCAAAGAAGCGCTGGAAGATCCGCGTCGGCTGTTGATGGATCTCTGATCCCCCCACCCCCCTCCCCTCCCCACGAGGGGGAGGGGGGCCACCCCTTTGGCCAAGGCCTGCGCCCATGTCCACCCACGCCACTGCTTGCCAGCCTTCCGCCTCCCCTCCCCCTCGTGGGGAGGGGCTGGGGGTGGGGGGGCGGCACCCGAGTGACAGAAGCCACCCATGACCCCCGAACTCACCGCCCTGACCCTCGCCGCCCTCCTGCAGGTCGCCCAATTCGCCCTCTTCGCCGTGCCTGCAAACCGCGAGCTCGGCGTGGGCTACACCTCCTCGGCCCGCGACCGTCCGCCCTCGCGGCAGATGTCGCCCGTCACCGCCCGCCTGCAACGCGCGATGAACAACCATTTCGAAGGGCTCATCCTCTTTACGATTGCCGTCTTGGTCGTCACCCTCTCGAGCCAATCCACCGCCACCACCCAATTCGCCGCTTGGGCCTACCTTGCCGCCCGCATCGCCTATGTGCCAGCCTATGCCTTTGGCTGGCGGCCCTGGCGGTCGGTGATCTGGTCTGTCGGTTTTTTCGCCACCCTCACCATGCTGATCGCAGCGCTTCTCTGACCTAACCCCGCCTGCCGCTGTCGGGACGGATGCCATACGCAAACCCGACAGAAACCCGACGCAGGCCAGACGCAGAAAACCAAAGGAAACAAAGCCATGGCAGAATTCGACGTCATCATCCTCGGCGCGGGCCCCGGCGGCTATGTGTCGGCCATCCGCTGCGCCCAGCTGGGCCTGAAAACCGCTGTGGTCGAGGGGCGCGACACCCTTGGCGGCACCTGCCTGAACGTGGGCTGCATTCCGTCAAAGGCCATGCTGAACGCCACCCACCACCTGCACGAAGTCCATGAAAACTTTGAAAAAATGGGCCTGATGGGGTCAAAGACCACCGTCGATTGGGCCAAGATGCAAGCCTATAAACAAGACGTGGTGAACGGCAACACCAAGGGCATCGAGTTTCTGTTCAAGAAAAACAAGGTCACGTGGCTGAAAGGCTGGGGCAGCATCCCGGCCCCCGGTCAGGTGAAGGTGGGCGACGAGGTGCACAGCGCGAAAAACATCGTGATTGCAACGGGTTCCGAGCCATCCTCCCTCCCCGGCGTCACCGTGGACGAAAAGGTTGTCGTCACCTCGACGGGTGCTTTGGAACTGGCCTCAATCCCGAAATCCATGGTCGTCATCGGCGCAGGTGTGATCGGCCTTGAAATGGGCTCGGTCTATGCCCGTCTGGGCACCCAAGTGACGGTGGTGGAATACCTTGATGCCATCACCCCCGGCATGGATGCCGAGGTTGCCAAGACCTTCCAAAGAATTCTTACAAAGCAGGGGCTTAAGTTCGTCTTGGGTGCCGCCGTGCAAAAGGTGGATGCGGGCAAGAAGGGGACGAAAGTCACTTATAAACTGCGCAAAGACGATAGTGAGGTCACGCTTGACGCCGATGTCGTCCTCGTCTCCACGGGCCGCAAACCCTATACCGCAGGCCTCGGGCTTGAGGCTTTGGGGGTCGAGATGCTGCCGCGCGGCCAGATCAAGACTGACGATCATTTCCAGACCAATATCAAGGGCTTGTATGCCATCGGTGACGCGATCGTCGGCCCGATGCTGGCGCATAAGGCCGAAGATGAGGGCATGGCTGTGGCCGAAATCATGGCAGGCAAAGCGGGCCACGTTAACTATTCGGTCATTCCTGGCGTGGTATATACTGCCCCCGAAGTGGCATCTGTGGGGGCAACCGAAGAGCAGCTGAAAGAAGCAGGCCGCGCCTATAAGGTCGGCAAGTTCCCTTTCATGGGCAACGCCCGGGCAAAAGCGGTGTTTCAGGCCGAGGGCTTTGTGAAAATCCTCGCCGATGCTGCGACTGACCGTATCTTGGGCGCACATATCATCGGCCCCGGTGCGGGTGATCTCATTCACGAGGTCTGCGTGGCCATGGAATTCGGTGCATCGGCCCAAGATCTTGCGCTCACCTGCCATGCGCACCCCACCTATAGTGAGGCCGTGCGTGAGGCGGCGCTTGCCTGCGGCGACGGCGCGATCCATGCCTGACGGGCTGACGCCAGATCAGGCCGCCTTCTGGGCGGCCTTTCTGGCCAGCCCCACCGCGCCCCCCGATGCCGGGGCGCGGTTTCACTCGGTCTTTGCCATCGGTTCCGGCAGCGACGCGGGCGCCGCCCTGATCCTGTCAGGCGTCAAAACCGCGACCTCTTCGCTGCCTGCTGAATTTGAGGGCACCACCCCACCGATCCCCGGCAGCCTGTCACTCCTGACCGGGGCGGCCGGCCGCCCGATGGGCATTATCGAGACCTTGTCCATCACAGCTCTGCCGCTTGCCCAGATGGACGACGCTTTCCGCATCGCTTACGCAGAATGGCCCGATCAAGCCAGCTTTGAACGCGGAATGATCGAATGGTATCAAGGCCTTGATCCCAACTTTACCGCCGACACCCCACTTCTGGCCGAGCGTTTTCGCCTGATCTGGCCAAACGACTGACGCCCCACCCACCCCAACGGGCAGGCCAGAGACCCCGCGAAGAGTGCCCGGCATGGGCTCGATGAGCGGGCCTTAAACTGCCTTGTGGCTCCCGTCACAAAAGGCCCCGTTCTTCGACTGCTTGCAGCCGCAAAGGAACGCCGTTTTCGCTTCCTCGGCTGTCACCTTCACCGGCACAAAAGACGTGCCCTTATGGCTGCCATCGCAGAAGGGCTGGTTTTTCGATTCGCCACAGGCGCACCAAAAATAGGTTTTGCCCGCCTCCATCTCGACCTTATAGGGGGTCTTCGCGGCGATTTTCGGCACATCGGTCATGGCTGGTCCTTTCACAAACTGGCTGACTTGAATGGTGGCGCGAATCTCGCGCCGATCAAGCCTATGCTCTGCGTAAAATCGCCCCCCTGCGCCGCCGCACAAACGAAACAGCGCCCGAAGGCGCTGCTGTTCCGTCAAACCCGAAAGGGCTGGTTGGTGGAGCCAGGGAGGATCGAACTCCCGACCTCTTGAATGCCATTTATAATCCGCCCCCCAAATAAGCCTAAGAGATCAAGACGCCAAGCTTCATAATTTTCTAAATTTTTCAAACAATAGAAACAACGCCCTGCCTGGTCAGCACGTAGGCAGACTCGCTGACCCGCAGCAGGTTCGGCACTGGCGCCCAGAACGCGCGGTTCACCGTCTCACGCGGACAAGACGCTGACGAGTCTGGAACCGTAGTCTTGACCACTTTTCCTCGTATAGCACCATCAATGCCGCGCTTTTTTCAGGCACTCCACCGTACAGCGCTCCAGCTTAAAGCCCTCGCCTTTCAACCGATCCCATGCCTTGCGCGCCCAATAGCCCAGGTAATTCTTATCCCAAACACGTTTGATCTATGCACGAAGTTCTGTTTCCCGCTGATAGCGCGCCGAAGCTTTTTACGGATCAGCGAGACAGGACAAGCGTTCGTTAAATGCCTACTACGCGATCAGCAGAACCCTCAGAATCGACTCGACACGGTAATCAACGCGCTGATCTTCAATAAGGCCGATCAGCGCTTCTGTGAGCGGCAGAGTTTCGCCTGCGCAAATCATGTGGATGCCTTGTGCAGGATTTCATTCGCCGAGCTCAACTCGCGAATCTCACATTCCATTACCTAGACCCAAGCCTGCTCTTCGTTCGTGGCACCATCGCGAATGCAAATATCTTTCTCGGCCTGCTTGAGCCATCAGCGCAGGGGCTGGAGAAGACAGCCAATCTGGGGTGCGATGGCCGCAAGCGCACCCGCCTGCGTTTCGTATGAGACTTGATGCACAAACACCGTTCTGACCGATCATACGCGGACCTCTTGCGATTTGCGATTTGTCATTTTGCTTTTCTTTGCAACCATCATCCTTATTTGAGTTTATGGTATCCGATAAACTCGGAACGAAACACCACCCATAAACCCACAACGGCTGCGTTCGTTTTACGAATGCCGCAGGACAAAACCGCGCGTTTGGCTAAGCGCTGCATGCACCGATGCGTTCACGAAAGCTTGGTGACACACAAAATCCAGCCTAAAGGCACTCGGCCCCGTCGATCACCAAAGCATGGCCTGTCATGAAAGAGGATTGGTCAGACGCCAAAAACACGATGCCTTGGGCAATTTCCTCTGCCGTGCCCCAGCGCCCCATCGGGATCATCTGGGACACATAAGCCTCAAGCGCATCACGACCGCCCATCTGGCGTTCGAAGCCCGCATTAAAAGGCGTGTCCACAAAGCCCGGGCAAAGTGCATTGCAGCGCACATTATAGCGCGCATAATCTACAGCGATTTGGCGCGCCATGGCGATGACCGCATGTTTGGTTGTCGCATAGGCAATCATCTCGCGGTCATATTGCACACCCGAATTCGACGAGGTGATGATGATCGATCCCTTACCCTGCGCCTTCATCACCGGCATCGCCGCCCGGGCCGCGGTAAAGTGCGATCGGACGTTCAATTGCCAGGACCGGTCCATTTCCTCTGCCGTAACATCTTCAAGGCGGCCCGGAATTTGGATCCCGGCATGTGAGTGTAGGATGTCAAGCCGACCCTGACGGGCAGCGGTTTTGGCGATGGCCGCCACCAAGGCAGGCTCATCGCAGACATCCAGCCCATGCGCCTCGGCCCGCCCGCCCGCCTTTGCGATGTCCTCTGCCACAGCCTGCGCTTTTGCGACGTCGCGGTCGGTCACGATCACGATGGCGCCCTCGGCGCCCATGGCGATGGCCCCTGCCCGCCCGATGCCCGACCCAGCGCCGGTCACAAATGCCACACGATCCTGAAGCAGCATAGATGCCCCCCTTGGCATGGTTACCCCTTGCGTCCGCGCTGCAATATCGCCTGCGCGGCGATCAGCAGGATCAGCGACACCGCCAGCACCATGGTGCCGATGGCATTGATCTCGGGCGTGACACCGCGCCGGATCGAGGAAAAGACATAGACCGGCAGCGTGGTTTGCGATCCCGCAACGAAGAAGGCGATGATGAAATCATCAAAACTGAAGGTGAAGGCCAGAAGAAACCCCGCCAAGATCCCAGGGAAAATCTGCGGCAATGTGACCTGACGAAACGTGCCCCAAGGCGTTGCACCCAGATCGGCGGATGCCTCAATCAGGCTGCGGTCCATCCCTGCCATGCGGGCCCGCACGATGATGATGACCAAAGCCATGCTGAAAAGCCCATGGGCTGCGATCAACGAGCCATAGCCCAGCGACAGCTGCGGTGCCTTACTGGCAAGCGGCCAAAGCGCCGACAGCACCGGGTTTACCCAGTCAAACAAGGTGACAAGCGCGATCAGCGTTGCGATTCCAATCACGATCCCCGGCACCATCACCGCGACATAGATCAGCGCATCGAACACCAACCGCAGCCGCCCTTTCACCGATTGCAGCGCCATCGCCGCCATGGTGCCGAAAAGCGTTGCCAAAACCGCCGAGATCAAGGCAACCGTCAGGCTGGTTTTTAGGGCATCCATCACGAAGGGGTTCGATATGGCCTTGCCATACCATTGGATCGAAAAACCCTGAAACTGAGAGGCATGGCGCCCCGCGTTAAAGCTGAAAAGCGCGATCACACCGATCGGGATATAGAGAAAGAGGTAGACGGCCAGTGCGTAAAATCTCATGCCGGCCTCACATCAATGACACGTCGTCACGCCCGCCTGCCCAGCGGCGGGTGAAGCGCATATAGGCAACAACCGTGACCAGCATGACCAACACCAAGGCCACCGCGACGGCGGAACCAAAAGCCCAGTTGCGCGATTGCAGGAACAGGTCAACCAGCGCATTGCCGATGAAGAACACCTTGCCGCCGCCCAGCATCGCCGGGATCAAAAACTCACCCATCAGCAGGATGAAGACCAGCATACAGCCCGTCGCCACCCCCGGCATCGACAAAGGAAGCGTGATTTGCACGAAACTGCGCCATGGCGGACAGCCCAGATCGGAAGATGCCTCGAGCAAGCGCTTGTCCAAACGTTCCAGCGCGACATAGATCGGAAAGACCATCAGCGGCAAATAGCCGTAGACAATGCCGACCAGCACAGCAAACGGCGTGTTGATCAGTCGCGGATTGCCCAAGCCAAGGCTGTTCAGAAGTGACGGGATGCCCTGCCCACCCAGCAAATAAATCCACGCATAGCTGCGGATCAGGATCGAGGTCCAGAAGGGCACGATCACCAAGATCAACAGTACGGTCCGCCAGCGGGGCGATGTTCGAAGCGCCAAGAAATAGGCCAGCGGATAGGCGATCAGAAGGCAAATCAGCGTGCCAAACGGTGCAAGGACCAGCGTATTCTTAAACGCCGCCCATCGCGCGCCAAGGTTCAGAAAATTCTCGAAGGTGAAGGCGGGCACATAGCCACCCGCCGCCCCCCGCTCGCCAAAAGAAAAGACGAAAACGACGATGAGCGGCAGGACCAGCATACACAGGAACCACGCCCCCGCGGGGGCAATGAACAACCAAGTCTTCAGGTCCTGCCGCATCACATTAAGCCGATTTAAACCGGGCCATAAGCTCGGCGCGGTTCGGGTCGGTCAGGGTAACGGCTGCACCGAACTCCAGCGGATCCAACAGCTCGGCCGCCGGATACATGATTGGATCGTTCAGCATCTCGGCAGGCAAGATCGCATTCACCCGCGCATCTGCCACCGGATAGCCGTGGAAGGCCACTTCCTTGGCATTCACGTCCGGTGCCAGCAAATAGTTGATCAGCGCATAGGCCGCATCACGGTGCGGCGCACCTTTCGGGATGGCGAAGAAGTCAGACCAAAGCTCACCCCCCTCTTTACCCAGCACATAGTCGATTTCCGGCATGTCGCGGTGCAGTTGCAAACCGTCGCCCGTCCAGGCAATCGACATCCAGGCGTCGGTTGATCGCATCGAGGGCTGATAGTCCGAATTGATGCCAAAGAGATGCGGCTTGACGTCCAAAAGCAGCTTTTCAGCCTCTGCCAATTCGGCCGGATCGACCGAGTTGAAAGAATAGCCAAAGTATTTCAAAGCATTGCCGATGGTGGTCAGCTGGTAGTCATGCACCATGGTTCGGCCCGAGAATTCGGCCATGGTCATGTCCCAGAATTCCTTCCAAGTCGTGGGCTTTGGCTTATCGCCAAGCATGCTGGTATTCACCACAAAGCCCGTGGTCCCCCAGTTGCGCGGCACGGCATAGACCATGCCATTCACCATGCCCGCATCCGCAAAACGCGCATCAAAGCTGGCCTGATCGTAATTTGGCAGTTTCGACAGGTCCAAAGGCTCGATCAGGTCTTGCTCGACATAGGTGGTGATCGTGTAGTTCGTCGGCACGAACACATCCCAGCCAGAGCCACCAGCCTGAAGCTTGGCAAGCATCTCTTCGTTCGACCCAAAAACGTTCAGATCGACCGCAGCCCCGGTTTCGGCGGTGAACGCATCGAAGTTCGCCGCATCATGGTAATTCGGCCAGCTGGCCACCACGACGCGGTCACCGATACCTGTTTGCGCATGGGCCGCCGAGCGCAGGCCCGGCAGCGCCGCGCCAAGGACGCTGGTGGCCAGCCCAAGGCCCGTCACACCCAAGAAATGCCGGCGCGTGACCGAGCCTTTCTTGTAGCGGTAAAGTTCCGCCATAAACTGTTCGCGTGTCACTACGTCTTTACGGTCTGTCATGATCATTCTCCCAGTTGGTTCTTGGAAACGTTCATTCATCGGCAAGGATAAGCGCGGCCCCCTCCGACCATGACGCATAGGCCGGGTTGCCTGGCTCAAAGGCGCCCTCGACCGCTTCGGCCTGGCGCGACACCAGCACAAGAAAGTCGCCAAGATCGGCATGTCGCACCAGGTATTCGGTATGCTCGCCCAAGAAGATGCGGTTGACCACGGCCACCGGCAAATTGCCGTCCTTCCGCGTCAGGGCGATCTGTTCTGGTCGCAGGCTTGCCGTGGCGGTCTGGCCCACCACAATCCCGCCGGGGGCATTGCCGTTTATGCGAATGCCGCCTGCAGCGGCCAGTTCTGCACGCCCCTTTGCAGCAAGCGCAACGGTTCCGGGAAAGAAATTGGACTTTCCCACAAAATCAGCAACATAGCGGCTCGTCGGCCGATCATAAAGCTCACGCGGGCTGCCCACCTGCACGATCCGACCGCCCCGCATGATGCAAATGCGGTCTGACATTGACAGCGCCTCTTCTTGGTCATGCGTCACCAAGATAAAGGTGATCCCCAACTTGCGCTGAAGCGTCTGAAGCTCAATCTGCATGTCCCGGCGCAGCTTTTTATCAAGCGCCGCCATCGGTTCGTCCAAAAGCAGCAGCTTTGGCTCATTGATAATGGCGCGCGCCAATGCCACGCGCTGTTGCTGACCGCCCGACATCTCCCAGATCCGCCGGTGGCCAAAGCCCGGCAAGCGGACGGTTTCCAGCGCTTGTTCAACCAAGCGGGCAATTTCGGCCTCTGGCAACCGGGGACGGCGCTGGCGCAGGCCATAGCTGATGTTTTGTGCGACGGTCAGATGTGGGAACAAAGCGTAATGCTGAAACACCATGTTCACCGGCCGCATATGCGGCGGCACATCATTCACGCGCTGTCCATCCAACAGGATGTCACCCGAACTGGGCCGCTCGAACCCCGCCAGCATCCGCAGCGCCGTCGTCTTGCCGCATCCCGAAGGTCCGAGGAATGACAGAAACTCGCCCCGCCGGATTGACAGGTTCAGGCCATCTGCCGCGATCACCGCGCCGTAATGCTTGCTGGCATCGCGAAGCTCCGCGATGGGGGCGTCCTGAGGTCCAGGGTCAGTTTCCAGCTTGCTATCCATCACGCCGCACATATGCCTCTGATTGGATATCAGCGTAGAAACGGTGGCGTTCGATGTATATACCACAAATTGCATATCAAATACGTGAACGGCGATTGCGATGGAAAGACCCAGCCTTTGGACAAAAACCGGCAGCCTGATCGCCAATATCGGACGCGACAGCTTTGCCCCAACGCTTTCGGGACTTTTGCAAGCGGTGACGCCTTATACCTACACGGTGATCTTCGGCTATCGCGGCTCGGCCCGGCCGATGGATCTTTATGACGACTTCCCCGCCTTTCGACGCAAGGTTTTCGTCACAGATTACCAAGAAGGTCCTTATCTACTTGACCCTTTCTACCTTGCCGCGACGCGCCCGGTCGAAGCGGGGCTTTACCGTATGCGCGACCTTGCACCAGATCGGTTCTATCAGGGCGAATACTTTCGAAGCTACTATGTCCAGACTGGGCTGGCCGAAGAGATCGGCTTTTTCGTCGATATCCCCGAAGGCGCGATGGTTGTCCTGTCGCTGATGCGGGACGAACGGCCTTTTTCGTCGCGCGAGATGCGGGCACTTGAAGAAATGCGTCCCGTTGTTGAAAGCGCCATCTGTCGTCATTGGGCCAACCTGCCGTCACAGTTCGACCATTCGGCCCAAGACAGACAGCGCCCGGCGCGAGAGTCGGCGATCGAACGCTCGTTCCACAGCTTTGGCGATGGCGTTTTGACAGCGCGGGAACGCGAAATCGTCGAACACACGTTGAAAGGCCATTCGGCCGATGCGGTTGGCCGTATTCTTGGCATCTCGCCCGGAACCGTTCGCATCCACAGGCGGAACATATACGCCAAACTGCGCATCAGTTCGCAGGGCGAGCTGTTCTCTCGCTTCATTCAGACCTTGGATGAGGCCTAGACCGTGCGCGCCGGGATTCTGCGTTCAAACCATGTGAACAGCGCGACGATCAGCCCGGTGATGGCGAGATAGACCAAAGCCAGCATCAGCAAAGGTTCATAGACGATCAACGTCTCGGAACGAACACGGCTCGACACCGCATAGATGTCTGTCACCGTGATCATCGCGACAAGGGGCGTGGCTTTCAGTTGCAAAACCGTCTCACCGCCAAGGGTTGGCAGCACGCGGTGCAAGGCTTGGGGCAACCAGATGCGGCGAAACAATGTAAAGCGCGGCATGCCCATCGCCTTGGCCGCCTCCAACTGGCCATGCGGCACGCCTTTGAAAGCCCCGCGCATCACCTCGCCCTCATAACCCGCCACTGACAGCGATAGGCCCAAGACGGCAAAATACCACGCATCGCGCAAAATCGGCCAAAACATGCTTTCGCGGATGCCGGGGATCCCCGGAAACAGGCTGCCGATGCCGTAATAGAGCAAGAACAGTTGCAGCAAGAGCGGTGTTCCCCGCACCACACCGCAAAAGGCCTGCGCCGGGCGCGCCAGATACCAAGGGCCAACCGCCTGCGCCAAGCCCAAGGGAATGGCCAGCGACATGCCCAAAACCATGGTGGTGACCAGCAGCGACAGCGTGTTCCAGATGCCCGTCAGCATCATCTTTTGATACTTCGGCACCCAAAGCCAATCCCAGCGGCCATAGACAAAGCACAGGCCCAACAGGACAACCGCAATCGCCATCATCACAATGCGCCGGGGGATGAGCAGATCTTTCAGCATCTCACTCCTCCATCCGCCGTTGCCCGCGCCGCGCCCATTTTTCAAGGCGCGCGAACAGGATCGTCGAAGCGATGGACAGGGTCAGATAGAGCACCCCCGCCGCCGCATAAAAGGTGAAGAACGCCTTGGTGGTGCTGGCGGCCTGACGGGTGGCTTGGGTCAGTTCGGCAAAGCCCACCACGGCCAAAAGAGCGGTGTCCTTGGTTGCCACCAGCCACAGATTGGCAAGGCCCGGAATGGCAAAAGACAGCATCAGGGGCAGCGTGATGCGGCGCGCCAGCAGACCGGGGGGCATGCCCATGGCGCGGGCCGCCTCGATCTGGCCGGTTGGCACCGCCAGAATGGCGCCGCGCAACACCTCGGTCGCATAGGCGCCCTGCACCACGCCCAAAACGGCAATACCCGCAGCGACGCCCGAAATCTCAATCCGGCTGCCGCCCAGGGCCAGCACAATTTGGTTCACCGCATCGGTCACCGCGAAATACAAGATCAGGATCAGCACCAGCTCCGGCACCGCCCGGACCACAGTGGTGTAAACCGCCAGCAAATCCTTGACGACCGGGCTGCCATAAAGCTTGCCATAAGCCCCGCCGATGCCGATCAACAGGCCCAAGGCATAGGCCCCCGTGGCAATCAGAACCGAGTTCCACAGCCCGCGCAGAAGTGTCGCCCCCCAACCGGGGGGCGAAAAGGCCAGAAGATCCAGCGGAGAGGTGGCAAGCACCTCAAACGGGATCATCTATCAGCCGCCGTAGATCGACGAGGCGAAATAGGTCTTGGTGATGGCGTCATAGGTGCCGTCTTCCAAAATCTTGGCGATACCGGCGTTGATCTTGGCCTTCAGCTCATCCTCGCCTTTGCGGATACCAGCCCCCACGCCCGCGCCCAAGATCGCCGGATCATCTGCAACCGCACCCACAACCGCGCAGCACGCCTTGCCGGCGTCTGATGCAAGGAAGGCATCCATCGCGATGCTGTCGGCTTGCGTCGCATCGATACGGCCAGCGGCCAGATCCTGATTGGCCTCATCTTGGGTCTGGTAGATTTTCACCTCAGCCGCGGCATCCGCGAAATAGGCATTCACATAGGCCTCATGGATGGTGGCCGCCTGAACGCCGATGATCTTTCCGGTCAGACCCGCAGCATCCGGGCTTGCGACAGCGCCGGTCGCGGCCACGACCACCGTTGGGGTGTTGTAATACTTGTCCGAGAAATCAATGGTCTGCATCCGCTCTTCGGTGATCGACATCGACGCCATGATCGCATCAATCTGACCCGAGGTCAGCGAGGGGATGATCCCATCCCATGCCACCGGAGTGATGACGCATTCCATTTCGGCGGCTTTGCAGACAGCGCCGATGATTTCGACTTCCCAGCCCACCCAATTGCCAGCCGCATCGGGCGAGGCAAAGGGCGGATAGGCTTCGGCGGCAATGCCGATCTTGACGGGTTCAGCCATGGCAGCCCCGGCAAGGGCAAAGGTGGCAAGCGCCGCAGTTACGAATTTATTCATGGTTTTCCTCACTGTTGATGGTTTCTTTGGGTCAGCTTACGGATTTCAAAAATTGCTTCAGCCGATCGGATTTCGGATCGCCATAAAGCTGATCGGGCGGACCTTCTTCTTCAATGACGCCATTGTGCAAGAAGATCACATGGCTGGCCACTTCGCGCGCGAACTTCATCTCATGCGTGACCAAAATCATCGTGCGGCCCTCATCGGCCAAGCCACGGATCACCTGCAACACCTCACCCACAAGCTCGGGGTCAAGCGCCGAGGTCGGCTCATCAAACAGCATGGCGCGCGGCTCCATGCACAAAGCGCGCGCAATGGCGGCGCGTTGCTGCTGACCGCCCGACATAAAGGCAGGAAAGGCACCCTCCTTTTCGGCCAAACCAACCCGCGCCAAAAGCTTACGCGCCCGCGCCTCGGCTTCGGCACGCGGGGTTTTCATCACATGCACCGGAACCTCGATCAGGTTTTCGAGCACGGTCATATGGCTCCAAAGATTAAAGGATTGGAACACCATGCCCAAAGACTGGCGCAGACGTTCCAGCTGCCGACGATCCGATGGCTGGCCATCGGCCCCCATTTTGACCAGCTCTCCACCCACCTCAATCGTGCCAGCCGAGGGCGTTTCCAAAAGGTTGATACAGCGCAGCATGGTTGACTTGCCCGAGCCAGAGCCACCGATGATGGCGACAACATCCCCCTCGCGCGCAGTCAAAGACACACCCTTCAGCACGTCATGCGTGCCAAAGCTTTTTCTCAAATCACGCACCGCGATTGCGACGGGTGCCGCAGCACGATCTTCTCCCTGATCCGGCATGTTATCCCTTGCCGCCATTTATGCATCCATAGGGAACCGTGTCGCCAGCGTTGTCAACTCCATGGTCCGACCGCCCCCCAAAGCTGAACCCTATTGTCAAACCCAAGCACGTTTTCTGGGCTGCCAAACTCCGCCAACTTGGACGAACTTCGGTTCAGCAAAACAACCATGCTGAAAAAGGCCCTCACCGCGAAGCAACAAACGATGCCCAGCGCCGGACGCAGGCAGCAAGACCCGTGGGTTTCACCACAACAGCCGCCCGACCGCTGCATATTGAATGGCATCAAAACAGCGACCGGCGGCCGTGCTTGCAAGATGAGAGAGCCGTCCAACACAAAATCGCGGGTCCTCCGCACATGCCATGACCGGTCGCCTATGCCCTGTCCCGCAATCAAACCGGCGATGCGCGGCAGCCGGGGCCTTTATCAATGCAGGGTTGATCTAGAAGCTAACAGAAATCGCCGTAAAAAAATGGGGCCTTGGCGGCGATCGGCCTTTCGACGCGCACACTGCAACCGAGGCGAGGTTAGGTAAAAGCGGAGGTGTAAATCGTCCAAATTGCCTGGCGCTGGCAAGTGATCGGCAATGATGCAGATTTAAATGCTGCGCCGCACCTCTCTTTTACCGGCAATCCCAATCGGCCAGAACGGATAATTCGATATTTAAAACAAAGGGATAAATACTTTACGCGAAAATTAAATTCAAATTATGTTGATTATCGAATGAAATCGAATACCTACACACGCGAACTTCGGATAAGCCGGACCTGTCATTGGTATGTCAGCCCAACTACTTATATAAAACGCATGCGTTTTTCGCTAATTAACAAACTGCGGTGATGCAATGACGGAATCACGAATGAACAACAATCTGGAAAATATAAGCGTTTCCGGCACAAAACGTGATCGCAGCACAATTACCACAATAGCATTCTCTGTGTTGTTTTGTGTAATTATGATTTACTCATATAAGTATATTGATAACTCCCTAAGAACTACTACGAACTCCACAATTCGGTCATCTACCGAAACATCGCATGCCGATATCGTCCGAGTGACGTCGAATGTCCTGAATGCAGAAGTTGAAGCCCTGATATCATCTTATAACATTGATGGTGAACCAGAGGCTTGGGCAAACTTCATTCAATCCGACGCGTTTTCCGATTTTGACAGTAAGGTCAGGGCGGCAGTTGCAAATACAAACGTCGCAAAATTGAAGATCTACGCAGATGACAGCATCACTGTCTATTCGTCCGACCTTTCACAGGTCGGCGAAGCTGGCACGGATATTGAACATGTCACGCATGCGCTGCGTGGCCGATCCTCAAGCCAAATCGACTTCAGAGATGTGTTTCAAAGCTTGGACGGTGAGCTGCGCAACGTGAATATCGTCTCGTCTTACCACCCATTATCAAATTCAAAAGGTCAAACATTCGCTGTCGTAGAGATTTATTCGGATAGAACGAATGAATTTAAATATTCTGGCGACAGAGCAAAATCCTATTCAGGTCGGTTCCTGATTTTTGTGTCTCTGGCAATGTCGATTTGGGTCGGCCAAATTCTGTTTGCTGCGCTCCGCCAAAGGAAAAGCGACTGATGCCACCACGATCAAAATTAACCGGGTTCAGCTTTCAAAATGCCCTGATTGTCCTACTGGGCGCCTCGTTTGCCGTCGTGCTTTTTCTAATGCTGAATGCAAGCAACAAACAGGCAACACAAAGCGCACTGCTACAAGCGGCCCGCACCTATAGCGAAACCTTTACCGGGTTTCGAAATTTCTATCAGCAAACCGTTGTTAAAAGGGTGGCTGACACGGATGTTATCGTCACACATGATTTTCTTGATCAAGACAACGCAATTCCAATTCCCGCGACAATGATGTTGGAGCTGTCTGCTTATTTGAACACTCAGACAGAAAACATCACCTTTGCACTCGTCAGCGATTATCCATTCCCATGGCGTGAGCGCAGGTTTCTAACGGATTTCGATAAAAGAGCCCTAGAAAGCCTTCGCAGTAATGCTGCTGATGAATATTACGAAATATTTTCGGAAAACAGCCTGACATTTCTGCATTTTGCCAGCCCGGTTTATATGACCGAAGGCTGCATCGATTGTCATAACAACCACCCAGACTCGCCCAAGCAAGACTGGAAAGTTGGTGACATCAGGGCCGTTCAGATATTCGAAATGCCAGTCGACGACGCAATACGCACTCTTGATTTCGAAACATCGGCTATCGCGGCAACCATCGCATTCATCGGCGTTTCAACCGTTTTCGCCCTGCTGTTTTTGAACCAACGCGCATCCCAAGCGCAGCTTTTGCTGCGTCGTGAAGCCTATTTTGATGTATTGACCGGTGCGATGCGGCGGCAAAGATTTCAAGAGGCTTATGATATACCCGTGCGGGATAAGGAATATTATCTCTTCCTTGCGGATGTTGATGACTTCAAATCATTCAATACCAACTTTGGGCATACGGTTGGCGATGTGGTCTTGGCCAAAACCGTGTCAAATATTGACGCGGCCATGCCAGAGGCCGAGGTTATTTGCCGCTTTGGCGGTGAGGAATTCCTGTTGCTCATACCGGTTTCAAGGGTGGGAAAGGATCCCGCGGACTATTTCGACAGGGCCGTTTCCTTTGTCGCAAAGCAGGAAATACATATCAAAAACCACATCACGCGCTGCACAATCTCGGCAGGCTATATCAAGTTGAACCGGTCTGATGATCTGATCAAGGCCGCTGAGAAAGCCGACACAGCACTGCGCTATGCCAAGCGCACCGGCAAAAACAGAGCGATGATGGCGGATCAAGATTTGCTGGCCCGCCTTGGTTATATGGAGGAGAACTACAAACTGGCCGACGTCGTTTCGGCTATCGAAGCGCAGGAGTTCGAGTTCTTCTTTCAGCCGATCGTTGATTTGCAAACACGCGAACCGATTGGGTATGAAGCGCTTGTGAGGTGGCAACCCGAGGGGCGTGAGCCCATTCCGCCTGCAAGCTATCTGCCGCAATATGTTTCGGCCCTGCGCGATCCAAATCTCGCATCTCATATTCGCACGATGGTGAGGCGTTCTATTCCCCCACTGACGGAATCGGGTAAGCGCTGCACGCATCTGTCGTTCAATTACGACCCATATGATTTGCTGGCTGACTTTGAGAGCAACGCGCTGACGCCCGTTTTGCGTGAACTCGTTGCCGAGGGTTACAAGATTTCGATTGAAGTCACCGAAACACCCTATCTGCAAGACGCATCGCCAGAGCAAGTTCGGGCCGCATTCACAAAAATCGTGGATCTTGGATTTTCGCTACATCTGGACGATTTTGGCAAAGATGGATCGGGCATTGAACGTCTCGCCTCGCATTATTTTAGCGTCGTGAAGGCTGATCGATCCCTCATTGCCGAGCTTGAAAGCTCGGAGCGCAAGAGACAAATGATGTCGCTGATCGTTGAGCTTACAGCCTCGGTTGGTGCGCAGCTTACGGTCGAAGGCGTTGAAAGCGAAGCAGAGCGTCAGATACTCTTGGGTCTTGGCGTAAAATATGCGCAAGGCTATCTCTTTGGACGGCCTCAATCGTTTTCAAACGCGTAAATCGCGCGCGTTTTGTCTTCCGATACCCGGTGTGGCCTAGCTTCTGGATACGTTCTCGCCTCCTTGCCAGAACGTGACTGTTACGGCGAATGCGATGGCCGAGAGGACGACCTTCGGCCAGCCCACCGATCATCCGCGTAACGATGCCCTTGTCGCTCTACCGCCTCCACCGCTTGCAGCGGGTATTAGGCGGACCATAGGCTTTGGGGCACCTCAGGGCGGCAAGAGTGGCCCTTTGCTTTGCGGCAAGCTGGCCAGCCACTCCATCAGGCGCGGGCGCGCCGACATGTCGCCCGCCGCGCGGGCCTCTTCGATCACCGCGCGCGCCTCGGCCAGTTTCACCCGGCGCAACAGCGCCTTGACCGGGCCGATCGAGGCCGGGCGCATCGACAGTCCCCGCAGGCCCATGGCGGCAAAGGCCAGCGCCTCAACAGGGCGCCCCGCATCTTCGCCGCAGAACGACAGCCGCGTGTTCGACACCGCACAGCGCTGCACGATCTGTTCGATAAAGGACAGAAACGACAGGTTCAGACTGTCATAGCGCTTGCGCACACGCTCATTTTCGCGATCCGCGGCAAAGAAGAACTGTTTCAGATCATTGCCCCCGATCGAGATGAAATCGGTCAGTTCAAAGAATTCCTGAGGGGCAAAGGCAAGGCTGGGGGTTTCCAGCATCGCGCCGATTTCCAGCTTTTCCGGCACCGGATGGCCCAAAGACCGCTCGCGGTGGATTTCGCGCAAGGTGTGGCTGCGGGCCTGCCGGAATTCCTCTAACTCGGTGATAAAGGGAAACATCACCGTCAAGGGTCGCCCGTTCGATGCCCGGATCAGTGCCTGCAATTGCATGCGCAGCACACCGGGCTTGTCCAGCCCCACACGAATGGCGCGCCAGCCCATCGCCGGGTTCGGCTCGTCTTGCGGCTTCATATAGGGAAGCACCTTGTCCGACCCGATATCCAGCGTGCGAAAGGCCACCGGGCGGCCTTTGGCGGCATCCATCACGCGGGTGTAAAGCTGGGCCAACTCGCCGCGCTGGGGCATCTTGTTGCGGATCAAAAACTGCAATTCGGTGCGGAACAGGCCAACCCCTTCGGCACCCGAACCGACAAGGCTGGGCAAATCCGCCATCAGGCCTGCGTTCATATGCATGGCCACCGTCACCCCATCGCGCGTGGTGGCGGGCAGATCGCGCAAGGAGGCATAGCGCTTTTGCGCCTCGGCCTGCATGGCGATCTTGTCGCGGAACGAACGGCTGACGGTGTCTTCGGGGCGCAGATGCACGATCCCCTGATCGCCATCGACCAAAATCGCATCGCCATTCAGCGCCTCGGAGGTCACTTTGCGCGCATGGATCACCATGGGAATGGCCAGCGCGCGGGCGACGATGGCGGCATGAGAGCCGACCGAGCCTTCTTCCAGCACAACACCCTTCAGCTTGCGCCCATAATCCAACAGTTCCGCCGGGCCGATGTTGCGGGCCACCAGAACCGGGTTGTCGGGCATCTGCGCGCCGGTGTCTTTGCCCTGCCCCGTCAGGATGCGCAAAAGGCGGTTGGACAGATCATCCAGATCATGCAGCCGCTCGCGCAGATAGGCGTCTTCCACCTGTTCAAGCCGATTGCGCGCGGTGGATTGCTCCTTTTCCACCGCCGCCTCGGCGGAGAGCCCGCGCTGAATGTCTTCTTCCATCCGCCGCAGCCAGCCGCGCGAATGGGCAAACATGCGATAAGCCTCAAGCACGGCCTTTTGGTCTTTATCAAGGCTTTCGGCGGCCAAAAGATCATCCACCGACACGCGCAACACCCCCACCGCCTCGCGGATGCGGTCAATCTCGGTCAAGGGGTCATCGGCAACCGGGTTGGTCACCACCACGCGCGGCTCATGCAGCCATACCCGGCCCTCGGCGGTGCCCTCTTGCCCGGTTGATCCGCGAAACATCACAGGCTGCTTGTGCAAGGCCTGCACGCCATCGCCGGCAAAAGCGCCCAGCTCGTTCATCTCGGCCAGAACCATGGCCACCACGTCAAGCGCCTCGATCTCGTCCTCGGCATATTGCCGGGCGGTTTTCGATTGCACCACCAAGACGCCCAACTTTTCGCCAACCCGCTGGATCGGCACACCCAGGAAGGACGAATAAATCTCTTCCCCCGTCTCGGGCATAAAGCGAAAGCCCTTTTCCGACGGCGCATCGGCGGTGTTCACCGGCTGGCCCGTGCGCGCAACCCGGCCCACCAGCCCCTCGCCCAGCTTCATCCGGGTCTGGTGCACCGCCTCGGGACGCAGACCTTCGGTTGCGCACAGCTCCAGCGTTTCAGCGTCGCGAAACAGATAGATCGAACACACCTCGGTCTTCATGCTGTCGGCAATGAGATGGGTGATGCGGTCAAGCCGCTCCTGCCCTTGGGCAGGGGTGGCAAGCACATCGCGCAAGCGCCGCAAGAGTTTGCGGCTGTCGCTTTCACTGCGTTCGGGCATCGGTGTTCAGACTCCTTGCCTCCGCTATAGGCCCAATGCGCGCCGAAGGGGAGTGACTTTTGGACCAGTCTAGCGCCACCGCCCAGCTTTTCGCGCAGATTTTCGCCATCTGCCGAAAAAAGAGGCAATCATGGCGGCGCGGCTTGCCCTTGCCACCGCTCTGCGCCAGATAAGGCCAATCCCTGACCAGATGAGGCCCACCATGACCCAAGCTTTCGCCATCTATCCCAGCCTTTCCGGCAAGACCGTGTTCGTCACGGGCGGCGCACAAGGGATCGGCGCCGAAATCGTGCACGCCTTTGCCGCCCAAGGGGCGAAGGTCGGTTTTCTGGACCGTGACGCGGATGCCTCGGCAGCCTTGGCCGCCGATGTGCCGGGTGTCACCTATGCGCTGTGCGACCTGCGCGACATTGCGGCGATGCAGGCGGCCTTTGCCGATCTCAAGGCCAAGATCGGCCCTGCCCATGTGCTGGTGAACAATGCCGCCCGCGATGATCGCCACAACTGGCAAGAGGTGACGCCCGAATATTGGGACGAACGCCAATCCACCAACCTGCGCCACATGTTCTTTGCGATTCAAACCGTCGCCCCCGATATGATCGCCGCCGGGGGTGGGTCGATCATCAACATGGGGTCAAACTCGTGGTGGGAGGCAGGTGGCGGCTTTCCCGCCTATGCCACCGCCAAGGCGGCGGTGCATGGGCTGACGCGCACCATGGCGCGCGATCTGGGCCGCCACCGCATTCGGGTGAATGCCGTGGTGCCGGGCTGGATCATGACAGAGCGGCAAAAGACCCTCTGGGCCACCCCCGAGGCGCTTGAGGCACATGCCAAACGCCAATGCCTGCACGATCTGATCGACCCGGTCTATGTGGCGCGGATGGTGCTGTTTCTGGCCTCGGACGATGCGGCGATGTGTTCGGCGTCCAATTACATGGTTGAGGCAGGCTCGATCTGACCCGAACTGGGCCATGAAAAACCCCCGGCCGCAGCGCTGCGACCGGGGGTTTTTCATGAGCCCAACGAAAGGCTCAGGCCTTGTCCAACTCGAACACATCGTGCAGCGCCTGCACGGCCAGTTCCATATATTTGCGGTCGATCAGAACCGAAATTTTGATCTCCGAGGTCGAGATCACCTTGATGTTCACATTCTCGGCCGCCAAAGCGGCAAACATCTTCGCGGCCACTCCCACTTGGCTGCGCATGCCAATGCCCACGACCGAGATCTTGGCCACATCGGTATCGGTCACCAGCTTGGCATAGGCAAACTGGCCCGCCGCCTTGGCATCCTCCATCGCCTTTTTGGCGCGCTCCACCTGATTGGTGGGCAGGCTGAAGGTCATATCGGTATAGGCGCGCTTGTCGGACGGATCATCCAGTTCCGAGATGTTCTGCACGATCATATCGACATTCACGCCCGCATCGGCCAAGGGGCCAAAGATGGCCGCGGCAATACCGGGGCGGTCTTCCACCTTGACCAGCGTCATCTTCGCTTCGTCGCGGCTATAGGCGACGCCAGACACAACTTTCGATTCCATGATTTCGTCCTCGTCGCAGACCAAAGTTCCAGAAGTCTCATCGGTATCCTCAAACGAGGACAACACCCGCAGCCGCACCTTATAACGCATCGCCAATTCCACCGACCGGGTCTGCAAGACCTTGGCACCCAGCGAGGCCAGCTCCAGCATTTCCTCAAAGGCGATTTTTTCCAGCTTGCGCGCCTTTGAACAGATGCGCGGGTCGGTGGTGTAAACGCCATCCACGTCGGTGTAGATGTCGCACCGTTCCGCCCCAAAGGCGGCGGCAAAGGCGACGGCGGTGGTGTCAGACCCCCCCCGGCCCAACGTGGTGATGCGCCCCTCGGCCGACAGACCCTGAAATCCGGCCACCACAGCCACCTTGAAGCCTTCGGCAAACTTGGCGTTCATATTGTCCGGCGGGATCGACACAAACCGCGCCGAGCCATGGGCCGAGGTGGTGTTGATCGGCACTTGCCAGCCTTGCCAGCTGCGCGCCGGAATACCCATTTCCTGCAAACGCAACGCCATCAGGCCCGCGGTCACATTCTCGCCAGATGACACCACAGCATCATATTCACGCGCGTCATAAAGCGGCGAGGTCTTTTCCACCCAGCCCACCAGCTCATTGGTCTTGCCCGACATGGCGCTGACAATGACGATCACGTCATAGCCGCGCTCCACCTCGCGCTGCACCTTCTGGGCGGCATTGGCGATGCGGTCCAGATCCGCCACCGACGTGCCACCGAATTTCATCACCAGAAGCGGCATGGGCATCTCCCGTCGCCAATCAAATCCGGCGCTTCTTTAGGGCCCCCGCCCGCCCCCCGCAAGGGGCCAAACCGGACCATCTGCCGCACGGCCGCCTATTTCTTGGGGCTGCGCGGCCATCAGGGGGGCTTGCACCCCCCTCGCGCGTGCCGCGCTCACCCCCGCAGAGTATTTGGAAAGGCGCAAATCATGAAGGGAAGCGTTCTTCTAGTTGCGCCTTTTGAAATACTCTCTGGGGGTGAATGGCCGCAGGCCAGAGGGGGGCAGACGGCCCCCCCTGCCCCTTTGGTCACAAAGCGCGCCAGCCGATGTCTGATCGGCAAAAGCCCTCGGGCCAGTCAAGGTGATCAATCATCGCATAGGCCCGGTTGCGCGCCTCGGCCAAACTGTCGCCCCGCGCCGTGATGTTCAAAACCCGCCCGCCATTGGCGACGATACGGCCATCCTTCTCGGCAGTGCCTGCATGAAACACCATGTGGCGGCTGTCTTCGGGCATCCGCGACAGGCCTCGGATATGGCTGCCCTTTTCATAGGCCCCCGGATAGCCCTTGGCGGCCATGACCACGGTGATCGCATGATCCTCGGCCCAGTTGACCTTTGCCTCATTCAGGCGCCCCTCGGCACAGGCCAGCATCAAATCCAGCGCCTGCGCGCCAAGGCGCAGCATCAGCACTTGGGTTTCAGGATCGCCAAAACGGGCGTTGTATTCCACCAGCCGCCCTTGACCGTCCTTGATCATCAGCCCGGCATAAAGCACGCCTTGATAGGGCGTGCCGCGCCGGGCCATTTCGCGGATGGTGGGCATCACGATTTCATCCATGGCGCGGGCGGCGATCGCATCGGTCAGCACGGGTGCAGGCGAATAGGCCCCCATGCCGCCGGTATTCGGCCCGGTGTCGCCATCCCCCACCCGCTTGTGATCCTGCGCCGTGCCGATGGGCAGGGCGTTGACGCCATCTGTCAGGATGAAAAAGCTGGCCTCTTCGCCGGTCATGAATTCTTCGATCACCACCTCCGCCCCGGCGGCGCCAAACTCGCCGCCGAACATGTCGTCGATGGCAGCCAGCGCCTCATCCAGCGTCATGGCCACGATCACACCCTTGCCGGCCGCCAACCCGTCCGCCTTGACCACAATGGGCGCGCCCATGGCCGTGACATAGGCCCGCGCGGGGGCGGCTTCGGTAAATCGGGCATATCCGGCGGTCGGCGCGCCACAGGCGTCGCAGATTTCCTTGGTAAAGCCCTTGGAGGCCTCCAGCCGCGCCGCCGCCGCCGATGGCCCAAAGGTCAACAACCCCGCCGCGCGGGTGGCATCGGCCACGCCTGCCGCCAAAGGCGCCTCGGGGCCGATGATCACGAAATCAATGGCGTTTTCTTCGCAGAAATTCGCCACTGCCGCGCCATCGAGAATGTTGATATCCGCCAGCTCTGCCAGCTGCGCGATCCCCGCATTGCCCGGCGCCACGATCAGCCGGTCGCATTTCGGGTTCTGCTTGACCGCCCAAGCCAGCGCATGTTCGCGCCCACCGCTGCCCAGGATGAGGATGTTCATGGCAAAGCCCCCCGATTGTGCTGTGGGCCGGATAGCCGCGCCGATGCCGCGACGCAAGACCCAAGGGACCGCTCAGTCGGGCGCATTGCGTTGAACAAAGCCGGTGATTGCCGCGATGCCAAGCGAGGTGACGACCCAGCCCGCAATTTGATAAGCAAAGGTCGCCCAGCGCAGGGCGATGCCAGTGTTGGTCGTGGTCGTAATCGCCCAAGCGCTTTCTTGTCCCAGATCGACCAGCGGCAGGAATTTGTCCAAGGCGAAGATGGCTGAGTAAAAGGTCTCATAATGGGCCGAAGCCCCGACGGTATCGCCCATCCAGACCGCTGTTGGCGCAACTCGGTTCGCCTCAACAGAGTTAAGCCATTCTTGCGAGACCATGATGACATCAGAATTCGGCACCATCAGGCCGCACCGATAGGCCAAAAAATAGACAACGGCCCCAAGCCCCCATGCTGCCAAAGCCCAGAAGAATGCATATTCCGGGCGATGACCATAACCGATAACCCGGCGTGACAGGCTGGCCCAAGCGCGTCGAGAATGAAGCCGGAGCCAAATAACACCACTGTCAGCTTTGGTCGGCACATCATATTGATAAGCCGCAAGAAGCGCCTCTCGATCTTCCTGCTCTGCCTCTTGAAACAAGATGGTATCGCGCGCGATCAAAGCCTTGCGGGCCTCGCCCGCGTGCCCCGCCGCGCGCATGACTTTGGCAAACTGGGTGTAGGGCTGGGGGTAGAACTCGCCGTCAAACCGGGATCCCTTGGCCAGCCAATTCTTGCGAGTGGCAAAGGTTTTGGGCGCGCTGTTGCCACCGATCTGGTCATAGATGAACCCGTCAAGGATCACCCTGTCGCCGCATAAATCCCAAGACGCCGCATCATCCACCAGATCACCCACACGGGCCGACCCTAGATCAACCCAGCCCGTGACTGCCCTGACCTTGCGGAAAAAGAAGCCCTGGACCCGCAGCGATTGGGCACGCAGCGCAATGCCCTCACCCCCGTTCAGCATCGCACCTTT
Organism: Tabrizicola sp.; assembly: GCA_965284335.1. Taxonomy (GTDB): domain Bacteria; phylum Pseudomonadota; class Alphaproteobacteria; order Rhodobacterales; family Rhodobacteraceae; genus Tabrizicola_A. The sequence continues at coordinate 403,737 of OZ260076.1, read as the reverse complement.
GCAGGCAAGCTGCCCACCAATCTGCGCCCCGGCTACATCCACCGTTCCCACCGCCGTCACATCGGTCAAGAACATATCCCCCGTTACCACCGCCCCTTGGGCGTTCAGCGATCGTAGCGGATTGCCCGTCGCATCTTCGTCCCCGTTCAGCGTCGCACCCTCGCAGTCAAGCTGCCCGCCGATCTGCGCCCCGCTCACATACAGACTTCCAGTCGCCGTCACACCGCGCAGAAACACCGATCCCGTCACCATGGCCCCTTGGGCATTCAGCGCCTTTAACCGATTACCCTTCTCGTCTTTGCCTCCGTTCAGCTTTGCACCTGTGCAAGAAAGCTGCCCACCAACTTGCGCCGCGTTCAGATCTACCGTTCCCATCGCATTCACATCACGCAGGAATACCGACCCCCTCACCACGCTCCCTTGGGCGAAGAGGCCGGGGAGATGGCTACCCTCCAACGACAATTCGGCCAGTTCGACATGCGCGATCCGGGGCTTTTCTGCGAAGCGGCAGCTGTCCAGCACCAGCCTGCCCCGGCATTTGGCAAAGCTCAGATTCAACTGCCCCGTGATCACCGCGCCTTCCAGCCAGACGCCCTGTTCGTGCAGGCTGGTCGCCTGCACGGCCAGCAGCCGGATCAGATCGGCCCGGACGGTGACGGCGGCATCGGTGTTGCCCACCTGCGGCAGCTTGCCGCCATTGGCCTTGTGGCCGCCACCAACCCGGCAGGCCGCGATGAGCGCCTTTTCAGCCTCGGTTCCATGCGTCTCAAACCATTCAATCGTCGTAACCATATCTGCACCTCTGGCCCCCACTCTGCCCGCAGTTGTGCGCCGCTCGCAACCCCTTCCCCTTGGCGCGCGGCTTTCATATCTTGGGCGCATGGATATGTTCGAAGACGCCCCGACCCCGTCAAACCAGCCCGAATACACCGTCTCGGAACTGTCCGGCGCGGTGAAGCGGGTGATTGAGGGCGAGTTTGGGCTTGTCCGCGTGCGCGGCGAGGTGGGGCGGGTGTCGCGTCCGGCCTCGGGGCATTTGTATTTCGACCTCAAGGATGATCGCAGCGTGATTGCCGCGATTTCGTGGAAAGGGCAGCTGGCCAAGATGCAGACCCGCCCCGAAGAGGGGATGGAGGTCATCGCGACGGGCCGGATGACCACCTTTCCGGGCCAGTCGAAATATCAGTTGATCGTCGAGGATGTCGCCCCCGCCGGGGCGGGCGCGCTGATGGCGATGCTGGAAAAGCGCCGCGCCGCACTGGGGGCCGAGGGGCTGTTTGATGCGGGCCGCAAAAAGGCCATTCCCTATTTGCCAAGCGTGATCGGGGTGATCACCTCGCCCTCGGGGGCGGTGATCCGCGATATCTTGCACCGCTTGCGCGACCGTTTCCCGCGCCATGTGCTGATCTGGCCGGTGGCGGTGCAGGGCCAAGCCTGCGCGGCTGAGGTGGCGGCGGCCATTCGCGGGTTCAACGCGCTGGATCCGGGTGGGCCAGTGCCCCGGCCAGATCTGTTGATCGTCGCGCGCGGCGGCGGCAGTCTGGAGGATCTGTGGGGGTTCAACGAGGAAATCGTGGTGCGCGCGGCGGCGGCCAGCCGGATCCCGCTGATCTCGGCGGTGGGGCATGAAACCGACACCACGCTGATCGACTATGCCGCCGATCTGCGCGCGCCGACGCCCACGGCGGCGGCGGAATTGGCGGTGCCGGTGCGGCTGGAGCTCTTGGCCACGCTGGACGCCTTGGGCGCGCGGCAAAGCCGGGCGGTGGCCCAAGGGGCCATGGTGCGAGGCCAGCGCCTGCGGGATCTGGCCCGCGCCCTGCCCCGGCTTGAGACATTGGTGGCTCAGCCGGCCCAAAGGCTTGATCTGTGGTCGGGCCGTCTGAGCGGCGCGCTTGGCATGGCGGCGGCGCGCAAGCGCGCGGCCTTTGAACGCGCCGCACGTCTGCGGGTAGAGACGCTGACCGGCCTGATCGCCACCAAGGCCACCGATCTGCAGACCCGCGCCCAGCGACTATCCGACCGCAGCGCCTTGGCGATGGAGCGCAAGGCGGCCGGGTTGGACAAATGGGCCTCGCGGCTGGAGCCTGCGCTGGCGCGGCTGATGTCGGGCGCGGCGCGTGACATGGCGCGCGACCGTGACAGGCTGGCCGCGCTTGAAGCGCGGTTGCAGGCCGCGCCCAGCCGCAAACTGGCCGATCTGGCCGCGCGGCTGGAACAGATCGACCGCACCCGCCTGACCTTGGGCTATCGCGAAACGCTGAAGCGCGGCTTTGCCGTGGTGCGCGCCGATGGCCATGTGGTGACCACCAAGGCCGGGGCCGAACGGGGCGCGCATCTCGAGATCGAATTCGCCGATGGCACGCTGGCGCTTGGCGCGCGGCCTGCGAAAAAGGGCAAGGCAGAGGGCGGGCCGGATCAGGGCAGTCTGTTTTAAAGGCTAGGCGCCGATAAACTCACAAGCCATCGGGCTGTTGCCGGGTTCCAGCCGCACAACGGGGCCATCGGTCCTGCCCTCATACCAGCCCCAGAGCTGACCTTCGTGGATGTTGTAGACCCAGCAATCGGGCGCGTCGGGGGCATCTTCATAGTAAAAGCAAATCTGCTCGCCCACCTGCGCCCAAGTCGCCGATTTGCAGCCCGTGGCGTCTTTCCAGATCGCTCGCTGGCCGGGCAGGAATTCTTCAATGCCATAAAGGGTCAGCGGGTCAAAGGTGTCCATCCGTTTACCCAGCGTCAGCGCATCAAAGGCGCGCGCATCCAAGGGCGGGCCACCCGGAATCTCCTCAGGGCCACCGCCCGCACCAGTTCCCTCGCCCAGCGCGGGGGCGGCAAGACAGGCCAAAATCATGGCTAGAATCGCATGTCTCATGTCGTTTTCCACCGGGCCAGATGCGGGCGGATCATCCGCTTCCACAAAGGCGGCACAAGGGCCAGCGTGCAAGCGGCGGGCAAGGGCCAAGGCAGATGCGGGGCCTCATCGGCCGCGGGCAGGCGCAAGGCGGGATAGGGCCGTGCGGGATGCGCATGGTGGTCAGAATGGCGCGGCGCGTTCAGCATCATGGCCGAGGAAAACCACTGCGGCGCATTCCACGAATGGCGCGGGCCGACAGGCTCCAGCCGCCCATCGTGCTGCACAGCCCGGCTCAGACCATAGTGCTGGACATAATCCGACAGCATCAGCTGCATTTGGGCATGCAGCGACAACAAGGCCCAGACCACCACACCCCATAGGCCGCCCATCGCAAAGCCAAAGCCCAGCGCCAACACAGCCCCCCCCACATAGACCGCATAAGGATGCAGCCCCCGCCCCGAGGTGGACCGGGCGCGCAGCGCATTTTCAGCCTCCCAGCCGCGCTCAAAACTGCCCACCCATGCGCGCAGGAAAAAGCGGTAAAACCCCTCACCCGCGCGGGCCGAATTGGGATCAGCGGCACTGGCGGCATGGCGGTGATGCACCAGACGGTGGGCGCTGGCATGATGGCCGAACAAAAGGCTCGTATAAACCGCCACCCCCAGCCCATAAAGCACCCGGTTGCCGCGATGGATCAACTCATGCGCCATGGGGTTGGACACCTGCCCAAACCACAACCCCGCCCCCAGCATCAGCCCCGCGCGCGACCACCCCGACAGCCCACTGTCCCCCGCCACCGCCCATACCACCAGCGGCAGCGCGATGAGGTGGCCGCAGGCCAATCCGAAGAGCAACCCGTCAGCGGCAGGAAACTCGGCCCCCTCGGGCGCATCGCCCATGAACAGACCCTTGATCTGATCCAAAAGCGCCACAAGAACGGTCATGTAGAAAAGCCCGGCAAAGGCCCACACACCGCCTGCCCATATGCCCAGCGCCAACAAAAATAGCGGGCTGGCTGCGGCCAAGGCAAAAACGAACAGCGGCAAAGAATGAGAACCAGAATTCGGGCTAAAATCACGCATGATCCCAATTTAGCACGGCAGAACCCGGCGAACAGCCGGGATTTTGCCAAAGATGCCTAAAATCAGCGCCGCCATACCGCCCCCCTTTTCGGCCATTCACAGCCAGACCCTTCCCCTTGGGGCGCAAATTGACTAGGTGAAGGGAAACAGCCAAAGGCGCGCCCATGTCCTTTTTCAAGAAACTCAAGGAACGGATGTTCCGCTCCTCGGACAAAATCGGTGAGGGGTTAGAGGCACTGGTGGCCGAAGGGTCAGAGACGACGGCAGAGACGGCGGCAGAGATCAGCCTCACCCCCGCGCCCGCGCCAAGAGCCGAGAGCCAAACCACCGCGCCCCCGCCGGAAACTCTGGCCGAACCCGCAAAGCCCGGCCTTTTGGGCCGGTTTTTTGGCAAAGCCGATGAGCCGCGCCGCGTCTTGGATGATGCGATGCTGGAAAGTCTGGAAGATGTGCTCATTCAGGCCGATATGGGCGTTGAAACCGCCACCCGCGTCACCGCCAATATCGCCGAGGGCCGCTTTGGCAAAAAGATCGGCGCCACCGAACTGCGTCAAGCTTTGGCCGATGAGGTGGCGCGCATCATGGAACCCGTGGCGCGCCCTCTTCCGCTTTATCCCCAAAAGCCGCAGGTGGTGCTGGTGGTGGGCGTGAACGGATCGGGCAAGACCACCACCATCGGCAAGCTGGCCAGCCAATTCCGCGCCGCCGGAAAATCGGTGGTGATTGCGGCAGGCGACACCTTTCGCGCGGCAGCCGTCGAACAGTTGCAGGTCTGGGGCCAGCGCGCGGGCGTGCCGGTTCTGACCGCGCCCGAAGGGTCAGACCCCGCAAGCCTTGCTTTTGATGCGCTGACACGGGCACAGGCGGATGGCGCGGATCTCTTGATGATCGACACCGCAGGCCGTTTGCAAAACCGCGCCGATCTGATGGAAGAGCTGGCCAAGATCATCCGCGTGATCCGCAAGGTGGACCCCAGCGCGCCGCACAACACGCTTTTGGTGCTGGACGCCACCACCGGACAAAACGCTGTGACGCAGGTGGAAATCTTTCGCAAGATTGCCGATGTGTCGGGTCTGGTGATGACAAAACTGGACGGCACGGCCAAAGGCGGGGTCTTGGTGTCACTGGCCGACAAGTTTGGCCTGCCGATCCATGCGATTGGCCTTGGGGAACAGATTGACGATCTGGCCCCCTTTGACCCCCAAGACTTTGCCCGCGCGCTGGTGGGCCTAGACAGCTAAGACCCTGCGCAACACGGCGCAGTTTCAAACGAAGGACGCTAAGGCCATGACAACAGCCCGCAAGATCAACCCATGGGTAAAAACCGCGCTGGAACTGGGGCCGGTGCTGTTGTTCTTTGTCGGCTTCACCCTGACCAAAGAGCAGACATTCCTGATCGGCGGCAGCGAATATTCCGGCTTTTTGGTCATGACGGCGGCGCTTATTGTGATGATCGTCATCACCTCGGGCATCTTCTGGGCGCTGACCGGCACGCTGTCGCGGATACAGATTCTGACGCTGGTGTTGGTCGTCGTTTTGGGCGGCATCTCGGTCTGGCTCAAGGATGAGCGGTTCTTGAAGATGAAACCCACGCTGGTCTATGTGGCCTTTGGCACGATCTTGGGGGTCGGGCTTTTGCGGGGCCAATCCTATTTGTCCATGGTCATGGATCAGGCCCTGCCCATGCTGCACGAAGGCTGGATGATCCTGACCCGCCGTCTGACCGCGTTCTTTTTCGTGCTGGCCGCCGCAAACGAGGCGGTGTGGCGGCTGATGTCCACCGAAGCATGGGTCAATCTGGAAACCTTTGGCACGCCGGTGGTGATGTTTGCGTTTTTCATGGCGCAGGCGCGGTTGATTGATCGCTATTCCATCAAAGACGACGACAACGCCGCCTAAACAGGGCCTGAGCTGATGCGGCTTTGCCAGATCGCTCCGTAAAGCACCGAATTCTGCGCCCGGCCCTAAGCCGATGGAAACAATCTGTTTCCCCTTAGGCCCTGCCCGCCCAAACCGGGCCATGATCCCGCCGCTGGCCTGTCCGCTTTTCCGGTCATCTTGGCCGCGAACTGGACCAAAGCCCGGAGGCAAAGCCGTGATCGACCCTGTCGCACAAACTGTGAACCGTCTGGTTCAAAGTCTGAACCGCTTTCCCGTGGTGGCCCCTGAAATCCTGATGCCGGGGCTGGTTCTTACCGTGTTGTGGCCCATCCTGCGGGTGGCATTGGACAGTGAGGTCGAGGCGTTTTTGGTCGCCTTTTTGGTGACGGTGGCGCTGCGGCTGGCGATCAAAGCCGAGATGCTGATCCTGACCGCTCATTCCCGGCTCGGCCGCCGGGTGACCATTCTGGCCACGCTGATCTTTGGGCCGGGGCTTTTGGCCTTTTTGATGCTGAACGGCGATCCCAGCTGGTGCCAGCGCTTTTTGTCGGCCTATTTTCTGGTGATGGCGGCGCTGTTTGTGCTGGACCTGATCGATGGCCGCGCGCTGATGGCGCGGCAAAGCTGGCCTGATCTTGACCGCCCTTGCGCGCGCCGGGTGCTTAGCCAGTTGATGGTGATCTATCATCTGGGAATGCTCTTGACCAATGAGGTGCTGATCGGCAGCGCCAGCTATGGCAACTGGCTGGTTTTCCTCGGCTATGCGCCGTTGATTTCACATCTGGTGGTGCAATCCATGCTGGCGGTGTTGCAAGACATGGCCGCGCGCGGGCGGGGTGTGTGCTAGGCTGGCGTGTTCAGGTGTCTTGCGGCCCGTTGGTCGTGATGCGCGGGGCGGTGGTGGCTTTGGCAAAACGCGCCGCCACGGGGGCCGCACCATGCTGCACCGCCAGCCGCATCAGGGCAAAGCGGATGCGCGCCACTTCGCGGTAATAGCGCAGAAAGGCCGCATTCAGCGCCGCGCCACTGACCGCCCCCAGAACCGGCACCGCCTGTGCGGCCAGCTTTTGGCCCAAGGCCGCGGCCAGACGTGGGGCAACAGTGGCGATCAATCCTTGCAGCGCCGGGCCTGTCAGGGTCAGGCGTGCCGATAGAAAAGATGTGTTGATCCCGTCATCGGCAGCCAAAGGGCTGCCAGCGGCAAACACCTCTAGACAGGCGGCGCGGGTGCCCGGCTGATTGGGATCAAAGCCTGCTTTCACCGCCTCGGCGCGAATGGCGCGCAAAATGACGGTGATTGTCACTGGCAGTTCGGCAACCGAGGTGACAAGCCCCCCAGCCCCGCCCGCAGCCCCGGTGGCCATGACCGTGGCCATAGTCCCACGCCCATCCGCCTCTCCGCCCAAGCCCGCCAAGCCATGCGCGCCCATCAAGGCCATGGCGGTGACACGCTCCACCTCGGCCCTCAGACTGGGCGGCAACAGCGCCAATTGCTGTTCAATACCGCCGCCCAACCGGTTGACAAGGCGCATCAACGGGCCATTGGCCCGCAGGGCCGCCCGCGCCAGCGCGTCGATCTCGCGGTCAATGTCGGGCGCGGGCAAGGCGGGCAGGTTGTCGCTCATGGACGCAATGTGGCCCCGGCCCCGGCCGCTTGCAAGACCCGGGCGCGAGTTGATCCCGCATCCCGCATCTTTGGCGCGCGCTTAGGTCGTGGCCTTGGTCACCGGGCCGTTGATCCCCGCCCAAGCGCCCTTTTTCAACTCAAGCCCCAAAACCCGGTCGGGGTTGGTGGGCGGCGGCATCACCACGCCTTGCAGTTTTTCAAATCCGAACCGGCTGTAATAGGGCGCATCGCCCACCAAAAGCACCCGCTCCCAGCCCAGACGCCGCGCCTCGGCCAGACTTTCGTTGATTAAAAGCCCGCCCAACCCCTCGCCCTGCCGTGTGGGGTGCACAGCCACGGGGCCCAGCAAAAGCACATCCTCGCCCGCCACTTCCGCCGGCCAATAGCGAATGGCGGCAGCCAAAGTGCCATCATCGTCGCGCAATACCAAACACAGCGCCGCCACCGTTGGCACCCCATCGCGCAAACGGTAAGAGGAAAGCGCCGTGCGACCCGGTGCAAAGCACAGGTCATAGAGCGCCTCTACCTCCCACCAGTCGGCCTCGGTTTCTTCTTCCAGCTTATACACGCGCCACGGATCCCGGAATCAATCGGTGATCGGGCTAACATGGGGGCACGGGGGGATCAAACGGCGATTTCAGGCGGTTGGGCCGCAAGCTTTGCCCCACTCGTTCGTGGCCGCTTAGCCCGGCTCGGGGGCCACAACCACCTGCGTGCCCCAATCGACACATTTGGCCGCGAGATCAGGCGGCAAAGGCCGATCCGTGAACAGCATGGTCACCTCTGACAATGAGGCCAGCCGTGCCGGGGCCGAGCGTTCCAATTTGGAATGATCGCAGACCACAAAGACCTTGCGCGCTTGGCGAATGATCGCCTTCGACACCCGCACCTCGGCCAGATCGAAATCCAGCAAATCCCCATCCCGATCCAGCGCCGAGCTGCCGATCACCGCATAATCGACCTTGAATTGCTCAAAGAACTGCGTCGTCAATTCTCCCACAAGGCCGCCGTCCGACCGGCGCAGCGCGCCCCCCGCCACCATGATCTCGCAACCCGGATTGGGGGCAAGGATATTGGCAACGTTCATATTGTTGGTGACAACCGTAATGCTGCGATGACCCAGCAACTCATGCGCGACAGCCTCGGTCGTGGTGCCAAGGTTCATGATGATCGAACAGTTTTCCGGGATCGCCGCCGCGCAGGCCCGCGCGATGGCGGCCTTGGCGCCCTCATTCATCCTCCGGCGCTGTTCATAGCCCAGATTGGCCACCCCAGTTTTGGGCACCGCGCCGCCATGCACCCGGTCCAGATGGCCCAAATCGGCCAATTCCGTCAGGTCGCGGCGAATGGTTTGCAGCGTCACATCAAAACGCTGCGCCAGATCTTCCACCACCACGCGGCCCTCGGCGCGGGCGATGTCCAAAATCTCGCTTTGCCGAAAGCTGAGCGCCACGCGGATGTTCCTTTTTCACCGACTTTCGATCGCGAAGTTTCGCCAATGCGCTGTCCGCAATCAAGCCTGAATCTCCGCCGCAGCCGCAAAGGCAATTTCGCCGCGATGCAGCGCGCTTGCGTGCGAATATCCGCGATTCTGGAAATTTTGGCAAGAAATCGGGCATGTTACGCAGGGTCAGCGCAGCGTTTATGTTCGTTTATCCGCCAAAACGATCACAAACGAATATTTTCATTGACGATGGCGCGCGATTCGTCCCATCTTGACCCGGCTAGGGAGGAAACCGGCGTGACCACCACAACAGGGCCAGAAGTGGCCGATCTGTTCATTATTGGGGGCGGCATCAATGGCTGCGGGATTGCCCGCGATGCCACGGGCCGGGGTCTGTCGGTTGTGCTGGCCGAACAGGGTGATCTGGCGCAGGCCACATCCTCGGCCTCAACCAAGCTCTTTCACGGCGGTCTGCGCTATCTGGAATATTTCGAATTCCGTCTGGTGCGTGAGGCGCTGGAAGAGCGCGAGACGCTGTTGGTCGCCATGCCCCACATCTCATGGCCGATGCGGTTCGTGCTGCCCTATCATCCCGACATGCGGTTTGAAGGTGACACGCCCACCGGTCGGCTGATGGCGCGGCTGATGCCTTGGATGAAGGGGCGGCGGCCCTCTTGGCTGATCCGGCTGGGGCTTTTCTTGTATGACACGCTTGGCGGGCGCAAGATTTTGCCCGCCACCCGCACGCTGGATCTGACGCGCGATCCGGCGGGGGCGGCGTTGCAGCCGCGCTTTCACCATGCCTATGAATATTCCGATTGCTGGGTTGAGGACAGCAAGCTTGTGTCCCTGAACGCCCGCGATGCGGCGGAACGCGGGGCGCGGGTGATGACGCGCACGCGGGTTGTCTCGGCCACACGGGTGGGCGATCTGTGGCAGATCGAGACTGATGGCGCTTTGGGACGGCAAAGCTTTCGCGCCCGCGCTTTGGTCAATGCAGGCGGGCCATGGGTCGAGGATGTGATCCGCAATGTCGCACGTATCAACTCGTCCGAAGGGGTGCGTCTGGTGCGCGGCAGCCATGTCGTCACGCGCAAGCTTTATGACCATGACCGCTGCTATTTCTTCCAAGGCACCGACGGGCGCATCATCTTTGCCATTCCCTATGAGCAGGATTTCACCCTGATCGGCACCACCGACAAGGACCATCAGGGCGCGCCCAAGGATGCGGTCTGCACCGATGAGGAACGCGATTATCTCTTGCAATTCGCCAGCCAATATTTCGCCAAACCCGTCAGCGTGGCCGATGTGGTCTGGACCTATTCCGGCGTGCGCCCCCTGTATAATGACGGGGCGAAATCGGCCACGGCGGCGACGCGCGATTATGTCTTGTCTTTGGATACCAACGGCGCGCCGCTCTTGAATGTCTTTGGCGGCAAGATCACCACCTATCGGCGCTTGGCGGAATCCGCCTTGGAGAAATTGCAGCCCTATTTTGCCAAAGCCAAAGGCCCCTGGACTGCGCGTGTGCCCTTGCCGGGGGGCGATTTCCCCCATGATGGCGTGGCGGCCCTGACGGCGGATCTGCGCGCGCGCTTTGGCTTTTTGACCGACTATTGGGCCGCACGCCTCATTCGCGCTTATGGTGCTGAGGCAACGCAGATCTTGGCCAAGGCAAAGACGCCTGCCGATCTGGGCCGCGACTTTGGCGCGACCTTGACCGAGGCCGAAGTGCGCTGGCTCATGGCGCATGAATTTGCCTGCACCGCCGCCGATGTGGTCTGGCGGCGCACCAAGCTGGGCTTGCGCATGAGCCAAGATGAGATTGCTGCACTGGACGCGTTCATGTCCGGTGTGGAAAGCCAAGGGGCTGTCAGCCCTGCGGCGGAATAAAGGGGGACGGATGGCGCTGGAATTGCAATCGGTGAGCCGGGTGGTCAAGGGGCAGGCGCATATCCAGCCCACCACCCTGACGCTGGAAAAAGGCACGATGAACGTGCTTTTGGGGCCGACCTTGTCGGGCAAAACCTCGCTGATGCGGCTGATGGCGGGGCTGGATGTACCCACCAAGGGGCGCATCCTGTGGCATGGTGCCGATGTGACGGGCCAGCGCGTGCAAGACCGCAAGGTTGCGATGGTCTATCAGCAGTTCATCAATTACCCGGCGATGAGCGTTTATGACAACATCGCCTCGCCCCTGCGGCTGATGGGCAAATCCGCCGCCGAAATTGACCGCGCCGTGCGCGAAACCGCCGAGATGCTCAAGCTGACGCCGATGCTGACGCGCAAACCGTTGGAACTATCGGGCGGCCAGCAGCAGCGCTGCGCCTTGGCGCGCGCCTTGGTCAAAGGCGCGGGGCTGGTGTTGCTGGACGAGCCCTTGGCCAACCTTGACTACAAGCTGCGCGAGGAATTGCGCGCCGAAATCCCGCGGATTTTTGAAGCCTCGGGGGCGATCTTTGTTTATGCCACCACCGAACCCGAAGAGGCGCTGTTGCTGGGCGGCAATACCGCGACACTGTGGGAGGGCCGGATCACCCAATTTGGCCCGACGCCCAGCGTCTACCGCCAGCCTGCCGATGCCACCACCGCGCGGGTGTTCTCTGATCCACCAATGAATTTCGTGCCCTGCACCAAAGCGGGCGGGCAAATGGCACTGGGGCTTGACGCCAGCGCCCCGGCCAAAGGCGCTTTTGCCGGGCTTGCCGATGGGGCCTATCTTGCGGGCTTTCGTGCCAATCACCTGCATCTGCATCGCCCCTCGCCCAGCGCGGTCGAGTTTCGCTGCTCCTTGGGTGTGACGGAAATCACCGGCTCGGAAACCTTCTTGCATCTGCATCACGGCCCTGACCGCTGGGTTGGTTTGGTGCATGGGGTGCATGACATTGCACCGGGGGCCGAAGTGTCGGTCTGGCTGGACCCTGTCCACGCCTATATCTTTGATCCCGAGGGCCGGCTTGCCGCCCCTGCGGCCTATGCGAGTGCGGCCTGACCATGGCACAGATCACCTTGAAAAACCTCGCCCACAGCTATCTGCCCAATCCCAAAGGGGAAGGCGACTTTGCGCTGAAGGAAATGGATCACGTCTGGCAAGACGGCGGGGCCTATGCGCTTTTGGGCTCGTCGGGTTGTGGCAAGACCACGCTTCTCAACATCATCTCGGGCTTGTTGCGCCCCAGCCAAGGCCGGGTGCTCTTTGGCGATCAAGACGTGACCGATGCCGAAACGGCGGCGCGCAACATCGCGCAGGTGTTCCAGTTCCCGGTGGTCTATGACACCATGACCGTGCGCGACAACCTAGCCTTTCCCTTGCGCAACCGGGGCATGGACACCGCCTATATCAAGGCGCGCGTCGCCCAGATTGCCGCGATGATCGGGATGGAGGCGATGCTGGACCGCAAGGCGCGCGGGCTGACGGCAGACGCCAAGCAAAAGATCAGCCTTGGGCGCGGCATGGTGCGCGAGGATGTCAACGCGATCCTCTTCGACGAGCCTTTGACTGTGATCGACCCCCATATGAAATGGGAGCTGCGCACCCAGCTGAAACAGCTGCACCGCGAGTTTGGCCATACGATGATTTACGTCACCCATGACCAGACCGAGGCTCTGACCTTCGCCGACAAGGTCGTCGTGATGTATGACGGGCGCGTGGTGCAGATGGGTACGCCGGAAGAGCTGTTTGAGACCCCAGCCCATACCTTTGTGGGCTATTTCATCGGCTCGCCGGGGATGAACCTGCTGGACGCTGAAATCCGGGGCGATACCGCCATGGTTGCGGGCCAGCCTGTGGCGCTTGGCGCAGGCTATGGCGCGGTGACAGGGCGCACGCAGATCGGCATCCGGCCTGAATATGCCGCGCTGACGGCAGGCGACGGGTTGCCCATCACCATCAGCCGGGTCGAGGATGTGGGCCGCCACCGCATCATTCGCGGCGATGTGGCCGGTGCCACGGTGAATGTGATTGCGCCCGAGGGCATGGCGGTGGATGCGGGCCTCACCCATGTGCGGTTCCAGCCCGAACGCGTGAATGTCTATGCCAATGACTGGCGCATTGCCCCGGTTGGCGCATCTGGGGGGGCCGCGTGATGGACAAGACGCAAAACAACAAAGCGTGGTTTTTGGTCCTGCCGGTTTTGGTGATCGTCGCCTTTTCGGCGATCCTGCCCCTGATGACGGTGGTGAACTATTCGCTGAGCGACACCTTCGGCAATAACGAGTTTTTCTGGGTGGGGCTGGAATGGTTCGAGGATATGATCACCTCCAGCCGCCTGCATGAGGCCCTTGGCCGCCAGATCCTGTTTTCCGCCATTATTCTGGCCATCGAGGTGCCCTTGGGCATCTACATCGCGCTCAACATGCCGAAAAAGGGCTTTTGGGCCAGCGTTTGCCTTGTTCTGATGGCGCTGCCCTTGCTTATTCCCTTTAACGTGGTCGGCACGATCTGGCAGATCTTTGGCCGCGTCGATATCGGCCTTTTGGGCCATTATCTGGCCGAGTTGGGGATCGACTATAACTATACCAACGACCCCTTGGATGCTTGGATCACCGTCATTGTGATGGATGTCTGGCACTGGACCTCGCTGGTGGCCTTGCTCTGCTATGCGGGCCTGCAATCCATCCCCAACGCCTATTATCAGGCCGCGCGGGTCGATCAGGCCAGCCGCTGGGCGGTGTTTCGCTTCATCGAACTGCCCAAGATGGCGGGGGTCTTGCTGATCGCGGTGCTGTTGCGGTTCATGGACAGCTTTATGATCTACACCGAGCCTTTCGTGGTGACCGGCGGCGGCCCCGGCAATTCGACGACCTTCCTGTCGATTGATCTGGTCAAGATGGCCATTGGCCAGTTCGACCTTGGCCCAGCGGCGGCCTTCTCGATCATGTATTTTCTGGTGATCCTGCTGGTGTCTTGGGTGTTTTACACCGTGATGACCCATCTGGACAAAGAGGAGGGCAAATAAGATGCGCCTGCGCGGTTCTGCCTTTGTGATGACGCTCTATCTCTTGTTCCTGCTGATCCCGATCTATTGGCTGGTCAACATGAGCCTGAAGACCAACACCGAGATCACCTCGACCTTTTCGCTTTGGCCTCAGACCCTGACCTTTCAGAACTATGTGGTGATCCTGACAGACCCCTCTTGGTATATGGGCTATGTCAATTCGATCATCTATGTGGTGCTGAACACGGTGATTTCGATCACGGTGGCGCTGCCGGCGGCCTATGCCTTTTCGCGCTACAGCTTTATGGGCGACAAGCATCTGTTCTTCTGGCTCTTGACCAACCGCATGGCCCCGCCCGCGGTCTTCGCCCTGCCCTTCTTCCAGCTTTATTCCTCGGTCGGGCTGTTTGACACCCATATCGCGGTTGCCTTGGCGCATTGCCTGTTCAACGTGCCTTTGGCGGTGTGGATCTTGGAAGGCTTCATGCGCGGCGTGCCGAAAGAGATCGACGAGACGGCCTATATAGACGGCTACAGCTTTGGCCGCTTCTTCCTGCGCATCTTCATGCCGCTGATCGCCAGTGGCATCGGGGTGGCGGCGTTTTTCTGCTTCATGTTCTCGTGGGTGGAACTTTTGCTGTCGCGCACGCTGACCTCGGTCAATGCAAAGCCGATTGCCGCCACCATGACGCGCACCGTGTCGGCCAGCGGGATGGACTGGGGCGTTCTGGCTGCGGCCGGGGTGCTGACGATCATTCCCGGCGCCTTGGTGATCTATTTTGTCCGCAACTACATCGCCAAGGGCTTTGCCTTGGGAAGGGTGTGACCATGACTGCCGCACGTTGGAACATGATTTATCTTGGCCTCGCCGCGATACTGGCCACCGGGCTTTTTGCGCTGATCACCGCAGTGCCACGGCGCGAGGATGAGATTGATTGGTTTGCCCCGATGATCCCCGGCGGCTGGATGGCTTGGACCTTTCCAGTGGCCCTGTTTTTCCTGATCATCGCCAGCCTGCTGATCCTGTTCACCTTACTGGCGATCCGCTTTCCTGAAACCCCACGCCGGGGGGTGCTGCGCATTGAAACCACGCGCGGCGACCGGTTGTTCATCTCGCTCTTGGGCTCGGCCTTTATCTGCATTGGCTGGCTCTTTGCCTTCGGCGGCCCGGTTTGGGGCGCGCTGATCCTTTGCCTGATATACGCCGCAGCAGTATTTCGCTGGGTGTGATCGACGGGCATGACAGCGCCGGGGGAGAGGGCATGCCCGCCCCCCCGGCAACAAGAAACGATCGGACTTCATACATTCTGGGAGGAATAAGATGAGACTGAGACAGACGACAACCGCGATGGCGCTTGCGCTCATCGCCTTTGGCTCGGCCCCGGCCTGGGCCGATATGGAGGCCGCAAAAGCCTTCCTCGACGCGGAAATCGGCGAGCTTTCCAGCCTCTCGCGCGCCGATCAAGAAGCCGAGATGCAGTGGTTCATCGACGCGGCCAAGCCCTTTGCCGGCATGGAAATCAAGGTCGTGTCCGAAACCATCACCACCCATGAATACGAGGCCAAAGTTCTGGCCCCGGCCTTCGAGGCGATCACCGGCATCAAGGTGACCCATGACCTCATCGGCGAAGGCGATGTGGTGGAAAAGCTGCAAACGCAGATGCAGTCGGGCGAAAACATCTATGACGCCTATATCAACGACAGCGACCTGATCGGCACCCATTGGCGCTATCAGCAGGTGCGCATCCTTGATGACTGGATGGCAGGCGAAGGGGCGGCGGTGACCAACCCGAACCTTGATATCGCTGACTTTATCGGCACCAAGTTCACCACCGCACCCGATGGCAAGCTCTATCAGCTGCCGACCCAGCAGTTCGCCAACCTCTACTGGTTCCGCGCCGACTGGTTCGACCATCCGCAGTCGAAAGAGGACTTCAAGGCCAAGTATGGCTATGATCTGGGCGTTCCGTTGAACTGGTCTGCCTATGAAGACATCGCCGAATTCTTCACCGGCCGCGATATGTCTTATGCGGGCGGCCCGGCCTCGGGTGTCTATGGCAACATGGACTACGGTAAGAAAGACCCCTCGCTTGGCTGGCGCTACACCGATGCGTGGATGTCGATGGCCGGTATGGGCGATGTGGGTGAACCCAACGGCCTGCCGGTTGACGAATGGGGTATCCGCGTCAATGAAAACTCGCAGCCCGTCGGCTCTTGCGTTGCGCGTGGCGGTGCCACCAACGACGCCGCCGCTGTCTATGCTGTGACCAAGGCGATTGACTGGCTCCAGCGGTTCACCCCGCCAGAAGCCCAAGGCATGACCTTTGGTGAAGCAGGCCCGGTTCCAGCACAGGGCAATATCGCCCAGCAGATGTTCTGGTACACCGCCTTTACCGCCGATATGGTCAAGGAAGGTCTGCCCGTGATGAACGAGGACGGCACTCCCAAGTGGCGCATGGCCCCCTCGCCGCACGGCGCCTATTGGCAGGACGGCATGAAGGTGGGTTATCAGGACGCAGGCTCCTGGACCTTGATGAAGTCGACCCCGGTCGATCGCGCCCAAGCCGCATGGCTTTATGCGCAGTTCGTGGTGTCCAAGACGGTGGACGTCAAGAAATCGCATGTCGGCCTGACCTTCATCCGCGAATCCACCATCCAGCACGACAGCTTTACCGAACGCGCCCCGAAACTGGGCGGTCTGGTCGAGTTCTATCGCTCGCCCGCACGGGTTCAGTGGTCGCCCACCGGCACCAACGTTCCTGACTACCCCAAGCTGGCTCAGCTGTGGTGGCAGAACATCGGCGACGCGATGTCGGGTGCCAAGACCCCGCAAGAAGCCCTCGATGCTCTGTGCGAAGAGCAGGAAAAGGTGCTTGAGCGGATCGAGCGTGCCGGCGTTCAGGGCGACATCGGCCCGAAGATGAACGAGCCGCAGGACCCGCAGGTCTGGCTGGATGAACCCGGTTCGCCGGTTGCCAAGCTGGAAAACGAAAAGCCGCAGGGCGAGACCATCGCCTATGACGAGCTGATCAAGTCCTGGCAGAACTAAGCTTCAGGCGGGCGGGCGCATCTTTGCGCCCGCCCCTCTTTTTGCCCTCTCACGCCTTTTCCCTGTCAGTCTTGTCGAACCTCTCGCCCCCCCTTGCCGTTTGGCTGTGTCTTGGGCGAGTGTTTCCACAAGCATGACTATAAGACCGGACCGATCACAGCATGACCCATATCCTTGCCATCGACCAAGGCACCACCTCCTCGCGGGCGATCCTGTTTGATGCCAACCTCAAGGTGCGGGCGGTGGCGCAAGAGGAGTTTACCCAGCATTACCCCGCCTCGGGCTGGGTGGAACATGACCCGTCTGATCTGTGGTCAACCGTGGCAGGCACCGCGCGGGCGGCCATTGAAAAGGCCGGGATCAGCGCGCGCGACATTGCCGCCATCGGCATCACCAACCAGCGCGAAACCACCCTGATCTGGGATCGCACCACGGGCGAGCCCATTCACCGCGCCATCGTCTGGCAAGACCGCCGCACCGCCGACACCTGCGAGGCGCTGAAAGCGGCGGGCCATGAGCCGATGATCACCGCGCGCACCGGGCTTTTGTTGGACCCCTATTTTTCCGCCACCAAGATCAAATGGATGCTGGACCATGTCCCCGGTGCGCGCGACCGGGCCAAGCGCGGCGAATTGGCCTTTGGCACGGTGGATTGCTTTTTGATCTGGAAGCTGACCGGCGGGCGGGTGCATGCCACCGATGCCACCAATGCCGCGCGCACCATGATCTACAACATCGCCACCAATGAATGGGACGCCGAGATTTGCGGCCTTCTGGACATTCCGATGTCGCTTTTGCCCGACGTGCGCGACTGCGCCGCTGATTATGGCGTGACGCGGGCCGATCTTTTTGGCGTTGAAATCCCCATTCTGGGGGTGGCGGGCGACCAACAGGCCGCCACGGTGGGCCAAGCCTGTTTCCGCCCCGGCATGATGAAATCCACCTATGGCACCGGCTGTTTTGCCCTTTTGAACACCGGCGATCAGATGGTGCCGTCGAAGAACCGGCTGCTGACGACCATTGCCTACCGCCTGAACGGCCAGACCACCTATGCGCTGGAAGGCTCAATCTTTATCGCAGGTGCCGTGGTGCAATGGCTGCGCGACGGGCTAAAGATCATCCGCGAGGCCAAGGAGACCCAGCCGCTTGCCGATGCCGCCGATCCTTCGCAAGATGTCATTCTGGTGCCCGCCTTTACCGGCCTTGGCGCGCCCTATTGGCGGCCCGATTGCCGGGGGGCCATTTACGGGCTGACGCGCAACTCCGGCCCGGCGGAACTGGCGCGGGCGGCCTTGGAAAGCGTGGGCTTTCAAACGCGCGATCTTCTAGAGGCGATGCGCGCCGATTGGGGCACCTCGGCCGAAGGCATCTTGCGGGTTGATGGCGGCATGACCGCCTCGGATTGGGCGATGCAGTTTTTGTCCGATATTCTGGGCGCGCCGGTGGACCGGCCTGTGGTGACCGAAACCACCGCGCTGGGGGCGGCTTATCTCGCGGGCCTGCAAGCCGGGCTTTGCGCGGCGCCCGAAGAATTCCAAAGCGCATGGGCGCTGGAACGCCGCTTTACCCCGGCCATTGATCCCGCAATCCGCGATGCCAAATTCGCACGCTGGGGTCGGGCCGTGGCCGCGACGATGTCGGTATGACACCCTTTGCCATCACCAGCCCGGCGCGCATCCTTTTTGGGCGCGGCGAGGTGGCCAAGGCCCCAGCGCTTCTGCGCGGCTTTGGCCCGCGCGGGCTGATCGTGCATGGCGCGAACCCCGGCAGACTGGCCGGGCTTTTGGCCGATCTTGGCGCCGGGACGGACAGCGTGATGACGCTCACCTGCGCCGCAGAACCCACCCTGCCCCTGCTGGAGGCGGCCTTGGCAAAGGCGCGCGCCCATAGGCCCGATTGGGTCTTGGGCCTTGGTGGCGGGTCGGTGATGGATCTGGCCAAGGCGCTGGCAGGGTTGATCCCGGCCAAGGACGGGCCGATGGACCATCTCGAGGTGGTCGGCCGCGGCCTGCCGCTAAGCGAGCCCCCCCTGCCCTTTATCGCCATTCCCACCACCTCGGGCACCGGATCCGAGGCCACGAAAAACGCCGTCATCGGCCTGCCCGAACATGGCCGCAAGGTCAGCTTGCGCGATGATCGGATGCTGGCCCGGCTGGCCATTGTTGACCCCGCGCTGACCGATGGCACACCTTGGTCGGTGACACTGGCCTCCGGCCTCGATGCGGTGACGCAGGTGATCGAGCCTTTCGTATCCTGCAAGGCGACCGCCTATACCGATGCCATCACCGCCCCGGCGATTGGCGCGGGGCTGGCCGCACTCCTCCGCCTGCAACAGGGCGAGGACCGCGAGGCGCGCGATGCGCTCGCTTGGGTCAGCCTCTCGGGCGGGATGGCGCTGGCCAATTCGGGCCTTGGCGCGGTGCATGGGCTGGCGGGCGTGATCGGCGGGCTTTGTCCGGCCCCCCATGGCGCGGTCTGCGGCGCGCTTTTAGCCCCGATCTTGCGAGCAAACCGCGACCATGCCGCGCCGGGAACCGAGGCTGCGCGGCGGCTGGACATGGTCTTTGCCACCCTTGCCACCACCTTGGGCGGTGCGCCCGAAGATGCGCCCGAAACGCTGGCGGCTTGGGCCAGATCTGCGGGCCTGCCCGGTCTGACCGCCATGGGCTTTGATCCCGGCTGGCAAGAGACCACCGCCACGGCGGCGCTGACCGCTTCATCGACCAAAGGCAATCCGGTGTCATTGGAGCACGCCGCATTGCTCAAGGCGCTGCGCGATGCCGCCTGAAGGCAGAAACAGCGGCTGGGCGCTCCTGCTGGTGCTGCCCGCCTGCCTCCTCTTGGCGGTAATCGGGCTTTTGCCGCTTTTGGCCGTGGTCAACTATGGCTTTCACGACATCTTTTCGCTCAGCGATGTGCATTGGGTCGGCCTTCAATGGTTTGCCGATATTCTGGGGTCTGACCGCTTTCTGGCCTCACTTGGCCGGAGCCTTTTGTTCTCGGCGCTGGCGCTGGCCATCCAACTGCCCTTGGGCATTGCGGTGGCGCTGATGCTGATGCGCTTTGGCCGCTTTGCGATCTGGGGGCTGATGCTGTGCGCGCTGCCTTTGGTGGTGCCGTGGAACATGATCCCGATGCTGTGGCTGGGGATGATCGACACGCAATCAGGGCTTTTGGGGCCGGGGCTGGCGGCGGTGGGGTTTGATTACAAATTCACGGCCGTGCACACTTGGGCGCTGCTTTTGGTGATGGACACCTGGCATTGGCTGGGGCTGGTGGTGATCCTGTCCTATGCCGGGCTTTCGGCCATTGCGCCGCAATACCGTCAGGCGGCGGTGATTGACGGGGCCTCGCGCTGGGCGGTCTTTCGACATATCGAATTGCCGCGCCTGTCGGGGGCTTTGGCGATTGTGATCCTGATCCGCTTTGTCGACAGCTTTATGATCTACACCGAGGCCTTCACCATCAACGCCGGCGGTCCGAACGATGCCACGCGGTTTTTGTCGCTGGAACTGGGCGAAGAGATCAAGGGCTTTTCCTATGGTCAGGCGGCGGCGCGGGCGGGGCTTTACTTTTTGATCGTGGTGGCGGTGACCTATGCCTTTGTGGTCATCACCCGGCGGCGCGAGGACGGGGCATGATCCGCGTGCTGGGCGGCCTTTCGCTGGCGATGTTCATCCTGCTGCCTTTGGTGCAGGCGGTGATCCTCAGCTTTACAGTCACACTGGAAAAACATGGGGTGGCACCGGGGGTGGTGGGGCTTTTGAACTATGCCGCCGTTCTGGCCGCACCAGAGTTGCGCGCGGCGATGGTGAATTCGGCCATCTACGTCTGCCTCAACGTCGCCTTGTGCATCGCGATTGGCTTGCCCGCCGCCTATGCGCTGGCACGGTTCCGCTTTTTGGGGGACCGGCATTTCCTTTTGGCCATGCTGGTCTTTCGCATGACGCCGCCGGTGGTGCTGTCCTTGCCGATCTTCATCCTGTTTTCCAAGCTGGGGCTGGTGAATTCGCCCATCGGCATAGCGCTGGTGCATTGCCTGTTTAACCTGCCGATCACCATCTGGATCTTGGAAAGCTTCATCCGCGCCGTGCCGAGAGCTTTGGATGAAACCGCCTTTATTGACGGTCATTCCGGCCCATCGTTCTTTTTCCGCCATCTGGTGCCACTCATCGCGCCGGGCATCGGGGTGGCGGCATTTTTCTGCTTTATCTTCAGCTGGGTCGAGGTGGTCTTTGCCCGCATCCTGACCGTGACGGCGGGCAAGCCGATCACCATGGCGATCAACGCCATGTTCACCTTTCAAACCGATATCGGCATGGTCATGGCGATGACCTGCCTGTCGCTTTTGCCCGGCATGGCGATGATCTGGCTGGTGCGCAACCATCTGGCGCGCGGCTTTACCCTGCGCGCCTGACGCCGCCCTTTAATGCGCTGTCAGCTTGTCCATCTCACCCGGCTTGTCATGCAAGGCCAGCTTATCCACGATGGTTTCTGACGCCAGATTCATGCCGATGATCTCTACCTTGGCCCCCATGCGCCGGAATTTCATCACCACCGTATCCAGCGCCTGCACCGAGGAGATGTCCCAGATATGTGCCGCCGAGACGTCGATGACCACCCGCTGCAACACCTCGCGGAATTCAAAGGCGGCCATGAAATCCTCAACCGAGCCATAAAATAGCTGGCCTTCTACACGGTAGGTCCGCGCCCGGCCATCGGCACTCAGGCTACTGGTCACGCCAAAAAGCTGGGCAATCTTGGCGGCAAAGAAAATGCCCGACAACAGCACACCCAGCAAAACCCCAATGGCAAGGTTGTGGGTATAAACCACAGCCGCCACTGTTGCGAGCATCACCACGGAAGACGACCGCGGATGCGTGGCCAGATTGGCGATTGAGGCCCAAGAAAACGTGCCGATGCTGACCATGATCATGATCGCCACCAAGGCGGGCATCGGGATCTGGCTGACAAGGTCGCCCAAACCGACAACCATGACCAAAAGCATAACGCCCGCCGTAAAGGCCGACAACCGCCCCCGCCCGCCTGATTTGACGTTGATTATGCTTTGCCCGATCATCGCACAGCCCGCCATCCCGCCGATAAAGCCCGTCGCGGTATTGGCCAGCCCCTGCCCGATACATTCCTGATCGCGGCTGGATTTGGTGTCGGTCAGATCATCCACCAGCGTCTGGGTCATCAGGCTTTCCAAAAGCCCCACCACCGCCACGGCCAGCGCATAGGGGAAAATGATCTGCAAGGTGGTCAGGTTCAGCGGCACATCGGGCAACAAAAACACCGGCAGCGTATCGGGCAAGGCCCCCATATCGCCGACCGTGCGCACGTCCCAGCCGAAATACATCGTCAGCCCCGTCAGCACGATGATGGTCACCAAGGGCGAAGGCACAGCCCGCGTCAAATAGGGGAAAAGATAAATGATCCCAAGGCCCGCCGCGACCAGCACAAAGGTCAGCGGCGTGACTTTGGCGGGGTCCAACTCGGGCAGTTGCGCCATGAAGATCAGAATGGCCAGCGCATTCACAAAGCCCGTCATCACCGATTTTGACACATAGCGCATGACAAAGCCCAGCCGCAAAAGACCCATGCCGATCTGCAACAGGCCCGCCAACACGGTGGCTGCGAGCAGATATTGCAGCCCATGATCCTTGACCAAGGTCACCATCAAGACCGCCGTGGCCGCCGTTGCCGCCGAGATCATGCCCGGCCGCCCGCCCGCAATCGCCGTGATCACCGCGATGGAGAACGAGGCATATAGCCCCACCTTGGGGTCAACGCCCGCAATGATGGAAAAGGCAATCGCCTCGGGGATCAGGGCCAAGGCCACGACAAGGCCAGACAAAAGATCGGCGCGGATATTGCCGAACCATTGGTTTCGGTAGGTGGTCATTGAAAACATCTGTCATCCGTTTCAGACCGACCCGCTGCATGACAGGGGGTCGAAGGGGGTCGGGGTCTGTGTGACGGTGGTCCGGCGGATCGGCGGCCGGAAGAGCCAGCCGGGATTTTCACCCAGCTCCTTGTTCATGCGGCCGAGGGATAGCGACATCAGGGCCGATTGCAACCCCTTTGGCCGGCTTGAGGCTGGATTTGCGCCCTGCCTGCCCTATCTCATCGCCATGGAACCCCAACACGCAACCGCCGTTTTGTTCAACGCCAGCTGTCCGGTCTGCAACGCCGAGATCCAGCACTATGCGGCTCATGCCCAAACCCATGCCCTGCCGATCCGCTTTGACGATCTGAATTCGGCGGCCTGCGCAGATTGGGGCATCACGCCTGACATGGCGGCGCGGCGGCTCTATGTGCGCCATGATGGCAAGGTCAGTTCGGGCGTGGAGGGGTTCTTGGTCTTGTGGTCGCAGATGCCGCGCTATCGCTGGCTGGCCCGATTGGTGGGCGCGCCGGGCCTCCGCCAGATCGCCACCCTGATCTATGACCGCGCGCTGGCCCCGATGCTCTATCGCAGCCATCTGCGCAGGCTGTCCAAGGCCGGGCGCGGCTAAGCGCTGCCTGCCCCCAAAGCAACACAGCATCCAGCGACCCACCGGCGCCATCTCGTGGCGACCCCGGCCTTCTTCCCGTGCGGGCTCATGGCCCAAAATGCCACCACCCGACCGCAAAGCGCTTGAAGCTGCGGCGCTGATCGCTCAGGATCGGCGCAGCTATGCGACATAAGATGAGATGGAGCTGCCAGATGCGATACCACAGGCCCACCAGCTTTGCCGATGCGGCCAAGATTGCCGCTTCAAGCACCGGCACGCTGCGTTTCTTGGCGGGGGGAACCGATGTGTTGGTGCAGATGCGCGCCGGCATGGTGCAGCCCGACGACCTGATTGATCTCAAACATATTCCGCAGGTTGACCAAATCCTGCAAACCCCCGATGGCGGCTGGCGCATCGGCATTGCAGTGCCGGGCATTGTCCTTGGCGAGCACACGGGCCTGACGCGCGATTGGCCTGGCGTGGTTGAGGGGATGAACCTTGTCGGCTCTACCCAAGTGCAGGGCCGGGCGACGCTTGTGGGCAACCTCTGCAACGGCTCTCCGGCGGCAGATTCGGTGCCGGGCATGATCGCCGCGGGGGCACGGGTTGAGGTGACGGGGCCAAACGGCACGCGCGAGATTGCCGTCCAGGATATTCCGGCAGGACCGGGCCGCACCCATCTGGCCAAGGGCGAGGTGGTGTCGGCCATCCTTTTGCCCCCGCGCGGCAAGAACGGCGGCGACGCCTATCTGCGCTTTATCCCGCGCACGGAGATGGACATTGCCGTGGTCGGCTGCGCCGTCAACCTGACGCTGGACGGTGACCGGATTGCCACGGCCCGCGTCGCCTTGGGTGCTGTGGCCCCCACCGTGATCCTGTCAGATGCGGCAGCGCAGGCGATCATCGGCACCACCCTTGATGAGGCCGCCTTGGCCGCGCTGACCAAAGCTGCCGAGGCCAGCGCCAAACCCATTTCAGATAAGCGCGGAACGGCAGAGTTTCGCACCGAACTGGCGGGGGTTCTGGCCCGCCGGGCGGCAAAGATTGCCTATGATCGGGCGAAAGGACACGGCAAATGACCAAGATTCACGTCACCACCACCGTCAACGGCGATGCGGTCGAATTTCTTGCCGACCCGCGTGAGACGCTTTTGGACGCGCTGCGCAACCAGCTTGGCCTGACCGGCACCAAAGAAGGCTGCGGCACTGGCGATTGCGGGGCCTGCTCGGTCACCGTCGATGGCACGCTGGTCTGTTCCTGCCTGATGCTAGCCGCCGAGGCCGAGGGCAAATCGGTGGAAACCATCGAAGGCATGGCGGGCGAAGATCTGCACCCGCTCCAGCGCAAGTTCATCGAACATGCCGCCTTGCAATGCGGGTTCTGCACGCCGGGCATTCTGGTCGCCGCCAAGGCGCTCTTGGAACGCAACCCCGACCCGACCGACACCGAGGTGCGCTATTGGCTGGCGGGCAACCTCTGCCGCTGCACCGGCTATGACAAAATCATCCGCGCCGTTCAGGATGCGGCAGCGGAAATGCGGGGGGCTGCGTGATGGCGAAAGACGAAATCAAATCAGGCTACAAGTTGATCGGCACCCGCCCCAACCGCCCCGACGGGCTGGACAAGGTGACAGGCCGCGCGCGCTATGGCGCGGATTTTTCCTTGCCCGGCATGCTGCACGCCGCCGTTGTCCGCTCGCCCCATGCCCATGCGCGCATCAAGAAGATCGACGCGACCAAGGCGCTGGCCTTGGACGGCGTCAAGGCCGTGGTCACCCGCGCCGATCTGCCCACGGGCCTGTCGGGCGAGGATCTGAACCTGCAAGACAACACGTTGGCCGGTGATGTCGCACTTTATGACGGTCACGCGGTGGCCGCCGTTGCCGCCACATCGGCGCTGATCGCGCAAGACGCCGCGCGGCTGATCGAGGTGGAGTATGAGGTTCTGCCCCATGCCACCGATGTAGACGCCGCCATCGCCCCCGGCGCGCCGGTGATCCGCGAAGGTGTGGCCGATTTCTCGGTGCCCGAGGGCATGCACCCCAACGTGGCCCGCTATGTCGAGTTTGGGCATGGCGATATTGATGCAGGCTTTGCCGCCGCCGACATCATCCGCGAACACACCTACAAGACCGAGGCTACCCATCAGGGCTATATCGAACCCCATGCCTGTGTTGGCCAATTGGGCGAAGACGGGCGCGGCGAGATGTGGGTTTGCACCCAAGGCCATTGGTATATTCGCCGCATGTCCTCGGCCGTGCTGGGGATCGAGGCGGCAAATCTGCGGGTCACCCCTTCGGAAATCGGCGGCGGCTTTGGCGGCAAGACCACCATCTTCATGGAACCCTTGGCGCTCGCGCTGTCGAAAAAGGCGGGCGGGCGTCCGGTCAAACTGGTGATGAGCCGGTCCGAGGTGCTGCGCGCCACGGGGCCGACCGCCTCGGCGTCGATGGATGTCAAGCTGGGTATGAAAAAGGACGGCACCATTACGGCGGGCCAGGTTTATTTCCGCATGCAAGGCGGGGCTTTTGTCGGCATGTCGCCCATCGGTGAAGCGCTGTCTTGCGCCTTTGCCTGCTATGATATCCCTGCGCTAAAGCATGAGGCGGTCGAGGTGATCGCCAACCGTCCGAAGGCCGCCGCCTACCGCGCCCCCGGCTCGCCCATGGCGGCCTTTGCGGTGGAAAGTCTGGTTGATGAGATGTGCCGCGAGCTGAACCTTGATCCCATCGAGGTGCGGCTGAAAAACGGGGCCAAGAACGGATCGAAATCCAGCTATGGCCCGGTTTACAACGTGATCGGCCTGCAAGAAACGCTCATGGCCGCCAAGGCGCATCCGAATTACCAAATTCCGCTGGGGCCAAATCAGGGCCGGGGCGTGGCCTCGGGGTTCTGGTTCAACCACGGCGGCGAAACCTCGGTCTCGCTCGCGATTGGTGAGGATGGCACGGCCACCGTTTCCATCGGCACGCCGGATATCGGCGGCAGCCGGGCCTCTATCGGGCTGATGGTGGCGGAACATCTTGGGATCGCTTATGAAAACGTCCGCGTGAACGTGGTGGAAACCGGGGCCTTGGGGGTGAATGAACCCACCCATGGCAGCCGCGCCACCTTTGCCAGCGGCAAGGCCGCGGTTGAGGCAGCAGATCAGGCAATTGCCGAAATGTGCCGCCGCGCCGCCGCCGATTGGGGCATCGAGCCTGAGGCGGTGGAATGGAAAGACGGTGCCGCCCACCCTGCCGGGCCAAACGCGGGGAAATTCCCGCCCATGTCGATCGGTGAGATCGGGGCCAAGATGGGCGGCACTGGCGGGCCGATCTCGGGTCACCATGAGGTGACGGCGGGCGGCTATGGGGCCAGCTTTGGCACCCATGTCGTCGATGTCGAGGTGGACCCCGAAACCGGACGCACCACCGTTCTGCGCTATCTGGTGGTGCAGGATGCGGGCACCGCCATTCACCCCGCCTATGTCGAGGGGCAGTATCAAGGCGGGGCGGCGCAGGGCATCGGCTGGGCCTTGAACGAGGAATATGTCTATGGCGCCGATGGGCGGCTGCAAAACCCGGTGTTCTTGGATTATCGCATTCCCGTCGCCTCGGACCTGCCGATGATCGACACCGTGATCGTCGAGGTGCCGAACCCTGGCCACCCTTATGGCGTGCGCGGTGTGGGTGAAACGGGCATCACCCCGCCCCTGCCCGCCATCGCCGCCGCGGTGGCCGGGGCCACAGGCGCGCGCATCCGCAGCCTGCCCCTCTCGCCCCCCAAGGTTTTGGCAGCCATCAAGGCGGCCAAGTCGGGCAAAATGGCGGGGGGCTGATGGCCAAGGTGCATCTTTGGGCCAGCCTGCGGCGCTTTGCTGATGGCCAAGAGGTGATTGAGGTTCAGGCCGCAACCGTGGGCCAAATTCTGGATGCGCTGGAACGGGCGCATCCGGGCCTTGCCCCGGCCTTCAAGGCGGGCGTGTCGGTGGCGGTGGACGGTGAGGTGATCGCCAACAACCGCGCGGCCCCCGTCGGGCCAGACAGCGAGGTGTATCTTTTGCAACGGCTTAAGGGCGGCTGATCAGCGGCCCCCTTCAAAACTGCGCCCCCGATCTGCCACCTATGGCCGACAAACGGGCGTGATTTCCCCTATCTGGCCTAAAGGTGCAGCCGCTGCGCCACAAATGCCCCCCAACATATCACGCAACCGTGCGAATTCTTTTCTGTTTTGCTTGACACGCCTGCCCCCATTCCCCAGCTAAGAAGGCAATGGGCGCAGCGCTATGCCCGGTGAACCACAGCCAATTTCGACGACCCGAGCAGAAACGGACACGCATGAACCTTGCCCTGATCGCCGCCCTTCCTTTTCTTGGTGCCTTGCTTCCCGCCCTGACGATCCGCACTGGCCGCAACGCCTGTGCGACGGTGACAGGCTCGTTCACCGCCTTGGCCCTTTTGGGTGTCTTGCTGCACCTGCCCGCCGTGATGCGCGGCGAGGTCATTCAGGCGCGGTTTGATTGGCTCCCGGGGCTTGGGCTGAACGCCAATTTCTTCCTTGATGGGTTGGGGATGCTCTTTGCCATCCTGATCCTTGGGATTGGCCTTTTGATCATCATCTACGCGCGGTTTTACTTGGCGAAATCCGATCCGATGGGTCAGTTCTACACCTATCTGATGCTGTTCCAAGGCGCGATGGTGGGCATTGTGCTGTCTGATAACATCCTGCTTTTGTTGATCTTTTGGGAGCTGACCTCGCTGTCGTCCTTCTTGCTGATTGGCTATTGGAAACACCTGCCCGAAGGCCGCCAAGGCGCGCGCATGGCGCTGACGGTGACGGGCGCGGGCGGGCTGGCCATGATCGGGGGCATGCTGATCTTGGGCAATATCGCGGGCAGCTATGATCTGACGGTGATCTTGCAGCAAAAAGACGCCATTCAGGCCTCGGACTGGTATCTGCCGGCCCTTTTGCTGATCCTTGCAGGCGCTTTCACCAAATCAGCGCAGTTTCCCTTCCATTTCTGGCTGCCCCACGCCATGGCCGCCCCCACCCCGGTTTCGGCCTATCTGCACTCGGCCACCATGGTGAAGGCGGGGTTGTTCCTGATGGCGCGCATGTGGCCGGTTCTGGCAGGCACGCCCGAGTGGTTTTACATCGTGGCGACGACGGGCCTTGTGACCATGGTCATCGCCGCCGGAATCGCGATCTTTAAGGATGATCTCAAGGCGCTCTTGGCCTATTCCACCGTGTCGCATCTGGGCCTGATCACCATGCTTTTGGGGCTGGGCACCAAGGCGGCGGCCATGGTGGCGGTCTTTCACATCATCAACCACGCCACCTTTAAAGCCGCGCTCTTTATGTCGGCAGGCATCGTTGACCATGAGGCGCACACCCGCGACATCAAGCGTCTGGGCGGCCTGCGCCACCTGATGCCGATCACCTTTACCATCGTGATGGTGGCGGGCCTGTCGATGGCGGGCATCCCGCCCTTCAACGGCTTTTTGTCCAAGGAACTGATGCTGGAAGAGGTGGTTCACACCTCATGGGCGGGCAATCCTTGGATTATGGCGACGTTCGCGGCGCTTGGGGCGATCTTGTCGGTCGCCTATAGCTTCCGGCTGATTGCCCACGGGTTCTTGGGGCCAAAGCGCACGGATTACCCGGCCAAGCCACATGATCCGGGCCTTGGCCTCTGGGGTCCGCCCGCGCTTTTGGCGGTGCTGGTCGTGCTGATCGGCCTCTTCCCGATGACCATGGTGGGCGATTTCGTGGCCGTCGTGGCAGGTGCCGTGACGGGCGAGGTGGTTCCGGTCAAGATCACCCATTGGCACGGCTTTACCGCGCCCTTGTTCCTGTCGATCCTTGCCGTCGGCGGCGGCCTTGTGATCCTTGGCGCGCATGGGCGGCTGGATGGCATCTGGCTTGCCACCCCGCGCCCCGAGGCCAAGCGGATGTTTGACGCCGTGATGGAAGGCTTTGCCGCCCTGTCGCGCGGCTTTACTTACGGTCTGCACAATGGCGCGCTCTCGCGCTATCTGGCGGTGTTTGTGGCCGCCGTGGTTGTGGCGGGCATCTGGGCCTTTGCCCAAGGCGGCCATGCGCCGGGACTGCGCAGCGCCCTGCCGGTGCCGCCGGTGATTGCGGTGGGCTTTGTCCTTTTGGCCTTTGCCTCGGTCTATCTGGCCTTCATCCACCATGAACGCCTGATGGCTTTGGTCGTGATCGGGGTGATCGGCCTGATGGTGTCGCTGACCTTTGTTTACCTTTCGGCCCCCGACCTTGCCCTGACGCAAATCACGGTCGAGGTGGTGACGATGATCCTCTTGCTTTTGGCGCTGAATTTCCTGCCCAAAACCACGCCGCGTGAAAGCACATCGGCGCGCAAGCTGCGCGATCTGGCGCTGGCGGGCGTGGCCGGGGTGGCGGTGGCGGGCCTTGCTGCGGCGATGATGCTGCGCGATTTTGGCCTGCCCTCGATTTCCGACTATCATCTTGCCAATTCCAAGATCGGCGGCGGTGGCACCAATGTGGTCAATGTGATCTTGGTAGACTTCCGCGGCTTTGATACCTTTGGCGAGATCATCGTTTTGGGCATCGCGGCGCTGTTGATCTATGCCCTCAGCGAGGCGCTTTTTGCCGGCCGCGCCAACCGTCGCCTGTTGAACTGGAAGGTGGATCAAAAACGCGCGGGCGACCGTCACCCGATGATGCTGGTGGTTGCCACGCGCGTGGCATTGCCGATTTCGCTGATGATCGGGGCCTTCATCTTCCTGCGCGGCCATAACGAGCCGGGCGGCGGGTTCATCGCCGGGCTGGTCGTGGCGATTGCCTTGCTGATGCAATACATGGCCTCGGGCTTTGCCTGGGCGCAGGCGCGCAAGGGCATCGAATACCACCAGTTGATCGGCTGGGGCGTGGTGATTGCCGGGGCCACGGGCATTGGATCATGGCTCGCCGGGCGGCCCTTCCTGACCTCGAACTTTGGCTATTTCCAGATCCCGCCGATGCAAAAGTTTGAACTGGCCACGGCGATGGCCTTTGACCTTGGGGTGTTCCTCACGGTGGTGGGGGCGGTTTTGTTGTCGCTTTATTCGCTGTCGCGCATGGCTATTCGCGCGGGCGAGACGGTGAACATCGAACCGATGGACGTCGACCCGTCCCAAACCCCGGCCATACAACAAGACCCCACCGTAAAAGAGGGCGCCTGACATGGAATATCTTATCGCTGCCGCCATTGGCCTGATGACGGCCTCGGGTGTCTATCTGATCCTGCGGCTGCGGGCCTTTCCGGTGATCCTGGGCCTGTCGATGCTGACCTATGCGGTCAATCTGTTCTTGTTCGTGACGGGCAGGTTGGTGGTCAACCAGCCCCCCATCCTGTCGCCCGATGCGGCAGGCTACACCGATCCCCTGCCGCAGGCTTTGGTGCTGACGGCAATCGTGATTTCCTTTGGCATGACGGCGGTGATCGTTCTGATGTCCTTGGGCTCATTTCTGGAATCCGGCGATGACCGGATCGAGATGACCGGCGATGCGGAGGACAAGGCGTGAACCATTGGATCCTTGCCCCTGTCGTTCTGCCCGCCATGGTGGCACCCCTGCTGGTGCTTTTGGCGCGCACCGATCTGACCTTGCAGCGCATCCTGTCTGTGGCGGCCAGCGTGGCGCTGATGGCCGCGTCGCTTGCCCTGCTGTGGCAATCCACCAGCTCGGGCCCGCAGGCCTATTACATGGGCAATTGGCCCGCCCCCTTTGGCATTGTGCTGGTGCTTGATCAGCTTTCGGCGCTGATGGTGGCGCTGACGGCGGTGGTTGGGTTGATCGTGCTCCTTTATGTCGTCGGCTCTGGCTGGGACGCGCGCGGCAAGAACTTTCACCCGCTGTTCATGTTCCAGCTGATGGGCATCAACGGCGCGTTTTTGACGGGCGATGCGTTCAACCTCTTTGTGTTCTTCGAAATTCTGCTGATCGCCAGCTATGGCCTGATGATCCACGCCGGCGGCAAAGACCGCTTGCGCGCCGGCGTGCAATATGTCGCCTTCAACCTTGGCGGCTCGACGCTGTTTTTGTTCGGGCTGGGGCTGATCTATTCGGTCACCGGCACGCTGAACATTGCCGATCTGGCCCTGCGCATTCCCATGCTGCCCGAAGGCGACGCGGCCATGCTGCGCATTGCGGGTGTGTTCCTGTTGATTGTCTTTGCGATCAAAGGGGCGCTCTTGCCCTTCCACTTCTGGCTGCCCGCAACCTATGCGCTGGCACCCGGCCCGGTGGCAGCCCTCTTTGCCATCATGACCAAAGTCGGCGCCTATGCGATCTTGCGGTTCTACACGCTGGTCTTCAGCCCCGATCAGCCCGTGAATGGCAGCTTTTACGCCGACCTTTTGCTGCCAGCCGCCTTGGTCACGCTGGCGGTGGGCATGATCGGTGCCTTGGGGGCGAAAACCTTGGCGCGCATGGCGGCCTTTGCGGGCATCGGCTCTATGGGCACGCTCTTTTTGGCCTTTGCCGCCTTCACCCCCGAAGCCGCGGCGGCGGGGCTTTACTATTTGATCCATTCCACCTTTGCCGCCGCCTTGTTGTTCCTTGTCGTCGATCAGGTGATCGAGCGGCGCGGGCTGTCCGACATCAAGGCCCTGCCGCCCGTGGCGCAGCACGGGTTGCTGACGGTGCTGTTCTTTGCCGCCGCGATTGCGATGGCAGGGATGCCGCCCCTGTCGGGCTTCCTTGGCAAGCTGTTGGTCTTGGACGCGCTGCGCGACCATGACCAATGGGCGCTGATCTGGACGGCTATTCTCGCCGGATCTTTGGTGTTGATCGTGGCCTTGGGCCGCGCGGGCAGCACGGTGTTTTGGAAGGCCCACGCGGTTGAGGGCACGCCAGACGACACCCCGGCCCAAGCCTTGGCCTTGGTTGCGATCTTCGCCATGCTGGGCGTGATCGTCTTGTTGACGGTCTTTGCCGGGCCGGTCATGGCCTGGCTTGAGGGCACCGCGCGCCAGTTGCACGACAGCGCCGCCTATATCAACGCGGTCATGGTGCGGGAGTAAATCATGCTAAGAAAAATCCTCCCCCACCCCTATCTGAGCCTGTTGCTGGTTCTGGTCTGGCTTGCGCTGAACAACTCCACCAGCCTTGGCGCGGTTGTCTTTGGCGCGATCCTTGGGCTGGTCATTCCCTTTGCGACCGCGATCTACTGGCCCGACCGCCCGCGCATCAAAAACCCGCTGAAAGCGGCGGCGTTCTTCTTTCTGGTCTTGTGGGATATCGTGGTGGCGAATTTCTCGGTCGCCAAGATCGTCTTGTTCGTCCCGAACTCGCGCCTGCGCCCGGCATGGATCACCATCCCCTTGGACCTGCGCCAGCCCGAGGCGATCACCCTGCTGGCCGGCACGATCACCATGACGCCGGGCACTGTGTCGGTTGACCTCTCGGCCGATGGCCGCGCGCTTTTGGTGCATTGCCTGCACGCCCCCGACCCCCAAGCCACGGTGGACGAAATCAAGTCCCGCTATGAGGCACGGATCAAGGAGATCTTCTGATGATAACCTACGCGCTGATCTTTGCCATGTCCTGCTTTGGCCTTGGGCTTTTGCTGAACCTCTATCGTCTGGTCCGCTCGCCGGGCATGTCTGACCGGATTTTGGCGCTGGATACCATGGTCATCAACGCCATTGCGCTTTTGATCCTCTATGGCGTCTGGCAGGGTACGGCGATGTATTTCCAAGCCTCGCTGTTGTTTGCGGTGACGGGGTTCTTGTCCACCGTGGCCTATGCCAAGTTCATCTTGCGCGGCGATGTGATCGAATAGGGGGCGATGATGCTGATCGAAATTCTGATTGCTGCGCTGTTGGTGCTGTCGGGGCTTTTCGGGCTGGTCGGCTCGGTTGGGTTGTTGAAACTGCCCGATCCGATGACGCGGCTGCACGCCCCAACCAAGGCCACAACGCTGGGCATCGGCGGGGCGCTGATTGCCTCGATGGTGTATTTTCTGGCCTTTACCAACAGCGTGTCTTTCCACGAGCTGTTGATCACGCTGTTCTTGTTCATCACCGCCCCCATCACCGCCAACTTCATCGCCAAAGCGCATTTGCACCGCGCCGAAGACCCGGCCAATTTGCCGCCCACTGGCACGCCGGGCGGTTGGGCGACGTTTGACGAAACGGCAGACCCCTCGCGCCGCTTGAAGGGCGAAGAATAACCCACGCCCGCGGGCAAAGCCCCCTGCCCTGCGGCGCGGATAGAGGAAGGTCCGCGCCACGCGCGCGGCAAGATATCTTGCGATGCCCCCTCTTGTGGTGATCTGTCGCTTGGTGTCTGCTGCTCTGACAGCCGCAAAAGGCGCAGGCACAGGCACAGGCGCAGGACCAATTCCATGACCCCCAGATATGCCCAACGCATGGCACAGGTGCAGCCCTCGGCCATTGGTGAGCTTTTGGCCCTTGGGGCCGATCCTTCGATCACCTCATTTGGCGGCGGCTATCCTGATGCAACGCTGTTCCCCGCCGGGGCCTTGGATGCGGTCTTTCACGAGATCATCACCGCACCGGGCGGGGCGGCCATGCAATATGCCCCCTCAAACGGTTTGGCGCGGCTGCGCGATCAGGTGGCTGGCCTGATGCAAGCCGATGGGCTGGCGGCCTGCACGGGCGATGATGTGCTGATCTTGCAAGGCTCACAGCAGGGGCTGGATTTCGTGGCGCGAATGTTGGTGGACCCCGGCGATGTGATCGTGACCGAAGACCCAACCTTTCTCGGCGCGCTGATCGCCTTCGCCCCGAGCCAACCCGATTATGCCGTTGTCCCCGTCGATGCCGATGGGATGCAAACCGATCAGCTTGAGACACTTCTTGCCGCCCAGCCACGGGCCAAGATGATCTACACCATTCCCGATTTTCAAAACCCAACCGGGGTGACCCTGTCACTTGAACGGCGCAAGGCGCTGATTGCGCTGGCAAATCGCTATGATCTGATCGTCGTCGAAGACACGCCCTATCGCCACATCCGCTTTGCCGGTTTGAACCTGCCCACGCTGAAATCTTTGGACACCGAAGGGCGGGTGATCCATCTGGGCAGCTTTTCCAAGATCTTGGTGCCGGGGTTGCGCATTGGCTGGGCGGTGGCCAACCCGGATCTTCTGGCGCGGATGGGTCAGTTGAAGGTGGCCGCCGATACCCAAACCTCGACACTGAACATGGCCGCGGCCAGCCTGTTTCTGGACCGCTATGATTTGACCGCCCATATCGCCACCCTGCGCGCGGCCTATGCCACCAAAAAAGAGGCGATGCTGGACGCGATCCGCAGGCACTTCCCGCAAGAAATCCACGCGACCGATCCAGCGGGCGGGCTTTTTACATGGCTGACCTTTCCGCAAGGCTTTGATACGACAGAGTTCATGCGCAATGTGGCCCTACCCATGGCCAAAGTGGCCTATGTTCCGGGCGCGACCTTCTTTCCCCTGACCCCGCGCGCCAATCATGCGCGGCTGAACTTCTCGGCCCCCTCGCTTGCGGCGATTGAAACCGGGATTGCCGCCCTTGGGCGCGCGCTCAAAACCCATCTTTGACCAAAAGGCCGCCCATGCCCGTCACCTTGCACAGCCCCGACCACAGCCATCCCCTCTCGGCCCAAGAGATGGCTCAGTGGCATGACATTCCCGTAGCCATTGCCATTGATCTGGTCGCACAAGCGGGGCAGATCGACCCGGCCCTGCGCCCGCTGCGCCCTGCAGGCCAACAGCCCCGGCTTTTCGGCCCGGCGGTGACGGTGCGCTGCGAGGCGCCCGATTTTGGCGCGGTTTTGCTGGCGCTGGATGTGATCGAACGCGGCCAAGTGCTGGTGATCGACGCCGGCGGCTACCGCGATGCGGCGATGATCGGCGATATCTTGTCGGGCCATCTGCGGGCAAAGGGTGTGGCGGGCCTGATCTGCGACGGGGCGGTGCGCGATGTCGGCACCTTGGGCAGTTGGACGGATTTTCCCGTCTACAGCCGCTGGATCAATCCGCGCGGTCCCAGCGGCGCGGAAAAAGGTGCCATCAATCTGCCTGTGACAATCGGCGGTGCGACCGTGACCCCCGGTGATCTCATGATCGGCGATGATGATGGGCTGGTCGTTCTCTCGCCCGAAAACGCCCGCAACCTGATTGCCGAGGCGCACGTCAAACTCACGCGCGAGGCCGCTTGGATCAAGGGGCTTGCCGCTGGCACCTTGGCAGAGCAGGTCTTTGGTCTGGCCCCAGCCGTCAAGGACTAAAGGGCCAAAGCCGCCTACGCCCGGTCCTCTACTTTGACGATCCGGCCATCCTCCAAGGTCAGGATACGGTCTGCGCGGTCAAGGATACGGTTGTCATGGGTCACCAAAAGCGTGGTCGTTCCGCGCGCGGTGCCCATGCGTTTCAGCAGATCCACCACCTCGGCGGCGCTGTCCTTGTCCAAAGCGGCGGTCGGCTCATCAGCTAAAACCAGCGCGGGGCTTGCCACCAGCGCCCGCGCCACGGCCACGCGTTGTTTCTGGCCACCCGACAGGTTGGCAGGCAAATAGCCGGCCCGATCGGCCAAGCCCACCAAACCCAGCGCATGAAAGGCCGCCGCCTTGGCGGTTTGCTCGGCCACCCCCTCATGCACCTGCACCCCCATCATCACATTCTGCGTCGCGGTCAGGCTTTCATGCAGGTTATGCGCCTGAAAGATAAAGCCAAGACGGCGGCGCAAGGCGACAAGCTGTGCCTCGCTCGCCCCGCGCAACTCGTTTTGCAAAAGCTGCAACGACCCGTCCTGCACCGCCCGCAAACAGCCGATCAGCGTCAAAACCGTGGTCTTGCCAGAGCCTGACGGCCCCATCAGCACGGTGAAACTGCCGCGTTTCAGCGTCAGGTTCACGTCAAACAAAGCCTGCTTTTTCACCTCGCCACTGCCAAACCAATGGTTCAGCCCTCGGACATTGGCGATCAAATCCTGTGTCATCCCGCGCCCCTAGAACAGATCCGCCGGATCAGCGGCAGCCAAACGGCGCGTTGCAATCGCACCCGACAGCGCCGAAAACACGATGGTGCCCAAAAACACGCTGATCGCCATGCTGGGCGTCATCGCCAAGGGCAAGGTGGTGATCGCCCCCATCAGCGTCAAAATGGTGGTGCCGACCAGCAGACCGGGAATAAACCCCATCACCCCCAGCACCAGCGCCTCTTCAAAGACGATCCCCAAAAAGAAACCGGGGCCATAGCCCATGGCCTTGAAGGTGGCATATTCGCGCAAATGGTCGGCCACATCGGTGGACAGCACCTGATAAACAATCACCAAACCCACCAACACACCAATCAACACCCCAAAGCCAAAGATGATGCCCGTGGGCCGTTTGGTCTGTTGATAGCGCAGATCATCCTGCGCGGCCTCGGCATAGGATCGAATGCGCAGATCGGGGTCCGAGATCAGCGTTTTCAGCCGCGCAATCACCACATCGGCCCGCGCAGAGGGGCGCAGCTTTAACAAGATATGATCAGGTGCCGCCGACGCACGGGCCGGAAACAGCGCCAGAAAGCTTTGGTCCGAGGTGAGCATATAGCCATCGCCACCAAAACCACCCCCACCCGCAAAAGTGCCATAGGCCGTCACCGTCCGGCCTTGGGTTTCAAAGGCCAAAGGCGACTGCGGGCGAATGGCGGCGGCCTCCTCTTTGGGCAAGCCGCGCGCAAAGCGGTCCAAAAGCACAGCGTCTTGCACTTGCAACAGCGCCAGATCCTGCCCCATCTCAGGCGCCAAAAACCCCGGCTTTGCCGGATCAACGCCAAAGGTGGTCAGGCTGATGTCCTTATCCCCGCGGTCCCAAGGCAGATTGGCAATGAACAACCCCATGCCATCGGCCACATCCGGATCGGCCAAAGCCTGCAACAGCCATTGCCGCGCGACATTGCCGCCATCGGTCAAGGAATTGGCATCGGCCGCCGAAATCATCACATCGGCCTGAAAAAAGTCATAAGGGCGCAGTGTGGCCGCCCCCATCGAATTCATAATGCCCAACTGCACAAAGACCAGCACATTGGCAAAAGCCACCCCCGACAGGGCAGCCACAAACCGGGTGCGGTTATGGGTTAATTGCAGCCAGCCGATCGGCAGGCGGCCGAAAAGGGCCTGCAAAATGCGGCTCATGGTGCCGTCTCGGCCTGGTTGGAGGCCCGCCCTTGCGTATCGATCCGCGCAATCACCTCAAGATTGGTAAAGCGCCCCGCCAATTGCGACGACGCCGCATCCAGCGCCACCAAAACCCGGATCACGCGGGCATCTTTGTTTTCGGCGGCATCATCCGAAATCAACCCCTGCCGCCCCACCGTCAGGCCAATGCTGGCAACCCTGCCTTGCAGCGTGGTGCCAATGGCAGCAGCCGCCAATTCCACAGGCTGACCGGGCTGCACGGCACTGATGCGATCTTGCCAGACCTCCACCTCGGCCATCATCTGCTCGGTATCGCCCATATCCATGATGCCCTGCGCCGGAGGGCGCTGACCGGGCGTGGCGTGAATATCCAAAATCCTGCCCGAAATCGGCGCCACCACCTCAGCACGGGCCAAGTCAAGCTTGGCGCGGGCCAGATCGGCGTGGGCGGCATCCAGATTGCGCTTGGCCACGATGACATCGGGCTGTTCCTCAAGCGCGACAGCGGCAAAGCGGCGCAACGTGGCCTCGGCCCGCGTCACCGCCAAAGCCGCCCCCTCCGCCGCCGTGCGCTGCGCATCCAGCGTCGCTTGCGTCGCCACCCCTTTGGCAAAGAGATCTTCACCACGCAGCAGAGTGGCTTTTGCCTCAACTGCGGTGGCCTGCGCCTGATCCAGCGCAGCCTGCGCCTCATCACGGCTGGCCTGCACATTGGCGCGGGTTTGCAACAGATTGGCCTCGCGCACCGCCAGATTGGCCTCGGCCATCAAAACCGCCCCATTCAGCGCGGCCATATTGTCAAGCCGCGCCAAAACCGCGCCCTTCTCCACCCGGTCGCCCACCGCCACCAAAACCTCAGCCACCCGCGCATCGCCGGCCCCATAGGGTGCCGCCACCACCGACACATCGCCACGCGGCATCACCCGCGCCAAGCCCACCACATCGCTGGGCAAAAGCGTTGCGGCCATCTTCGGCGGCAGATCAATGTCAGGCGGCAAGGCAATGGGCGATGTCGACCCTGCCCCCGGCTGCAACCCGGTCAGCGCATAGAATTTTTGCAAACCCGGCGGCTGGAAATACATCCCCATCACCGCGCCGGTAAACATGAAAAGCGGGATCAGCAGGACCAAGAGATACCGCTTGCGAAAAAGCCGGCGCGCAGGCCTGCCCTCCGGATCCACAAGATGCAGATCAATCGGCAGGTCAGATTTGGTAGGATCGGTCATGTCAGGGCTTTCTGGTCCGACGCATCTTAGATGCGTCCCAAGATCGGCACGGTGCGTAGAGTCCGCACATACGCGCATCTCACCCCAGCTATCCACCTCAAGGAGAAGGCCCGCGTTGACATGGGTCAAAAAGGCAAGCTTGACCCATCACATTGGCGTGACAGGACAAATTTTCGCTGCCCCTTTCCGCCACCCCAAGGTTTGCCAATCCACCCTCGCGGCAACCGCCATGCTCTGCCCCTGTCGTAGGATCGCGGGCTGGCCTCAAGGCACTAGTGGTGCTAGATGTCCAGAACTTGGTCGGGTCGATGGATTTCAGGGCTGACCAGCTGGTGAGTGGGCGGCAATTCCGAATACTGAATAAGCCTAAAAACTTCGACCGCGTGGGCCTACGGATAGAGGTAATTTTTCGCTGCCTGCCGAACGGGCCGCCCGCTCCCTGGAACGAATCATCGAATGGTGCGGAAAGCCCTTGCGATAAGAATCGACCTCGGCCCCGAATACGCTAGTTCCAGGCTAATGGCCTAGGCCAAAAACCAGGGCATCGCCCTGACCTACATCCAGCCCGGCAAACTGCAGCAGGACGCCTATTTCGAGAGCTACATCCAGACGGTCCAACACGAATGGATGGACCTCTAAACTTTCGAGCCTATCAAGGATGGTGCAACAGATCTCCACCGAATGGCTATGAACCTACAAGAACGATCGCCCCAAATGGCTATCTGCGACGTCACAACCGCAATCAAACTAAAAATGGCCGCATAAGTTCTACGGATGCACCCCGTTAAAAGGGGGGGGAGATTAACAAGAAAATTCTTAACTTGCGTGTTGATTTCAGCGGCGACGGATGTGTGACAGCGCTTGCATTTGAGCCGCGGAAGGGCCGCCTAAAGTTTACTCGACTGGCATACATTTCGGTGCGGCGATGGGCAGAACCGGTAATGGAGCATTCTCAACGATTACCGCACAGCACTGCATCGTTTGGGTATGGCGATCAGGCCTCCGATCAGGTCAGCCCCCTATCGCAACTCTGAAGCCTTGGATTCGTGGTGATCGACAGTCTTACCACCCGGCAACAGCGTGCCTGGCCAGCGACTGGAAAGCCATCGTAACCCGAGACGTTACCCCAAACGAAGAAGCCTCGCTTAACGCGAGGCCTTCTTTCGTGTAAATCTTTGATTTGGTTGGTGGAGCCAGGGAGGATCGAACTCCCGACCTCTTGAATGCCATTCAAGCGCTCTCCCATCTGAGCTATGACCCCGTTACCAACTCTCGCCGCGTGGGCCGCTGCGATGGGCGGTGTTTACGAAAGGCCGCGGGGGGGTGCAAGAGGAAAAATGCACCTTTTTCGCGGCCCTTCAAAGAACTTACAGCTCTTCCTCGTCGCCGGGAACATCCGCCAGATCATCCAGCGAAACCGTGTCATCGGCATCGTCTTCCAAAAGCTCATCGTCCAGTTCGGCATCATCCGCAACGCCGCCAACCAACAGGTCGTCATCGGCTTCCAGATCGTCCACCAGCACCTCATCATCCTTTTCAGGCGCCGAGCGGCTGATGACGGCGGCGGCCATCTTGCGGCGCGCCGATTCGATATCAACGATCTCACCCGTATAGGGGCTGACGATCGGAGAACGGTTCAAGTCGTAAAAGCGCTTCCCGGTGGTGGGGCAAATCCGCTTTACGCCCCATTCGGCCTTGGGCATGGTCTTCCCTTTTCAGGCTGTCATTTCAGTATCGCAGGCG
This sequence comes from Tabrizicola sp., assembly GCA_965284335.1. Taxonomy (GTDB): domain Bacteria; phylum Pseudomonadota; class Alphaproteobacteria; order Rhodobacterales; family Rhodobacteraceae; genus Tabrizicola_A. The sequence goes on along the minus strand of OZ260076.1, from coordinate 363,263 downwards.
ATTGCCACAACTCCCGTGCAGTGTCAAAGGCTTTTGCCACGAAAGACGCAAGGCAAGGACAGTGGGCAGAAAAGGGCGCCCGCGCGCCGGTTGCGGGACGTCTCAAGATCGCTATGCTGCATGGCCCAGATAGCCCATATTCACCCCACCGAAGGTTTCATGCCCACCCTACCCGGCCCACCTGCGGTTGATGTTGTGCTGCGCCGCTCGGCGCGGGCAACGCGCTTTTCGCTGCGGGTGTCGCGGCTGGATGGCAAGGTCACGCTCTCTGTGCCACTGCGCAGTTCTGAAAAGGACGCCATGGCCTTTCTGCGCGCCCAAGAGGAATGGCTGCGCAACGCCTTGTCACGCTTGCCAAAAACGGCACTCGTGACCTTTGGAAGCCAGCTGATGGTTGAGGGGGATGCGCTGATCCTGGCCCAAGGTGGCGGTCGCAGCCTTACGGTTGATGGCCCCCATCTGCGGGTGCCCGGAGACCCGGCGGCGGCAGGCGCGCGGGTGCAGGCCTGGCTGAAAGCGCTGGCGCGTGACAGGCTGGTGGCCGCATCCGATCATTACGCCGCCCAGATCGGCCGCAAGGTGACGCGGGTGACCTTACGCGACACCCGCTCGCGCTGGGGCTCCTGCACCTCGGATGGGGCCTTGATGTATTCGTGGCGGCTGATCATGGCCCCGCCGTCCGTGCTGCGCTATGTCGCCGCCCATGAGGTGGCCCATCTGGTCGAGATGAACCATTCCCCGCGGTTTTGGGCGGTGGTCGACAGACTTTATCCCGGCTGGCAGGCACAGCGAAACTGGCTGCACCGCCATGGTGGCGCGCTGCATGCCTTGCGCTTTACCACTGCGGGGGATTGACCAAGGCGCGGGCATGTTGTTTCGCTGGGCCATGGCCCTGACACTCCGCCCCGCCCCAAGGCTTGCCGACCCGAACGCCGCCGCGCATGAGCGTGTCTATCGCGCGCTGCGTCAACAGGTCATGCATGGCGAATTGGCCCCCGGTCAGGCCTTGACCCTGCGCGGTCTGGCGGCCCAGTTTGACGTGTCGATCACCCCGGTGCGTGAGGCCGCGCGCCGCTTGGCTGCCGAAGGGGCGCTCAGCTTTTCTTCCTCGGGACGCATCACCACCCCTGACCTCACCCCCGAACGGATCGAGGAACTGGCGGCCATTCGTGCCCTGTTAGAGCCTGAAATGGCCAGCCGCGCCTTGCCGCGCGTGCATTTTGCGCTGATTGACAGGTTGGCCGCCATCAACACCGCCAACCAAGAAGCGGTGATGAATCAAGATGCGGTATCTTATGTCCGCACCAATCTGGAATTTCACCGCACGCTTTACCTGCGCGCCCAGACCCCGGCGATGCTGGCCATGATCGAAACGGTCTGGCTGCAACTGGGCCCCACCATGCGCGCGCTTTACCAAAAGATCCGCCGCCGCGATCTGCCGCAACACCACCGGCTGATTCTGGCCGCCCTGCGTGCCGGCGACGAGCCGGGCCTGCGCTTGGCCGTGCGCACCGATGTGACCCAAGGGCTGCGCCACCTGATCAGCTAGGCCCGCGCCCAAAAGGTCTTGCGCCTTTCCAAATACTCAAATTCTACGGCCCACCGCGCAAACCAACGCCAAACCACCCCGCCACGACGAGAAGCGCCTTGGCGCGCCCGAGGAGTGAGCCAGAGATCTCAGCCGATCAGCACCACCACCCAGGCCAGCCCTCCGGCCATCGCCGTTAGGGCCACCGCAGCACTGCCGCAATCCTTGGCTTTTTTGGCCCTTGGGTGGCGGTCGGTGGACAGATAATCCACCACCTCCTCCAGCGCGGTGTTCATCAGCTCTGCCGCCAAAATCAGCAAGCCCAGCGCCAGAATAAGGGCGCGCTCGCCTGCCGTCATCTCAACCATAAAACAGGCCAGCGCCGACAAAACATTCACCAAACTCCATTGCCGCAAGGATTTCTCGCTGGCCCATGCCGCTGTCCAGCCCTGCCATGACCACAGGACCGTATTGGCCACCCGTTGCAGCTCTGCCCTGATGTCCAGTTTCACCAAGCCCCTCCTTTGCCACCTATGCCCGGCTTAACGGGGGCCAAGCGCTTCAAGATAGGCGCGGGTGCACGTGACCACATGGGCAAAGCGGTCGCCCCCCAGATGCACCCCGCCATACCATCGCGTGACCACCACGATGTGATCAACGAGCCCCGCCCGCTCCAGCATCTTCACGATCACCGCCCCCGCCCCGGCCTCGCCATCGTCATTCTTCACCGGCCCCACATCGGAAAAGACACAAGCCCAAGTGTTATGCGTGGCCTTGGCGAATTTCTTGGCCCGCTTCAAATCGGCCAGAAAAGCCTCGGCCCCGGCCCGGCCCTGAACCGGCCCGCCCGACACCGCATAGCGTGACCCCCGGTCGCGCAAGACATCTTCGATCTGCAACATGGCCGCCACCTTAGCGGCGCGCAGTTGGGCTGTGAAGGTGGGGCAAGCCCGCTTTGCCAAGCACATTACCCCATGCTAGGCTGAAAAGGCCCCCCGTTCGGAGCCTGTATCGCGTGCCCGCTCGTCATGTCCTGATCTCGTCGCTCAAGAACGAAGGACCGTTCATTCTGGAATGGGTCGCCCATCACAAGGTTCTGGGCTTTGATGCGATCTATGTCGCCTCGAATGATTGCAGCGATGGGTCCGATGCGCTGCTGACTGCGCTGGACCGGGCCGGGATCATTGGCCATGTCCCCAATGAGGTGCCCCAAGGCACCATCCCCCAACATGCGGGCTATGCCCGCATCCGCGCCACCCACCCGATAGATCGGGCCGATTGGCTGATGATGCTGGACACGGATGAGTTTCTGAACATCCACATCGGTCAGCACCGCGTGCAAGACCTGACGGCACGGGCGGGGGCGGCCGATATCATCGCGCTGAGCGCGCGCAGCTTTTCGGATCTGCCGCAAACCCATTGGACACCCGGCCCCGTCACCCGCGCCTTTCCTATGGCCTTGGGCAAGGCGCACCGCGCCAATCAGGCGGTCAAAACCCTGACACGCGCGCCTGCCCGCTTTCGCGGCATCCACAATCATCACATGGTGGGACATAAGGGCAGGGATCCGTTGCAGGTGTTTTGCGCGCAAGATGGCAGCAGCTATATGCTGGAACCCGGCACACCCTTGGGCGACAAGTTCCGCCATATCCCCAAGGATCAGGTTGGCTATAAGCTTGGGCAGTATAACCACTATCCGATCAAGACGCTGGACAGCTATCTCTTGCGGCGCGCCCGTGGGCGTGGGGCTGCAGCCAAGTCAGATGCCGAAAACAACCGCCATACGATGGAATATTTCACCTTGCGCGCCGGGCGCGGCCATGCGGAACATTCGATCCGGCGGTATGATGATCTGGTCGCGCCGCTTTTGGCCGATCTCATGGCCAACCCCGAAATTGCCGCCGCCCAGCGCGCCTGCGAAGCGGCCCATGCCTCGGCCATCGCGGCGCTGGCGGCCTCTATGCCCGAGCTTTTGGACGGTGCAGGCCCGGGTCTTGGCTGATCCCAGCCTGCCGGCACCCCGACAGCCTTTGCCCCTAAGGCCGCAGCGCGCCCAAGGCGCGGGCATTGGGGCAAAAGCCGGGCAAATCCGCCGCCTGCACCGTATGGGCAAGAAAATCGGTGCATTTGCGGGTCTGGCCGCAGGTGCGGCAGGTTTCCACCAAATCGCTCAGTTCATCCCGGCTGAGCCAGCCATCCACCACCGCATCGGGCAGTGAACATCCAATGGTGCGCGCCATGCCGCGGGTAAAGCCCCAAGCGCGAGGAGATTGAGAATAGCCAAACATCTGCGGCCCTTTCGCCTAGCCTGTGAGCTCATGGTGCAGGCTGCGCGGGCTTTGCGCTTTGATGCAGGTCAAATCCGCCCGCTCAACCGCCCAGCCGCGCCACCGTCTCGGCCACCACGCGCTTGCGGTCGGAATTGGCCGGATGGGTGCCCAAAAACTGATCGCCCGGATCGGGGATGCGGTCAAAAAACGCCGCTCCCACCCGCGGATCAAACCCCGCCATATAGGCGATTTCGGCCCCCAGACGGTCGGCCTCCAGCTCAAATTCCTTGGAATATTGCCGCGCGCCCACAAAGGCGCCGATGTCTTGGGCGCTGGCCACCGCCTCTTGGCCACCACCGCTGGCCTGCACCAAGATACCGGCCAGCACCGCCCCCGCCATGGCCTTGCTTTGCTGGCGCGGCAGGTGGCCCGCGATATGATGCGCCGCCTCATGGCCCAGCACAAAGGCCAGCTCGTCACGGTTGCGGGCATCGCGGATCAAAGGCACGGTAAAGGCCAGAATGGGCCGCCCCGACCGATCCACGGTCTGAAACGCATTGGCAGGCTGGCCGGGGCGATCATCGATCACGATCTGAAAGTCGCAATTGGCCACCCGCGAAAGGCGGCGGCAGTAGGTTTCCGCCACCGGCTTGACGCGGTCGATCACGGTGACGAAATTCTCGGCCGCCTCAGCGGGCGACAAGATCGGCGCGGCGGCGACCTCAAAGCCCGGTTGTGGGGGCCCAGAGCTGGGCATCGACACGGTCTGCACGCAGCCCGCCACGGCGAGCGCTGCCAAAACCATCGAAAAACGCCTGATCCCCATGGCCACCCTTCCTTGTCCTGCCTGCCAAAGTTTTAGCGATCCCACCGCCCAACTGCCAGACCCTCACAGAAATCTGACCGGGCTTGCCCTGCGCTGCGAAGGCCCCTACCATCGGTCTATGTTTACCATCGAGCACGAATTTGACGCCACCGTGATCACCCTTGTCGATGAGGGCGATCCCGATATGCCCTTGCAAGAGGATGTCATCATCGAGGCGTTTGAAGATTGCGTTGTGATCCGGCAGGTCGATGACATGACGGATGAGCCGCAGATCGTGACCCTGTCGATGGCGCAGCTGCGTGATCTGGCCGCGGCACTGGATTTGCCCGAAGGCAGCTACCGCATCGACAAAAAGCCCTAAGGCTCCAGCCGGAACACCTTGTCGCGTGAGGTCGCCCCGCGCACAAGGCTTAGGCGTGATTTCGCAACCCCCAGTGCATGGGCCAACAGCGCCTGAACGGCGGCATTGGCCTTGCCATCCTCGGGCGGGGCAAAGACGGCCACGCGGATGCCAGTTGCATCGCGGGTGATCTCCTCGCGGCGCGCGCGTGGGGTCACGCGCAGGGCAAATTCCGCCCCCACCACCGCCAAATCTGCCCAATCACCCTTTTGCATGGCCCCAACCTTCTGCACTGGCCCGGCGGATGCAAGCCTTTACGGCAGGGCAGGCTTGACCTGACCCGCCCTTTGCCAGACATCTTCGCCACGCAAGCCGCCCCATCGGAGATGCCCATGCCCAGCCCCAACCCCGCCGCCTTTGAGTTTCTGGCCAACCGCCAATCGCAATCGGCCAAACTCTTTTCCGGCCCCGTGCCTTCGCGGGCAGAATTGGAACCGATCCTGACCGCCGCCCTGCGCGTACCAGATCATGGCAAGCTAGAGCCGTGGCGGCTGATCGTGCTAAGCCGTCCCGACCTGACGCGGCTGGCCGATCTGGCCGAGGCGCGGGCGCGCGAATTGGGCTATGACGCGGAAAAAATCGACAAGGGGCGCGGGCAGTTCGACCGCAGCCATCTGGCGGTGGTGGTGATTTCCGCACCGCAAGACGTGCCAAAAATTCCGCATCAAGAACAGGTTTTGTCGGCAGGGGCCTTGTGCCTTGGGGTGGTGAACGCGGCAACAGCCGCCGGTTGGGGGGCCAATTGGTTGACGGGCTGGGTGTCACATGACGCCGGGTTCTCAGCCTCCGCCTTTGGCTGCACCGGGTCTGAAACCGTGGCAGGCATCATCCATATCGGCACGCCCGGCAGCCCGGCCCCTGCCCGGCCGCGCCCCGATCTGGCGCGTGTGGTGCAATGGGGTCTTTCGTGATCTTTTCCAGCTTTTTCAAAGCGCTTGGCCAGATGGGTGACAGCCGCTTTCGCCGGGTGATGGGCCTTGGCATCCTCTTGGCCTTGGCGCTTTTGGCGGGGGTCTATGCGGGCTTTCTGGCGCTGATCAACAGCTTTGCCCCCGGCAGTGTGGAAATTCCCTTTGTCGGCCCGGTGACCGGGATCGAGACGCTGTTGGGCTGGGGATCGCTTTTGCTGATGCTGGGGCTGTCGGTGTTTCTGATGGTGCCGGTGGCATCGGCCTTTTCGGGGCTGTTTTTGGAAGACATCGCCAATGCGGTAGAGGACCGCCATTACCCCGGCCTGCCCGCTGCCCAACCGGCGCGCTTTGGTGACAGTCTGGTCGAATCGTTGAATTTTCTGGGTCTGGTGATTGCGGCCAATGTGCTGGCCTTGGTGCTTTATGTCTTTGCCGGGCCCTTCATTCCGGTGGTGTTTTGGGCGGTGAATGGCTGGCTTTTGGGGCGGGAGTATTTCACCCTTGTCGCCACGCGCCGCATCGGCCGTGAGGGTGCCAAGGCGCTGCGGGCGCGAAACTCGGGCCGGATCTGGCTTGCCGGCATCTTGATGGCAGCCCCCCTATCGGTGCCCTTGGTCAATCTGGTGATCCCGGTCTTGGGCGTGGCGACCTTTACCCATCTCTTTCACCGCATGGCGGCAAAAGCCTAGTTCATGATGCCGAACACATCCATATTGTGCCGCGTGATCAGGCCCGAGGTGATGATCGCATAAAGCCCGGCAAACACCACAGCGGCGATGGCCGTGGTGATCTTGGCCTTCTTGCCCACCATCGCATCTTCGGGGGCCGAGGCGGGCGTGCCGGGGGTGACATGCCCCAGATCCGCCTGACTTTTAAAGCGCAGCGGCAGCACGCAGAAAAACACCATGAACCACGTCACAGCGAATAAAACGAGGGCGGCGGTGATGCTCATACTTGCTCCAATTCAACCAGACAGCCGTTGAAATCCTTGGGGTGCAGGAACAAAACCGGCTTGCCATGCGCGCCGATCTTCGGCTCTCCGCTGCCCAAAACCCGTGCGCCACTGGCCTTAAGATGGTCGCGCGCCGCCAAGATATCGTCAACCTCATAGCAGATGTGGTGAATGCCGCCCGAGGGGTTCTTTTCCAAAAACCCCTTGATCGGGCTGTCCTCGCCCAAAGGATACAAAAGTTCAATCTTGGTGTTCGGCAATTCGATGAAGACAACCGTCACGCCATGATCCGGCTCGTCCTGCGGCGGGTTCACCTTGGCGCCGAGCGTGCCGCGATATTGCGCCGAGGCGGCCTCAAGATCGGGCACGGCAATGGCAACATGGTTCAATCGGCCGATCATGGCGGGCTCCTTTGGTGGTGGTTTCTGCGGTTATGTGCAAGCACAGCGCTTTGGGCAAGAGGCACCGAGGTCGCAGGCGAAAAAACCGCAAGGGCGGGGGGAAGTTTACCAAGTGTTAGGCAGCCGCGTGGTTGACTGGCTTTAGGTCATCTGCCCTGCACGAGGTTCGCCATGCCCCAAGGTCACAGCCCGCCCAATGCTGCTTTGTCTCCTGCACCGCGGGCTGCCCCCGTCTTTCAACCTGCTCAAACCGCACAGCATGTGCCCCGCGGTGGGGCGCAATGGCCGGCACTTCTGCCCTTGCAAGGCGTGACGATCCTTGTCGTCGATGACAGCCGCTTTGCCTGTGAGGCGCTGCGCCTGATTGCGCGCCGCGCGGGCGCACGGTTGCGGCGGGCTGAAACATTGGCTGCTGCACGCGATCATCTGCGGGTTTACCGCCCTGATGTGGTTTTGGTGGATTTGGGTCTGCCCGATGGGCGGGGCGATCTTTTGATCCGGCAATTGGTGGATGCCCCGCGCAGACCGCCGGTGGTGATCGGCATTTCGGGCCGGTCGGATGGCCGCGCGCTGGTCATGGCGGCGGGGGCCGATGGGTATCTGGACAAGCCTTTGGAAAACATCGCGCAATTATGCCGTGTGCTGCGCCCATTATTGCCTGATCTTGATATTTACCCACCGCCTTTGGCGCGCGATCTCCCTTTGGTGCCCGACCCTTTGGCGCTGCACGATGATCTGGCCTTTGCGCATGACGCGCTTTGCGGTCAGCCCGATGCGGACCGGCAGCGCTATATCGGGGCCTTTGTCGCCGGCTTGGCGCGGCAGGGCGGTGATGCGGGCTTGGCCGCCGCCGCAGATCGGTTGCAGGATGCGGGCGCGGCAAGCCATGACGCCGCCGAGGCTGAGGCGCGGCTGGCCCCTTTGCGCGCCGCCCTTGCCGCGCGGCTAAAACAGGGGCCAGATTTTGCGCCACCCGATTGATCGGACACAGAGCGTTTGGCGGATTGGCGAGGAGGGGTTGCGCCACCCTGCGGTCAGTTGCAGATGCCAGCGCAGCCTTTTGGCCAAAGGCCACGATGCGCGGCATCACGGCAACGATGGCATCGCGCCCTATCGCAGCGCCGGATCATCGGCGGCGCGCACAAGGCGGGTGAGGTCCGACAGCCGCTCTCGCTGCCGCCCGGCCGCATCGAAATTGCGCGGCGAGAGCCAAGCGGCATAAGCCTCGCGCAGGGCGGGCCATTCGGCATCAATCATCGCAAACCATGCGGTGTCGCGGTTGCGCCCCTTGACCACGGTGGCCTGCCGGAAAATCCCCTCATAGCTGAACCCCAGCCGCTGCGCCGCACGGCGCGAGGCCATGTTCAGCGCGTTGCACTTCCATTCATAGCGGCGATACCCGGCGGTAAAGGCCCAATCCATCATCAGAAACATCGCCTCGGTCCAGACCCGACCGCGCGCGATTTCCGGCGCAAGGCAGATATGCCCCACCTCGATGGACCCAGACGCGGGCGTGATACGCAGATAGCTGGCCACCCCCCCGCAATGCCCCGTCGCCTTGTCGCGCAGCACATAAAACAAGGGGTCCGCGCCGCTGGCCGTTTCCTTGGCCCAACGGTGATAGGCCGCAGAGGACGAAAACGGCCCATAGGGCATGTAATCCCACAGCCGGTCATGCCCGGTATAGGCGCGGTGCAGATCGGCGGCGTGAGTGTCAGGCTCCATCCGCTCTAGCCGCACAAACTGGCCTTCAAGGGTTACGCCTTCGGGCGCGGGCGGCGGGGTCCAGCCGGGCAGCGGCTGGCCAAGAAGGTCATCGGTCATCGGGCGCATCCTTTGGCCCCATCATGGAACCGCCGCGCCCCGATGGCAATGGCTAGAGGATCAGGCCCGGATCGTCGCCCATCTCAAGACCGGGAAAGACCTTGTCCTGCAAAAGCCCCCGGTCAAAGCCGTAAAGCCCGCGCATTGTGTGCGCGGCCCAAGCCCGCACATCCGAGGTGGGCATCAGATCGCGGCGTTCAAAGAGATTGGCCTCCTCAAGCCCCGGCCATTGGCCATAGACCTTGCCGCCGCGAATGGCCCCACCCGCCACCACCATGGCCCCCGCCGTGCCGTGATCGGTGCCGCCTGTGCCATTCTCGGCCACGGTGCGGCCGAACTCGGTCATCGCCAGAACCGTGGTCTTGCCCCATATCTCGGCCCCCAAGCCCGATTTCAGCCGCAGGATTGACCGTTCCAGCCGCGCCAAGGCCCGGCCCATCCCCTTGCCCTGCCCTTTGTGCGTATCCCATCCGGTCAGCGAAAAGGCGGCGATCCGCGTCGCCCCGCGCAGCCGTTCTGCGGCATAATCGGCCACCCGGTCCGCCTCGCCCAGCCGCGCGCCGCGCAGGACCGGCGTGGGGCTCTGGGCCATCATCATGGACCCCATTTCTTCCCCGCTCATGGCCAAGTCGCCCATGACGTCGCCCATCTCATCGCCCAGTTCCAGCCCGCTGAGCATCATCGCCTCGGCAGCGGCGGCCATGAACAGGGGATCGTCGTGATAGACCTGCTCCAGCAAAAGCTGCGCCTGCGGCGAAAGGTTGACGGCGGTGTCGGGCGACCAGTCCATCACCGGCGCCGGCCCGCGCAGGATGCGCATCTCCTGCCGCCCCACCGCAAAGGCGGTCTCCGACCGCAACCCCGGCACCGATTGCAGCATGCGGTTCAGCCAGCCGTCGCGCAGATGCAGGCCGGGCAGGTCGGGGCTGGTGCCGGCCTCGAGCAGGTCCTGACCGTCGAAATGGCTGCGCTTGTCGCGGTAGGGGGTCGAAGTGGCCTGCACAAAGGCCAACTCGCCCGCCTGCCACAGGGGGTAAAGGCCCGAAAGCCCCAGATGCAGATCGAAAAACCCATCCAGATCAAGGCTTTTCGTCGCCGCCAAAGTGGGCCGATAGCCCGCGAAGGCCCGCTCACCCACCGGGCGCAGCACATCCAGCCCATCCATCGCCCCGCGCAGGATGATGACGACAAGGCGCTGATCGCCCAAGGGCGCGCCACCGTCCGCCCCGGCGAGGGTCACGGTGGTCATGAACGGATGGGCGGCGGCGGAGCAGCCCAAGACACCCAATCCGCGCAACAGGCTTCTGCGATCCATCATCGGCTCACCTCCGGTTGAATTCGGGGCTGGCGAGCACAATGCCCACCCCCTCGGCACGGTTTTCGGCGCGCACGCAGGCCCAGAGCGTGGCCGGCGCGGCGCGGTCGCCCAAAACGGTTTGCGCAAAGACCTGCGGGTCGGGCAAAGGGGCGGCGATTTCGGCGGGCCAGCGCATGGCCCAACTGATCCGTTCAGCCAGACCTTGCGGGGTAATCCAGGTCTCAATCGCCTCATCCCAGCCATCGGGGCCGGGGGGCGATTTCCACGCCTGCCCCATGGCGCGCAGGGGCAGGATCACAACATTGCGCAGCCGCGCGTCGGACCAGCCCATAAGATCGGGGCCGCGCAAGCCCAAGGCACGAAAGGCGGCAATCAGAAAGTCCCACGGCTGACGCGCCTTGGCGGCGGGTCCGGTTTGCGCGGCGGGGTGGCGCAAAAGCGCGGCATAGACCTGCATCAGATCACCGGCTGAGGCAGTCCAAGCCGATGCCATCGCATCGACCACCCCAGCATCGGGGGTGTCGGACAGAAAATGCACCGCCAGCTTTTGCGCGATATGGCGGGCGGTGTCCGGGCGTTGGGCCAGATCGTGCAGAAAGGCGGCAATCGCCGCCTCTCCCCTGCCGTTATAGGTTTGGCCAAACACAGTTTTCGGCCCCGGCTCGGCCATACGGTCATCATAGGCAAAGCCGCGCCGGTCGTCATAGGTCAGGCCCGTGAGCAGCAGCGCCAATTGGCGCACATCGGTTTGGGTATAGGCCGCGCCCACCCCCAGCGTGTGCAATTCCAGAAGCTCGCGGGCGAGGTTTTCGTTCAGCCCGCCGCCCCGGCGGCTCGCCCGGCGCGAGTTCGGCCCGACCGAGCGCGTTTGGTCGAGATAGCGCAGCATGCCGGGATGGCGCACCACCGCCACCAGCATATCGGCAAAGCGCCCCGTCAGATGCGGGCGGATGGCATCCTCGACAAAGGCATAGGGCGTGATCGCATCCTCGCGCCCGCCTGCGCCGACGGTGAAATGATCGGCCCAAAAGGCCACCAGCCTTTCGCGAAAGCCATCTGGTGCCTCAAGCGCGCGGGCAAGGGTCGCGCGCATGGCCATCTGCCCCGTCGCCTGCATCCCCTGCACCACCGCATCCAGCCGGGCCTGCAAGGCCGCATCCGAGCGCGCCGCCTGCTTGTTCAGCGCCACATCCGCCACATGGCCATGCACCCAGTCATAGCCCGGAATGGCAAAGCGTTGCGCCATCTCATCGGGGGCGGCAAGGGCGGCCAGCATCGCCTCGGGGGCAACGGGTGCCCCTTCCGGCAAGGGCAGGCCATAGCCGAAACGAAACGCAACAAGGCTGGCACTGGGGGTCATGCGGGTCTTTGCTTTGAAAAGGGCTTTGGAGAAAGGCGTTTGAAAAGATATGGGCAGGCTTTCCGGTTCTGGAAAGCCTGCCCATCAAGGTTTGCGCGAAAATCTGCGCTTATTCTTTTGGAACGACCCGCAGATTGAGTTCGCGCAGCTGTTTCAGCATGGGCTCCGAGGGCGCGCCCATCAGCAGGTCTTCGGCGCGCTGGTTCATCGGGAACATGATGACCTCGCGGATGTTCGCCTCATCGGCCAGAAGCATCACGATCCGGTCGATCCCCGCCGCACAGCCGCCGTGAGGCGGTGCGCCGTATTTGAACGCCTTGACCATGCCGCCAAAGCGCTTGTCCACTTCGGAATTCGGGTAACCGGCCAGTTCAAAGGCCTTGTACATGATTTCCGGCTTATGGTTGCGGATGCCACCCGAGATGAGCTCATAGCCGTTGCAGGCCAGATCATACTGATAGGCATGAACCTTGAGCGGGTCGCCGTTCAGCGCCTCAAGGCCCCCTTGCGGCATCGAGAAGGGGTTGTGGCTGAAGTCAATCCCGCCTTCGTCGGTTTTCTCATACATCGGGAAATCGACGATCCAGGCGAATTTGAAGCAGTTTTCTTCCGTCAGGCCCAATTCGCGGCCAATCTCGTTGCGCGCGCGGCCTGCGACAGGTTCAAACACCTCAGGCTTGCCACCAAGGAAGAAAGCGGCATCGCCTTCGCCCAAGCCCAGCGCCAAGCGGATTTCTTCGGTCTTTTCATCGCCCAGCGCCTTGGCAATGGGGCCTGCGGCCTCGGTCGTGCCATCCTCGGCCTTGCGCCAGAAGATATAGCCCATGCCCGGCAGGCCCTCTTTCTGGGCGAAGGCGTTCATGCGGTCGGCGAACTTGCGGCTGCCGCCCGTGGGGGCGGGAATGGCGCGGACCTCGTTGCCTTCGGTTTCCAGAAGCTTCGCGAAGATCGCAAAGCCGGAACCCCGGAAATGATCGGAGACATCGGCCATCTTGATCGGGTTGCGCAAGTCGGGCTTGTCGGAGCCATACCATTTCAGGGCATCGCGATAGGCGATCTGCGGCCAGTCGGCGTAAACCTTCTTGCCCTTGCCAAACTCCTCGAAAATGCCCTGAATGACCGGCTGGACGGCGGCGAACACGTCGTCTTGGGTCACAAAGGACATCTCGATGTCCAGCTGGTAAAAGTCGGTGGGCGAGCGGTCGGCGCGCGGGTCTTCATCGCGGAAGCAGGGCGCGATCTGGAAATAGCGGTCAAAGCCCGAGACCATGATCAGCTGCTTGAACTGCTGGGGGGCCTGCGGCAGGGCGTAGAACTTGCCCGGATGCAGGCGCGAGGGCACGAGGAAGTCGCGCGCGCCTTCGGGGGAAGATGCCGTGATGATCGGGGTCTGGAATTCGTTAAAGCCTTGATCCCACATCCGATTGCGGATCGAGCGCACCACGTTTGAGCGCAGCATCATGTTCTGGTGCAGCTTGTCGCGGCGCAGATCTAAGAAGCGGTAGGTCAGGCGGGTTTCCTCGGGATAGTCCACATCGCCAAAGACCGGCATCGGCAATTCGCCATCCACCGCGCCCAGCACCGTCAGGCCGGTGGCATAGACCTCAATCTCGCCCGTCGCGATTTTGGGGTTCACAAGGGCAGCGTCGCGGGCCTTGACGCGGCCGTCAATGCAGATGACCCATTCGGCGCGGACCTTTTCGATGTCCTTGAAGGCCGGGCTGTCGCTGTCAGCCAGAACTTGGGTGATGCCGTAATGGTCGCGAAGGTCGATGAAAAGCACGCCCCCATGGTCACGAACCCGGTGGACCCAGCCCGACAGGCGGACCGTGTCACCCACATGGGCGGTGTTCAGAGCGGCGCAGGTGTGGCTGCGATAGGCGTGCATCTTGATCCCCTTCGCGGAGGCTGGATTTCGTATCGGCCCGATACACCGCGCCAAAGGTGCGAAGTCAAGCCTTGGCGTCACGCATCGGGCGGCTCATCGTCGGGCTTTGCCCGCTCTTCGCGCGCCGAAGCGGGGTTTTCCCGGTTGGGTTGCGTCTTGTCGGCGCGGGCCTGCAGGGCAGCGGGAAAGATTGAGTATTTGGAAAGGCGCAAGCCGAAAGGGCGTGAGGGGCCGATTGGTGGATTTTTTGCACCTGCCCCCTTCCCTTCTGAGGCGCGCCGGGTATAGTCCGGCCCCATGGCACGGAACCATACCCTTTTTGGCACCCATCAGCCCGCTTTTGCGGCGATGCTGCCGCATGCCCTGCCCCGTGGCCTGCTTCTTCTTAGCTGCCTCTGAGCGTGCCGAAGGGCGCGACCGCTCGGAGGTGACCAGCGCCCAAAGCCAAAGCTAAGAACCAAGGATTTCCGATATGACACCTGCGACCCAACCCCGCGTCATTATTTTTGACACCACCTTGCGTGATGGCGAACAATCGCCCGGCGCCACCATGACCCATGAGGAAAAGCTGGAGATTGCCAGCCTTTTGGACGAAATGGGCGTCGATGTGATCGAGGCGGGGTTTCCGATTGCGTCTGAGGGCGATTTTGCCGCTGTGTCCGAGATTGCCAAGCGGTCGAAAAATTCCACGATTTGCGGGCTGAGCCGGGCGAATTACAAGGACATCGACCGCTGCTGGGAGGCGGTTCGCCATGCGGCGAGCCCGCGGATCCATACCTTTATCGGCACGTCGCCTTTGCACCGCGCCATTCCGAACCTGACCATGGACGAGATGGCCGAGCGCATCCATGACACCGTGACCCATGCGCGTAATCTTTGTGACAACGTGCAGTGGTCGGCGATGGATGCCACACGGACCGAGCATGATTACCTGTGCCGCGTGGTCGAGATCGCCATCAAGGCGGGCGCGACCACGATCAATATTCCCGACACCGTGGGCTATACCGCGCCGCGCGAAAGTGCCGATCTGATCGCCATGCTCTTGAACCGCGTGCCGGGGGCCGACAAGGTGATCTTTGCCACCCATTGCCACAATGACCTTGGCATGGCGACCGCCAACGCGCTTGCAGCCGTTGATGCGGGTGCCCGTCAGATCGAATGCACGATCAACGGTTTGGGAGAACGCGCGGGCAACACCGCCTTGGAAGAGGTGGTCATGGCGATGAAGGTACGCAATGACATCATGCCCTATCGCACCGGCATTGATACCACCAAGATCATGAACCTGTCGCGCCGGGTGTCCTCAGTTTCCGGCTTTGCGGTGCAGTTCAACAAGGCCATCGTGGGCAAGAACGCATTCTTGCATGAAAGCGGCATCCATCAGGATGGGGTGCTGAAAAACGTCGAGACCTTTGAGATCATGAAGCCCGCCGATATTGGCCTGACGGCCAAGAATATTGCCATGGGCAAACATTCGGGCCGCGCCGCCTTGCGCGCCAAGCTGAAAGAGCTGGGCTATGAATTGGCCGACAATCAGCTGAACGATGTCTTCGTGCGCTTTAAGGCCTTGGCTGACCGCAAGAAGGAAGTCTATGACGACGACCTGATCGCGCTGGTGGCCGATGAGCAGACCAATGACGCGCATGAGTTTTTGCAGCTGAAAAAGCTGCGCGTGGTCTGTGGCACGGAAGGCCCGCAAGAGGCCGACATGGTGCTGTCGATTGACGGGGTGGATCACCACATTGACGCCACGGGCGATGGGCCGGTGGATGCGGCCTTCAATTGCGTCAAGATGCTGTTTCCGCATCAGGCCCGGCTGGAGATCTATCAGGTGCATGCCGTCACCGAAGGCACCGACGCCCAAGCCACGGTTTCGGTGCGCCTGCAAGAGGATGGGCGGATCGTCAACGGCTCGTCCGCCGATACCGATACGATTGTTGCCAGTGCCAAAGCCTATATCAACGCGCTGAACAAGCTGATCGTGCGGCGCACCAAATCGGCCCCCGGCGATGATCTAAAGTCGGTGAACTATAAAGACGCCTCGTAAATCTGGGCGAAGCCTGAAGAAAATGTTCGATTTGTGATAAATCACAAGGGGGGCGGGCGGATAGATGCCGCCCGCCCCCTTTGGTCTTTCCCTTCGAACGCCTTACGCCTATACCAAAGCGCCCGCCCACATCCCGTGAGTCGCGGGCACAGTCTTTCGGGGATCGGGGATCGCATCGGCATGTCACTTTTCAACGGCTTCTTTTCGTCCGACATGGCCATCGACCTCGGCACGGCCAACACGCTGGTTTATATGCGCGGCAAGGGCATTGTGCTGAATGAACCCTCGGTCGTGGCCTATCACGTCAAGGATGGCAAAAAGCAGGTTCTGGCCGTGGGCGAGGATGCCAAGCTGATGCTGGGCCGCACCCCGGGCACGATTGAGGCGATCCGCCCCATGCGCGACGGGGTCATTGCCGATTTCGACAGTGCTGAACAGATGATCAAGCATTTCATCCGCAAGGTCCACAAGCGCACCACATTCGCCAAACCCAAGATCATTGTCTGCGTGCCGCATGGCGCAACCCCGGTGGAAAAGCGCGCCATTCGCCAGTCGGTATTGTCAGCAGGGGCGCGCCGCGCCGGGCTGATTGCCGAGCCGATTGCGGCGGCGATTGGCGCGGGCATGCCGATCACCGACCCCACGGGCAATATGGTGGTCGATATCGGAGGCGGCACCACCGAAGTGGCGGTTCTGAGCTTGGGCGACATCGTCTATGCCCGTTCGGTTCGCGTGGGTGGCGACCGAATGGATGAGGCGATCATCAGCTATCTGCGCCGCCACCAAAACCTGTTGATCGGCGAAAGCACTGCGGAACGCATCAAAACCTCAATCGGCACTGCCCGCATGCCCGACGACGGGCGCGGGCTGTCGATGGTGATCCGTGGCCGTGATTTGTTGAATGGCGTGCCGAAAGAAACCGAGATTAACCAAGCCCAAGTGGCCGAAGCCTTGTCCGAACCCGTCCAGCAAATCTGCGATGCGGTGATGCAGGCCTTGGAAACCACCCCCCCCGATCTTGCCGCCGACATTGTGGACCGTGGCGTGATGCTGACGGGCGGTGGCGCGCTGTTGGGCGACCTTGACCTGTCGTTGCGCGAGCAAACCGGCCTGTCGATCTCGGTCGCCAATGAACCCTTGAACTGCGTGGCTCTGGGCACCGGCAAAGCGCTGGAATATGAAAAGCAACTCACCCATGTGATCGACTACGACAGCTAGGCCCAAGCTGCGGGCCATTGGCCCACATAATTTGATTTAAATTGTGTTTCATCTTGGCCTAAATACCCTGCGGGGGTCCGGGGGTGCAAAACCCCCGGGCGGCTCCGCCAAGATCCCGTCTCAGATCAGGCATACATGGCCCGCAACACGACCGATCCAGAAGAGTTTCACCGCCCGCTGCGCCGGGTGCTGGTGGGGCTGTTGGTGTTGGTGCTGATTGGCCTTTTTGCGCTGTGGCGCATCGACAGCCCCCGGGTGGAACGCTTTCGCGCCGTGTTGATTGATCGTTTCGTGCCGTCGATGCAATGGGCGATGGCCCCGGTCACTTGGGCGGCGGGCGTGATGGATGATTTTCAGTCTTATCAACGGCTTTTGGCACAGAACCAACAGCTGCGCGAAGAGCTGAAACAGATGAAGCAATGGAAAGAGGCCGCACTTCAGCTGGAACAGAAAAACGCCCGGCTTTTGGATCTTAATCAGGTGCGGCTGGATCCGCGGCTGACCCATGTCACCGGCGTTGTGATGGCTGATAGTGGCAGCCCTTTTCGCCAGTCGGTGCTTTTGAATGTGGGCGCGCGCGATGGGATTGTGGATGGCTGGGCCACCATGGATGGCTTGGGCCTTGTTGGCCGCATCTCTGGCGTGGGGCAAAAGACCAGCCGGGTGATCTTGTTGACCGACAGCAACAGCCGCGTGCCTGTGGTGGTGCAGCCCTCGGGTCAGCGGGCCATTTTGTCGGGCGACAACGGCGATTTGCCACCGATCGAATTTTTGGAAAACCCCTCCGAGGTGCGGCCGGGCGATCAGGTGTTCTCCTCGGGCGATGGCGGGGTGTTTCCGGCGGGGCTTTTGGTGGGCTCGGTTGTGCTGGGCACCGACAAACGCTTGCGCGTGGCCTTGGCCGCCGATTACCAGCGGCTGGAATTCTTGCGCGTTTTGCGCAGCCATGCGCTTGAGGCGATCACAGATCAAGGCGCGCTTTTGGCCCCCGACCCGACCGAGGTGCAGGGACCACCCGCACCCCCAGCCCTGCGCCCCGGAGCCAACTCTTCTGGCACGGGGGGCGGCAATGATTGATGACGCAACCCGCGACGTCTGGCTGCATCGGGTGCTGTTTGTCGCCCTTGCGCTGATCTTTTTGTTCTTTCGGCTCTTGCCCGTCGGCACCATGCCCGAGGCGGCCTGCGCGGCCGATGACGGCTGGTGCCGGGCGATGGATTGGCTGGCCCATATGCCCGGCCCCGATCTTTTGCTGTGTATCGTCTTTGCCTGGACCATGCGGCGGCCCGATTATCTGCCCACCTTGTTGATCGCCGCCGTGGTCTTGACCGAAGATATCGTCTTGCTGCGGCCCCCGGGGCTTTGGACAGCACTTGTGGTGATCGCATCGGAATTCATCCGCAGCCGCGTGGCTTTGACGCGCGAGCTGAACTTTGGCGTCGAATGGCTGTTAGTTGCGGCGATGATGGTGGCGATGCTGATCCTTTATCGCATTGTCTTTGGTCTGGTGTTGCTGCCCCAGCCGCCTTTTGGCTTTGCCTTGATGCAGGTGGTGTGGTCAATCTTGTGTTATCCGGTGGTGGTGTTCCTTTCGCGGGTGGTGTTGCGGCTTTACAAACCCGCCATGGGCGAGGTGGACGCATATGGGAGACGGCTGTGAAACGGGCGGCGCGCGACAGTGAGGCCAGCGCCCGGCGCGTGACGCGCCGTGCGCTGTTGCTGACGGGCGGCATGGCGGCGATGTTTGCCGCCCTCGGGGCACGGATGCGCTATCTCGGCGTCGAGCAGGCTGATGAATTTCGCCTTTTGGCCGAAGAAAACCGTATTTCGATCCGGCTTTTGCCCCCCACACGCGGCGTGATCTATGATCGCAACAGCAAGGTTTTGGCCGAGAACGAACAAAACTACCGCGTGGTGATGACGCGCGAAGATGCTGGCGATGTCGAGGCGGTGCTGAACCGGCTGAGCCATGTCATCCCGCTGACAAGGTCTGATCTGGATGACGCTTTGCAGGCGCTGAAGAAAAACAGCTCTTTCGTGCCGATCACCGTCAAGGACCGCCTGAATTGGGAAGAATTTTCCCGCGTGGCGCTGAACGCCCCTGCCCTGCCCGGTGTGATCCCCGAAACTGGCATGTCACGGTTCTATCCGCGCGATGCCGATTTTGCCCATGTGCTGGGCTATGTCGGTCCGGTGTCCGAAAAGGATCTGGAAGGGCTGGAAAGCCCTGATCCGGTGTTGCAGATCCCCAAGTTTCAGATCGGCAAGATCGGGGTAGAGCGCTGGCTGGAAGACACGTTGCGCGGCACCGCAGGCACCAAGCGCATCGAGGTCAATCATATTGGCCGGGTGATGCGGGAATTGGGCCGGGTCGAGGGCGAGCCGGGCAGCGATGTGCATCTGACGATTGATGCCGGGGTGCAAAACTTTATTCAGGCCCGGTTGGGTGAAGAAAGCGCCTCTTGCGTGGTGATGGATGTGGCGAATGGCGATATCATCGCCGCTGTCTCCTCGCCCTCGTTCAACCCGAACCTCTTTGTTCGGGGCATTTCGAACAGCGATTTTCGCTATCTGATGGACCACGATCACCGCCCCATGGCCAATAAGGCGGTGCAAGGGGCATATCCGCCGGGGTCGACGTTCAAGATGGTCACCGCGCTTGCCGCCTTGGAGGCCGGGGTGATCACGCCGCAAAGCACCTTTCATTGCCCGGGCCATCTTGAGGCGGGGGGGCGCAAGTTTCACTGCTGGTCACGTCGCGGACATGGCAAGGTGGATCTGGAGCGCAGCTTGGCCGAAAGCTGCGATGTCTATTATTACGAAGTCGCGCTGAAGGTCGGCATCGACAAGATCGCCGAGATGGGGCGTCGGCTGGGCTTGGGGATGCGCCACGATCTGCCGATGTCGGCCATCACCGAGGGCAATATGCCCGACAAGGCTTGGAAATTGCAGCGCTATCAGGCCGAGTGGCGCATTGGCGATACGATCAACGCCTCGATCGGGCAGGGCTATGTTCTGACCTCGCCCTTGCAGCTTGCGGTGATGACAGCGCGGCTGGCCTCTGGGCGGGCGATCAAGCCGCGGCTGGTGCGCGCGATTGACGGGCGCGAAATCCCGGTAGAGGCCGCCGAGCCTTTGGGTCTGTCCACCTCAAGCCTGACGGCGGTGTTGCAGGGCATGGATGCAGTGATGAACCAAAAGACCGGCACGGCGCGCTCCTCGCGCATTGTGGCGGACGGGTTTCGTTTTGCGGGCAAGACCGGCACCGCGCAGGTGCGCAACATTTCGGCCGCCGAACGCGCCAGCGGCGTGGTGTCAAACGACCAACTGCCATGGAACCGGCGCGATCATGCGCTGTTTGTCGGCTATGCCCCCTATGACAACCCGCGCTATGCGGTGTCGGTGGTGGTGGAACATGGCGGCGGTGGATCGACGGCCGCCGCCCCCATCGCACGCGATGCCCTGTTGCGCACGCTTTATGGCGGGGTGCCGCCGCTTGATGCCTATCCTGCCGATCAACGCGGACGGATGGAAAGCCTGTTGTCCTCGCTGCAATTGCGCGACGACGAGGGGCGCTATCCCGGCCCCTCTGAAACCTGAGAGAGGGCGCGCGCATGAGTTTTCTGGAATATCGCGTCAAGACCGCCCCGACCGGGCTGTCCAAGGTCTTTGCGCTGAACTGGGCCTTGGTGTTGGTGGTGACAGCCGTGGCCGCGATTGGCTGGCTGATGCTTTATTCCATTGCCGGAGGGCGGCTTGAGGTTTGGGCCGAGCCGCAGATGAAGCGCTATGCTTTGGGGCTGGTGGTCATGTTCATCGTGGCCTTTACGCCCATCTGGTTTTGGCGGTCGATGTCGGGCATGGCCTATGGCGTCTCGATGCTTTTGCTGCTGGCGGTTGAATTTTTTGGCGTGGTTGGCATGGGCGCGCAGCGTTGGATTGATCTGGGTTTCATGCGCCTGCAACCGTCTGAATTGATGAAGGTCGGCTTGGTCATGGCCTTGGCCAGCTATTACGACATGCTGGATGACAAGAAGGTTTCAAGGCCCTTATGGGTGCTGATCCCGGTCGCCTTGATCTTGGCGCCGACCATTCTGGTCTTGATGCAACCCAACCTTGGCACCTCGGTGATGCTGTTGGCGGTGGGGGCGGCTGTGATGTTCGCGGCGGGCGTCAGTCTATGGTATTTCGGTGCGGTGCTGGCCATGGGAGTGGGGGCTGTGGCGGCGGTGTTTTTGACCCGTGGCACGCCTTGGCAATTGCTGCACAATTACCAATACACCCGGATCGACACCTTTTTGAACCCATCAGCCGACCCTTTGGGGGCGGGCTATAACATCATTCAGGCCAAGATTGCGCTGGGGTCGGGCGGTTGGGCAGGCAAAGGGTTCATGCAAGGCACCCAAAGCCGGCTGAACTTTCTGCCTGAAAAGCATACCGATTTCATCTTTACCACGCTGGGCGAAGAGTTTGGGTTTCTGGGCGCCTTTTCGCTTTTGGTGCTTTATGCGCTGATCTTGATGTTTCTGATCATTGCCGCCATCCAGAACAAGGATCGGTTCAGCCAATTGCTGATCATCGGCGTGGCGGTGAACTTTTTCCTCTATCTTGCGATCAATCTTGCCATGGTGATGGGCATGGCCCCCGTTGTGGGGGTGCCTTTGCCGCTGCTGAGCTATGGCGGATCGGCCACGCTGGTCATCATGCTGTCATTCGGGTTGGTGCAAAGCGCGATTGTGCATCGATTAAGATAACCGGGGCGACGGTTCGGGGCGGCAAACGACAGACCGCGCGGGAAAGCCAAAGCCCTGCACCGCCCGCAGCGGACTGCCCATGCCGCCCTGCCCGGTTTGACACGGACAACGGCCCTTCCTCGGCCGTTATTTCGTGGGCCCGTTCTTGCTAAGCCCATCCAAGCGCTGTTCGATGGCGGCAAGCTTTGCCAAGACCTCGTCGCGATAGGCGTCGGTGGCCGCGTTGCCCTCTTCGGCATGGGCGTCTTGCATCGAGTTCACGATCAGACCCACCAGCAGGTTCACCACCGCGAAGGTGGTCATCATGATGAAGGGAATAAAGAAGGCCCAAGCATAGGGATAAACCTCCATCACCGGGCGCACGATGCCCATCGACCAGCTTTCCAATGTCATGATCTGAAACAACGAATAGCCAGATGCGCCAAGGGTTCCGAACCATTCTGGAAAGCTGTCCCCAAAAAGCTTGGTGGCCATGACCGCGCCGATGTAGAACACGATCCCCATCAACAAAAACACCGATCCCATGCCGGGCAAGGCGGTGACAAAGCCTTCGACAACGCGGCGCAGCGAGGGCAGCACCGACACCACCCGCAGCACCCGCAGAATCCGCAGCGCGCGCAGCACCGACAGGCCCCCGCTTGCAGGAAAGAGGGCGATGCCGACGATGATGAAATCAAAGATATTCCAACCGCTGCGAAAGAACCTTGTGCCTTGGGCAAACAGCTTGGCCGCCAGCTCGATGACAAAAATCGACAGGCACAGCCGGTCAAGCAACAAGATCAGCTCCCCTGCCCGCGCCATGGCACTGTCCGAGGTTTCCAGCCCAAGAATAAAGGCGTTAAAGACGATCACGCCAACAATCAGTTGGCCCACGATGGGGCGTTCAAGAAATGCAGCCGTCCGAGCGCGGAGGGTCATGGGCAGGTCACGATGGCTGTTCACAGATTGCACTCCTTCGGCGGCCCACAATCGGAGCGCCTTTGGGCGGCAATTTCACTCGCCATGGGTGAAAGATCAAGCATCCGCCCGCGCAATCGGCAAGCCTGCTCTGATCTTTGCAAACGGCGTGCAGATCAGGCTGTGACGCGGCCATACCGCGGATCGAAAACGGTTGTTTTTCAGGACGTTGAACAAAGACGTTCTGCCGCGAAATTCTGGGTTGGCCCGGTAAATCGGGCCCAAATGCAAAGCACCATCACGCGCCGATAAGGGCTGGGGCGGCCTGCAAGATCGCCGCCCCAGCCGATGCCATCAGCTAAAGATAAAATTCGTGCTGGCGGTGAACTGCGACCATGTGACCGTGTCGGCCACATCAACCAAAATCCGCTGCCCAGTTGCGCTGTGACTCATTGCGAAATGCACATTTGTTCCGACGGTGTATTGCCACACCGTAAAGTCCGACACCGAGGTAATACCGGAAATGCCGGCAAAGTGGATCTTGTCCTGACCGATGACGAAATCGGTGATCAGATCCAACTGCGCCATACGCTCAGCCGTGGTGCCGGTGGTCGCGCCCCAATTGGTCATGTCGCCCGTTTGGAACACAAAGACATCATTGCCCGAACTGCCCGTGGCGCTGTCACGCCCCGCACCACCTTGGATGCGGTCATTGCCTGCACCGCCGACAAGACTGTCATTGCCCGCGTCCCCCCACAGGCTGTCATTGTCATTGCCGCCGGTCAGCGTGTCATTGCCGGTGCCGCCGTAAAGCCGGTCATTGCCGTTCTGGCCGCTGATATTGTCATTCCCATCATCGCCGCGCACGTCGTCATTGCCGTCATTGCCGTTCACAATGTCATTGCCCGCGCCGCCAAAGAGCGTGTCATTGCCGTTCAGACCACCCATGTTGTCGTTGCCATCATCACCGCGCAGCAGATCATGGCCCTCATCTCCATGCAGGGTGTCATTGCCAAGCCCCCCGTTCAGCACGTCATTGCCGGTGCCGCCATGCAGCCGATCATTCCCGGCCCCGCCAAACAGCACGTCGTTCTGGCTGCCGCCCCAGATCTGATCATTCCCGTTGTCGCCATAAAGCGTATCGCGGTCGATCCCACCGGCGATCAGATCATCGCCATCGCCGCCATAAACGGTATCACGGCCCGTATTGGCGTCGATGACGTCATTGCCGCCAAGACCATTGATGACATTGCTGGTCAGAGCTGAATCCCAAACCCAGATATAATCACCGGCTGCCGAGCCATTGACCGGCACCGAAACACCATTGGCCACGCCGTCTGTGGCAATCCGGTTCAACCCGGCATCAAAGGCGGAATAGGTGGCATAGGGCACGAAATTCACCTGATCGATGAAGGCCACGGTCGGTTGATTGAAAATCGCCGTTGGAAACCCGGTCGCAGCGCTGGTCATCGACCAAAAATGTGCCTCTTCGCCCTGCGAGACGCCAAAGCCTGAAAACTCATCGGACAGCCGCGCGCCTTCCAGCGCGATCACCACATTGCTTCCAATCAGCAAAAACTGCTGACCCACATAATTCACGATCCTCATGTTGGCGGGCAGCGCGTTGAGATTGAGCTGCTGGCCATTCACCCAGATGGAATCGCGGCTGGCGTCAAAATCGTCAATCCGGGTAAAGGAATAAAGGTTGGTGCTGCCTGCATTGGTGAACTCGAACCGATCCGCACCTTCGCCACCATAGACGTGATAGGCTTGGCTGCCCCAGCCAGAGTTGTTGGTCAGGCTCATGACGATGCGGTCGTTCCCGGTATCGCCCCAAATGTGAAACTGGCCATAGCCGGTCTTGCTGGCTTCAAGATAATCATTGCCCGCGCCGCCGTAAATGCCACCACCGCGGCCATGGTGGATGACCCGATCATCGCCAGCCCCGGCGCTGATGTGATCCTGACCGCCATTGCCGATTATGGTATCGTTTCCTGCATGACCATGAATGTGATCATTCTCGGCCGTTCCGACGAGAGAGTCATTGCCCGAAGTTCCTGAAATATTGGCCATGCGTAAATCTCCTAAGCTACTGAAAAACTGAGAATCTTATCAAGCCAAAGAGACCATCACCCTATCAAGTCTCGCCGTGGCACAAGATTCGCAGCGCCAGTTTGTCAAAAGATTGTCTCAAATTTAAGCAGGAATTTCTTCTTTAGGTTGCTTTTTGGCGCGCACGCTCTCCCAAAAAGTCTGCCTGCCATCCGGCTTGTGCCCGCCGCGCCGCCTTTCTACCATGTTGGCGAAGTCAGCCCTGCCGAAGGACGTCCGCAATGCCCCTTACCATCCTCATGGCCGCAGGTCCCGGCAATTGGGAACGCTATCGCGCGCCTTTGGAAACCGCGCTGGCCAAGGCGGGTGTTGCCGCCAATCTGGTGCAAGAGGCCCCGCCCGAGACGGTGGATTACATCGTCTACGCCCCCTCCTCGACCTTGCAGGATTTCACCCCCTACACGCGCTGCAAGGCGGTGCTCAGCCTTTGGGCCGGGGTGGAGCGGATCGTGGGCAATGCCACGCTGACCCAGCCTTTGTGCCGCATGGTAGATCCTGCCTTGACCATGGGCATGGTGGAATGGGTGTTGGGCCATGCCTTGCGCCACCACCTTTGGTTGGACAGCTATATCGTCAACCCAAACCGCATCTGGAACCCCGATTGCCCGCCATTGGCGCGGGATCGCAAGGTGGCGATGCTGGGCATCGGCGCCTTGGGCGAGGCCTGCGCGCGGGCCCTGCAATCGCTGGGGTTTCAAGTCGAGGGCTGGAGCCGGGCGCCGAAATCGCTGCCCGGCATCGTCACCCATCACGGCCGCGCGGGGCTGAAAGCCGCGCTTTCGGGGGCCGATCTGATCGTCACCCTTCTGCCGCGCACGCCCGACACCGAAAACACGCTGAACGCCGAAACCCTTGGCTGGTGCAAACCCGGCGCGGTGATCCTGAACCCCGGACGCGGCGCGCTGATCGACGACGCAGCCCTTCTGGCCGCGCTTGACGCAGGCCAGATCGGCCATGCCACGCTGGATGTGTTCCGCGTGGAACCCCTGCCCCAAGACCACCCGTTCTGGGCCCATCCCCACGTCACCGTCACCCCCCATATCGCCGCCGATACCCGCCCCGATACCTCATCCGAGGTGATTGCCGAAAACATCCGGCGCGGACAGGCGGGCGAGCCGTTTTTGAACCTTGTCGACCGCGCGCGGGGCTATTGAGATGGACGATCTGGCAAGCCTGACCGCCTGCGAAACCGCAGCACTTATCGCGGCGCGCAAGGTCAGTGCGCGCGAGGTGGCCGAGGCAAGCCTGGCCCGGATCGCCGCTAAGAACCCTGCACTTAACGCCATTGTCCAGAACATGCCGGACGAGGCCTTGGCCGCCGCCGACGCGGTGGATGCGGCCTTTGCCCGGGGCGAGGATCCCGGCCCGCTGGCGGGTGTGCCGGTGACGATCAAGGTGATCGTCGATCAGGCGGGCCATGCCACGACGAACGGGCTGGTCAGCCAGAAGGACCTGATCGCAACCGAGGACAACCCGGTGGTGGCCAACCTGCGCCGGGCCGGCGCGGTGATTGTCGGGCGCACCAATACGCCCGCCTTTTCGCTGCGCTGGTTCACGCGCAACGGTCTGCACGGGGCCACGAAGAACCCGCTGGATGCGGCGCTGACGCCGGGCGGCTCCTCGGGCGGCGCGGGGGCGGCGGTGGCGACCGGCATGGGAGCGATTGGCCATGGCACCGACATTGCCGGTTCCATCCGCTATCCGGCCTATGCCTGCGGGGTGCATGGGCTGCGCCCCTCGCTTGGCCGGGTTCCGGCCTTCAACGCCACGGGGGGTGACCGGCTGATCGGGGCGCAGCTGATGGCGGTCTCGGGGCCCTTGGCGCGCTCGATCCCCGATCTGCGGCTGGCGCTTTCGGCCATGGCGCGGCCCGATCCGCGCGACCCATGGTCTCAGCCGATGCCGCTTGTCGGCGCCCCGGCCCAAAAACGCGTGGCCTATGTCGAGGCGCCGGAGGGCATGGAGGTGTCGGCCCCGGTTCGCGCGGCACTTCGCGCCGCCGCCGAGACCCTGCGCGCCGCGGGATATACGGTCGAGGCCGTGCAAACCCCGCCCTGGGCCGAGGCGATGGCGCTGCAATTGCGGCTCTGGATGGCCGAGTTCCGCCATTCTGGCCTTGCCGGGCTGCGGGCCGAAAACGACCCCGACGCGAATTTCGTCTATGCCCAGATGACGCGGCATTGCCCCGAGATCGACCTAAACGGGCTGATGGAGACGCTGAAATCCCGCGCGCGGTTGACCCGGGCCTGGCGGTCTTTTCTGGCCGAGTGGCCGCTGGTCCTTTGCCCGGTCTCGGGCGAAACCGCCTTTCCCGATCAGCTGGATGTGGCCTCCGAGGCGGGGTTCGACCGGGTGCTGACGGCCCAGATGCCGCTGATTGCCACGCCCTTCATGGGCCTGCCGGGGCTGGCGGTCACCACCGGGCGGGATGGCAGCGCCGCCTTAGGGGTGCAGCTTGTGGCTGACCAGTTCCGCGAGGACCTGCTTTTGGCAGCCGGCGAAGTTCTGGCCCCTCACCCCATCCCCGCCCTTTAAGGTCGCAATCAGGACAGACCCGGCCCGCAAGCCCGGGCCTTCATGGGCCAAACGGAGACCGACATGACATATGGCAAGGGCGTGGCGCTGGTTCTGGGGGCGGGCATCCTGTGGTCCACCATCGGCCTTGTGGTGCGCCAGATCGACGAGGCGGGGGCCGCCTCGGTGATGTTCTGGCGCTCGGCCGGGCTCTTGCCGGTCTTGTGGGCCTTCCTGCATTGGCGCACCGGCGGGCGCGTTCTGGCCAGCATGCGGTCCATGGGACTGCCGGGCGTTGTCGGCGCCATGGGGCTCGTGGCGGCCTATGCAGGCGCGCTTTACGCGCTGCAGGCCACCACGGTGGCCAATGCGGTGTTCCTTTATTCTGCCGCCCCCTTCTTTGCCGCGCTGCTGGGCTGGGCCGCTTTGGGCGAAAGGGTTGCGCTGACCACATGGCTGGCCATGGGTCTCGCCCTTGCCGGTATCTTCGTGATGATCGGCGGCGGGATCGAGGGCGGGCGGATGGATGGCAATATCGCCGCGCTGATCTCGGCGGCGGGGTTTGCGGTGTTTTCGGTCAGCCTGCGCTGGGGCCATGTTGAAGACAGCCTGCCCATCGTGTTGATGGGGGGCATCCTGTCGATGGTGGCGGCCTTTGGCCTTGCGCCGATGCTGGGCCAAACGGTTTCGGCCAGCCCGCATGACATTGCGGTGTCGATGGCGCTGGGCGCTGTGGTGCTGACGGGGGGAATGATGCTTTACACCTACGGGTCCAAAGCGCTGCCGACAGCGGAACTCACCCTGATGTCGTCGATCGAGAACATCCTTGCGCCGATCTGGGTCTGGCTTCTGCTGGGGGAAACCGCCTCATCCGCCACGCTTCTCGGCGGGACCATGGTGCTCATCGCGGTGATGGGCAATGCGGTGATGGGCGCACGGCGGCAGGCCATGGCCTGACCTCTCCTCGTCGATGACTTCGTCACTCCTCGGGGGTCCCTCGCGAGGAGAAGCCGACGGCGCCCGACGAGCGCCCCTCAGCGATAGCGCCGGAAAAGCCGCGTGCGGGTATAAAGATCCTCGAGCCGCTTCATCCGCGTCTCGGTCACCTCCCAGGTCAACCCCTGCACCGCCGCCAAAAGCGTTTCCACCAGCACCAAAAGTGTGGCGTTGCTGTCCCAGGCTGAGGGGGCCTCGATATGGCAGGGCAGCACATGGCTGGCATGGGCGGCGGCAGGCGACACCCAGCGATCGGTGATCAGCACGATCTCGGCACCCTGCTCGCGGGCCACCTCGGCCACCTGCAAAACCGCGTTTTCATAGCGGCGAATGTCAAAGACCAAGAGCACATCACCGGGCTTCATGTCCAACAGCGCCGGCGGCCAAGCGTTCGACATATCCGACATCAAGAGCACTTCGGGACGGATCACCTTCATCAAAGTGACGAAATAATCGGCAATCGCATGGGTAATGCGCCCGCCCATGGCAAAGATGCGCCGCGACGGATCGGCCAGCAGGGCGGCTGTGGCATCAAACTCGGCCGGGTCGATCTGGGCGAGCGTGGCTTGCAGGTTCTCGGCCACAGCGCTGGCAAAGCGGGTCAACACATGGGCCTCGGGCGCCCCTGCTGCCCGCGATTGTTTGACCAAGGGCGAAACCAGCATCGCCTCAACCTGCCCCCGCAGCGCGCGCTGGAAATCGGAATATCCCTTATATCCAAGCTTTTGCACCAGCCGCACCACCGTGGGCGAGGACACCCCACCGGCCCGCGCAAGTGCCGTGATCGAGCCAAGGGCTGCCACCGGATAATGCGTCAGGATATGGCTGGCCAATTGCCGCTCGGCCCGGGTCAGATCGGGCATGGCAAGGCGCAGTTCTTCGTCCATCGGGGCGGTCAGCGGCATGAATCCCTCCATTCTGTAACGATTGTAACAGAAATTTTTCAAAAGAAACATTCTTGACAGATGGGGGCAGCCTAGGGGACGCTTTTGTTCATAACAGGGAGATGACTCGCGAAAATGCGGGCGCAAGACAACTCATCAGCGGCGGGCCCGTTCCTGCCTCATGTGGAAAATGGCACTGGGCAAAGCCCGGTCATTTTCGTGTGCGAACATGCCTCGAACGCGCTGCCGCAGCCTTGGGGCGATTTGGGCCTGTCGGCCGAGCAGACTCGCGCCCATATTGCTTGGGACCCCGGCGCGCTGGGGCTGGCGCGGGGGCTGGCGCGGCGGCTGGATGCCACGTTGATCCATGCCCCGGTCAGCCGGTTGATCTATGATCTGAACCGTGCCCCCGACATGGCGGGCGCCATGCCTGCCCGCTCGGAGGTGCATGACATTCCGGGCAATGCCGCGATTTCGGCAGCCGAGCGTCTGGCGCGGACCGAGGCGATTTATCTGCCTTGGGCCAATGGGCTGCACAATCTGATCGCCGCCCGCATCGCCATGGGCCGCCGCCCGGTGATCGTGACGATCCATTCCTTTACGCCCATCTATCACGGCAAGGCCCGCGCCGTAGAGTTCGGCATCATCCATGACGCCGACCCGACGCTGGCGCTGTCGATCTTGGCGGCCAGCGGGCAAACGGGGCTGAATGCACAGCTGAACGAGCCCTATTCAGCCGCCGATGATGTGACCCATACCTTGCGTTTGCACGCCACGCCCTACGCCTTGCAAAATGCCATGCTGGAAATTCGCAACGACCTGATTGCCACGCCCGAGGCCGAAGAGGCGATGGCCGAGCGTCTGGCCCCGATCCTGAGCGCAGCTTTGCGGGCCGAGGAGCGTGCCGCATGACTGGGCGCAGTTTTCCCCAACCGCTGATCGGTTTTGTCCGGCTGGTGGACCGGATGAATTACGGCGTGGGCCGCTTTGCCATGCATCTGTTGTTCGCGCTGATGGCGGTGTTGATGTGGTCATCGATTTCGAAGACCTTTTTCAACCCCTCGCTTTGGACGTTGGAGATGGCCCAATTCGTGATGGTGGCCTATTATGTTCTGGGCGGGCCTTATGCGATGCAGATGGGCGCGCATGTGCGGATGGACCTCTTTTATGCCAAGGGCAGCCCGCGCACCCGCGCGGCATGGGATGCCTTCACCGTCTTTGCCTTGATCTTTTATCTGGCCATCCTGATCTGGGGTGCGGCGGAGAGCTTTGGCTATTCGCTGGGCCTGCGCTGGGGCGAGGGGATCTTGCCGGAAATCGGCCGGCTTGAGCGCAGTGCCACGGCGTGGCGGCCCTATCTTTGGCCGGTCAAGCTGGTCATGCTGGTCGGCTTTACTTTGATGTTGTTGCAAGCGCTGTCAGCCCTGATCCGCGACATTGCCACCTTGCGGGGGGTCACCATCTGATGCCGCAGGATATGATCGCGCTTTTGATGTTTTCATCCATGCTCCTGATGATGATGACGGGGCAAAGGGTGTTTGGCCTGATCGGCTTTGTCGCTGTTGTTGCGGCCATGGCGCTGTGGGGCACGGGCGGGCATACCATGGGCTTTTCAGCGGCGATGAAGCTGATGAAATGGTATCCGCTGCTGTCTTTGCCCATGTTCGTCTATATGGGCTATGTGATGAGCGAAAGCCGTCTGGCCGATGACCTTTACCGGATGTTCCATGTCTGGTTCGGACGCATCCCCGGCGGGCTGGCGATTGGCACGATCCTGTTGATGGTGCTGATTTCGGCGATGAACGGGCTTTCGGTGGCGGGCATGGCGATTGGATCAACCATTGCGCTGCCCGAATTGTTGCGCCGCGGCTATGACAAGCGGATGGTGACGGGGGTTATTCAGGCCGGATCGTCGCTGGGCATCCTTATTCCGCCCTCGGTGGTGCTGGTGCTTTACGCCATGATCGCCCGCGCCCCGGTGTCGGAACTGTGGCTGGCGGGCGTGATCCCGGGCCTGCTGATGGCGACGTTGTTCATCGCCTATATTGCCATTCGCGGCGCATTTCAGCCCCATCTTGCCCCGGCCCTTTCCGCCGAAGAACGCGCCCAGATCACTTGGGCGGAAAAGATGTCAACGCTGAAAGCCGGGCTTTTGCCCTTTGCGATTTTCGCCTCGATGATGGTGCCGTTTATCAATGGCTGGACCAGCCTTGTTGAAAGCTCTGTCATCGGAGTGGCGACCACCGTTCTGGCCGCCGTCCTGAAGGGCCGTTTCACATGGACCGTGTTTGAAACCGCCACCCGCAACACGCTGGGGATTTCGTGCATGTTCATGTGGGTGATCCTGGCTGCATTGGCCTTTGGCGCGGTGTTTGACGGGCTGGGCGCCGTCAAGGCGATTGATCAGCTGTTCACCGAGCGGCTTGGTTTTGGGCCTTGGACCATCCTGATCCTGATGCAGCTTTCGTTCCTGATCATGGGGATGTTTTTGGACGACACCGCGATGCTGGTGATCGTGGCCCCGCTTTATGTGCCGCTTGTCGCGCGGCTGGATCTGGGCATCCCGCCCGATCAGGTGCTGATCTGGTATGGCGTCCTTTACACCATGACCTGCCAGATCGCCTATCTCACGCCGCCCTTTGGCTATAACCTGTTCCTCATGCGCGCCTTTGCGCCGCCGGAAATCTCGATGGGCGACATCTATCGCTCGGTCACGCCGTTTGTGCTGGTGATGGTTGCAACTTTGGCGCTGATCATGGCGGTGCCAGACCTCGCACTTTGGCTGCCCAGCACCATTTATCCAAAATAACCAAAAGGTCGGGACAAACCCGCACCATCCACCCAACCCAAGGAGGCTATACGATGACAACCAGACGTTCCTTCCTCACCAAAGGTGCCCTTGCAGGCGCGGCAGCCCTTGCAGCCCCCACCGTTGTTCGGGCGCAAGAGGTGATCAAATGGCGGATGCAGACCTATGCAGGTGCCGCCTTGGGCGAGCAGGTGGTGAAACCTGCCGTTGACGCGTTCAACCGCATGGCCGCGGGCCAGATGGAGATTGAACTTTCCTATGCCGATCAGCTGGTTCCGACGGGCGAGTTGTTCCAAGCCATGCAAAACGGCACCATCGATTGCGTGCAGTCGGATGATGACTCTATGGCATCCCCCACCGAAGTGACGGTGTTCGGCGGCTACTTCCCCTTGGGTCTGCGCTATTCCTTGGATGTACCCGCACTTTTCACCAAATACGGGCTGAAAGAGATCTGGGAAGAAGAATACGCCAAGGTCGGGGTCAAGCATATCTCGGCGGGGGCTTGGGATCCGTGCCATTTTGCAACCAAAGACCCGATCAATTCGCTGGCCGACCTGAAGGGCAAGCGGGTGTTCACCTTCCCGACCGCAGGCCGTTTCTTGACCCAATTCGGCGTGGTGCCGGTCACGCTGCCATGGGAAGACATCGAAGTTGCCATGCAAACGGGCGAGCTGGATGGCATCGCATGGTCGGGCATCACCGAAGTTTACACCGTGGGCTGGTCGAACGTGACCAACTACTTCCTGACCAATAACATCTCGGGCGCGTGGATTGGCCATTTCTTCGCCAATATGGACCGCTGGAACGCCCTGCCGCCGCATCTGCAAGAGATGCTGGCCACCTGCTTTGAACAGTCGCACTACCATCGCCAGCACTGGTATTGGGCGGGCGAGGCCGATCTGCGCCTGAACGGCGGCAAGCTGCAATTGACCACCATCCCCGATGAGGAATGGAAAACCGTCGAAGAGGCGGCGGTTGCCTTCTGGGATGAAATCGCCGCCGAGAGCGAGGTGAAAGCCAAGGTCGTGGCGATCTTTAAGCAGTATAACGAGGTGATGCAAAAGGCCGGGCGCCCCTATCGCTTTGGCTGATCTTCGTTGAGGGTGGGGTAGAACCCCACCCTACACCGCAAAGCACCTCCCTCCCCCCTTTGTGGGGGAGGGATGGGGTGGGGGGCACTCTCCCCGAAAGGACCGAAATGACCAACGCCCGCGATTGCTGGCCCAGAAAACCCGAATTCGGAGGCGGGCGCGGATAACCCCGCCGTCCCTTGCCCCTTTGGGCCTTCTGAAACCCGATTATATGAGGCTGACATGCCCGGAACTCTGACCCTCGACGCCCTGAAAACCCTTGTGAGCAAGGGCGAAATTGACACCGTCCTTGTGGCCTGCATCGACATGCAGGGCCGCTTGATGGGCAAACGCTTTCACGCCGCCTTTTTCTGCGATGGCGGCCATAAAGAAACCCATTGCTGCAATTACCTTTTGGCCGTGGACATGGAGATGAACACCGTGCCGGGCTATAAATCCACCGGCTGGGAAAAGGGCTATGGCGATTATGTGCTGCGCCCCGACATGTCGACCTTGCGGCTTTTGCCGTGGCTGCCCGGCACGGCCCTTGTCTTGGGCGATCTGTTGGACCACCACAGCCATGAGGAAGTGGACGTCAGCCCCCGCGCCATTTTGAAACGTCAGGTCGCGCGCGCCCGCGCCATGGGGTTTGAACCCATGATGGCGACCGAGTTGGAATTCTATATCTTTGAAAATGCTTATGAAAACCTGCGCGATGGCGGGTTGAAGGACCTGCGCCCGATCTCGGGCTATAACGAGGATTATCACCTCTTCCAGACCACCAAGGAAGAGGGCCTGATGCGCGCGGTCCGCAACGGGCTTTATGGCGCGGGCATCCCGGTGGAAAACACCAAGGGCGAGGCTGACAGCGGCCAGCATGAGGTGAATTACAAATATTCCAACGCTTTGGACACCGCTGACAACCATGTGATCGTGAAACAAGCGGTCAAGGAAATTGCCCATGCGCAGGGCAAATCCGTGACCTTCATGGCCAAGTATGACCACCGAAAGGCGGGGTCTTCGTCCCACATCCACCAGTCGCTCTGGTCCTTGGATGGCAAGCCAAGCTTTGCCGATGACAAGGACGAACACGGCATGTCGGCGGTGATGAAGCACTTCCTTGCCGGTCAACTTGCGCACGCCCGCGACATCACGGCTTTCCTCGCGCCTTACGTCAACAGCTATAAACGCTTTACCATCGGCATGTTCGCCCCCACCAAGGCCGTCTGGTCCGCCGACAACCGCACCGCCGGTTTCCGCGTCTGCGGCGAACATACCAAGGCCGTGCGCGTCGAATGTCGCATCCCGGGGTCGGACGTGAACCCCTATCTCGCCTGCGCCGCGCTGCTGGCCGCAGGGCTTGACGGGATTGAAAAGAAGATGGAACTGGAGCCGGAGTTGAAAGGCGACATGTATAGCGCCCAAGGCATCCGCGAAATTCCCCACAACCTGCGCGAAGCGGCTGATTTGCTGAACAAATCCGCCATGCTGCGCGCGGCCTTTGGCGATGATGTGGTGGACCATTATCACCACGCCGCCCAGTGGGAAATTTCGGAGACCGACCGCGTCGTGACCGATTTTGAACTGCAAAGATTGCTGGAACGTGCATGAAACGTAGGGTGCGCATTCATTGCGCACCCGCCAAAGACATGGTGCGCAATGAATGCGCACCCTACAAGGTGACACCATGAAACCCATCCAACTGATCTCTCCCGTTGACGGCTCGGTCTATGCCGAGCGCACCCCGCTTAATCCCGAGGCCGCCAAGGCCGCCGTTGCCCGCGCCCGTGCGGCCCAAGGGCCTTGGGCCGCGCGCCCCCTGGCCGAGCGCATCGCGCTTGTGAAGGCCGGGGTTGCCCGCCTGACCGCCATGAAGGAAACCATCGCGCTAGAGCTTGCCCATCAGATGGGCCGCCCGATCCGCTATGGTCAGGGCGAGATGGGCGGGGTGAACGCCCGCACCGATTACATGTCCGACATCGCCGCCGAGACGCTGGCCCCCCGCATGATCGAGGACACGGACCGCTTCCGCCGCTATCTCGCACGCGAGGCCCTTGGCGTGGTGTTCATCATCGCGCCGTGGAACTATCCCTACCTCACCACGATCAACACCCTTGCCCCGGCCCTCATCGCC
Organism: Tabrizicola sp.; assembly: GCA_965284335.1. Classification (GTDB taxonomy): domain Bacteria; phylum Pseudomonadota; class Alphaproteobacteria; order Rhodobacterales; family Rhodobacteraceae; genus Tabrizicola_A. The sequence goes on along the minus strand of OZ260076.1, from coordinate 328,150 downwards.
GGGAACACGGTTGTGCTGAAACACGCCTCGCAAACCCTGCTGGTGGGCGAACGGCTGGCCCAAGCCTTCCATGAGGCGGGCGTTCCCGCCGATGTGTTCCAAAACGTGGTTCTGGACCATGCCACCACCGAAAGCCTGATCGCGGGTCGCGCCTTCAACTTCGTGAACTTCACCGGCTCGGTCGCAGGTGGTGCTGCGATTGAACGCGCGGCGGCGGGCACCTTTACCCCCTTGGGGTTGGAACTTGGCGGCAAGGACCCCGGCTATGTCCGCGCCGATGCCAATCTTGATGCCGCCGTCGATACGCTGATGGACGGTGCGATGTTCAATTCGGGCCAGTGCTGCTGCGGGATTGAGCGGATCTATGTCCACGAAAGCCTGTTCGACGCCTTTGTCGAGAAAGCCGTGGCTTGGGTGAACGGCATGAAGCTCGGCAGCCCCTTGGACCCGGAAACCACCCTTGGCCCGATGGCCAACAAGCGGTTCGCCAAAGTCGTGCGCGACCAGATCGCCGAGGCCGTGGCGGCAGGGGCCAAACCCCTGATTGATCCTGCGAACTTCCCCGTCGATGATGGCGGCGCCTACCTCGCCCCGCAGATCCTTGTGAATGTGGACCATTCGATGCGCGTGATGATGGAAGAATCCTTCGGCCCAGTGGTCGGCATCATGAAGGTCAAGGACGACGCCGAGGCGCTGCGGCTGATGAACGACAGCCCCTATGGCCTAACCGCCTCGATCTGGACCGAAGATTACGACACCGCCGCCCAGATCGGCGCGCAGATTGAAACCGGCACCATCTTTATGAACCGCGCCGATTATCTGGACCCCGCACTCTGCTGGACCGGCTGCAAGGACACCGGCCGCGGCGGCTCGCTCTCCTACCTCGGGTTCCTGTCGGTAACCCGTCCGAAATCCTATCACCTCAAGAAAGTCTGATGCGATGACGCACAACGTCCCCAACCGCAACTGGTCCTACCCGACCGCCATCAAATTCGGCGTGGGCCGCATTGCCGAGCTGGCCGAACATTGCGCCGCTGCTGGCGTGAAAAAGCCGCTCTTTGTCACCGACAAAGCGCTGGCATCCCTGCCCATCACCGCCGAGGCCGTGGCGATCCTGAAAAACGCAGGGCTTGGCACCGCCGTGTTCTCGGAAGTGGACCCCAACCCCAATGAAAAGAACATGGCCGACGGCATCGCCGTTTACCTTGCCGGTGGCCATGACGGGGTGATCTGCTTTGGCGGCGGCTCGGCCCTGGACCTTGGCAAGATGATTGCGCTGATGGCCCATCAGCGCAAAGACCTGTCCGTCTGGGATCTTGAGGATATCGACGACTGGTATACCCGCGCTGATGCCGCGAAAATCGCACCCATCATCGCCGTGCCCACCACCGCTGGCACCGGGTCCGAAGTGGGCCGCGCGGGCGTGCTGACCAACTCGGTCACCCACAAGAAGAAGATCATCTTCCACCCGAAACTCCTGCCGGTCGTCACCATCTGCGACCCGGCGCTGACCATCGGCATGCCGAAATTCATCACCGCAGGCACCGGGATGGATGCGCTCGCCCATTGCCTTGAGGCCTATTCCTCGCCCTTCTACCACCCGATGAGCCAAGGCATCGCGCTCGAAGGCATGCGGCTGGTGTTTGAAAACCTGCCGAAGGTCTATGCCAACCCGAATGATCTTGATGCCCGGGCGCATATGATGAGCGCGGCCGCCATGGGCGCGGTCGCCTTCCAGAAGGGCCTTGGCGCGATCCATTCGCTCAGCCACCCGATCGGTGCCGTCTACGGCACCCACCACGGCACCACCAATGCCGTCGTGATGCCGATGGTACTGGACATGAACCGCCCCGCGATCGAGGAGCGCATCGAAAAGGCAGCCGCTTACCTCGGCATCAAGGGTGGCTTTGACGGCTTCCGCGCCGCGATCATGGAGTTGCGCAAGACCTTGAACATTCCGGAAAACCTCACCGCCTTGGGCGTCACCAACCCCAATCTCGATGAGTTGACCGAGATGGCACTCGAGGACCCGTCCTGCGGCGGCAATCCGGTGGCGATGACGCGCGAGAATACCCTCGCGCTGTTCAAATCCTGCCTCTAAACATCGGCTCATCGTCGCCGTTCCGGCGCTCTTCGCCCCTGCCTTCGTGGCGAAGAGCACTGGAACGGCGAATGACGAGCAAGGCAAGCAGAGCATGACGGAACATTTGACCACAGACATCGCGGTTCTTGGTGCGGGCGTTGTTGGGCTTGCCGTGGCCGAACGGCTTGTTGCCCAAGGCCATGAGGTGGTTTTGGTTGACCCGAACACCCCCGGCATGGGTGCCAGCTATGGCAACGCAGGCACCATCGCCGATTATGCGGTGATGCCGGTCGGCACGCCCGATGTGCTGAAAAACCTGCCCTCGCTTCTGTTCGACAAGACCTCGCCCCTCGCGATCCGTCGCGCCGCCCTGCCCGCGCTGATGCCCTGGCTCTTGCGCTTTGCCCTGCAATCTCTGCCCGGCCCCACCGCGCGCAACGCCGCCGCGCTTGCGGGGCTTCTGACCGGGGCCGCGCCCCTGTGGCAGGCCTTGGCCGAGCGGATCGGCGGGGCGGATATCTTGCAGCACCGCGGCTGTCTTTATCTTTACGAAACCGCCGCCGCCTTTCGCGCGGCCGAAAAGGACATGGCCTATCGGCGCAGCCACGGGATCAGCGTCGATCTGATCGGGCCGCAAGATCTTGCGGCTATGGAGCCGGGGTTGCCGTCGGTTGAGGGCGGTGCCGCGTTTTTCCCAAAAGCGGTGTTTTTGTCAGATCCCGGTCGAATGATGCAGGTTTTGGCGGCAAATGTGTTGGAAAAGGTCAATTTTCTGCAAAGCCATGCCGAGCGTATCTTGCGTCAAGTTGATGGGGTTGTGGTGGAAGGCCGGGGCTTTCGGCTGCATGCGCGTCGGGTGATCATCGCCGCTGGCGCGCATTCGCGCGCCCTTGCCCGTCAGGCGGGCGACCGCGTTCCGCTGGATACAGAACGCGGCTATCATGTGGAATGGGACATGGCGGTGCCGCGTTTGACACGGCCAACCTGCCCCACCACGCGCGGATTTTACCTCTGCCCGATGTCGGGCCGCTTGCGGGTGGCGGGCACGGTGGAACTGGGCGGGCTGACCGCCCCGCCATCCCCCCACCGCATCGCCAAATTGGTAGAGGGCGCAAGGGCGATCTTCCCCGACCTGCCCGAACCCTCGCGCGAGTGGATGGGCTTTCGCCCCTCGATGCCGGATTCCGTGCCGGTGATTGGCCCCTCGACCGCAGGACCAGAGGTGATCCACGCCTATGGCCACGGCCATATCGGCCTGACCTTGGCCCCGATCACCGCCGAGATCGTGGCAGCACTGGTGGCGGGCAAAGAGCCGCCGGTGGAACTTGCGCCCTATCTGCCCAGTCGGTTCGCCTGAGGCGCAAGCGCCGGTCAGGGAAAGGCCAGATCAGGCCCTGTCCGGAAGTATGAGACATTGTTGGTAAACGTGCTGTCCGGCACCAGCCTGATCCAACGTCCGTCCGGATCGTCAATCGCGGCAACCTCGCGGATGAACCACGGGTTCCACGTGCCAGTATCCGGCCCGAGATAGCGCGCCAAAAGACGGCGGAAACGCGCGGGCTCCATCGGCAAGACCTGCGCTTTGCCGCGCAAGCCAAGATGCAACAGCACCCCAGCCTCCACATCCAGATGCACGATTTCCACAGCACAGCGCGGATCCGCCTGCAAACGCCGCACGGATGATCCTTAGCGATGCCCCAGCATCCACAAGGCGCCCTTTTCCCAGATGAACCACACCGGCGAATTGCGCGGGCCCTCAGCCTCCATCGTCGCCAGATTGGCCATCAGGGGCCGCGACAGAACGCTCTCAGGGTCAAAGGGCCGCGCCACCCCTTACAGCATCCCCGGCACAACCTGATCTGGCGGGCGGTGGCCGTCGGCAAAGGTCTTGATGTTGATGATGACCTTCTCGCCTTGCTCCAAGCGCCCTTCAACCGTGGCCGAGCCCATATGGGGCAGCAAGACCACATTGGGCAGTTCGCGCAGGCGCGGCGAGACTTCTGTGCCGTGTTCATAGACGTCGAGCCCAGCCCCCGCCAATTCCCCCGCGGCCAGCATCCGCGTTAGGGCGTTTTCGTCCAAGACCTCGCCGCGCGAGGTGTTGATCAACACCGCCGTAGGTTTCATCAGCTTTAGCCGCCGGGCGTTCATCAGATGGAAGGTTGATGGGGTATGCGGGCAGTTGATCGACAGGATGTCCATCCGGCTGACCATCTGGTCAAGGCTTTCCCAATAGGTCGCGTCCAGCTCGGCCTCGACCTCGGGGCGCAGGCGTTTGCGGTTGTGGTAATGCACCTGCAAGCCAAAGGCGCGGGCGCGGCGCGCGACCGCTTGGCCGATCCGGCCCATGCCGAGAATGCCCAAGCGCCGCCCGCCGAGACGCCCGCCAAGGAAGGCCGTGGGCGCCCAACCCTCCCATTTGCCAGCCTGCATCACGGCCAACCCCTCGGGGATGCGGCGCGTGACCGCCAGCATCAACGCCATGGTCATGTCGGCGGTGTCCTCGGTCACCACGCCGGGCGTGTTCGACACCAGAATCCCGCGCTGGCGGGCGGTGGCCACGTCGATATGATCGACGCCTGCGCCAAACGAGGCGATCAGCCGCAACCGCTCACCCGCCTTGGCAATCAGGCCCGCGTCGATCTGATCGGTGATCGTCGGCACCAGCACATCGGCCCGCGCCATGGCCGCCGCCAGCTCTTCGCGGCTCATCGGGCGGTCATCGTCACGCAACTCGACATCGAACAATTCCTTCATCCGCGTCTCCACGGGTTCGGGCAAGCGTCGCGTCACGACAACACTCAGGCGTCCTGCGGGCATTCTTGGCCTCCCTGCACTTCCAAATCGCATCCCAGAATGGCAAAGTGCCGATAAGCGGGGCAAGGCACAAGCCCCGGTGAGCGGTAACGGCGGCCGGCGAAGAGACAATCCGGCGAAATGGCTGCGAAAGGCATGGGCAATGGGTGGGTTTTCAAGTTGTGGCACTAAGGCCATCGGGCGGTTTCTGGCCCGATCTGCTGCGGTTGGCGTCGTGCTTGGCGTGATGTCGGGCGTGACCATGGCGCAGGTCAGTGGCGGCGGCACGGTCACGCTCGAGCGGCCCGCCGAGGGGGGGCTGGCCGTATCGCCCCGGCCAAGGCCCAATCCGGCAACGCCGCCGGTCGCCCCGGCATCAGAGCCTGCGGCAGAACCTACACAGCCCGAGACAACCGCCCCGGCAACCACCGCAGCGGCCCCCGCTGACGCCACGCAGCCAACCACAAAACGCGCCAAACCGCCGCGCGATCCGTCAAAGGGCGCGGTCACCAATTTGCCCATTCCGCGCTATGTCAGCCTGAAGGGCAATGAGGGCAACGCGCGCCGTGGCCCCAGCCTGACGCACCGGATTGATTGGGTGTTTACCACCTCGGGCATGCCGCTGCGCGTGACGGCCGAGCATGAAAACTGGCGTCGCGTCGAAGATTCCGAAGGCTTGGGCGGCTGGGTGCATTATGCGCTTTTGTCGGGTGTCCGCTCGGCCATGGTCAGCCAAGAGCGCGCCGAATTCCGTATGAAGCCCAACCCTTCGGCCCCGGTGATGTTTATCGCTGAACGCGGCGTCATCGGTCGGCTTTTGGCCTGCGAACGGGACTGGTGCCGCATGAATGTGCAAGGCGAACGCGGTTGGGTGCTCAAAACAGCGCTGTGGGGCGTAGATGCGGGCGAGATTTTGGAATAAACAGACGGCAGAATAGCCTCCTGCCCCCAACCACACCAACCGCGCCCAAGGCGCGGCCACAGCCTTTGCGAAAGTGTCTGCCATGTCTCATGCCGCCCCCATTCGGCTGAACCTGACCGCAGGGGCGGCCTCGGTGACGGTGGCGGCCCTTTTGGTGGCGTTGAAACTGTGGGCCTTGGGCGAGACGGGCGCGCTGTCTGTGGCCGCATCCTTGGCCGACAGTGCGATGGATCTGATGATCTCGCTGGCCGCGATGGTGGCGCTGCTTTATGCCGCCAAGCCCGCCGATGAGGATCACGCCTTTGGCCACAGCAGTGCCGAAGATATTGCAGCCTTGGGTCAGGCCATTTTTATTCTGGTGGCCGCAGGCGTCATTGCCTTTGCCGCCGCCCAGCGCCTTTTGGACCCAGACACCCCACCGCTTCAGGCCCAAGGGCGGGGCATGGTGGTGATGGGGCTGTCGGTGGTGCTGACCTTGGGCTTGGTCTGGTGGCAAGGCCGGGTGGCGCGGGCCACGGGCAGCCGGGTGATTGCCGCTGATCGGCTGCATTATCTGGGCGATCTTTTGCCCAATATCGGCGCGATCCTGTCGCTTTGGGCCTCATCCGCCTTTGGCATGGGGCAGATCGATTCGGTTGTGGCCATTGGTGCGGCTGTGATGCTGGCGCTCGGGGCCTTGCGCATTGGCAAGGGGGCGTTTGATGCGCTGATGGATCGGCGCGCCGATCCCGAGATCATTGCAGGCATCGGAAAGATTGCCGCCGACTGGCCGGGCGTGCATGGCTATCACGATCTCAAAACCCGCACGGCGGGCAGCCGGGTCTTTGTGAACATCCATATCGAATTGGACGGCAGCCAATCGCTGCGCGAGGCGCATGACATTGGTGCGGGGCTGCGCCGGGCCATCTTGGCCGCCTACCCGCAGGCCGATGTCATCATTCACAAAGACGTCTCGGGCGAGACGTGATTGACTGCGCCACAAAGGATTCACGGCCTTTTCAACAATTTCCGTTTGGAACACCTTGCACCTTGGGACATTTCGTCGCAGGCTTGCGCGAATTATTCAGACGTATAACAAGCCGCATATGCCCAGTGACCGCCGCCCCTATCGCCGTGAAAGTGAAACAACCCGCCGCGATGCGCTGATCGAAGCAGCGCTTGATCTGGTGGCGAATGGGGGGCCGCAGGCAGCCACGGTGCGCGCCATTGCCGACCGCGCCGGTGTGACGCCCGGCCTGATCCGGCATTACTTTGACAGCAAAGAAGAGCTGACCCGTGCCGCCTATCGCCGCCTGATGGAGCGGTTGACCCAAGACAGTGCCAGCGCCTTGATGGCGGCAGGCGATGACCCGATGGCCCGACTTGCGGCTTTTGTGACGGCCTCGTTGCGTCCGCCCGTTGTCGATCCTTTGCGGCTTGGGGTTTGGGCGGGGTTTTTGAACAACCTGCGCAGCGATCCCGAGATGCGCCAGACCCATGAACAAGGCTACCGCGCCTATCGCGACATTTTAGAAGGGCTGATCACGGCCTTGCCGCGCAAGGCCAGCCCGGAGCAATGCCGCCGTGATGCCATTGCCTGCAATGCGGTGATTGACGGGCTGTGGCTGGAAGGCTCTGCCCTGCCCCAAGGCTTTGCCGCCGGAGAGTTGGAGGCGATCGGGCTTGCCGCTGTCTCGGCCATTGTGAACCTTGATCTAAAGCCCCAAGACCCAAGCGCGAAAGATCCCGCAGCATGAGATTTTCACCACTGACAGACCGCCTTCAAGGGCTTGGCGGCGCGAAATGGGAGATGCATGCGCTTGGCCGCCAGATGGCCCGCGCGGGCCGGGATGTGATCGAACTCACCATCGGTGAGCCGGATGTGCCCTGCCCGACTGCGTTGATTGAGGCCGCCAGCGCCGCCATGCGCGCGGGGCGCACGGGCTATTCCAATGGACGGGGAGAGCCGGACACGCTGGCCGCCTTGGCCGCCCGCTACAGCGCCCGACGCGGCCGCGCCTTTGGGCCGGAGAATGTCATCACCCTGCCCGGCACCCAGACCACGCTTTATGCCGTGCTGGCCACCCTGCTTGGGCCCGGCGATGAGGTGATCGTGGCAGACCCGATGTATGCCACCTATGAGGGGCTGATCGCCGCCACTGGGGCGACAGCGGTTCCTGTCGCCTTGCGCCCTGAGGTGGGCTTTCGCCTGCAAGCGGCCGATGTGGCGGCCCGCATCACGCCGCGCAGCCGTGTTTTGTTCCTGAACACCCCCCACAACCCCACCGGCGCAGTGCTGCGCGCCGCCGAGATCGCCGCGCTTGGCGCGCTCGCCCGCGCGCATGACCTCTGGATCGTCTCGGATGAGGTCTATGAGGATCTGGTGTTCGACGGCGTGCCCTTTGCCTCGCCGCTGGATTTCCCCGATCTGGCCGAACGGACCGTGGTCGCCTCCTCCATCTCGAAATCCCACGCCGCGCCGGGCTTTCGCTCGGGCTGGTGCATTGGCCCGGCCGAGTTCTGCGCCCGGATGCTGCCCCTGTCCGAAACCCTTCTCTTCGGCAGCCAGCCCTTCATCGCCGACATGACGGCGCTTGCCATCACCCAAGGCTCGCCCGTGGCCCGTGGCATGGCATCGCGCTTTGCCGCCCGCGCCGCGCTGATCCATGGCCGGCTGCATGGCCGCTCTGGCCTGCGCGTCCACCGCCCCGAGGCAGGGATGTTCGCGCTTTTGGATATACGCGCCAGCGGCATGTCGGGCAGCGCCTTTGCCCGCGCGCTCCTCGATGCCACGGGCGTGGCGACCATGCCGGGCGAAAGTTTCGGAAGCGGGCTTGCAGGCTGGCTGCGGCTGTCGCTTACTCAACCCGATACCGCCGTGGCCGAGGCCTGCAGCCGCATCGCCACCTTTGCCGCCAAGACCATGGGAGAGCCGAAATGAACACCGTTGGCATGAGACTGGTCGAGGGGCTTCATGCCCGCGGCGTCGAGGTGGTCTTTGGCATCCCCGGCGTGCATACCGTTGAAATGTATCGCGGATTGTCCGGCAGCCCTGTGCGCCATGTGACGGCGCGCCACGAACAGGGCTGCGCCTTCATGGCCGATGGCTATGCCCGCGCCACCGGCAAGCCCGGTGTGGCCCTCGTCATCACCGGCCCCGGTCTGACCAATGCCATCACCGCCATGGCCCAAGCGCGCGAGGATTCGATCCCGATGCTGGTGATCTCGGGCGTCAACCGGCGCGGATCCTTGGGCAAGGGCTGGGGGCTGTTGCACGAACTGCCCGACCAGCAGGCGATGATCGCCACGCTCTGCCCCACCCGGCGCATCACCGACCCCGCGCAGGTGGGCGAAACGCTCGACTGGGCCTTTGCCACCATGGCCACGGGCCGCCCCGGCCCCGTGCATATCGAAGTGCCGACCGATGTGATGCCGATGGAGTGTCCAGCACTTGCCGCCCCCGCCCCCCTGCCCGCCCGGCCCGTGGCCCAAGGCGTCGAACAGGCGGCCGAGCTTCTGAATGCCGCCGCCGATGTGGTGATCCTTGCCGGCGGCGGCACGCGGGGGCAGGAGGCGACCTTGCGCGCCTTGGCCGAAAGGCTGGACGCCCCTGTGATCCAGACCGTCAACGCGCGCGGGATCATGCATGGCCACCCGCTGACCGTGCCCGCCTCGCCCAGCCTTTCCTCGGTGCGCGAGCTGATCCATTCCGCTGCCCGCGTGCTGGCCATCGGCACCGAATTTGGCTGGACCGATTACGACATGTATGTTCTGGGCGATCTGCCCGCGCGGCCCGACATGATCCGCATCGACACCTGCGCCGAGCAACTCGCCCGCCTGCCTGCCGCCCTGCGGCTTCAGGGCGATGCAGGCGCGACCATGGCCGCGCTCATGCCGCTCCTTGCTGCCAAGCAGGGCAGCGGTGCGGCCCGCGCCGCCACCACCCGCGACAAGGCCCGCGCCGAACTCGCCCAGCTTGACCCCCTCATGCCCAATCGCCTGACCATGGTCGAGGTGATCCGCGCCGCCCTGCCCGGCTGCCTGATCGTGGGCGACAGCACCCAAGCGATTTATGCCGCCAACCTCTACTATGACCACGACCGCCCGGGCGGATTTTTCAACGCCGCCACCGGCTATGGCGCCCTGGGCTATGGGCCGGGCGCCGCCGTGGGCGCGGCCATCGGCACGCCCGGCGCCAAGGTCGTCTGCCTGATCGGCGACGGGGGGCTGCAATTCTCGCCCGGCGAGTTGCGCACCGCCGTGGATGAAAACCTGCCCATCACCTTCCTTGTCTGGAACAACGCCGCGTATAACGAGATCGCAGACGCGATGCGCGCGGCCAATACCGAGGTGATCGGCTGCCACCCCTCGCCGCTGAACATGGAACCCTTCGCGGCGGCCTGCGACTTGCCCTATACCTCGGCCCCCTTGGACCCCGAAGCGCTGCACTGGGCGCTCTCGCAACCCCATGACGGCCCAAGGCTGATCGAGGTGCGGGTTAAGGCCTGACCACGCCACCCGAATTTTCGTCGAAAATTCGCCTGCGCCCGCTTTAATTTGATCAAATTTTACGGCATAAGACCGTGAAGTTGCGCAATGGAGTCGCCCCATGCCCAAAGATTTGATTGCTGGCATCGCCAAGGATCGGCTGGAAACCCTCGCCCAGCGCGAGGCCAAACGCTATGCCGCCTCACGTCCCAAGGCCAAGGCGGCGCTGGCCAATGGGGCTGATGTGTTTTTGTCCGGCGTCCCTTTGCACTGGATGACCGACTGGCCCATGCCACATTTGCCCTTGGTCGCCCATGCCAAAGGCGCGCGGCTGACCGATATTGATGGCTATGAAATCGACGATTTCTGTCTGGGCGACACCGGCAGCATGTTCGGCCACTCGCCCGAGCCGGTGGCCAAGGCGATCCGCCATCAGGCCAAGCGCGGGCTCACCTATATGCTGCCGACCGAAGACGCGCTTGAGGCGGGGCGTCTGTTGCAAAAGCTCTTCGGCCCCTTCCGCTGGCAGATCGCCACCACCGCCACCGATGCCAACCGCTTTGCCATTCGCGTCGCCCGCGCCATTACGGGGCGTCCCAAGATCTTGGTGTTCAACGGCTGCTACCACGGCACCGTGGATGATGCGATGGTCGAACTGGCCAATGGCAAAACCCAAAACCGCCAAGGGCTTATGGGCCAGGTGGCCGACCTGACCCTTGGCGCGACGGCCGTCGAGTTCAACGATTTGGCCGCCGTCGAAGCCGCCCTTGCCACGGGCGAGATTGCCGCCATCCTGACCGAACCGGTGATGACCAACTCCTGCATGGTGCTGCCCGATGCAGGCTTTCACGACGGATTGCGCACCCTCTCGCGCCGCTACGGCGCGCTTCTCATCATCGACGAGACGCACACCATCTCTTCCGGTCTTGGCGGCTATACCCGTGTCCACTCCCTCTCGCCCGATATCTTCGTCGTCGGCAAATGCGTGGCCGGCGGCCTGCCCACCGCCGTTTGGGGGATGACCGACGAGATCGCACAGCGATACGAGGAGGCCAACGCCGCCCGCCCGTCCGGCCATTCCGGCATGGGCACCACGCTTTCCGCCAACCCGCTGCAATTCGCCTGCCTCAAGGCCACGCTTGGCGAGGTGATGACGGCCAAGAACTATGCCCATATGGAAAAGCTGGCTGAACGGCTGTCGCATGGGCTGGTGCAGGTGATCGAACGGCATCAGGCGCCTTGGCATGTCGTGCGGGTCGGCGCGCGGGTGGAATTCATCTGCGCCCCCGGCCCCCTTCATAACGGCACCGAGGCCGGCCATGCCCATCAGCCGCAGGTCGAGGCGGCACTCCATACCGCCCTTCTCAACCGCGGCAGCCTGATTGCGCCGTTCCACAACATGATGCTGATCAGCCCCGCCACGAAGAAACGTCAGGTTGACCGCCTGATCGCCGCCTTCGACGAGGTTCTGACCGAACTTTTTTCCTGAAAGATCAAGACTATGACCAGCCCATCCGGGTCCACCCCTGCCGAAGCCGAAGCCTTCCTCGCCGCCCATCCCGAGATTGAGGCTTTCGATATCATCCTGCATGACTCGAACGGCATCGGCCGCGGCAAGATCATCCGGCGGCACGAGCTTCTCTCCATCTACAAATCCGGCCGCCACATGCCGATTTCCATCCTCGGTCTCGACATCTGCGGCGAGGATGTGCATGAAACCGGCCTCATCTGGGACGAGGGCGACGGCGACCGCCGCGCTTGGCCGATCCCCGGCACGCTGGTGCCGCTTGCGGGCACCAACCCGCCCCGGGGCGAGCTGTTCCTGTCGCTTTACAATCTCGACGGCACGCCGATGACGTCAGACCCGCGCCACGCCCTGCAACGGCAAGTGGACGCCATGGCGACCGAGGGCCTTTATCCCGCAGGCGCCTTTGAGCTGGAATTCTTCCTTCTGGAAAACGACCGTGATCAGAATGGCAAGATGATCCCAGCGCGCGACGTCCTCGACCGCCGCCGCAACTCGAAAACCGATGTCTATTCGGTCGACCAACTCCACGGCATGCTTCCCCTGTTCAACGATGTCTATGCCGGTGCCAAGGCCGCCGGGATCAAGGCCGAAACCCTGATTTCCGAATTCGCCCCGGGCCAGTATGAACTTACCCTGCATTACCGCGAAAACGTCATGCAGGCCGCCGATGACCTGATGCGCCTGAAGCGCCTCGTGCGGATGCACGCGCGCCTCCACGGCGTCACCGCCTGTTTCATGGCCAAACCGAATGAGAATTACGCCGGTTCCGGCATGCATTTCCACGTCTCGCTGCAAGACGCCAAAGGCCAGAACGTTTTTGTCGAGGCGGTGGAGGGCCAGTATAACGACACGATCAAGCACGCCATCGGCGGGCTGCAACAGACCATGGGCGAGGCGATGCTGGTCTTTGCACCGCACGCGAACTCGTGGCGCCGCTTTGCCAGCCAGTCCTACGCGCCGGTCTCGCCGACCTGGGGCGTCAACAACCGCTCGGTGGCGCTGCGCATCCCGGCGGGCGACATCCGCGCGCGGCGCATCGAACACCGCCCGGCGGGGGTGGATGCCAACCCCTATCTGGTGGCCGCGACCGTGCTTGCGGGCATCCGCCACGGGCTGAAACACCAGATCGACCCAGGCCCCGAGGTCACCGGCAACGGCTATGAGGCCGAAACCACCGTCGTCATCCCCGAGGATTGGCGCTCGGCCATCAAGCTGGCGCAAGGCTCGGAGTTCCTCAAGGAAGCGCTGGGCGCCGACATGCACCGCACCTTCACCGCCGTGAAGGCCGCCGAATATGCCCGCGTCATGCGCACCGTGTCCGAGGTCGATTTCGACCTCTACCTGCACACGGTCTGAACCTTTGGTGCGGGGTGAACCCCGCCCTACGGCCCAATCACCCCCAACGGCACGCCCCCGCGCAAACCGCGCGCCGCTCGCGCACGGCCTCGGAGATGATCCCCGGCACCCGGGGATCAAGGCCCAGCGCGGGCAAAAGCTGCCCCTGAAACCCCGCCTCGGCCAAGGCTGCGGGAATATCCTCCACCACATGCCCGCCCTCGGCCGCGAAATAGGGCAGGCAAACGGCCGCACGGCCAAAGCCGGTCAACCCGGCCAGACGCGGCTCCTGATCAATGAACCCCGCCGCCACCCGCAGGCCACGCGCCGACACCAGCCCTGCCACACGCCCGGCAATCGCGGCCGGAACCGGGCTTTTGAAACTGCCATGCGCGGCGATGATCGCCTCAGAGGCCCCGCTTTCGGCCACCAGATCCACCGCCAGCCCCTGCACCGCCTCCAGACAGCCAAAGGGCTCCAGCATCTGCCAGTCCTGCGCCCCCAGCCCCGCCAGTTGCCCCGGCAGATGCACCCGCGTGAACCAGCCCCCGGCCATGAACATCGGAAACACCGAAAACCCCGGCCCCAGCCGCGCCACCGCCGCCTTCAGCGCCCCCGGCGCGGCCAAGGTCGCCGAGGCCACCGCCCAGCCCGGCAATACCGCCGCCACCGCCTCGGCCAAGCGCGCCAAAGCCGCCTCCGCCGGACCGGGGTCCGAGGGCTGGCCATGCGCCACAATCAGAACTTTGCCCATCCACTTCCTCTTGGCCCAAATACTCCCGCCGGAGGCTTCCGCCGTCGCCCACCAGACATCCGCGTCGTGAACTGACACGCCGCCCTTACCAGACCATCTTAGCCTGCCCCGAACAAGGGAGCGCGCCATGAAAATCACCAAGCTGGAAAGCTTCACCACCCCCGCCGTCAGCTTTGTGCGCGCCACAACCGAAACCGGTGCCACCGGCTGGGGTCAGATGTCCACCTATAACGCCGACATCACAGCGCAGATCTTCCACCGTCAGGTGGCCCCCTACGCTTTGGGAACCAACGCGCTCGACTTTGCCGACACGATCCAACGCATCTATGAGCGCGAACACAAGTTCCCCGGCAGCTATCTGCGCCGCGCGCAGACCGGCCTTGATACCGCGCTGTGGGATTTGCGCGGCAAGGTCGAGGGCAAGCCCGTTGCCACGCTTCTGGGCGGCAGCCCGGGCCGGGTTCGCGCCTATGCTTCTTCCATGAAGCGCGACATCACGCCAAAGGATGAGGCCGCCCGCTTCCTGCGCCTGCGCGACACCTATGGCTTCACCGCCTTCAAATGGCGGGTGGGTGCCGAATGTGGCCGCGACAGTGACGAATGGCCGGGCCGGACCGAGGCTGTCGTGCCTGTCGTGTCCAAGGCCCTTGGTGACGGGATCGACAAACTGGTTGACGGCAATTCCTGCTACTCCCCCGCCCGCGCCATTGAGGTGGGCAAGCTCCTGCAAGACCAGGGCATCGGCCATTTCGAGGAACCCTGCCCCTATTGGGAACCCGATCAGACGGCTGAGGTTCGCGCCGCCCTGTCGCTGGATGTCGCGGGGGGCGAGCAGGATTGCGAATATTCCAGTTGGCAATTGATGTTTGACCGCAAGGCCGTGGATATCGCCCAGCCCGACATCATGTATATGGGGGGCATGCACCGCACGATGGAAGTCTGCCGCATGGCCGCCGCCCAGAACCTGCCGGTGACACCCCACGCCGCCAACCTCTCGCTCGTCACGCTCTGCACCATGCACCTGTTGCGCGCGATCCCGAACGCCGGCAAATATCTGGAGTTTTCCATCGAAGGCCCCGACTACTACCCTTGGCAATACGGGCTTTTCCGCAACGATCCCTACCAGATCACCGATGGCCATGCGACCGTCACCGACGCGCCCGGCTGGGGGGTGGAGATCAACCCCGATTGGCTGGAGCGTGCGCAGTATCAGGTCTCGACCCTCGATTAAACCGCACCATATGGCCCCTTTCCCGACGGGCAGCACTCCTATATATCCGCGGCCATGACCCAGCTTGATCTCATCCGCAATTTCTCCATCGTGGCCCATATCGACCACGGCAAATCCACTCTCGCCGACCGGCTCATCCAGATGACCGGCACGGTGGCTGCGCGCGATATGAAGGCGCAGATGCTGGACAGCATGGATATTGAACGCGAACGCGGCATCACCATCAAGGCCAACACGGTGCGCATCGAATATCCGGCCAAGGATGGGAAAACCTATATCCTGAACCTGATCGACACCCCCGGCCACGTCGACTTTGCCTATGAGGTCTCCCGCTCCATGCGCGCGGTTGAAGGCTCGCTTTTGGTGGTCGATGCGTCCCAAGGGGTTGAGGCGCAAACGCTGGCCAATGTCTATCACGCGCTGGATGCGGGGCATGAGATTGTGCCCGTCTTGAACAAGATCGACCTTCCGGCAGCCGAACCGGAGCGGGTGAAGCAAAACATCGAAGACGTCATCGGCCTTGATGCCTCGGACGCCATCGCGATTTCTGCGAAATCCGGCCTTGGAATCCCTGATGTGCTGGAGGCCATCGTCACCCGCCTGCCCGCCCCCCAAGGCGACCGCGACGCGCCTTTAAAGGCGATGCTGGTGGACAGCTGGTATGATTCCTACCTTGGCGTTGTCGTCATGGTGCGCATCATGGATGGCGTGATGAAAAAGGGCGACCGGGTTCGCATGATGCAGACCAATGCGGTCTATGGCATCGACAAGCTCGCGGTGCTGAAACCCCAGATGGTCGACATCGCCGAACTTGGGCCGGGTGAGATTGGCATCTTCACCGCCTCGATCAAGCAGGTGCGTGACACCCGCGTGGGCGACACCATCACCCATGAAAAGCGCGGCTGCACCGAGGCGCTGCCGGGCTTCAAACCCGCCCAGCCCGTGGTGTTCTGCGGCTTGTTCCCGGTGGATGCCAATGATTTTGAGGCGCTGCGTGACGCCATCGAAAAGCTGTCGCTGAACGACGCGTCTTTCTCGACCGAGATGGAAACCAGCGCGGCCCTTGGCTTTGGCTTCCGCTGCGGCTTCCTTGGGCTGTTGCACCTTGAGGTGATCCGCGACCGTCTGGAACGCGAATATGACCTTGATCTGATCACCACCGCGCCCTCGGTTGTGTTCAAACTCTATATGAAAGACGGCGAGGTGCGTGACCTGCACAACCCCGCCGACATGCCCGACCTGACCTATATCGACCACATCGAAGAGCCGCGCATCAAGGCCACCATCATGGTGCCCGACGACTATCTGGGCGATGTGCTGAAACTGTGCCAAGACCGCCGCGGCATTCAGTTGAACCTGACCTATGCCGGCAACCGCGCCATGGTGGAATATGACCTGCCGCTTGCTGAGGTGGTGTTCGACTTCTACGACCGCCTGAAATCGGTGACCAAGGGCTATGCCTCCTTCGACTATACCATCTCGGAATACCGCGAGGATCATCTGGTCAAGATGTCGATCCTTGTGAACGAAGAGCCGGTCGATGCGCTGTCGATCATGGTCCACCGTGACCGGGCCGAGTCGCGCGGTCGCGCCATGGTGGAAAAGTTGAAAGACCTGATCCCCCGGCATATGTTCAAAATTCCGATCCAAGCTGCGATTGGCGCGCGTGTGATCGCGCGTGAGACGTTGTCGGCCATGCGTAAGGACGTGACCGCCAAGTGCTATGGCGGCGACGCGACGCGGAAGAAGAAACTGCTGGAGAAGCAGAAGGCCGGGAAAAAGCGGATGCGCCAGTTCGGGAAGGTGGAGATCCCGCAGGAGGCGTTTATTTCGGCGTTGAAGATGGATAATTAACCGCTAGGTTCTGCCACAGCCAATGGCAGGGTTTGGCCTGCCGTTGGCTCCCAACAGTCGATACGAGAGCGGCGATTTTGGTGCTTGATTGAGTATTTCAAATAATTGACAAGCGAGTACCCTACTTAGATGTCAACAATTTCGTTCCCTACCAGCGTTCAGTTTCTAGGGCCTGTGGACAATCAACGTGACGCGATGAGGGTAGCGGCAAGGTTCCAGTTGGCGGCATAGCTGCAGTCTGTCTTGTCGTAACGCGTCGCGATGCCCCTGAATTCCTTGATTTTCGCAAAGTAGTTCTCGATCAGGTGCCGCCATCTGTAGGCGTTGGCATCATAGTCGCGCTGCTGCTTGCGGTTGGCTTTTGGCGGAATGACTGCAGTTGCGCCCCGCACATCGAGTTCTTCAAGCAACCAATTCGCATCGAACGCCTTGTCTGCCAGTAGCGCTCCGAAGGACACGCCTCGGATCAAGGGTGCTACACCCTTCATGTCATGGGCCTGACCCGGCAGCAGCATGAAGCGCATGAGATTGCCAAGCGCATCGACGAGGGCCACGATCTTGGTCGTCAAACCGCCGCGAGAGCGGCCGATGGCCTGAGCCTGAGTCCCCCTTTTGCGCCGCTCGCCTTCTGGTGAACCTGAACGATGGTACCGTCGATGAGGGCATATTCAAGGTCGGGGTCACCACTCATCGCATTGAAAAGACGCTCGAAAACACCCGATTTGGCCCATCTGCGGAAGCGTCGAAATTGGCTGTTCCACTTACCGAAACCAGACGGCAGATCACGCCAAGGCGACCCCGTCCGGACACGCCAGAAGACCGCTTCCAGAAACAGACGGTTGTCCTTCGCCGTGACCCCCGCATTACTGGCCTTGCCTGGCAGATGCTCTTCAAGCCGCTTCCAAAAGGCATCTGTCACCACGAACCGCTGATCGTTCATTCAAACCTCCACTTTGGAAGCTTGAATCAGAAATCAGCCAAAATGGGAATCCTGATTGTCCACAGGGCCTAGATCTTTGCACTTTTGCGAAGCAAGTTTACGAAGCGCCAGTCCGCGAAAAGATATCGTTCAAGACCGATCATGTTAAGTTATTTACCCCGACCAGTATGGTTCTTCTGGCAAAGGCTTGCAGGCACCGACGCAGAGTGTGCAAAGAAGAAAAGCAAGTATTCACTGGCCTAAAGAATCATTCTTATGCAAACAATCTTGGTTTTTCTAACGCGCTAAGTATTAAGGGTGATCCCTATCCACAAGGTGCGTTTGGTGGGAAAAGCTATATTCCTTTGAGTGTTTTAGAGCGCAAGAAATTGGAAGAAATCGCCGCGCAAGAATTCAAACACATTGGTGATGTAATTCATTCGCATTGCGAGCAGTTGGCACGGGTCGTTTCTCAACATCGATCTGAATCCCTGCGTCGAGTTCTTGCAATTTCATTTCGAGAGGTATTTAGAAATGTGTTCGAACACTCTGGAGCAGATAATGCGGTGTTTTGTGCACAGTATTGGCCTTCGCGAGACACTGTTGAAATCTGCATTGCAGACCGTGGCATAGGATTTTCGAAATCTCTATCTGAAGATAGTAGATTTCAAAACCTCACTGACCGCAGCGCACTTATGTATAGTTTGATGCCGGGTGTTTCCTCCAAAGCTAAGATGTTCAAGAAGAAGAAGAGCATACAAAAGAGCGATTGGGATAATGCTGGTTATGGGCTCTTCTTTGCACACCGATTATTTAGGAAGTTTGGTTGGTTTGGGTTGGCATCGGGTAGTCAAAGCGTGTTCTTTTCGAACACGAAACCGTTTTCTAGCAAACCTACGCTTATCGAGGGTAGCTTGGTTTCGATGCGCCTCGACCTATCAAATGTGGAAGCTATTGAACGCGAAATAAAGCAAATTCAAACTGATGCCGCCGATGTCAAAGCTCGGCTTGGCGTGAACGGGCTCAAGCTATCTAGCATTGAGGCGTATTTGGCTGGAAAATAGCAGCAAGCGTAGGGTGCGCATTCATTGCGCACCACACCACCACAGGCCCGCGCCCGACCTCGGGATGGCGCGCCAACACCCGTTCTAGGCACTTTATCCGTCAACCCCTCCCACCGAATTTCTGCTGGCAACCGTCGCAATCGCGCCCTCCCAGGGGGAGGTCGGGCGCGGGCCGGCGGCGCATTCGCGCCTTGATTCCGGCCAAGGGGTGCGCTTGGCGGGCGTTCCGCCTTAATAGGTTGGCGCCTTGATTTCGGCCTAAAGACGCACGCGACTAAGCCGCATCTGCATCATTGCGGTCCGATTTCTGCACCGGCCAGATCGGATGGGCCACCGGGTCTTTCGCCCGGAACAGAAACTGCCGGAAAATCTGGCCATAGGTTTCAAACACATAGCCGTCATTGCGCCGCCGGTAATGCTCACCCTTGGCCGCATAAAGCCCCGGCAGGCGGTACCACGGCACCTTGGGGTGCATGTGATGCACCGCGTGCAGGTTGTTGTTCAGGAACAACAGCGCCAGGGGCCCGCGATCCTCGATAATCACCGTGCGCGCCCGGAACGCCTCATGCGCGCGGTGCTCCAGATAGGTGCGGATCTTCAACAGCCCATAGCCGATATAGGCCGCCAGAACCCAAGCCCAGACCGGCATTTCGGTAAAGGCCCAAAGCCACGCGACCACCAGCGCCACGCCAATCCCATGCAGCGCCCAAGCCAGCCGGATGCGCCGATCCCCCGCCCACATCGCCTTGAGATCGGGACCGGAAAAGAACCATGTGCCAATGGCCGGCCCCAGCAAGATCCGCCCGGCCAGCGTGTTATTGGCGCGCAACAGCGCCTGCGCCCAGCGCGGCGTGCGCGCCCAGACGGCCGGGTCCATGTAATTGGCCTCGGGGTCGTCATAGGGGTCGGTCAGGTTCGGGTCATAGTGGTGCTGGAGATGGGCATCCTTGAACCGGATATAGGGCACGAACAGCGTCAGACCGGGAAAGACCAGCGCCTCGTTCAGGCTTTGGTTGGCAAAGGGGTGGCCGTGCAAAACTTCGTGCTGCAATGAGGAGAATTGCGCGATGGCCAGCGCCGTGACGATCACCGCCAGCACGGGGGAGAGGGGCCATATCAGCGTGCCCGCCGCAAAAACCCCATAGGCCAGCGCCAGCATCGCAAGGGTGGGCCATTCGATTTCGCGGTTTTGGGGGGTCATCTGCCACTCCTGATCTTGGGGGCCAAGCTAGCACTTGCAATCGCGGCCCGGAACTTGGAGGTTACGCAGCAGAAAGTCGCAACTGTTGGGAAAATAAAACAGATGGCGGATAAACGCAACCGCGCCGCTCTTTTCCGCGAGAGGCTGGCGCAGGCCATGGCGGCAAGCGGCCAAAGCCAAAGCGCGCTGGCGCGGGCGGTGGGAATGGACAGATCAACCTTTTCCGCCCTTCTGGCCCCCGGCACCCGCCTGCCCAATGCCCAAGGCGTGGCCGAGGCGGCCACGGCGCTGGGGGTTTCGGCCGACTGGCTCTTGGGCCTCACCGACACCCCCCTGCCCGTCGACCTCGCACTGTCTCAGGCGATGCGCCTGACCGACGCCCCCCGCGCGCTCTTTGACGAGACGATCTTCGGCTGGCATCAGGAGGCGGCGGGCTACAAGATCCGCCATGTGCCCGCGACCCTGCCCGACATGCTGAAAACCCGCGCCGTGGTGGAATGGGAATACCGCGATGCCTTGGGCGGGGAGGCGGCGGCGGCGATTTCGGCCTTCGAGACCCAGCTTGACCACCTGCGCGGCGCGCGGTCGGACTATGAAATCGCCCTGCCCCTGCACGAGCTCACCTCATTCGCCGAGGGCACCGGTTATTGGGCGGGCCTGCCCGCCCCCGCCCGCGCCGCGCAGCTGGACCGGCTGATCCACCTGACAGATGAGCTTTACCCCGGGCTGCGGCTTTACTTCTACGACGCCCACCGCGTCTATTCCGCCCCGGTCACCGTCTTTGGCCCGCATCTGGCGGTGATCTATCTCGGCCGCGCCTATCTCAGCTTTCGCGATCCGGCGCGGGTGGCGGCGATTTCGGCGCATTTCGACTGGCTGGTGCGCGAGGCCCCCTTGGGCGCGCGCGAGGCGGCGCGGCACTTGCTGAGCTTGCGCGGCACGCGCAGCGGTTAAAGCGGCCGGAACAGGGCCATGTTATAGCCGTTCCACTCCAAAATCTCGCGCGCGGCGATCATGCGGTCCGCCGAAATCGTGCCGCCCCGGTTCAGCACAAAGCCAAACCCACCCGAGGGCGTGCCGAGCACCAACGTGCGGTAATCGCCATCGGCCCAAAGCACCCACCAATCCTGCCCGGCAATCGCGAAACGGCCCGGCCCCGTGGGCACCAAACGGCCCGAGCCTTTGACATCGCGGCCATTTAGACAGAGGCGAAACGCGGTGCGGCCATCGGGTTTGATGTCCACCCCACCCGCGCGGCAGCCTTCGGCACCGAAACTGGCAACCTGTTGCCAACGCCCCGGCAGTTTCGAGCTGTCCAGCACGGCGGACGAATAAATCTCTCCGGCTGCGGGGCGGAAATTGCCCTCGGGCGCGGCAGGGGTCCGGGCGACACAGGCGGATAGCATCACAATCAGCGCAGAGGCGACAAGTTTCGGCATCAATCGAGACATAGCGTCACCTCACGGCCATCATTTTGCAAAATCTCATTGCAGCCAAACATCGGGGTAATCGGCGCGCAGCTGCGCGAACGGGCCAGGCAATAGCCCTGACACTGGCTTTGACGCGTGCAGGCTTTGCCCGCATCGCGCGTCACCCTGACACAGGCCTTGGCACCGCTTGCCCCTGCTGTGGCCCATGTGCCGCCAGACTTCAGGCATCGCGCTTCTTCGGGCGATGCGGGGGGCGGCGGCGGGGCCTCTTCGGTCGGCTCTGGCGGTGCCAGAGCCGCCTCATCGGGCGAGGGAAGACGGTTTGAGGGGGCAGGTTTCGGTGGCGGCGGCACCGCCGCGCCGCCAGTCGCGGCCGGGGTTGGGCCTGCGGGAGCATCCAGCGAGGTCGTCTCGATCACAGCAGTTGCCAGCGGGCTGGCCTTGGGCGCGGGCGCGGCGCGGTGAAAGGCCCCCTGCCCCGGCACACAAGCTGCCAGCATCATCACCGCAAAAACCGCCAACCACCGCATCACCACACCCCATGCGCGCGCCATCCCCATCCTTCGGAGATGGTCAGAACCTGCCCCTTTGCGCAAGCCCTTAGAACGGCATGGGATGGGCGCGGTGGGCGGCACCGATCTCGGCCAAGACATCTGGTGAGAGCGTAATCTCTGCCGCGCCAATGGCGATATCCAGCTGTTCCAGATTGGTCGCCCCGATGATCGGGATGCAGGGGAAGGGACGGGTGAGGCAAAAGGCGATGGCCATTTGCGCCGGATCCAACCCATGGGTCGCGGCAATGCCGAGATAGGCGGCCACAGCGGGAAACACCTGCGGCGTGATGCGCCCACCAAGGCCGGGGTTCAGGCTGCGGCGGCTGCCGGTGGGCGTCACATCGCCCGCATATTTGCCGGTCAGAAGGCCCGTTGCCAAAGGCGAAAAGGCCAAAAGCGGCAGGTTTTCCATATGGGCCAATTCCGCCCAGTCACTGTCGAACTGACGGCACAGAAGCGAATATTCGTTCTGCACCGTCATCATGCGCGGTAGCCCGTGCTTTTCAGCCAGATGCAGCCATTTCGCCGTGCCCCAAACCGTTTCATTCGA
Organism: Tabrizicola sp.; assembly: GCA_965284335.1. Taxonomy (GTDB): domain Bacteria; phylum Pseudomonadota; class Alphaproteobacteria; order Rhodobacterales; family Rhodobacteraceae; genus Tabrizicola_A. The sequence continues at coordinate 305,462 of OZ260076.1, read as the reverse complement.
CACCGCCAGATGGCGGATCTTGCCCTCGGCGATCAGTTTGGCCGCCTCCTCAAGGATTTCCACCATATGCGCCTCGGTCTCGGCGGCCGTGGCGCCCCGCGGATCAAAGGTCCAGATATCGCGGAAGTGATAGACATCGCGGTTCGGCCAATGCAGCTGATAGAGGTCGATGTAATCGGTCTGCAACCGGCGCAACGACGCCTCGCAGGCCGCACGCATCACCGCAGGCGTCAGCGGCGCGCCCCCCCGCACCTCGGCATGGCCTGCCCCGGTGACCTTGGTGGCCAGAACCACGCGGTCGCGCCCACGCTTGGCAAACCATGTGCCAATGATTTCCTCGGTGCGGCCCACCGTCTCGGCCTTGACCGGGTTGACCGGATACATTTCCGCCGCATCCCAGAAATTCACCCCCCGCTCCAGCGCCCGGTCCATCTGGGCATGGCCCTCAGCCTCGGTGTTCTGACTGCCCCAAGTCATGGTGCCAAGGCAGATTTCCGACACGCTCAGGCCCGTTTGGCCAAGGGGAATATGTTTCATGGACAAGGCTCCTTTTGATCAAAGGTTAGCCGATGAATGGGCAAGGACAAGAGCAAAGGGAGATGCTTCCCCCCGGCCCCGCCTTGCGCTAAAGGGGGCGCGACATGACAAGAGGGCGCCATGGCACGGATTCTCATCACCTCGGCTATTCCTTATATCAACGGGATCAAACATCTGGGCAATCTTGTGGGCAGCCAATTGCCTGCCGATCTCTTTGCCCGGTTCAACCGCGCCATCGGAAACGAGGTGATGTTCATCTGCGCCACCGATGAACACGGCACCCCGGCGGAACTTGCCGCCGCCAAGGCGGGCAAGCCCGTGGCTGAATATTGTGCCGAGATGCATCAGGTGCAGGCCGAAATCGCCCGCGGCTTTCGGCTGTCATTCGATCACTTTGGTCGCTCGTCATCCGACCGCAATCACAAGCTGACCCAGCATTTCGCAGGTGTGCTGGCCCAAAATGGGCTGATCCGCGAAGTCACGGAAAAGATGATCTATTCCATCGATGATGGCCGCTTCCTGCCCGACCGGTATATCGAAGGCACCTGCCCGAACTGCGGGTTTGAAAGTGCGCGCGGCGACCAATGCGACAACTGCACCAAACAGCTTGACCCGACCGACCTTATCAACCCGCGCTCGACGATTTCGGGCTCGACCAATCTGGAAGAGCGGGAAACCAAGCACCTCTACCTCATGCAGCGCGCGCTGAAAGATAAGCTCGAGGCTTGGATCGACAGCAAGACCGATTGGCCGATCCTGACCACCTCGATCGCCAAGAAATGGCTGAACGATGGCGATGGGCTGCAAGACCGGGGCATCACCCGCGATCTGCACTGGGGCATCCCGGTGAAAAAGGGTGATCAGCCTTGGCCGGGTATGGAAGGCAAAGTTTTTTACGTCTGGTTCGATGCGCCCATCGAATATATCGCCTGCACCGCCGAATGGGCCGATGCCCATGGCCTTGGCGATGCGGCTTGGGAACGCTGGTGGCGCACCGACAAGGGCGCCCAGGATGTGACCTATTACCAGTTCATGGGCAAAGACAACGTGCCCTTCCACACGCTGTCGTTCCCCGCAACCATCCTTGGCTCGGGCGAGCCGTGGAAGCTCGTGGATTACCTCAAGTCCTTCAATTACCTGAACTATGACGGCGGCCAGTTCTCCACCTCGCGCGGGCGTGGGGTGTTCATGGATCAGGCGCTGTCGATCCTGCCGTCGGATTACTGGCGCTGGTGGCTTCTCAGCCACGCCCCGGAATCGTCAGACGCGGAATTCACTTGGGACAATTTCCAAGCCTCGGTGAACAAGGATCTGGCCGATGTCTTGGGCAATTTCGTCAGCCGAGTGACCAAGTTTGCAGTGTCAAAATTGGGTGAGACGGTGCCGGAGGCAGGCACCTTCGGCCCCTTGGAAACCGCGCTGATCGCCGATCTTGGGGTGCGGATTGCCGATTATACCCGCGCCATGCAGGCGATGGAGGTGCGCAAAGCGGCCGCCGAATTGCGCGCGATCTGGGTCATTGGCAACGAATATCTTCAGGCCGCCGCGCCGTGGTCGGTGGTCAAGACCGACCCCGAGCAGGCGCAGGCACAAATCCGCCTCGCGCTTAACCTGATCCGGATCTATGCGGTCCTGTCCTCGCCCTTCATTCCCGACGCGGCCCAAACCATGATGACGGCGCTGGGGTCTGAGGATTGGACCTGGCCCGAAGATGTGCAGGCCGCCGTGCGCCTTTTGCCCCCCGGACACCGCTTTGCCGTGCCCGAGAACCTATTCCGCAAGATCACGGATGAGGAACGCAGCGAATGGCAAACACGCTTTGCGGGTGTTCGACGCTGATGCAGCACGCCCCCGTCTCTGCTATGCTGGCCGCCGACGAGGTGCGGATGACGGACCAGCAGAAATATGTCGCCAAGGGCTCTGCCCATGTAAAGCTCTCGGGCAAACCCGAAAGCATTGACGTGGCCTTTGTGCTGTTGCCCAAATTCACCATGCTGGCGTTTTCCTCGGCGATCGAGCCGATGCGGATGGCGAACCAGCTGACACAAAAGGTGCTGTTTCGCTGGACGGTCTGGTCAGATGATGGCCAGCCGGTTGCCTGCTCCAACGGCGTGCCGGTTGTGGTGGATGGCGCATGGTCGCAGGCCAAGCCCGAGGGGATCGTCTTCGTGGTTTCCGGCGTCGAGCCGGAGGGCAAGGCCAGCGTCGCCTTGGGCGACTGGCTGCGCGGGCTTTGGCGGCGCGGGCGCACGGTGGGGGGGCTTTGCACCGGGGCCTATGCGCTGGCCCAAGCGGGCATCCTGAAAGGCCGCCGCTTTACCATGCATTGGGACAACACGACCGCCTTTGCCGAAAACTTCCCCGATCTGGAACCCTCGCGGCAGGTGTTTTCCATCGACGACCGGGTGATGACCTGCGCAGGCGGCGTGGCGGCCGCCGATATGATGCTCAAGCTGATCTCAGACCGCTTTGGCGCGGAACTCGGCCAAGAAGTCATGAACATGTGCCTTCTCACCCAACGCCGGGACGAGGCCGACAGCCAAACCGCCAGCCTCGCCACCCGGCTTGGCACAAGGCATGACAAACTGTTGCAGGCGGCGGCCTATCTTGAAGCGCGCATCGAAGAGGAACTGGACCTTGATGGCTGCGCGGCCCACCTCAACCTCTCGCGCCGCCAGATTGAGCGGCTGTTCAACAGATATCTCGGCCTAACGCCCGTGCGCTATATGAATGACCTGCGGCTGGCACGGGGCCGGGCGCTTTTGGCGGAAACCGATATGAAGGTCACCGATGTGGCCGTGGCCTGTGGCTATGCCTCAACCTCGCATTTTTCGAAATCCTTCCGCAAGAAATACGGCGTCAGCCCCTATCGTTTCTCGCATTTCGGCGGCTAAAGCGCCCCGGCCCGGCCTCAGGGCCTCCGGCGGGGATATTTGGGCCACATTGAAGACAGGCCCGGTCTTTGCCTTCAATGTGGGAAAAATATCCTCGGGGGTGAGCCGCGCATGCGGCGAGGGGGCAGAAGGCCCCCTTCGTCTTGCGACGCCTCCAGCTTTGGCCTAGGACGGGCGCAAAGCTGCCGGAGGGGCCGATGCCGACGTTCCTGAACACGCAAGACACCGAGTTTGAGGCGCGCTTTGCCGCGCTCTTGGGTCAAAAGCGCGAAGACAGCCCCGATGTGGATGACACGGTCGCCACCATCATTGCCGACGTGCGCGCCCGGGGCGATGCGGCTGTGCTGGAGCTGACGCAGCGCTTTGACAAACTGGCGCTGACGCCTGCCACCATGGCCTTTACCAAGGCCGAGGTCGAGGCCGAGATTGCCAAGGTTTCAGCGCAGGATCGTGCCGCATTGGAACTGGCGGCAGAGCGCATCCGCGCCTATCACGCGCGGCAGATGCCGGAAGATGCCATGTGGCAAGATGCCAGCGGTGCCACTTTGGGCTGGCGCTGGACGCCGGTTTCGGCGGCGGGGCTTTATGTGCCCGGGGGGCTCGCCTCTTATCCTTCATCGGTGTTGATGAATGCCATTCCGGCCAAGGTGGCGGGCGTGCAGCGCTTGGTGGTGACCTGCCCCACGCCGGGTGGGGTGGTGAACCCGCTTGTGCTTTTGGCCGCGCAAATTGCCGGGGTCGACACGGTTTACCGGATCGGCGGCGCGCAGGCCGTGGCGGCCCTTGCCTATGGCACCGAAACCATTCAGCCCGTCGACAAGATCACCGGGCCGGGCAATGCCTTTGTCGCGGCGGCCAAGCGGCGGGTCTTTGGCCGGGTGGGCATCGACATGATTGCAGGACCCTCGGAAATTCTGGTAATTGCGGATGGCGACAGTGATCCGGACTGGATCGCGCTGGATCTGCTAAGCCAAGCCGAACATGATGAAAGCGCGCAGTCCATCCTGATCACGCCGGATGCTGAATTCGCCGCCCGTGTGGTCACCGCCGTCGAGGCGCGGCTGCAAACGCTGGAGCGGCGCGCGATTGCCGGGGCCAGCTGGCGCGACTTTGGCGCGGTGATCATCACCCGCGATCTGGCCGAGGCGGCCGCTTTGTCAAACCGTGTGGCGCCCGAGCATTTGGAACTTTGCGTTGCCGACCCCGATGCGCTGAGCGCAAAGATCACCCATGCCGGGGCCATTTTCCTTGGCGCATGGACCCCCGAGGCGATTGGCGACTATGTCGGCGGGCCAAACCATGTGCTGCCCACCGCGCGCTCGGCCCGGTTCTCCTCTGGCCTATCGGTGCTGGATTTCGTCAAACGCACAACGCTGGCCAAGATGACGCCCGATGCTTTGGCTGCCATCGGCCCCGCGGCCGAGCGGCTGGCCACCAGCGAAAGCCTTCAGGCCCATGGCTTAAGCGTGTCGGCACGGCTGGCGAAGTTGAACCGTTAAGCGCGCGATGGGCTTGCAACAGGGCCAAGCCTCGGGCATCACAGGGGCTTGTTGAGTGAAAGCCTGCCCATGACCAATCGGATCTGTCACATTGAAATTGACGAGCGAGGGCTTGCCCGCCCGACGCCCGAAATCGAGCAAGAGCGCAAGGTTGCGATCTTTGATCTGTTGGAAGAAAACTCCTTTGGGATGCCCATCCGCGAGGGGCGCGATATTCCGCCCGGCCCCTACCGTCTTGGCCTTGCGATCCGCGAAGGGCGGCTTGTGTTTTCGATCGCCACAGAAGACGAAACGCCGGTGGGCGAGTTTCATCTGTCGCTGGGCCCGTTCCGGCAGGTTGTGAAAGATTACTTCCAAATCTGCGAAAGCTATTTCGACGCCGTAAAACGCCTGCCCCCCAGCCAGATTGAGGCGATCGACATGGCGCGTCGGGGCATTCACAACGAGGGCGCGCGCGTCTTGCAAGAGCGGCTGGAGGGCAAGGCCGTGGTCGATACCGCCACCTCGCGCCGCCTGTTCACGCTGATCTGTGTTTTGCATTGGGGATGAGCGTGGGCGATTTTCCGCAAGCTGTACTGTTTTGTTGCGATCATAACGCCGTCCGCTCGCCCATGGCCGAGGCCTTGATGAAGCGGTTTTACGGCCAGCGCGCCTATGTGCAGTCGGCCGGGGTCAAGAACGATATGGAGATCGACGGTTTTTCCGTCGCGGTCTGTGCCGAGCTTGGGATCGAATTGTCGCGCCACCGCAGCCGCAGCTTTGAGGAAATGCAGGAACTTGGGGATGATCTGGGCCAATATGACCTGATCATCGCCCTGTCACCCAATTCCAAGGCCTTGGCGTTGGATCTGACCAAACACTACCATCTGACCGTGGAATACTGGCCGATCATCGACCCCACCTCGTTGGGTGGTGACACGCGCGATGCCAAAATGGCCGCCTATCGCCAAGTGCGCGATCAGATCAAGGACAAGCTGATCACACGGTTTGGCGAGCCCACGGCCAGTTAAAGCCCATTCAGCCAAGCGCCGTTGACCGGGCGGCCCGGCGCGCGTCACCGGCGGCCCCGCGTCGGTTTTTAGCGCCAAACCGGCCCATTCCGGCTTGGCCCTTCCGTATCATCATGGCACATACTTGGCAAAACCGGAGGACAGCATGACACGCGCCACAGCCGAAGCGACAATCGCCGCCTATTACGCCGCCTTCAACGCCGGGAATACGGCCGGCATGATCGACACGCTGCATGATGAATTTGTGCATCATGTGAATGAGGGCACCGCCCGCATGGGTAAAAACGCCTTTGCCGAATTTTGCGCGCATATGTCGGAAACCTATAAGGAAGAGTTGAAAGACATGGTCATCATGGCCAGTGCCGATGGTGGGCGCGCGGCTGCTGAATTCGTCGTTCATGGCCAATACTTGAAAACAGACCCCGGCCTGCCCGAAGCGCGCGGTCAGCGCTATGTCCTGCCTGCGGGTGGGTTTTTCACCTTGAAAGATGGCAAAATCACCCGCGTGACCACCTATTACAACCTGAATGACTGGATCAAACAGGTCTCGCATGGTTGAGGTCCGCGCCCTGACCGGGGCAGAGCTGGAGGCGCATCTGGATGATGTGGCGCGCCTGCGCATCGCGGTCTTTCGCGACTGGCCCTATCTTTACGATGGCACGCTGGACTATGAGCGCGCTTATCTGACCACCTATCGCGACAATCCCGGCGCGCTGTTGGTCGGTGCCTTTGATGCCGGGCTTTTGGTCGGCGCCTCAACCTCGACCTTTATGGAAGATCATGCCGAAGGCTTTGCGGCACCCTTGCGCAAAATGGGCCTGCCTGCGGGGTCGATCCTTTATGGCGCGGAATCGGTGCTTCTGCCCGCCTATCGTGGCCAAGGGCTGGGGCATCGGTTCTTTGACTTGCGAGAAGACCACGCCCGCGCCCATGGGCGCAGCCATGTGGCCTTTTGTTCCGTGGTGCGCCCCGACGACCACCCGCTGCGGCCCAAAACCTACCGGACGAATGACGCCTTCTGGCGCGGTCGCGGCTATGCGCCCCTGCCGGGCGTGCTGGCCGAGTTTGCGTGGAAGGATCTGGGCGATGACGGCGAAAGCACAAAGCCCTTGCAGTTTTGGATGCGGGCGCTGTGACAGCGCCACTTTGCGCCGAATGCATGACTGCCTCGATCAGCCCAGAACCTTAGCGGCAGCTAAGGGTGCCAGATAAATGGTGATTTCGCGATGCAATTGATGTCACCCGGAACTCTTGATTGTCACAGCCCCAACAGTTGGGCGCGACATAGCCGGGGCAGACTGGTTAGGGTCACATCACTTTCGGCGTCGGATTTCGTCTTGTAACCTGGCACTTTCGGCGAAAGACTCTGGGCGCGCAAAATCTTGCGCGCCCGTTTTGCATCTGACCGAAGGCCATACCCATGCACCTTGCCGCCGCCGCCTATCCGCTGACTTGGTTTGACCATTTCGACGATTTTGCCGCCCATCTGGCCCATTGGGTGGCCGATGCCGCCGGACAGGGCGCGCAGCTTTTGACCTTTCCCGAATATGGCGCGATGGAATTGACCAGCCTTGGCGGCCGTGCGGTGGCCGAAAACCTTGAGGCCGGTCTGCATGAGGTGGCGCGCTGGAAACCCGCGCTGGATGCGTTGCATGTGGAATTGGCCGCCCGCCACGGTGTCTATATCCTTGGAGCCTCGGGGCCGGTCTTTACCGGCACCCGCCCGGTGAACCGTGCCACGCTTTACGGACCCGACGGCATTGTTGGCCATCAGGACAAGCAGATCATGACGCGCTTTGAACGCGAAACTTGGGATGTGGTCGCGGGCACGGGCCTTGCGCCCTTTGACACTGACCTTGGCCGCATCGGTGTGGTGATCTGCTATGACAGCGAATTCCCGCTTTTGGCGCGGTCTTTGGTCGAGGCGGGGGCAGAAATCCTTCTCGCGCCCTCTTGCACCGACAGCCTTGCCGGTTTCACCCGCGTGCGGGTCGGCTCTATGGCGCGGGCCTTGGAAAATCAATGCGTTGTGGTCCATTCCCCAACTGTGGGCCTGTGCGATTTCTGCCCGGCAGTCGATGAGAACGTCGGAGCCGCCAGCATTTACGGCCCGCCTGACCGTGGCTTTCCGCCCACCGGCATTCTGGCCGAAACCGCCCTCAACGCGCCGGGCTGGGCCATGGCCAAGATCAGCCTTGAGGCGATCCGCGAGGTCCGCCGCGATGGTGGCGTGCTGAACCACGCCCATTGGCCCGAACAAATCGAACGCCTCACCCAGGCCAGCATACCACATCGCTGATTTTAATCTTGGCCCAACTTCCCCGGCCAGAGGCCAAAGCTTGGCAAAGCACCCAAGGGGCGCAGAACGATTCCCCCTTGAAAATTCCAAAATTCCGGCGCATACGCCCGGCCATGCCTGCGTTGGGATCTCCAACTCGGGCCCAACCCCTATTGGAGAGACCATGGCCAAGGAAGACATCCTCGAATTCCCCGGTGTTGTGAAGGAACTCTTGCCCAACGCGACGTTTCGGGTCGAACTCGACAACGGCCATGAATTGATCGCGGTGATGGCAGGCAAGATGCGCAAGAACCGCATCCGGGTTCTGGCAGGCGACAAGGTGCAGGTGGAAATGACCCCCTATGACCTGTCGAAAGGCCGCATCAACTATCGCTTCAAGTAAGCGGCTTGCGTTGCGATTTATTCTAGGATCAGGCAGCCCGCGCCGGAAGGATCTTCTGGCGCAACTTGGCATCGTGCCAGACGCCATCCTGCCCCCCGACATCGACGAAGACCCCAAGCGCGCCGAACTGCCGCGCCCCTATTGCGCGCGTCTGGCGCGTGAAAAGGCCATGGCGGTCAAGGCCGGCCCCGACGATATCGTGCTCTGCGCGGATACCACTGTCGCCCTTGGTCGCCGCATTCTGGGCAAACCCCGCAACGCGGGTGAGGCCGCAGAGTTTCTAACCCTGCTGGGCGGGCGGCGTCATCAGGTGATCACCGCAGTTGCCGTCAAACGCGGCGACCGGGTCTGGACGCGCGAAAGCGTTTCGGCTGTCAAAATGAAACGCCTTTCGGATGATGAGCTGAACGCCTATCTTGCGGGCCGTGAATGGCAGGGCAAGGCCGGAGGCTATGCCATCCAAGGCGCGGCTGGTGCCTTTATCCCGTGGATTTCCGGCTCTTTCACCGGCATCGTCGGTCTGCCCTTGGCCGAAACAGCCGCCCTTTTGCAAGCGGCAGGCTATCCCGTCTGGAGACACATATGACATCTGGCCGCGTCGTCCTTTTGGACAGTATCAAAGGTCGCGATGCCGCCGCCCTGTTAGTTGACGGCCACTTGGAAGAGCTGGCGATTGACCCCGAGGGCGACAGCATTCTGCCGGGCGCGATCTATCGCGCGGTGGCCGACCGCCCGATGAAGGGCCAGGGCGGCATTTTTGTCAAACTACCCAATGGCGCCTCGGGATTTCTGCGCCAGATTTCCGGCATCAGCCCCGGTCAGCGCCTGCTGGTGCAGGTTTCCGCCCCGACCGAGCCGGGCAAGGCCACCCCGGTCAGCACGCGGCTTTTGTTCAAATCCCGCTTTGCCATCGTGACCCCCGATGCCCCCGGCCTGAACGTCAGCCGGGCGATCCGCGAGGAAGACACCCGCGCGGCACTCACCGATCTGGCGACCGAGGCCATGGCCGGGGCCGACGCGCGGCTTGGTCTCATCATCCGTTCCGCCGCGGCCGAAGCCGATGCCGATGAGATTGCCGACGACATCGCTGCGATGCGCGATCTTGCCACGGCCGTGCTGGGCGATCTGGACGGTGCGCCCGAACTCTTGCTCGACGGTCCCGGCGCCCATGACACCGCATGGCGCGACTGGGCCAGCCCCTTGCCCGACATGGTCGAAGACCGTGTTGGCGGGTTCGAGGCTTATGGCGTGTTGGAACAGATTGACGCGCTTCTCAGCCCGCGGGTCGATCTGACGGGCGGTGGGCATATGATGATCGAACCCACCCGCGCGCTGGTGGCGGTCGATGTGAACACCGGCCCTGACACGTCGCCAGCAGCCGCACTCAAAGCCAATATCGCCGCCGCGCGCGACCTGCCGCGCCAACTGCGCCTGCGCGGGCTTGGCGGTCAGGTGGTGGTGGATTTCGCCCCCCAGCCCAAGAAAGACCGCGCGATTTTGGAACAGGTGATCCGCGCCGCGTTCAAGGGCGATGGGCCGGATGTGACGCTGGCGGGTTGGACGACGCTGGGCCTTTACGAATTCACCCGCCGCCGCGACCGGTTGGCTTTGGCTGAACTGGTCGGCGGGGGGCTGGCATGACCTGCCCGATCTGCGCCCGCGCGGTCGATCCCAAATACCGCCCCTTCTGCTCACGCCGCTGCGCCGATGTGGATCTGGCCCATTGGCTGCGAGGCGACTATGCCATTCCCGCCGAAGCGATCGACGACGAAAACCCCGCCGACCCAGCCAATGCCCCTGCCCGCCCGCAATAAGCGGAAAACCCGCAAGATTTTGCCAAATCCCTCTGGACAGCGCGGAAACCCTGACGTATCACCCGCCCACCAAGCGGGCGCACGCCCGGCGGCAAAGTGCCCGGATAGCTCAGTTGGTAGAGCAGCGGATTGAAAATCCGCGTGTCGCTGGTTCGATTCCGGCTCCGGGCACCACTTTATCCCCTTGAAATCAGTAAAGACCAATTACAGCGACTGGTGTTGTGCATTTATATGTCTGCTTCTGGGCTACACATGGGCTACATTCCGCGATCGGTTGACCCACCGCCATTTCCACCAAGCCAGTGACGCCAAACCGAGATTCTAATCGATTTTGGAAAATGCCAACAGCGGTTCTCGCGGAAGCAGCGCATGGCCCAAATGTGGCTTGGCTTTCGAGCGCTGTTTAGAAGACAGAATGACGGCAGCTATCACATGAATGATAGGATTTATAACCGTCGAGCCAGTCGCCAAGAGACTGAAGGCGTTCACCAACTGGAAAGCGCGGGGAATTTTTCCATTGCTGTGCGCGTAGAACCCGGCCGGACTCGCTGGCTTTTGAGCGATATCGAAGACTATGAGCGTAATTTGCAGACGTGCTCCCACGCTCACCCCAATCACACGCAGGAGATGGCACTTCACCCCCACAATGAACCGCCCCGGGTTTACCGGAGGGCAAAACTCTCGGAGAATTGCCCGTTATGGAACATGCACAAAAGAAGAAGACGTCGAAGCCGTATTCACCCGAGTTCCGCGAACGCGCGGTGCGGCTTTTGCTGGAACACCGCGATGAGTATCAAAGCGAAGCTTCTGCGCTGGTGGCGATTGCAGGCAAATTGGGTTGTTCGCCGGACAGCCTTCGCGTTTGGGTGCGTCAGGCCCAGCGTGATGGTGGCGAACGGCCAGGTCTGACCAGTGCCGATAAAGCTCGAATAAAAGAGCTTGAACGTGAGAACCGTGAACTGCGTCAGGCTAACGAGATACTGAAGAAGGCATCAGCATATTTTGCAATGGCGGAGCTCGACCGCCCGTTTCGCAAGTGACTGCTTTCATTGAAGAACATAGGGGACAGTTCGGGGTCGAGCCGATGTGCAAAATGCTGCAAATCGCCCAGTCTACCTATTATGAGCGTCGCGCCATCGGGCGTGATCCTGATCGTGCTTCGGCTCGGGCAAAGTCGGACGCGGATCTCTGCATCAAGATCGATGCCGCCTGGAAAGACAACCGTAAGCTCTATGGGGCGCGGAAGATCTGGCACGTCTTGCTCAGAGGCAATCAGGACGTCGCGCGATGCACTGTGGAGCGTTTGATGCGCGATTTGGGCCTCAAAGGTGTGCTTCGGGGCAAAAAGGTTGTCACCACGAACCCTGACACATCGCAGCCCTGCCCAGATGACAAGGTGAACCGACTGTTCATGGCAGACCGTCCGAACAAGCTGTGGGTTTCAGATTTCACCTACGTGCAAACTTGGTCTGGGACGGTCTACGTGGCATTCGTGATCGATGTGTTTGCGCGTCGTATTGTCGGCTGGCGTGCCTCGACCTCGATGAAGACACAGTTCGTGCTCGACGCCCTGGAGCAAGCGATCTGGCAAAGAAAGACGCCAGATAACAAGAGCTTGGTTCATCACTCGGACCGTGGCTCCCAATACTTGTCCATCAAGTATACTGAGCGCCTGGCCGAGGCAGAGATCGATCTTTCCGTAGGCACCGTCGGCGATGCCTATGATAATGCCCTTGCCGAATGTGTGATAGGCCTCTTCAAAACCGAGGTCATCAACCAGATCGGCCCATGGAAATCGATGCGCGAGGTCGAATGGGAAACCTTGAAATGGGTCGATTGGTATAACAATCGCCGCCTTCTTGGCCCCATCGGTTATATCCCGCCCGCAGAAGCAGAGGAGGCGTTCTATGCAAACCTGAACTCACTCGATATGGTCGCCTGAAATATGAACAAATCACCCTCCGATAAATCCGGGGCGGTTCACATCTGTCGTAGCGGGTAGCGACGCAGCGCCAGTCCTTGAGCCTGCCGAACATGATCTCGATGCGGTTGCGCCGTTTGTAGCGGCGCTTGTCGTAACGGACGGCCTTGCTGCGAGACTTCCGGCCCGGGATGCAGGGCTTTATCCCCTTGTCTTTCAACGCTTCCCTGAACCAGTCTGCATCGTAGCCCCGGTCGGCAATCAGCCATTCGGCATTGGGCAGGCTGCCCAGCAGTGCGGCGGCTCCGGTGTAATCGCTGATCTGACCGGGGGTCATGAAGAACTTCAGCGGCCGTCCCTTGGCGTCCGTGACGGCATGCAGCTTGGTGTTCAGCCCGCCCTTGGTCCGCCCGATCAGACGCCCGCGCTGATCGTCGGGCCCCCCTTTTTCGCCCGCAGGCTCGACGCCGTGCGGTGCGCCTTGAGGTAGGTCGCATCGATCATGACGACCTTCTCCTCGCCGCCTTCGGAGGCCAGCCCCTCCATCATCCGGGCGAAGACCCCCATATCGCCCCACCGCTTCCACCGGTTGTATAGCGTCTTGGGCGCGCCATACTCTCGCGGCGCGTCACACCATCTCAACCCGTTGCGATTGATAAAGATTATCCCGCTCAGCACGCGCCGATCATCGACCCTCGGCTTGCCATGGCTCTTCGGAAAGAACGGTCGCAGTCGTTCCATCTGCTCGTCGGTCAGCCAGAAAAGGTTGCTCATGATCACCCCCGTCAGTTCGGGAGCTTGAATCACGCTGGCCGGGCGGCCTCAAGCAGATCAATGGGTCCTGACCCTAGGAAACCAAGCAAAGGGCGTTGTTGCAGTCGAATCAATGAACTGGGCCTCGTCGTCGTGCCCTGTCAGCTTGTGCTGCGACCGGCTTGAACTGCAACTGGCGAGTGCACAGGCCGTGGTTCGGAGTTCTACAGCTTCATTGGCCGACAAGCGACGAAACCACGCGTTCGTGTCGTGCGTGCTTTGGTTTCAGCCCGCTAGCAGCAACAACCGTTGATGACAGTTTGAGCCTGTATTCTGACATCAAGGCAATTTGAGATGCGCAGCGTGGCGTCAAATCCGAGACCTGTCGATGTTGTGCGGAGAATAGACATATCATTCTCCGCATATCTTGCGGTGTTTTTCCTTGCGCTTGCGGAGAATGCGGCCCACAATCACCGCACGTAGCGCGGAGAATGTGGTGTACATCTGGGAACAACCAGACTGGCCCAGGCTGACCTGGCAGGACGGCAGCATCGCTGCGCCCCTGGCTGCAGTGCGTCACGACCAAGGGCGACTGATAGGCCGGATGGAGGCGCTGGGCTTCAAGCTGCGTGAAGAGGCGGTCCTGCAGACCCTGACGCAGGACGTAGTCAAGACAAGCGAGATCGAGGGCGAACAGCTGGACGCCACACAGGTGCGGTCATCGCTCGCCCGGCGGCTCGGCATCGACATCGGCGCCCTGCCCCCGACCGATCGCAATGTGGAAGGCATCGTCGAGGTGATGCTGAACGCAACGCGGAACTTTCAGGCCCCACTCACCGCCGAGCGCCTTTTCGGCTGGCATGCAGCTTTGTTCCCCACGGGGCGCAGCGGCATGACGAAGATCATCGTCGCCAATTGGCGTGATGACAGCACCGGCCCGATGCAGGTGGTGTCCGGGCCCTATGGCCGGGAGAAGGTTCACTACTCGGCCCCACCCGCACCGCGGATCCCGGCGGAGATGGAAGCCTTCCTCACATGGTTCAACGCGCCCCTGACCACCGACCCGGTGATCAAGGCGGCGCTGGCGCATCTTTGGTTCGTGACGATCCACCCGTTCGAGGACGGCAACGGTCGTATCGCCCGCGCCATCGCCGACCTGGCACTTGCCCGGTCGGAGGAAAGCTCGCAGCGGTTCTACAGCATGTCCGCGCAGATCAGGACCGAGCGGAACGTCTACTACGACCAGCTTGAGCGCACCCAGAAGGGTGGAACGGACGTCACGGCTTGGATCCTGTGGTTTCTCGACTGCCTCGGCCGTGCCATCCACGGCGCAGATGGCGTCCTGGCGGCGGTCATCGCCAAGGGTCAGTTCTGGGAACGCGCCGCAGCACTGGCGCTGAACGAACGCCAGATCAAGGTACTGAACCGCCTGCTTGATGGGTTCGAGGGCAAGATGACATCATCCAAGTGGGCCATCATCGCCAAGTGCTCACAGGACACCGCGAACCGCGACATCGCGGCGCTACTTGATCTCGGGCTGCTGCGGAAGGGCGAAGGCGGCGGCCGCAGCACGCACTATGAATTGGTGCTGTGACGGCACTGGCGACGATTATCCGCACCCTCGAAGGGGGCCTCGTGTAACGTTGAGTTGTTGTTGAGGTAAGTGCGTTTGCTTATACACAAGCGAAACGCTCAACATTTAACTCCTTGGTTTTGTTGAGAGATTTGGTTGCGGGGGCAGGATTTGAACCTGCGGCCTTCAGGTTATGAGCCTGACGAGCTACCGGGCTGCTCCACCCCGCGCTGGTTCCCTTCCGGGATTTGATATGGAAGGGTATTTTGGATCGTTTTTAGGGAGTTGTCTCTTTTTAGGTTTGGCGGTGACCTACTCTCCCACGTCTTAAGACGCAGTACCATTGGCGCGACGGCACTTAACGGCCGAGTTCGGGAAGGGATCGGGTGTTTTGCTCGTGCTATAGCCACCAAACCGAAGAAGAGACAAGCCGCTGTTCCTTGGGGGATTTTGCGGCTTACATCAGTGTTGTTCCAAGTCTATCTCGCCTTTTGGCGAGCATGTGTTGCTTTTGATTTTTCCGTAACCTTGCTGTTACTGGATCAAATCAAGCCTATCGAGCAATTAGTACCAGTCAGCTGAATGCATTACTGCACTTACACCTCTGGCCTATCGACGTGGTGGTCTTCCACGGCTCTCAAGGGAGACCTTGTTTTGAAGGGGGCTTCACGCTTAGATGCCTTCAGCGTTTATCCTGTCCGAACATAGCTACCCAGCACTACCGTTGGCACGATAACTGGTCCACCAGTGGTTCGTTCACCCCGGTCCTCTCGTACTAGGGGCAACTCTTCTCAAGTCTCCTACACCCACGGCAGATAGGGACCGAACTGTCTCACGACGTTCTAAACCCAGCTCACGTACCTCTTTAAATGGCGAACAGCCATACCCTTGGGACCTGCTCCAGCCCCAGGATGAGATGAGCCGACATCGAGGTGCCAAACGATGCCGTCGATATGGACTCTTGGGCATCATCAGCCTGTTATCCCCAGCGTACCTTTTATCCGTTGAGCGATGGCCCTCCCACTTGGGACCACCGGATCACTATGACCGACTTTCGTCTCTGCTCGTCTTGTCAGACTTGCAGTCAGGCAGGCTTCTGCCATTGCACTCAACGACCGATTTCCGACCGGTCTGAGCCTACCATCGCGCGCCTCCGTTACTGTTTAGGAGGCGACCGCCCCAGTCAAACTCCCCACCATGCAGGGTCCCGGACCCGGATAACGGGCCGCGGTTAGACATCAAGAGTGCGAAGGGTGGTATCTCAAGGGAGGCTCCGCCGAGACTGGCGTCCCGGTTTCAATGCCTACCACCTATCCTGCACATCACAATCCTGATGCCAGTGCAAAGCTAGAGTAAAGGTGCATGGGGTCTTTCCGTCTAACCGCGGGAAGTGTGCATCTTGACACACAGTTCAATTTCGCTGAGTCCACGTTAGAGACAGCGGGGAGATCGTTACGCCATTCGTGCAGGTCGGAACTTACCCGACAAGGAATTTCGCTACCTTAGGACCGTTATAGTTACGGCCGCCGTTTACTGGGACTTCAATTCAGAGCTTGCACCCCTCCTCTTAATCTTCCAGCACCGGGCAGGCGTCAGACTGTATACGTCGCCTTACGGCTTCGCACAGCCCTGTGTTTTAAGTAAACAGTCGCCACCCCCTAGTTTGTGCCCCCCGCCCATAGTTGCCTACAGACGGGGCCTCCTTCTCGCGAACTTACGGAGGCATTTTGCCGAGTTCCTTTAACGTGGTTCTCTCAAGCGCCTTGGTATACTCTACCAGTCCACCTGTGTCGGTTTAGGGTACGGTCTGATGTGGGGCTATTTCCAGGAACCTCTAAGCGGCCCACCCAATCCGATAAGGGCAGACAACCTTCGAGATCCGTCACTTCCCACTGGCCTAGGAATATTAACCTAGTTCCCATCGACTACGCCTTTCGGCCTCGCCTTAGGGGCCGGCTCACCCTGCTCAGATTAGCTTTAAGCAGGAACCCTTGGACTTTCGGCGAGAGGGTCTCTCACCCTCTTTGTCGCTACTCA
This sequence comes from Tabrizicola sp., assembly GCA_965284335.1. Taxonomy (GTDB): domain Bacteria; phylum Pseudomonadota; class Alphaproteobacteria; order Rhodobacterales; family Rhodobacteraceae; genus Tabrizicola_A. Next base: position 288,743 of record OZ260076.1, on the reverse strand, counting down.
TGTCAACATTCTCACTTCTGATCTCTCCACCGGATGCCTTACAGCCCGGCTTCACAGAAAGAACAGTGCGTATGCTACAGTGCCTTGCGGCACTATAAATACGCAGCGTTCTATATCACAGAACGCTCCGCTACCACGTGCATCGCTGCACATCCCGAGCTTCGGCTCATGGCTTGAGCCCCGTTACATCTTCGCCGCAGGACAGCTTATTTAGACCAGTGAGCTGTTACGCTTTCTTTAAATGATGGCTGCTTCTAAGCCAACATCCTGGTTGTTTTGGCCGTCCCACATGCTTTCCCACTTAGCCATGAATTAGGGGCCTTAGCTGCAGGTCAGGGTTGTTTCCCTCTTCACGACGGACGTTAGCACCCGCCGTGTGTCTCCCGGATAGTACTCCACGGTATTCGGAGTTTGCTTAGGCTCAGTAAGGCTGTGGGCCCCCATCACCCATGCAGTGCTCTACCCCCGTGGGTATTCGTCCGAGGCGCTACCTAAATAGCTTTCGCGGAGAACCAGCTATCTCCAGGTTTGATTAGCCTTTCACCCCTAGCCACAAGTCATCCGGACCCTTTTCAACGGGTGTCGGTTCGGACCTCCAGTTGGTGTTACCCAACCTTCATCCTGCTCATGGCTAGATCACCTGGTTTCGGGTCTGATCCAACGAACTCATGCGCCCTTTTAAGACTCGCTTTCGCTGCGCCTACACCTATCGGCTTAAGCTCGCTCGTTAGACCAAGTCGTTGACCCATTATACAAAAGGTACGCCGTCAGGGCTCAAGGCCCCTCCGACTGCTTGTAGGCGTCCGGTTTCAGGTACTGTTTCACTCCCCTCGTCGGGGTGCTTTTCACCTTTCCCTCACGGTACTGGTTCGCTATCGGTCAGCAAGGAGTACTTAGCCTTCGGGGGTGGTCCCCCGATCTTCAGACAGGATTTCACGTGTCCCGCCCTACTTAATATGTCTCTTGGTACTTCGCATACGGGGCTGTCACCCATATCGCTGGCCTTTCCAGACCATTCTGCTCGCACTTCAGAGATCGGCTGGTCCGCGTTCGCTCGCCACTACTAACGGAGTCTCTATTGATTTCCTTTCCTCCGGGTACTTAGATGTTTCAGTTCCCCGGGTTTGCTCTTATTCCCCTATATATTCAGGGATAAGTACCTGTCTCACCCCATTATGCATCACTTGCGTAAACATAACAGAATGTCAGGTGGGTTCCCCCATTCGGACATCCATGGATCAAA